>DATJNQ010000011.1:0-93311 GCA_035507895.1 Solirubrobacteraceae bacterium | reverse complement strand
ACGACGCTGAAGCGTGGGACCGAGCGCATTCCCGAGGTAGTGTCTTCCTGAGGAAGGTCAAGCGGGGAAGGCTTCCCCTCTTCCCTCCCACGCCACTGAGGGGGTTTGATTGGTCCATCGGACCCCCGAAGGCGGTACCGTCAATATGGCAACGGCTTGACGGCAAGGCTGGATGGCGGTGCTGGCTAGAGACAGTGCCTGTCAGGAAGGCCTTGTTACCTTAGAGGCAGTGCGGGACATGCCCGCCGCGCGCCGGCCCGCAGCAGCGAGCCGGGGTCGGCGGCCCCATGCAAAGGAGAACCTGGGTGGCACGCATCGGTGACGGTGGCGACCTGCTGAAGTGCTCGTTCTGCGGGAAGAGCCAGAAGCAAGTCAAGAAGCTCATCGCCGGCCCTGGCGTGTACATCTGCGATGAGTGCATTGATCTCTGCAACGAGATCATCGAGGAAGAGCTCTCCGAGCCGACCGATATCAAGTGGGACAGCCTGCCCAAGCCGCGCGAGATCTACGAGTTCCTCGACTCGTACGTGATCGGCCAGGACAAGGCTAAGAAGGCGCTCTCCGTCGCGGTGTACAACCACTACAAGCGCGTCCAGTCCGGCGGTGAGCGCCCAGGCAGCGATGACGTGGAGCTTGCCAAGTCCAACATCCTGCTGCTCGGCCCGACCGGCTCGGGCAAGACGCTGCTTGCCCAGACCCTCGCCAGGCTGCTCAACGTCCCGTTCGCGATAGCCGACGCCACCGCGCTCACCGAGGCGGGCTACGTCGGGGAGGATGTCGAGAACATCCTGCTCAAGCTGATCCAGGCGGCCGACTACGACGTCAAGAAGGCCGAGACCGGGATCATCTACATCGACGAGGTCGACAAGATCGCGCGCAAGGCCGACAACCCCTCGATCACGCGTGACGTGTCCGGCGAGGGCGTCCAGCAGGCGCTGCTGAAGATCCTCGAGGGGACCCAGGCGTCCGTGCCGCCACAGGGGGGACGCAAGCACCCCCACCAGGAGTTCCTGACGCTCGACACGACGAACGTGCTGTTCATCTGCGGCGGCGCCTTCCAGAACCTCGACCGCGTCATCGAGCGGCGCATCGGCCACAAAGGCATCGGCTTCGGCGCCGCGATCTCCGAGCGCGTCGAACACGACCCCGGGGCGGTCTTCGAACACTGCCTGCCCGAGGACCTCATCGAATACGGCCTGATCCCGGAGTTCATCGGCCGCCTGCCGGTGATGTCGGCCGTGCACCAGCTGACGCGCGACGACCTGGTCTCGATCCTCGTCGAGCCGCGCAACGCGCTCGTCAAGCAGTTCCAGCGCTTCTTCGCCTTCGACGGCGTCGAGCTCGTCTTCTCCGACGACGCGCTGATCGCGATCGCCGACCGGGGACTGGAGCGCGAAACGGGCGCCCGCGGGCTGCGCTCGATCGTGGAGGAAATCCTGCTCGAGGTCCAGTTCGAGCTGCCGTCGCGCCGCGACGTGAAGAAGTGCGTCGTCACGAAGGACACCGTCGACCGCGGCCTGCCGCCGACGCTCGTCACCGAAGCCGCGCCGGAAGACGGCGAGCGCGACGTGCTGCACGAGGAGTCGGCCTGACCGCAGGACGGTACGATCGCCCGTATGGCGATCGGCGGGATGATGAAAGGGATTTTCAAGCGCACGCCGTGGCCGCTCATCCTCACGACGCTGCTCGCGCTGGAGCGCCGGCGTCGCGCGCTCGACAGATCCGAACGCGCGCGACTGATGACGCTGCTGGCCAAGACGGCGCGCCGTCCCAGGGGCCTCTCACGGGAGGAGCGCGGCGAGCTCAGGACGCTCGTCGCGCGGCTGGACCCCGTCGGCGCGGGGCACGAGGTGCTGCCGCTCGTGCGGCACATACGGCGCCGGCGCGCGGGGTGAGCGCGTGAGCGGCGAGGATCTCGAGGCGCTCAGCACGAAGGAGCTCCACGACCGCGCGATGCGCCGCGCGGAGCGCCACCTCGACGTGCGCTTCATCTGGCGCCTGATGAAGGTCATCCCCGCCGCCGAGGTAGCGAGCGGCGACGCCGGGGAGGCCGGGTACGACCTGCAGTCCTCCAAAGGCGTCATCTCCGACGCGATTCTGCACAGCGGCGACGGCGAGCTCGGCGAGGCGCTGCGACCCATCTTCATCGAATACCTGCGTGAACATGGCGCCTGACCCGATGGCGGCGCGGCGCACCCGCGCGCACTGGAGCGAGGAGCGCGCGGAGAACGAGCTGCGCTCGCTCGAGCTCTTCGGCATGCGCTTCGGTCTGGAGCGGATGCGCCGCCTGATGACGGCGCTCGGCTCGCCGCAGCGCTCCTACCACACGATCCAGGTGCTCGGCACCAACGGCAAGACCTCGACGACGCGGATGATCGCCGCCATCCTCTCCGAGCACGGGCTCGACAGCGGCGCCTACCTCTCGCCGCACCTGGTCTCCTACCGCGAACGGATCCTCGTGCGCGGCGAGGAGATCGACGGACGCGCGTTCGCCGACGCCGTGGCACGCGCGAGCCACGCCGCACACGCCGTCGACCGCACCCTCGCCGAGGACGACCACATCACGCAGTTCGAACTGCTGACGGCGGCCGCGCTCGCGCACTTCGCGCAAGCAGGCGTCGAGGTCGCAGTCGTCGAGGCCGGGCTGGGCGGCCGCTACGACGCGACGAGCGTCGTCGACGCGCCGATCCGGGTGCTCACGAACGTCGGCCTCGAGCACACCCGCTGGCTCGGCCCGACCGTGCGCGACATCGCGCGCGAGAAGCTCGCCGTGCTCGCGCCGGGAACCACGCTGATCGTCGGCGCGGACCTCGACGCGGACGCGCGCGCCGTCGCCGACGAGCTCGCGAGCGAGCGCGGCGCGACGGTCAGCGTCGCCGCCGCGGGACAGCGTCTCCGGCTCGCCGCCGCGGGTGCCTTCCAGCAGCGGAACTTCGCGCTCGCCCAGGCCGCCGCGACCGCCCAGCTCGCGGCGCTCGGAGTCGCCGTCGACGCCGACGCGCTCGCGCGCGCCGGCGCGTCGACGCTCGTGCCGGGCAGGGCGCAAATGCTCGACGCCGAGCCGCCGACACTGCTCGACGGCGCGCACAACCCGGCAGCGGTGGACGCGCTCGCGGAGTCGCTGCCCGAACTGCTCGGCGACCGGCCCCTCGCGCTGGTGCTCGGCGTGCTCGACGACAAGGACGCCGCGGGGATGCTCGCGGCGCTCCTGCCGCTGAGCGAGCGCGCCTACTTCACGGCGCCGGCTTCGCCGCGCGCGCTGCCGCCCGCGACGCTGCTCTCGCTCGCGGCACAGCAGGGCTACCAGGCGGGCCGGTGCGAACCGCGCCCGGAGCTCGCGCTCGCGCAGGCGCAGCAATGGGCGCGCGAGAACGCCGGCGCGGTACTCGTGACCGGCTCGGTCTATCTCGTCGGCGCGATCCTCGCGGCACGCGCGAACACCGCACCCGAAGAGGCCCGCGCGTGAACGACCGCGGCCCGTCCGTGGCGGCGATGATCGGTGCGGTCGCGCTGATCGTCGCCGTCGTGATCCTCGTATTCTTCGCTGCAGGCTACCTCTTCGGTCGCCTCTTTCTCTAAACTCAGGGCCCCGATGACCTCGCTCGCAATCCTCGGGGTGGAAAGCGCTGGGCTGAAGATCGCGGTTGATCTGCTCGTCCTCGCGCTCGTCGTCCTCTACCTGGCGCTCATCTACTGGACGTACAACGACGCGCGCCGGCGCATCGCCGACCCGATGCTCGTGGGCTGCGCGACGGTCGCGTCGCTGTTCCCGTTCATCGGCACGCTCGTCTACGTCGTGCTGCGCCCGCCCGAATACCTCGACGACGCACTCGAGCGCGACCTGGACCTGCGCGCCGCGCAGGCGCGCGAGCGCGAACTCGAGCACCTGCGCTGCCCGCACTGCGAATACCCGACCGAGCGCGACTTCCTGCTGTGCCCGAACTGCCAGCGCAAGCTGAAGGAGCCGTGCCCCTCGTGCAGCCGCCCGATCGAGCCGACGTGGTCGACGTGTCCGTACTGCGCGACCGAGGTGCAGGCGGCGACGCGCACGACGACACGGCGGCGCACGCGGCGCACCAAAGCGCCCGCCGCCCCGGCCGCGGCGGCCGTCGAGGAGGCCAACGGCGCGCTCGACGAGACTCCGCCCGCGGTCGCCCCCGCGGGCGCGGGCCGCACGCGCCGCCAGCGCGCCGACGCGTAGCCACATGGCCGACGAACGCACGCTGATCCTGGTCAAGCCCGACGCGTTCGCGCGCGGCCTGACGGGCGAGATCGTCGCCCGCTTCGAGCGCAAGGGGCTGCGCATCGTCGCGATGCGCCACATGACCGTCAGCGTCGAGCTCGCCGAACGCCACTACGCCGAGCACGCGGAGCGGCCCTTCTTCGGCGAGCTCGTCGCGTTCATCACGTCCGGTCCGCTCGTCGCGCTCGTCCTCGAGGGCCACGAGGCCGTCAGGGCCGCGCGGCAGGTGATCGGCGCGACCGACCCGCTCGAGGCGACGCCGGGCACGATCCGCGGCGACTTCGCGCTGCTCGTCGGCGAAAACCTCGTGCACGGCTCGGACGCGCCCGAGTCCGCGGCACGAGAGAGCGCGCTCTTCTTCGGCGAGCTGGAGTAGCAGTCGCGCCACGGCTGATACTTGCCTCGAGCTCGCCGCAACGTAGCGCGCAGCTCGAGCGCCTTGGTGTCGAGTTCGAGGTCCGCGCGCCCCGCGTCGAGGAGGTCACCGAAGGCCCACCCGACCGGGTGGCGCTGACCAACGCGCTCGCCAAGGCGCGCTCGGTCGCCGACGGCAGGGCGCGCGTCATCGGCTGTGACACGATCGTCGCGCTGGACGGGCGCATCTACGGCAAGCCCGCCGACGAGAGCGAGGCCCGCGCGACGCTGGCGGCGCTCTCGGGGCGCACCCACGAGGTGCTCAGCGGCCTCGCGCTGATCGACGACGCCGGCGAGCACGCCGAGATCGCTCGCACGCGCGTCACGTTCCGCACCATCGACGAGCCCCTCATGGACTGGTTCATCGCGCGCGGCGAATGGCGCGAGCGCTCCGGCGCGTACGCGATCCAGGGTGGCGCTGCGGCCTTCGCGCGCGCCATCGACGGCGACTTCGAGAACATCGTCGGGCTCCCGGTCGCGCTGGTGATCGACCGCTGGCCCGACCTCTTGACAGCCCCCTGACACGGCGTGCAAGCCCCCGCACGGGCGCGCGGCAGGGCTTTCACCCTGCGCTAGACTGCGGCGCGGTCGCGCCCGCCGGACCGGCGTCGCAGGGCCGCCAGGACCACCCCCAATGAGCTTTTTCACGTATCTGACCGGGTTCGGGGGCCGCGACATGGCGGTCGACCTTGGCACGGCGAACACGCTCGTCTACGTGCGCGGCCGCGGCATCGTCCTCTCCGAGCCCAGCGTCGTCGCGATCGACTCGCGCTCCGGCGAAGTCCACGCCGTCGGCATCGAGGCCAAGCGCATGCTCGGCCGCACGCCCGGCACGATCCAGGCGATCCGGCCGCTGAAGGACGGCGTCATCGCCGACTTCGACGTCACCGAGCAGATGCTGCGCCACTTCATCCAGAAGGTGCACCAGAACCGTTGGGCGCACCCGCGCGTCGTGGTCTGCGTCCCGTCGGGCGTCACCGGCGTCGAGAAGCGCGCCGTCGAGGAGGCGTGCCTGTCGGCCGGCGCGCGCACCGCGTACCTGATCGAGGAGCCGATGGCGGCGGCGATCGGCGCGGGGCTCCCCGTCGGCGAGCCAACCGGCTCGATGGTCGTCGACATCGGCGGGGGGACCTCCGAGGTCGCCGTCATCTCGCTCGGCGGGATCGTCGTGTCACAGTCGATCCGCGTCGGCGGCGACGAGATGGACGAGGCGATCATCAACTACGCCAAGCGCGAGTACAAGCTGCTGATCGGCCAGCAGACGGCCGAGGAGCTCAAGCTCGAGATCGGCTCGGCGTGCCCGATGTCGGAGGAGCTGCAGGCCGAGATCCGCGGCCGCGACATGGTCGCCGGGCTGCCGAAGACTGTCGTGCTCACGAGCGAGGAGATCCGCAAGGCGCTCGAGGAACCGCTCAACCAGATCATCGAGGCCGTCAAGGAGACACTCGACCGCACGCCGCCCGAGCTCGCGTCGGACATCATGGACCGCGGCATCATGCTCGCGGGCGGCGGATCGCTCCTGCAGGGCCTCGACGAGCGGCTGCGCGAGGAGACGCAGATGCCGGCGCACCTCGCCGAATCGCCGCTCACGTGCGTCGCGGTCGGCTCGGGCCGCTCACTCGAGGAGTTCGAGGCGATCCACCGCTCGAACCGCACGGCGCGCAGACGACGGCGCCACTAGCTGGCGCCGCGGCTACCCTGTTCAGGCGAACGCTCCGGAAGGTATTCGCCAGTGCATGACAAGTCGGTACGGCGCCGGCGCGCGCTGCTCGCGCTGCTCGTGATCCTGTCGCTCCTCCTCTTGACCGCATACTTCGGCGAGTCCTCCGAAGGCACCCTGCATTCGGTGCAGCAGGACTTCCTGACGGTCGTCACGCCGATCCAGGACGGCGTGGACAAGGCGCTGAAGCCCGTGCGCGACCTCTTCAACTGGTTCAGCGAAACGCTCCACGCCAAGAGCCAGCGCGCGTCACTGCTGGCGCAGAACGAGCGCCTGAAGCACGAACGCGTCAACGACGAAGCCGAAAAACGCCAGTACCACCAGCTGCTCGCGCTCTTCCACATCGACCAGCTCGGCGTTTCCAGCTACAAGCCTGTGACCGCGACCGTGATCGCGAAAACGCCGAACCTCTGGTACTCGACGGTCACGATCAACGCCGGCTCCTCCGCGGGCATCAAAGCCAACGACCCCGTGATCAACGGCGAAGGCCTCGTCGGCAAGATCACCACCGTCGCGCCGAACGGCGCGATCGTCTCGCTCGTCACGAACACCGGCATGGGCGTCTCGGCGCGGATCGGGACCGGCAGCGCGACCGGCGTCGTGCAGCCGAAGGTCGGCGAACCATCCGACCTTCTGCTGCAGTACCTGCCCGCCGGAACGCAGGCCAACGACGGCGAATACGTAGTCACTTCCGGCACGCTCGCGCCGCCCGACTACTCGCTGTATCCGCCCGGCATCATCATCGGCCAGGTCAGCTCGACGAGCGAAGAAGGCGGCTACCTGGCCGTGAACGTCCACCCGGCCGTGAACCTGCGGGCACTGGAAACCGTCCAGGTGCTGACGACGCCGCCGGACTCGACGCCGGCGCGCGAGGCGCGCCTGGTGCACTCGCTCACGACCGAGACGCTGCCGCAGAACGAACAGCTCGCGTCCACGGGGAGCGGCGGATGAACCGCGCGCCGTCGCTCGTGCTGCGCGTCGCCGTGCTCTCCCTCGTCGTCGTCCTCTTCCAGGTCTGCGTCGTGTCCGAGATCACGTTCTTCGGCGTGAGCGCCGACATTACGGCGCTGCTCGTCGCGTTCGTGGGCCTCATGTGCGGATCGCTGACCGGCGCCGTGACCGGCTTCTGCGTCGGGCTGCTCGTCGACCTCGCGCTCGTGCAGACGCTCGGGCTGACATCACTCGTTTTCACGCTGATCGGCTACTGGGCCGGGCGGCTGCGCGAGGTGCGCGACCCGCAGGCCGCGCTGACGCCGATCATCGTCGGCGCGCTTGCCGCGGCGACGGCGCTGTTCGGCTACTCCGCGATGGAGTTCATGCTCGGCGTCGACGCGCCCGTCAGCTTCGCTCTGTTGCGCGAGATACTCATCGGCGTGGTCCTCGACGCGATCCTCGCGCTGCCGATGTGGCTGATCGTCAAACGCGTCGTCGAGCCGGCGCTGCCCGACGATCCGCGCCGCCGGCGCAGGCGCCGCGCCTACACGACGGGCGGGCTCAGCCCGCTGACGCGCCCATGAGCGCCCTCAGGCCCTCCGAGCCGCGAGTCCCGTCCGGCGCGACGCCGCCCCAGATGGCGTTCCGCGTGAGCATCGTCGCAATGATCGCGCTGGCGATGTTCGGCGTGGTCCTCTTCCGCCTGTGGTTCCTGCAGGTCCTGACCGGCGAACAGTACGTCCAGCAGGCGAACGCGAACCGCATCCGCTCGATCCCGATCCCCGCGCCGCGCGGCGAGATCCTCGACCGCGACGGACAGCCGATCGTCACCTCCGAGGAGACCAACGCCGTGCAGATCGTCCCGTCGGCGCTGCCGGCGCGCCCGCGCGCCCGCGCGTCGCTTTACGTGCGGCTCGGCCACCTGCTGCACATGGAGCCGCGCCACATCAAGGAACTCGTCGCGCGCGGCCGCGTCGACGTGCCGTACGCACCCGTCACGATCAAGACGGACGCCGGCCGCGGCGCGCTCACCGTGCTCGCCGAGCGCCAGAACGAATACCCCGGTGTCGAGCAGCGGCCCGTGTCGATCCGCAGCTATCCGTACGGCTCGATGGCGGCGCAGGTGATCGGCCACGTCGGCCAGGTCTCGCCCGGCGAGCTGAAGATGAAGGGCTTCAGCGGGGTGCCGCAGGGCTCGATCGTCGGCCAGGAAGGGCTCGAGTACTACTACGACAGCTACCTGCGCGGCAAGAGCGGCGTCGAACGTGTGCAGGTGAACGCCGAAGGCTACCCGGTCGCGAGCGCCCTGCACCCGATCCAGCCGACCGCGGGATACAACGTGCTGACGACGCTTGACCTGGGCCTTGAGCAGGAGGGCGAACGCGCGCTGAAGGAGGGCATCGCGAACGCGCGCGCCGCGGGCAAACCGGCGACGGCGGGCGCGTTCGTCGCGCTCGACCCGCGCAACGGCCAGGTGCTAGCGATGGGCTCCTCCCCGTCGTACAACCCGAACCGCTTCGTCGGCCCGATGACCGAGCGCGAATACCACGCACTCGAGGGCAGCGGCGGCGCGATCGGGCCGCTCACGAACCTCGCGACGGAAGGCGCGTATCCGACCGGCTCGACCTTCAAGCCGATCACCGCGATGGCGGCGCTCGAAGCGGGCGTCATCACCCCCGACGAAGACCTCGGTGGGGGCTCGTGCATAACCGCGGGCGCCGAGCAGTTCTGCAACTCCGGCCACACCGACTACGGCGCCCTGCCTCTTGTTCAGGCGCTGACGGTCTCCTCCGACACGTACTTCTTCGAAGTCGGGGAGCGCGCCAACTCGTACGGCAACGTGGTCCAGAACATGGCGCACAAGCTCGGCGTCGGCGAGCCGACCGGCATCGACCTGCCGAGCGAGTTCGCGGGCGTCGTGCCGGACGCGCGCTGGCGCGCACGCCAGGACCAGCTCGAACTCGCGTGCCGGCGGCGGCGCCACGTGCCCTCCTGCGGAATCGTGAGCGAAGTTCGGCCCTGGTCGGTCGGCGACAACATGCACCTCGCGGTCGGCCAGGGCGACCTCTTGACCGACCCGCTGCAGATGGCGGTCGCCTATTCGACGCTCGCCAACTCCTACGAAAAAGACGGCGACGGCGAAGTCGTCGTCCCGCACCTCGGCCTCGCGATCGAGGAACCGAACGGCGGGCTCGTCCAGGCGCTGCCGACGCCCCACGGCCGCAAGGTCCACCTCAACCCCGCAGACCTCTCGCTCGTGATGGAGGGCATCCACGGGGCGACGACGCAGCCCGGGGGAACCTCCACCGACGTGTGGACGGGCTGGAACCAGTCGGCGTTCCCCGTCTACGGCAAGACCGGCACCGCGCAGCACGAAAACAAGGAAGACCAGTCCTGGTACATGTGCTACGTCGGGTCGCGCTCGCGCCCGATTGTGATCGCCGTGACCGTCGAACAGGGCGGCTTCGGCGCCGAAACGGCGGCGCCGATCGCGCGCCTGATCGCCTCCGAGTGGTTCAAGCAGCCGCTCAAGTTCGTCGTCGGCTCCTCGAAAACGCTGTGAGCACGCTCAGCCCGATAGCGCTCCCGGAAAGCGCGCCGGCCCCCCGGACCGGCCCGCGCCGCCTGCCGCTGGACCCCGTGCTGACCGCGACGGTGATCGCGCTCGGCATCTGCTCGGTGCTGACGCTGCGCTCGGCGACGAGCAACCTCGTGCCGGGCGACCCCGGTTACTACACGAACCGTCAGGCCCTCTATCTCGGCGCCGGTCTGGTCCTGATGCTGATCATCTCGCGCATCGACTACGCGCACCTGCGCCGCCTTCGCAACGCGATCTACGCGCTGCTGATGGCGAGCATCCTCGCCGTGCTCGCCGTCGGCCACTACTCCTCGCTCGGCGCCCAACGCTCGATCCAGCTGCCCTTCTTCTCCTTCCAGGGGTCGGAGATCGGCAAGGACCTGTTGATCGTCGCGCTGGCCGCCTCCATCGTCGACAATGCGCGCTCGCTCGGCGCGCGCGAGACGACCGCGCGCGTGCTTCTCGCCGCGCTCGTGCCAGCAGTCTTCGTGGTCGCCCAGCCCGACCTCGGCTCGGGCATGGTGTACATGTTCATCGCCGCGATGCTGCTGTTCGTCGCGGGCACTCCCTGGCGACGGCTCGCGGCGATCACGGCACTCGTGATCGCGTGCATCGCAATCGTCCTCGCCGGCGCCCCCGCCGCCGGCGTGCACGTCCTGAAGCCCTACCAGGAACAACGCCTGACCGCGTTCCTGGACCCCTCGAGCCACTCCGAATCGTCCTACCAGCTGCGCGAGTCGGAGATCGCGGTCGGGTCGGGCGGGCGCACCGGACGCGCCAACCCGACGCAGATCAAGCTCAACTTCGTGCCCGAGGACAACACCGACTTCATCTTCGCGGCGGTCGGCGAGAACTGGGGCTTCGCCGGCGCGGCCCTCGTTCTCCTGCTCTACGCGCTGCTGCTGTGGCGCACGATGCGCATCCTTCTGATGTCCAAGGACCTCTTCGGCTCACTGATCGCAGCAGGGGTAGCGGCTATGCTCATGTTCCAGGTCTTCGTCAACGTGGGAATGGTCGTCGGGATCATGCCGATCACGGGAGTGACGCTCCCGCTGATGAGTTACGGCGGATCGTCCGTGATCGCGGTCATGGTGGCGGTAGGCCTTCTACAGTCGATTTACGTGCGCTCGCGTGCCGCCTACCCATTGGGCGACCGCGTCCTCCGATGACGCGAACGGATTTACCCCAGACCCCCACCCCAGCACCGGAGGCCTGTCCGGCACCCACCGGAGCCGTTCGCTCTCACGCACGTACCACTGCCGCGCGATGCGCGGAACTCCCGGTGCGCATGCGCGCACAGCACCCCGGGGCGAAGGCCACCCGTCGCAGCAGCAGCTGCGCGACGGTGAAGAGCGCGCCCCTCGAAAGACTGGATCAATGTGAAAAAGCAAGTTCTCGTGAGCGTCGACCGCGCGGAGACGCGCGTCGCGCTGCTGGAGGCGCAGAATGGCGCCGAACCCGACTCGGGCGCGGGCCGCGCCAAGCGCCGCGCCCCGAAGAAGGCCGACTACCGGGTCGCTGAGCTCTACATAGAGCGCCGCGGCGGCCGCTCGATCGTCGGCAACATCTACAAGGGCAAGGTCGACAACGTCCTGCCCGGCCTGGAGGCGGCGTTCGTCGACATCGGCCTCGAAAAGAACGGCTTCCTGCACGTCGACGACATCGTGCTCCCCGGCGTGCAGACGCCGCGCCGCGGACGCGGCGGCGGCAGCCGCATAGCCGAGCTCCTCAAGCCCGGCCAGGAAGTCGTCGTACAGGTCGTCAAAGACCCGCTGAAGACGAAGGGCGCGCGCCTTTCGATGGAGCTCACGATCGCGGGGCGCTACATGGTCTTCAGCCCCAGCGGCGAGGGCATCGGCGTCTCGCGGCGCCTCGACGACCGCGAGCGCGCGCGCCTGCGCCGCCAGACGCAGGGGCTCGAGCTGGGCGGCGGCGGCGCGATCGTACGCACCGCGGCACACGGCGCATCGCGCGCCAACTTCGAGCGCGAGCTCAAGTACCTGCACAAGCTCAATGAGGTGCTCGAGCGCCGCGTGAGCGAAACCAGCGCGCCGGACGTCGTCTTCCAGGAAGCCGACCTCTCGGTGCGCGTCGTCCGTGACATCTTCTCCGAACACTTCGAGCGCGCCATAGTCGACGACGAGAAGCAGTACCAGCGCCTCGTCTCCTTCTTCACGCGCACCGCGCCCGAGCTCGTCGAGCGCGTCGAACTTTGGAGCGCCGAGAAGCCGCTCTTCGAGGCCTTCGACATCGACGCCGCCTTCGAAGGCGTGCTCTCGCGCCGCGTCGACCTCCCGAGCGGCGGCTACCTGATCATCGACTACGCCGAGGCGCTGACCGTGATCGACGTCAACTCGGGCAGCTTCACCGGCAAGGGGCGCAACGCCGGGCTGGAGGAGACGATCACGCGGACCAACCTCGAGGCGGCGGAGGAGGTCGTCAACCAGCTGCGCCTGCGCGACATCGGCGGCATCATCGTCATCGACTTCATCGACATGGCCCGCGCGCGCAACCGCGATGCGGTGATGAAGACGCTGCGCAAACGCCTTGACGAGGACCGCACGAAGACGTTCACGGCGGAGATCTCCAAGCTCGGCCTGGTCGAGATGACGCGCCAGAACGTCACGGACGGGGTGCGCGAGATCATGAGCCGCCCCTGTCCGACGTGCGATGGCGACGGCGTGATCCGCTCGGAGGAGACGATCGCGATCGACTTCGAGCGGCGCCTCAGCGACGTCGCGGCGCAGCACCCGGACGCCGAGGCCTTCCTCGTCCAGATCCACCCGCGCGTCAGCGCCCAGTTCACCGGCCAGAGCGCGCGCGTGCTGCACGCGCTCGAGGAGCGCACCGGGGCGTCGTTCCTCTTCGAGGGCTCCGAAGGCCTCGCGCTGGACCACTTCGCGATCACGTACATCGGCACCCGCGCCGAGGTCGAGGAGCGCGCGCTGCCGTTCCGCCCCGGCGACGAGGTGCTCGTCGACATCGTCGAGCCGCACATGTACGTCGCCGACGACGGCGTCGCGAAGATCGACGGCTACATCATCGAGATCGCCGGCGCCGCCGCTCACGTCGGTGAGAAGCGCCTCGTGCGCATCGCCAACGTCGGGCGGACCGCCGCGAGCGCCGTGCTGCTCGACGAGAACGGAGCCGAGATCGTGCCCGCGCCGCGCGCCGAGTCGCGCTCACGTCGCCGTCCGCGAGCCGCCAAAGCTCCCGCCGGCGCCGACCGCTCAGACGAGCAGGAATCCCCCGGCGACGGCGACGACGATGGCCTACAATCCAAACCTCGGCGCCGGGGCCGCAGGGGCGGCAGGCGCCGTTCGGCCGCAAGGGCCGAGGCCGGCTCCGACTAGAGCCGCCGTACGGAGCTGACCATGGACACCTACGCAATCGTCAAGACAGGCGGCAAGCAGTACCGCGTCGAAAAGGGGCGGACCCTGCTCGTCGAGCGCCTCGCGGCCGCCGAGGGTGCGACCGTGACACTCGAGCCGGTCATGCTCCGCACGGAGGAGGTCGCCGTCGGCGACGCGCTGAAGGGGGCGAGCGTCAAGGCGCGCGTCGTCGCGCACGAGCGCGGCGAGAAGCTCCGTGTCTTCAAGTTCAAGCCCAAGCGCGGATACAAGCGCCGTACCGGCCACCGCCAGGAGCTCACCCGCATCGAGGTGACGGAGATCAGCGCCAAAGGCCACCGCGCGCAGCACGAGCCGAAAGCTAAGACGGCCGCCGAGCCCGCCGCAGCCGCCGCGCCAAAGGCCGACCAGGCGAAAGCGGCAGCGGCGACCAAAGCGAAAGCCGCGCCGAAAGCGAAAGCGCCCGCGAAAGTGAAAGCGCCCGCGAAAGTGAAAGCGCCCGCGAAACCGAAAGCGCCCGCGAAAGCGAAAGCGGCCGCGAAAGCGAAAGCGCCGGCGAAACCGAAAGCGGCTGCGAAAGCGAAAGCGGCGACCAAAGCGAAAGCGAAAGCCGCGAAACCGGAGGACAGCAAAGATGGCTCATAAGAAGGGCCTCGGCTCGAGCCGAAACGGCCGCGACTCGAACGCTCAGCGACTCGGCGTCAAGACGTTCGCCGGCGAGAGCGTCACGGGCGGCGAGATCATCGTCCGCCAGCGCGGCACGCGCTTCAAGCCCGGCGACGGCGTCGGCATCGGCAAGGACGACACGCTCTACGCGCGCGCCGCCGGCACGGTCCACTTCGCGAACGGCCGCCGCGGACGCATCGTGTCGGTCATCCCGGCCGCCGGCTGACGCACGGTCCCGGCGGCAGGGGACGCTCGCACGCCGATGAGCGAGCTCCGCGCACGCGAGCTCGCGCGCGAGGATGTTGCGGCGTGCATCGCGGTCATGCGCTCCAACACGCCGCTCTTCTTCGCGCCGCAAGAGCTCGCCGAATACGAAGGCTGGATGCGCCGCAGCCCCCTGCCGTACATCGTCGTGACGAGCGACGAGGAGATCGTCGCGTGCGGCGGCTACCGGATCGAACCCGCGACGCGGGTCGCGGGGCTCACGTGGGGGATGGTGAGGCGCGACGCTCAGCGAAGGGGAGCGGGCACGTTTCTCTTGCGCGAGCGCCTCGCGCGCATCCGGGCCGCCGGCGCCCTCACCCTCGAGCTCGACACGAGCCAGCGCAGCCGCGCGTTCTTCGAACGCTTCGGTTTCGCAGCGTTCCGCGAGACCGCCGACGGGTACGCACCGGGCCTCGACCGCATCGAGATGCGCCTCGCGCTCTGAAGGCGACGCCTGCGCTCAGCCCGACTGCGCCGTCGGGCGGACCAGCACTTCGTTCACGTCGACATGGGCCGGCTGCTCGAGCGCGAACAGCACGGCGCGGGCGACGTCCCCCGGCTCAAGGCCCTCCGTCGGACGGCGCTCGAAGAACGGAGTGTCGGTCATCCCGGGCGAGATCAGCGTGACGCGCACGCCGCTGCCGTCGAGCTCCTGGCGCAGCGCCTCGCCCATCGCGCTCACCGCGTGCTTCGTGCACGAGTACAGCGACCCGGGCAGCACGCGCCGGCCGGCGACGCTGCTCGTGAGCAGCATGTGGCCGCGGCTTTCGCGCAGCGCGCCGACGCTCGCACGGATCGTCAGCGCAGCGCCGTAGACGTTCGTCAGCACCATCTCGCGCCAGTGCTCGACGGTGCTCTCGGTAAAGCCGCGCGGCGCGCCGAAGCCGGCGTTGGCGAAGACGGCGTCAAGACGGCCGAAGCGCTTGAGCGTCGTGTCCACCATCGCTCGCTGCTGCTCCCAGTCGGTGACGTCGCAAAGGACCGTCGCCGCGTCGTCGCCGATCTCGGAGGCGACCTCGTCCAGCCGCTCCTGCGAGCGCGCCGCGAGCGTCACGCGCCAGCCGCGTTCCGCCGCGAGGCGCGCCGTCGCCGCGCCGATCCCCGATGAGGCGCCGGTGATCGCGATCACGGGCCGCTCGTCAGCCATCGCCCCTCCCTTGGTTGCCTGGCGCGACAGGATAGCCGCGGCAACGCGCGCGGCTGTCACGATTGGCGCGTGCTGGACGACCGCGCACGCATCCACGTAGCCGCCGGCTCGGGCGGCGACGGCAGCCAGAGCTTTCGCCGCGAAGCGCACGTCCCGCGCGGCGGGCCCGACGGCGGCGACGGCGGCCGCGGCGGCGACGTGCGCGTCGTCTGCGACGAGTCGCTCCGCGACCTGCGCGCTTTCAGGCGGCGCACCCACCTCGCGGCCGGCCGCGGCGGCCACGGCGAAGGCTCACAGCGGCACGGCGCCGCCGGCGAGCCGCTGACCCTGCGCGTGCCCCCCGGCACCGAGATCCGCGGCGACGACGGCGACCTCGAAGGCCGCCGCTGGGACCTCACCGCCCCGGGACAGGCCGCGCTGCTCGCGCGCGGCGGCGCCGGCGGGCGCGGCAACCGCCACTTCGCGACATCGACGCGTCAGAGCCCGCACTTCGCCGAGCGCGGGCTCGCGGGCGAGCAGGGCTGGCTTGAGCTGCGCCTGCGCCTGCTCGCGGACGTCGGTCTCGTGGGCTTGCCGAACGCCGGCAAGTCGTCGCTGCTCGCGCGCATGACGCGCGCCTCGCCGAAGGTCGCGGACTACCCCTTCACGACACTCGAGCCGGTGCTCGGCGTGATCGAGGGGGAGGACCGCCAGCTCGTCGTCGCGGACATCCCCGGGCTGATCGAGGGTGCGAGCGAGGGCGCGGGCCTCGGCCACGACTTCCTCGCCCACGTCGAGCGCACCAGCATCCTTGTGCACGTGCTCGACGTCGCGCCCGACCCCGCGCTCGGCGAGAACGCCGACCCGGCCGTGAACTTCGAGACCGTCGAGGCCGAGCTGCGTGCCCACAACGACGAGCTCGCGCGGCTTCCGCGGCTGCTCGCGCTGTCCAAGGCGGACCTGCTGCCCGCCGCGGACGGCGCGCGGATCGCCGACGGCTGGCGCCGGCGCCTGGGCCCCGACGTCCCCGTGGTGCTCACCTCGAGCGCCACCGGCCACGGCGTCGCCGAGCTGACCGCGCGCCTGCTGCGCGATGTACCCGCCGCGCCGGCCGCCGCCGCCGACGCGGCGCCCGCCGCCGGCGAGATGGCCGAGCACATGGTCTTTCGCCCGGCACCCGACGCCGGCTTCATCGTCGAGCGCACCGGCCCCGCGAGCTTCGCCGTCCGCGGCAGGGGGATCGATGTTCTGCTCGCGCGCTTCGACCACGACAACGAAGATGCGATGGCGTACGTCGAGTCGCGCCTCAGGCGCATCGGCGTGATCCGGGCCCTTCAGGCCCAGGGCTTCCAGCCCGGCGACGAGGTCGAGATATCGGGCACCGTATTCGAGCTCGATCCCGGCGAGTGATCCGAAAACTAAGCTGGGCCGCATGAATCGCACGGTCGTGAAGCTCGGCTCGAGCGTCGTCGCCGACGAGCGGGGGCAGGTACGCGTCCAGGAGCTGGAAGCGTTCTGCGACGAGGTCGTGCTCGCGGGCCGCGACGGGCGCCAGTTCGTCGTCGTCACGAGCGGCGCGATCGCCCACGGCATCCTCGCGATGGGGATGGGGGCAAGACCCCAGGCGATCGGCGAACTGCAGGCCGCGAGCGCGGTCGGCCAGGGGCGCCTCTACCAGATCTACGAGCGACTCTTCCGCGAGCGCGGCGTGCTCGCGGCGCAGGTGCTTCTTACGTTCTTCGACATGAGCGCGCGCAGCCACTACCTGAACGCGCGCCAGACGCTCGCGACGCTGCTCGAGTGGGGTGTGCTCCCGGTGATCAACGAGAACGACACGACGACCACGGACGAGATCACGTTCGGCGACAACGACTTTCTCGCCGCCCAGGTTGCGGTGCTCGTCGCGGCCGACGAGCTGATCCTGCTGACCGACATCGACGGTCTCTACACCGCCGACCCGCGCGTCGACCCGGATGCCGCGCCCGTCGCGAGCGTCGCCGACCCCGCGGAGCTGCAGGAGCTCAAGATCGGCAGGACCACCTCACCGCTCGGCTCCGGCGGCATGCGCTCCAAGGTGCTCGCCGCCGAGATGGCGATGGCGGCCGGCATACCGACAGTGATCTGCAACGGGCTGGACCGGCGCGCCGTTGCCGACGCCCTCACCGGCCGGCCCGTCGGCACGCGCTTCGCCGCCGGCGAGGCGCGCTACAACTCGTTCAAGCTGTGGCTGAAGTACGCGAAGCCGGCGCGCGGCGAGATCGTCGTGGACGCGGGGGCCGCGCGCGCCGTACGCGAGACGAGCGCGAGCCTGCTGCCGGTCGGCATCGTCGCCGTGAACGGCGACTTCGACGCCGGCGACGCCGTGTCGATCGCGGGTCCCGGCGCGACGCCGCTCGCGAAGGGCATCACGACCTACTCGGCGCAGGAGCTGCGCGCCGTCGCCGGGCTCAACTCGGCGCAGCTGCGCGACCGACTCCCGGGTGCCGCCGAGGAGGCCGTGCACCGCGATTACCTCGTGCTCGAGTGAGCGCCTAAGCTTTGACGATGGCGAGCACCAGCGCGATGTCGGTCGCCGATGTCTGCCGCTCCGCGCGGCGCGCGTCGCGCGCGCTCGCGCAGGCCGACACGGCCGTCAAGGACGCCGCGCTGCACGCGATCGCGGCCGCGCTGCGCGCCAACGCCGACGAGATTCTCGCCGCCAACGAGCGCGACGTCGCCGCGGGACGCGAGAACGACATCGGCGAGGCGCTGCTCGACCGGCTGCGCCTCGACCCGGGGCGGCTCGAGGAGATCGCGGCCGCCGCCGAACGCATCGCCGCGCTGGGCGACCCCGTCGGCGAGGTGATCGACGGGCACCGCCTGCCGAACGGCCTGGACGTGCGCAGGGTCCGCGTGCCGCTCGGCGTCGTGGCCGTCGTCTACGAGGCCCGCCCGAACGTGACGATCGACGCGGCGGCGCTGTGCCTGAAGTCCGGCAACGCCTGCGTGCTGCGCGGCTCAACGTCGGCGGCCGCGTCGAACCAGACGCTCTCGCGCATCGCCGCCGCCGCAGCGGTCGACGCGGGCCTGCCGGAAGGCGCGATCGGCATCCTCGCCGGCGGCGGGCGCGAGGAGCTCGCCGAGCTCGCGACCCAGAGCAGGGATGTGGACCTGATAATCCCCCGTGGCGGCGAGGGGCTGAAGAATGCGCTGGAGGCCGTCGCCACGGTCCCGGTGATCTACGCGGCCGCCGGCAACTGTCACGTCTACGTCGACGCGCGGGCGGACATGCGCATGGCATGCGAGATCGTCATCAACGCCAAGACTCAGCGCCCGGGCGTGTGCAACGCGGCCGAGACGCTGCTCGTGCACGAGGCCATCGCCGCGGACCTCCTGCCGCTGCTCTTGCCGCAGCTCGCCGAGCGCGGCGTGGAGATCCGCGCCGACGAGCGCGCGCTCGCGCTCGCTGCGCGCGACGGCGCCTCCCGCGTCGCGCCGGCAAGTGAGGAGGACTGGTCCGCCGAGTACCTCGCGCTCACGCTCGCCGTGCGGATCGTCGACTCGGCGCAGGAGGCGATCGACCACATCGCCGAGTACGGCAGCGGCCATTCGGAGGCGATAGTCACGCGCGACGCCGCCGCGGCGCGGCACTTCCAGCGCGCCGTCGACGCCTCGTGCGTCTACGTCAACGCCTCGACGCGCTTCACCGACGGCGGCGAGTTCGGCATGGGCGCCGAGATCGGCAACTCGACCCAGAAGCTGCACGCCCGCGGCCCGATCGGCCTGCGCGAGCTTTGCACCTTCAAGTACCTCGTCGACGGCGACGGCCAGATCCGCCGCTAGCTGCGACGTGGCGAAAATCGGCCTGCTTGGCGGAACGTTCAACCCGCCGCACCTCGGCCACCTCGCGCTCGCCGTGCACGCTCTCGACGAGCTCGACCTGGACCGCGTCTTCCTCGTGCCGGCGCGCTGCACGCCGAACAAGCGGCACAACGCGACCGGCGCGGGACCGGAACAGCGCGCCGCGATGGTCCGCCTGCTCGCCGACGGCAGCGAGCACGTCGGCGTCTGCACCGCCGAGCTGGACCGGCGCGGCCCGTCCTTCACTGTCGATACGCTCGCGGCGATCCATGCGAGCAAACCGGACGACGAGCTGACGTTCATCCTCGGGGCCGACACGGCATGCACGCTGGCGAGCTGGCGGGAGCCGCGGGAGCTGCTGAGTCTTTGCGCGCTTGCGGTGGCGGCACGTGAAGGCTTCGAGAGGGACGCGGTCGAACGGGAGGTCGCGGCGATAGACGCTGACGCCGCGCGGGCGCTGCGCTTCCTCGACCTGGGGGAACTGGACGTGTCGTCCTCGCGCGTGCGCGAACTCGTCGCCGCCGGCCAACCCGTCGACGAGCTGACGGGAGCGGGCGTCGCGCGGTACATATCCGAACACGGCCTGTACAGGGACGGCGGCGAGTGATGGATTCGCGCGAGATGGCGAGCGAGATCGGGCGCCTCGCATCCGACAAGAAGGCGATCGACACCGTCGAGCTCGATCTGCGCGAGGTGCTCGGCTACACCGACTACTTCGTGGTCTGCTCGGGGGCCACGCCGCGCCAGGCAAAGGCCATCCAGGACGGGATCCTCGAGACGATGAAGGCCGAGCACGGCCTCACGCCGCGCCGCGTCGAGGGCACCGCCGAAGGCGGTTGGATCCTGCTCGACTTCCTCGACGTCGTCGTGCACATCTTCACGCCCGCGACGCGCGAGTTCTACCGTCTCGAGCGCCTCTGGGGCGAGGCGCCGGCGCGCGCGGCCGGCTGAGGCGGCGCCCGCCCCGCGGGCGCTCACTTGCGAAGATGGCGCGATGAGCTCGACCGCCGGAACGGGGCTGCGGCTCGGCGCCGTGCTGCGCCAGGAGGAGCGGGTCACGTCGCTCGAGCTCTTCTTCGACCTCGTGTTCGTGCTGGCGCTCACGCAGTGCACGGCGCTCGTCGCGCGTGACCCCGTCTGGGCGAACGTCGGCCGGGCCGCGCTCATCCTCGGCGTGCTGTGGTGGTCGTGGACCGGCTACTCGTGGCTCACGAGCGTCCTGAACCCCGAGGAGGGGTCGGTGCGTCTGGTGATGTTCGCCGCGATGGGGGCGCTGCTCGTCGCCGCGCTCTGCGTGCCGGGCGCGTTCGGCTCGGAGGCGCTGCTGTTCGCGATCGCCTACGGGTTCGTCCGGGCCGCGCACATCGCGCTCTTCATGCTCGCGAGCCGCGGTGACGTGAAACTGCGACGCTCGGTCGTCGATCTCGCGGCGAGCAGCGCGATCGCCGTCGCGATACTCGTCGCGGCGGCGTTCGTGGGGCCGGGCCTGCGCGTCGCGCTGTGGGTCCTCGCGCTCGCCGTCGACCTCGGCGGCCCCTACCTCTTCGGCGCCGAAGGCTGGCGCATCGCTCCCGCGCACTTCGCCGAGCGGCACGGCGCGATCGTCATCATCGCGCTCGGCGAGTCGATCGTCGCGATCGGCGCCGGCGCGAGCCACCGCGTCACCGCGGGGGTCGTTGCGGCGGCCCTGCTCGGCGCCGTGATCGCCGCCGCGCTCTGGTGGCTCTACTTCGACATCGTGTCGATAGTCGCCGAACGGCGACTGATCAAAGCGCGCCCGGGACGCGAGCGCAACGAGATGGCGCGCGACGTGTACTCGTACATGCACTTCCCGATGGTCGCGGGGATCGCATTCGTCGCCGTCGGGTTGAAACGGGCGCTGCCGCACAGCTCGCAGCCGCTCGGCCACGTCGCCGCGACCGCGATGATCGGCGGCGCCGCGCTCTACCTCGCCGCGCACGTCGCGCTGCGCTGGCGCACGATCCGCTCGCTGAACCGGCAGCGTCTTGCGTGCATCGCGATCCTCGGCGTCCTGCTGGGCGTCGACTTCGCGGTGACGCCCGCGGCGCTCGTGACGATCGGGGCGCTCGCGGCGCTGCTCTCGGGGCTGATCGCCTACGAGGCGCTGCGCTTCTCCGAACGGCGCGACCGCATCCGGCACCTAGAGCCGCTCGAGACCTGAGGGCTCTCCCGTGGGGGCCTCGACGAGGCGGCCGTCGTGGACGCGCGCGATCGCGAGGATCAGCGTTCCCTGGACCAGGACGGCGATCGCGAGTGCGAGCGCGAACGAGGCCGCGGTGCCGAGCGGCACCAGCGTCTCCGCGAGCGTGAAGCAGAACAGCGCAAACGCGCCGTAGCCGGCGAGCAGCCAGCGGAGCATGCGTCGAACCACGTCCGCGCCGTGCTGCGCGTGGGTGAAGGTCGCGAGGACCGTGCCGATCACCGGGAAGGGTGTCAGGAGTCCGCTCCAGCGCGGTCCGAGCCACCCCGCCGCCGCCGTCAACGCGAGCACGAGCACGAGGGCGCAGAGCGCGCGCAGCGGGAGGTCCCAGGACGGCGCCGGACCCGCCGGCGGCGGCTCCGACGCCGGCTTCGGCGCGAGCGTGAGCCCCACGACGAACGCGACGCCCGCGATCGCGAGGGCGACGCCCGCCGAGAAGCGCAGCTGGCTGAAGATGAGCGTCGCGACCGCGAACGCGCCCCAGCCCGCGAGCGCGCAGTGCCCCCAGAAGCCGCTCGGCGCAAGGCGCGCATAGACGACGACGAACGCGATCAGCGAGACGAGGCCCAGCAGCGCGCCGACGGAGGCGTGAGCCGCGAACGCGTCGCCGTGCTGGAGGGCGTAGACGAGCAGGATCGGACCGGCGACGACGGGCAGCCCCGCGATCAGACCGCCGATGCGCGGGCCGTAGCGGCGCGCCGCGAGCGACGCCGCGACGACGAACGCGGGGGCGAGCAGCACCTTGACGGCGAGCAGCGGCATGCGCCGATCTTCGCGTACGCGGCGTCCGGTGGCGGCGATCGCCGCGCTTCACTCGCCGAGCAGCGGCGCGAGCAGCTCGCGTTTCGCGGCGGCCCACTGGCGGTCGACCGCGGCGGCGGGGTGGCCCAGCAGCCGGAGCATCGCGATGCCGCGCATGGCGCCAAGCGCCGTCGCCCAGCGCGCCGGGAAGTCCGCTTCCGAGACGACGCTGGCCGGGAAGATCTCGCGGTCGAGGTCGCTGAGGCTGCGGCTCACGGCCCGCTCGTGCTCGCGGATGACGGGCTGCAGGTCGCTGTCGTGCCGCGCGGCGAGCGACAGCTCGACGCTCGCCGCGAAGAGCCTGCCGGAGTAGGCACGGAATATCCCCTCGAGGGCGTGCTCGACGCGGGCGCGGCCCTCCGGCGCCGCCGCGAGCATCTCGTGCGCTTCGGCGACCTGCCTGCGCGCGAGCTGCCGCACCGCCTGGGCGAGCATCGTGTTGCGGTGCGGGAAATGGTGCTGCTGCGCCCCGCGCGAGACGCCCGCGCGCGCCGAGACCGCCGCCGTGGTCAGGCCGCTGAAGCCCGACGCGACGAGCTCGTCGACGGCGGCGTCGAGCAGGCGCTCACGCGTCGCGGCGCTGCGCTCCTGTTTGGGGACCGTAGTCGGGAGCGTCGCGGCCATTTTGTCGCGCGCCGGCGCGCCGCTCAGCGCGGCGGGCGGTAGATCGTGACGACGGCCGCGCCGCCGAGGCCGATGTTGTGCTGCAGGGCGGTCCGCGCGCCCGCGAGCTGGCGCTCACCCGCGAGCCCGCGCAGCTGCCAGCTGAGCTCAGAGCACTGCGCGAGCCCCGTGGCGCCGAGCGGATGACCCTTGGAGATCAGTCCGCCGGACGGGTTCACGAGCGGGCCGTCGCCGCCGTACGTAGTTGCTTCGGCCTCGACGAGCTTGTGGCCCTCGCCGCGCGGCGCGAAGCCGAGCGCCTCGTAGGTGATCAGCTCGTTCGTCGAGAAGCAGTCGTGGAGCTCGCAGACATCGACGTCGGCGGCCTCGATGCCGGCCTCCTCGTATGCCTGCGCGGCAGCCGCCGCCGACATGTCGTAGCCGACGATCGTGATGCAGTCGGCGTCCTCGTCGAACGAGGACGGCAGGTCTGTGGTCATCGCCTGCCCGACGATCTCGACCGCGGTTGCCCACAGGTCGTGCTCGTCCACGAAGCGCTCGGAGGCGATTATCGCGGCTGCGCTGCCGTCGCTCGTCGGCGAGCACTGGAGCTTGGTGAGCGGCTCGTGGATCATCGGCGCCGCCTTGATCTCGTCGAGCGAGTACTCCTGCTGGAACTGGGCGTAGGGGTTGTTCGTCGAGTGGCGGTGGTTCTTCCAGCCGATCCACGCGAAGTGCTCGGGCTGCGAGCCGTAGCGGTCCATGTGGTCGCGGCCGGCGTTGCCGAACATCTGCGGCGCCATCGGCGACTGCTCTGGGTCGCGCAGCTCGAGCATTCGCCCGAGGTGGCGTTCCATCGGGTTGGCGCGGTCGGCGTAGCCCGCGGCGAGGGACCCGCGCTGCATCTTCTCGAAGCCGAGGGCGAGCACGCACTCGGCGGCGCCGCTGCGCACGAACTGCCTGGCGAGGTAGAGCGCGGTCGAGCCCGTCGAGCAGTTGTTGTTGACGTTGATGATCGGGATGCCCGTGAGGCCGAGCTCGTAGACCGCCCGCTCGCCGGCGGTGGAGTCGCCGTACACGTAGCCTGCGAAGGCGTGTTCGATGAGCCCGTAGTCGACACCGGCGTCCGCCAGCGCGGCCTCGCCTGCCTCTCGCGCCCAGTCGGGGTAGTCGCCGTCCTTCGTGCCCGGCTTTGAGAACGGCGTCATCCCGACGCCGACTACGAACGTGCGGTTCATGTCACCCCTCCGTCTCGCCAACGCCCGCAGGCTAGCAGAAAACCAGCGCAGCTGCTTGTTTTCTGGTAGAGTCGCGGCCGTGCCACGCGCGGAGCGGACGTGATCGACGACGACCTTGTCGGCAGGGAGCTCGGCTCGACGACCTTCCCCGTCGAGCGCTCCAAGCTCGCGGAGCTCGCGCGCGCCTTTCAGGAGACCGACACCGCGTGGTGGGACGAGCAGGCCGCGCGGCGCGCCGGCTTCGACGGCATCCCGGTGCCGCCGACCGTCACCACACTCGCCGACCACTGGCGTTCGGGCGGGGCGATCGCGGCCGCGATCGAGATCGGCGCCGACCTCGCGCGCGTCCTCCACGGCGAAGCGGCGTGGGAGTACTTCGCGCCGATCGAGTGCGGCGACGAACTCACAGGACGGGCCAGGATCTCGGGCGTCTCACAGCGCGAGGGCAAGCGTGGCGGCACGATGACGTTCGTCGAGATCGCGACCGACTTCACCAACCAGAGCGGCGAGCTCGTCGCGAGGCGCCGCGACACGCTGATCGAGCGTGGGGCATGAGCGCGGGCGGGGCGACGGCGTCGAGCCTGCCGAGCGGCACGGTGGCGCTCCGCGTCGGCGACGAAATGCCGAGCGAGACGATGGGCCCCCTCACGCGCACCGACTTCGTTCGCTACGCCGGCGCCGGGGGAGACTTCAACCCCATCCACCACGACGAGCCGATGGCGGTCGCCTTCGGCCTGCCCTCGGTGTTCGGCATGGGAATGCTTCACGCCGGCAAGCTCGGCACGTGCCTCTCGCGCTGGGTCGGCCCCAACAACCTCACGAGCTTCGCCGTCCGCTTCACGGGCCAGGTCTGGCCCGGCGACGTGCTCACCTTCTCGGGCTCGGTGACCGAGGTGAGCACGGGCGCGAACCCCAGCGCGTCGGTCCAGCTCACGGTCGCGCGCCAGTCCGGCGAGGTCGTCCTGACCGGATCGGCCGCCACACGGATCTCGCCCTGACGGCCGCGGAGCGCGCGCACGACCGCGTCGAAGCGGGGGCGTTCGTTCAGCAACTCCCTCGCCTTCCTTAAGCTCCCGCTCAGCTTGGCCGGGCTCCATGTCGTCTGAGCGGCGCAGGTCAGCTCCGTCACGACACCATGCGAACGGCACGCCCGACCGAAAGAGGATCCGCAGCAACCTTGCCGTCACCGCTGCTCGCGTCGGCGGCGGTGCTGGCCCTCGTGCTGCTCGCGGCCTGCGGTTCTTCGAACGACACCTCAACGCGTGCGGCGGCAGCCAAGGAACAGAAGGCAGAAACGCAATTCTCAGATTTCGCGAAGTGCCTGCGCGACCACGGCATCGATGCCGAAGTGAGACCCGGCGGACACGGCCTGAAGATCATGCCCGGCGCCGACCGCAGCGCCGCCGCCGCCGAGGCGGCCGAAAAGGACTGCGCGCGCTACCGGCCCGCGCCACAGACCGGTACGCCCTCGCCCCAGCAGAGAGTCGAAATCGAGGAAACGACGCGCCGGTTTGCGAAATGCATGCGCGAACACGGCGTCGAGCTCAAAGTCTCGCCGGACGGCAACATCGAGATCCACGCCGGCGGCGGATCCAGAGGCGCGCCGAACCCCGAAAACCCCGCGTTCCGGGCCGCGCAAGCCGCCTGCCAGAAGCTCCTGCCGGGCGGCAAGGCGCCGTAGCCGCTTTCGCGGCGGGTCGCACCCCGCGCCACCGCGGCGCGGCGGGACACGACGTGAATGCTCCCCGCCGAACGCCGCTGCTCGCGCGCCATCACGCGGGATGGAGCTAGTCGGGATCGAACCGACGACCTCCGCCATGCCATGGCGGCGCTCTCCCAGCTGAGCTATAGCCCCGGGAAACCCCATGCTACCGACGCCCGCCACGCGCAGCGGGCGCAGCTTCAGGAGCGCGGAATGAACTCCGGCACGTCAAGGTCGTCGTCGCCCGGGGGCCGGCGCTCCTCGGCCGGCGCGACCTGGTCGAGCTGGGCCGTCATGGCGCCGTGCGCGAGGCGGACGTCGCGCAGCAGCCGTTCGGCGTTGTTGCGCAGCGACACCGAGAGCTCGTTCAGCTCGCGCGCGAGCTCGGTCCCCTCGACGACGACGTCGCGCGTCACGGCGTGAGCCTCGCCGGTGATCTCGCGTGCCTCGCGCTTGGCGCGCGAGCGAATCTCGCCAGCCTGCTCCTCGGCGTCGGAGCGTGCTGCGGCGAGCTGGGCGCGCCGCTCCTCGACGAGCTGCTCGGCGCGCCGCCGCGCGTCCTCGAGCAGTTGCTCGGCCTGCGCGCGCGCGCCGCCCGCGATCTCGTCCGCGCGGCGGCGTCCCTCGGCCTGCTTGGCGTCACATCCGCGCTCGGCATCGGCCTGCGCGCGCTCAGCTGCGACCTGCGCCGCGCGCCGGATCCCTTCGGCCTCCTCGCGCGCCCGCTCGATCTCGCGCGCCGCCGCGTCCAGTTCGCTCTGCGCCGCGCGCTCGGCTTCCGACCTGGTCTCGCGGGCCTCCTCGTCGGCGGCGTCGATCCGCATCGCGGCCGCGCGGTCGGCCTCTTCGATCCGCTCGTTCGCGCGGCGCTCGGCATCGGCGAGCAGCTCGCCGGCGGCCCCTTCCGCCGCGGCGAGGATCGCCGAGACGCGGTCCGACGCCGCGCCGGCGCTCACCTGCGGTCCGCCCTCGGCTGCTGCCGCCACGCCACGATCGTAGACACCGGCGGCGGAGCGCGAGCCGCTCTCACTAACCTTTTCCCCCAATGTCCGAACGTCGATACCGCCCTGACGAGATCGAGCCCCGCTGGCAGGCTCTCTGGGAGAGCGAGCGCACATGGGAGGTCCAGAACGACCAGGGCGTCGACGCGGCGCCGCAGCGCGGGCGCGCCGACGGCGGACCGCCGCGCTCATACGTCCTGGAGATGCTCCCCTACCCGAGCGGTGAGCCGCACATCGGCCACCTGAAGTGCTACTCGATCGGCGACGCGATCGCGCACTTCCACCGGCGCCTCGGCGAGCGCGTCCTGCACCCGATGGGTTACGACGCGTTCGGCCTGCCCGCCGAGAACCACGCCATACGCACCGGCGTGCACCCGCGCGAGTCGACGGCAGAGTCGATTGCCGCGTTCCAGCGCCAGTTCCGCTCCTGGGGAATCTCGATCGACTGGTCGCGCGAGCTCGCGACCGACGAACCCTCGTACTACCGCTGGACGCAGTGGATCTTCCTGCAGCTCCTGCGCGCGGGGCTCGCTTACCGGCGCGAGGCGGCCGTCAAGTGGTGCCCCCACGACCAGACGGTGCTCGCCAACGAGCAGGTGGACGCCGAGGGCCGCTGCGAGCGCTGCGGGGCGCTCGTCGAAGTCCGTCAGCTCGAGCAGTGGTTCCTGCGCATCACCGATTACGCCGAGCGGCTGCTCGGAGATCTCGACTCGATCGCCTGGCCCGAGCACGTAAAGACGATGCAGCGCAACTGGATCGGCCGAAGTGAGGGCGCCGAGGTCAACTTCCGCTGCGAGGAGCTCGGCGTCGACTACCCGGTCTTCACGACGCGGCCCGACACGCTGTTCGGCGCGACCTTCTTCGTCATGGCGCCCGAGCACCCCGACGTGCTGCGCCTCGCGGCCGGCACCGAGCACGAGCGGACAGTCCACGACTACGTGAACCACGCGCTCACCGAGTCCAACCAGGAGCGCGGCAACGCCGAGCGCCCGAAGACCGGTGTGCCGCTCGGCAGGACCGTGGTCAACCCGGTCAACGGTGAGGCGATACCGATGTTCGTCGCCGACTATGTGCTGATGGAGTACGGCACCGGTGCGATCATGGCGGTGCCGGCGCACGACGAACGCGACTACGAGTTCGCCATCGAGTACGGGCTGCCGATCCGGCGCGTCGTCGACGGCGGAGAGGGGCTGCCGTACACCGGTGACGGCACGATCGTCGACTCGCACCCGAAATTCGACGGCATGCCGAACCGCGAGGCGCTCGGCGCCATCGTCGACTGGCTGCAGAGCGAGGGGAAGGGCCACGCGTCGGTCAACTACCGGTTGCGCGACTGGCTGATCTCGCGCCAGCGCTACTGGGGCTGCCCGATACCGGTGGTCTACTGCGACGGCTGCGGGCTCGTGCCGGTGCCCGAGGAGGATCTCCCCGTCCGCCTGCCCGACATCGACGACTACCAGCCGAAGGGCCGCTCGCCGCTCGCCGCTGCCGAGGACTGGGTCGACACGCGCTGCCCGGAGTGCGGCGGACGGGCGCGCCGCGAGACCGACACGATGGACACGTTCGTCGACTCGTCCTGGTACTTCCTGCGCTACTGCGATGCGACCAACGAGCGCGCCGCGTGGGACCGCGCGGCGCTGCGGGAGTGGATGCCCGTCGACCAGTACATCGGTGGCGTCGAGCACGCGATCCTGCACCTGATGTACGCGCGCTTTCTGACGAAGGCGCTCAAGGACCTCGACCTGCTCGACTTCGACGAGCCGTTCCGCGCGCTCTTCACGGTCGGCATGGTGACCAAGGACGGCGCGAAGATGAGCAAGTCCCGCGGCAACGTCGTCTCGCCCGCCTCGATCGTGGAGCGCGTCGGCGCCGACACCGCCCGCTGCTACGTGCTCTTCTTCGGGCCGCCCGACCAGGACGCCGACTGGTCCGACGAGGGCATGGAAGGCGTGCACCGCTTCCTCGGCCGCCTCTGGCGGCTGGCGGCCGAGACCGCCGACGCCGGCGACGGCGCGCGCGCGGTGCCCGAGCTGCCCGTAAACGCCGCGGGAGCCGACCTCGAACTGCTACGCAAGACGCACTGGGCGATCGAGAAGGTCAGCTCGGACCTGCGCCGCTTCGCGTTCAACACCGCCATCGCGGCGGTGATGGAGCTGCTCAACGACTGCTATCGCCTGCGCGAGGACGTCGAGCCGGCCACCCAGGCCTACGCGGTCGCGAACGCAGCATCGCTGCTCTTTCCCTTCGCGCCGTTCGTCGGCGCCGACGCGTTCGAGCTGTTGACAGGCGCCCGCGTGTGGGAGCAGCCGTGGCCCGTCGCCGACGAGTCACTGCTCGAGCACGAGGAGTACGAGCTCGTCTGCCAGGTGAACGGTCGCGTGCGCGACCGCGTGATGGCGCCCAGCGACGCCGGCGAAGCCGAGCTCGTGGCGCTGTGCATGGCGGCGCCGAACGTCGTCAGTCACGTCGACGGTCGCGACGTGGTGCGCCAGGTCGTCGTACCGGGCCGCCTGGTGAACGTCGTCGTGCGCTAACCGGGGCGGGCTCTAGACTCGCCGCGTGGCCGAGCTGGCGCCGCTCTACCTCATTCACGGCGACGACCACGGCGCCGTTGCCGAGCGGCGCGCGAGCCTGCGGGCGCTCGCGGAACGCGAAGGCGACGCGGAGGTGCTGGAGGACGCGTCGGTCGAGCAGGTTGCGACGGCGCTCTGCGCGCTCACGCTGACAACGGGGCGCCGCGTGATCATCGCCGACGGCGTCGAGCGCTGGCGCGAGGAGGACGCGGAGCGCGACATCGTGCCACTGCTTGCCGCCATGCCGCCCGACACCACGCTGGCGCTCGTCGCACGTGAGGACGAACGCTCCCGCGCGCCCGCCGCCCTGCACAGGGCGCTCACGGCGGCCGGCGGCCGCGCCGTGCCGCACATGACGCTACGCGGACGCGAGCTCGCGGCGTGGGTGCGCGAGCAGGGCGCGAGGCTCTCCGTGACGCTCGACAACGACGCCGCCCACGCGCTGATCGAGCACGCCGGGGAACGCCAGCAGCGTCTGCTGCGCGAGCTCGAGCGGCTCTCGCTGGAGCAGGACGACGCGCCGGACGCCGTGACGATCGGCGCCGAGGAGATCTACGCGCGCAGCGCCGACTCCGCCGAGCTGCAGGCCGCCCGCCTCGCGGCACTGCTCGTCGCCGGCGAGCAGGACGCCGCGCTGCGGCTCTACCTCGGCCTCGCCAGGCAGGGCGCCAAACCCGGTTCGCTCGCGCCACGCACTGGCTGGCGGCTGCTCGCGGCCGCGCGCGCGATGCGCCGGCTGCAGGCAGGCGAGCGCGCCGAAACTGCGCGCCGGGAGCTACGCATGGCGCCCGCCGACGCCCGCGCGGTGCTGCACGCGCTCGACCGCAGCGACAGCGAGCGCCTGGAGCGCGCGGTCGACGAGTTCGCGCGCCTGGAGGTGGACACGCGCGGCGGGGCCGCCGTCACCGCGCGGCGGCGTCCGGCGGCATCGCTCGCGGCCGAGACCGTCGAGCTTCTCGCTCTGCGCGCGAGCGCTACGAGCTAACGCCCGCGCGGATGCGCGCGGCCAGCGACTTCTTGCGCGCGCCGGTGTTGCGGTGCAGCGCGCCGTTCTTGACCGCCTTGTCGATCGTCGAGGTGAGCCGGCGCAGCGTCGCGTCCGCCTCATCCGACTCGCCCGCGGCGACGCGCTCACGCAGCTCGCGCGTGTACGTCTTGACCGCCGACGTGTAGCGGCGGTTCTCCGCACGCTCGCGTTCGCTGCGCAGGATGCGCTTCTTCTGCGACTCGATGTTGGCCATGTCTAGGGGCACGGCCACCCTCCGGGGCGCGCCGCGCAGCGCCGTACTATAGCGGCCTTGGCCCGTTCAGCCCAGGATTCAGGCGGCGAGCGGGCCGCCGCGGCGCCGGCCGCGAGCGGCCGGATCGCCCGGAATACTGCGATCTTTTCGATCGCGACGGGGGTCTCGCGCGTGGCCGGCATGGCGCGCGAGATCATCGCCGCGAGCTACTACGGGACGACCGGCCCCGCGTCGGCGTTCACGATCGCGTTCAACGTCCCGAACCTCTTCAGCAACCTCTTCGCGAACGCCGCGCTGTCCGCCGCGTTCGTACCGGTGTTCACCGACCTGCTGCAGCAGGGGCGAAAGCGCGACGCGATGCGCCTCGCGTCGACGCTCTTCTGGATCATGCTGATCGCGCTCGGCACGATCACGACGATCGCGATCCTCACCGCTGGACTCTTCATGCCGCTCTTCACCGGCGTGACGTTCAACGCACAGCTCGACATGCTCACGGTCGGCCTTTCGCAGGTGCTGTTCCCCGTCGTCCTTCTGCTCGGCCTGACGGGACTGTTCGTCGGCGTCCTGCAGTCCTACGACCACTTCTCGATCCCGGCGATCGCGCCGGCCGTGTGGAACCTCGTGATCATCGTGCTGCTCGTCCTGCTGCACCCGCATTTCCACGGCGGCTACGAGGACGGCAACGCGCTCTACGCGTACGCGATCGGGATCCTCGTCGCGACGGTGGTCCAGCTCGGCATGTGCGGCGCCGCGTTGTCGCGCATCGATTTTCGCCTGCAGTTCGCGTTCGACTGGCGCGACCCGCGGATCCGCCAGATCTTCACGCTCATGCTGCCCGTCACGATCGGCCTCGGGATCGTCAACCTCGACCAGCTGATCAACTCGGCGTTCGGCACGCTCGTCAGCGAAGAAGCGCCACGCGCGATCGAAAACGCGTTCCGCATCTACATGCTGCCGCAGGGGCTCTTCTCGGTCGCGGTCGCGACCGTGCTCTTCCCGACCCTGAGCCGCATGGCGGCGCGCCGCGACGGCCCCGACATGCGCCGCGCGCTCGGCATCGGCATGCGCCAGATCAACCTCCTGCTGATCCCGTCGGCCGCGTTCCTCATGGTGCTCGCGACGCCCGTCGTGCGGCTCGTCTACGAGCGCGGGAAATTCGACGCCCGCTCCACGGAACTCGTCGCCGAAGCGCTCTTCTGGTTCGCGTTGAGCCTTCCGTTCGGCGGCTTGAACCTGCTGCTCACGCGCACGTTCTTCGCGGTAAAGCGACCCTGGATCCCGACGCGCCTCGCGGCGATCAACATCGTCGTCGACATCATCGTCTCGGTCGCGCTCTACAAGCCGCTCGGCATCGCCGGCCTGATCATCGGCACGCTCGCGGCGAGCGTCGTGATGACCTGGCTGCAGGTGAACCGCCTGCGCGAGGGCTTCGACGGCGACCTCGAAGGGTCGCGCACGCGCATGATCACCGTGCGCATCATCCTCGCGTCCGCGCTGCTCGCGCTCGTCTCGTGGTCGGTCTGGCGGCTCCTGGATTCGCTCGCCGGCACGTCCTTCTGGGGTCAGCTGGTGAGCGTCGGCGGCGCCGCGGTCGCGGGCGGCGCCTTCTACGCGTGGGCCGTCACGCTGATGCAGATCCCCGAGGCGGAGCGCATTCTGCGGCCCATCCGCGCCCGCCTGTCGCGCTGGCTATGAGCGTGCGGCCGGGGAGCCTCACGGGCCCTCCGGCCGCACGGCCCGGCATCGATCGCCGCTGGCACTGCATGCGTCCCGGGTGAGTGTCATCGCCCGGGTGGCTCGACACTCCCGGCCTCCCGGACGGGCCACCGCGAACGGTGCGTTGCCAGGGACGGCCCGATGGGCCACGGCCCGATGGGCCACGGCCGGGTGGGCGATCTGCCGGTGGCGGCAGCATAACCGCTCGCCAGCGGCGCAGCGACCGGCCTCTACGCTGTAGCGGCCATGGACCAGGCCCACATCCGCAACTTTTCGATCATCGCGCACATCGACCACGGCAAGTCGACGCTGGCCGACCGCATCCTCGAGCTCACGCACACCGTCGAGCCGCGCGAGATGCGCGCCCAGGTTCTGGACTCGATGGATCTCGAGCGTGAGCGCGGCATCACGATCAAGGCGCGCGCCGTCCGCGTCTTCTACACCGCGCACCACGGCGAGACCTACCAGCTGCACCTCATCGACACCCCGGGCCACGTGGACTTCACGTACGAGGTATCGCGCTCGCTCGCCGCGTGCGAGGGCGCGCTGCTCGTCGTCGACGCCTCGCAGGGCGTCGAGGCGCAGACCGTCGCGAACACGTATCTCGCCGTCGAGTCGGGCCTCGAGCTCATTCCCTGCCTGAACAAGATCGACCTGCCCGGGGCCGAACCCGAGCGCGTGGCGGGCGAAGTCGCCGAGCTGCTGGGCGAACCCGCGGACGACATCCGCCAGATCAGCGGCAAGACCGGCGCCGGCGTGGCCGACGTGCTCGAGGAGCTGGTCGCGCGCGTGCCGCCGCCGGCCGGCGACGCCGAGGGGCCGCCCCGCGCGCTGATCTTCGACTCCGAGTTCGATCAGTACCGCGGCGTCATCGCCTACATCCGCGTCGTCGACGGCGTCTTCCGCAAGGGTGAGCAGATCCGTGCGATGGCTGCCGGCACAGTCGCCGACATCGACGACATCGGCTTCTTCTCGCCCCAGATGATGCCCGCCGGCGAGCTCGGCGCGGGCGAGGTCGGCTACCTGATCACCGGGCTGAAGGACGTCACGCAGCTGCGCGTCGGCGACACGCTGACGGTGCGCCGGAGCGCCCGCTCCCCGGCCGGCGAAGCTACCGAGCCGCTACCGGGCTACCGCGACGTAAAGCCGATGGTCTTCTGCGGCCTCTTCCCGATCGACTCCGACGACTACCCGGATCTGCGCGACGCGCTCGAGAAGCTCGTCCTCAACGACGCGGCGCTCTCGTGGGAGCCGGAGACGAGCGACGCGCTCGGCTTCGGCTTCCGCTGCGGCTTCCTCGGGCTGCTGCACATGGACATCGTGCGCGAGCGCCTGGAACGCGAGTACGACCTCGAACTGCTCGCGACGATGCCCTCCGTGCAGTTCGAAGTGACGCTCACCGACGGCGAGGAGGTGATCGTCCACAACCCCTCGGCGATGCCCGACCCGGGCCTCATCGCCGAGATCCGCGAGCCGTTCATCAAGGCCTCGATCATCACGCCGCGCGAGTACGTCGGCGCGGTGATGGAGCTCTGCCAGGACCGCCGCGGCGAAGGCGCCGAGATGCACTACCTCTCGCCCGAGCGCGTCCAGCTCGGCTACGAACTGCCGCTGGCAGAAATCGTGCTCGACTTCTTCGACCAGCTCAAGAGCCGCACCCGCGGCTACGCGTCACTCGACTACGAAGTGAGCGCCACGAAGCCCGCGGACCTCGTCAAGCTCGACGTGCTGCTCGCCGGCGACCCGGTTGACGCCCTGTCGATGGTCGTCCACCGTGAGAAGGCGTATGCCGTCGGGCGCGAGCTCACGGAGAAGCTGCGGCGCCGGATCCCGCGACAGCAGTACGACGTCCCGATCCAGGCGGCGATCGGCTCGCACGTGATCGCGCGGGAGACCGTCAAGGCGTACCGCAAGGACGTCATTGCCAAGTGCTACGGCGGCGACATCACGCGCAAGAAAAAGCTGCTCGAGAAGCAGAAGGAGGGAAAGCGCCGCATGAAGCAGGTGGGGCGGGTAGAGGTGCCGCAGGAGGCCTTCCTCGCGGTCCTCGAGCTAGGCGAGGAGTAGGGGGGAAGCGCGCGAGCGCGTCGGCAGGTGGACGAGGCGAGAGAATGACGACCATCGATCCGGTCAAGGAGCACACGGAGTCCCGTGCGCGGCACGATGCGGCCGGTGCCGAAGCGCGCAACATGCGCAACGGCATCATCTCGCTCGGGATCTTCACGGCGATGCTGATCGCCCTGCTGCTCGCCGTGCCGTCGCTCCGCGAGGCCGTCGAGCACGTCGGCAACGCGGGCATGCCGCTGATCGTTGTCGGCGTGGCACTGGAGCTGGGCTCGTGCCTGGGTTACGTCTTCCTCTTCTCGCTCGTCTTCGACCGCATCGGGCGCTCGCTCGTGGTGCGCCTCTCGCTCTCCGAGCTCGCGGTCAACTCGTTCGTGTCGGTGAGCGGGCTCGGGGGCATCGCGCTCGGCGCGTGGGTTCTGCACAGCCGCGGCTACACGACCGATGTCGTCGCGCGGCGTTCGATCGTCATGTGGCTGCTCGCATCCGCTGTAAACGTCGCGGCGGTGTTCGTGATCGGCATCCCGATGTGGCTCGGTCTGCTGCACGGCCCAAGTTCGGACCTCTTGACCGTGCTGCCGGCGTTCGCGGCGCTGGCCGTGATCCTCGGCGTGCTCGCGCTCGGCGCGTGGGCGCGCCGCTTCGGCGCGCGCCAGGGCAGCGAGAAGCGCCTGCGCAGCGCGATGCGCGCCGTCGGCGCGGGCGTCTTCGAGGCGCTCGAGCTCGTTCGCAGCCGCGACCCGCGCCTGCTCGGCGCCGTTGCCTACTGGCTGTGCGACAACCTCGTGCTGTGGGCGACGCTCGACGCGGTCGGGGCGACGACCTCGTTCTGGATCGTCGCGATGGCCTACCTCGTCGGCATGCTCGCCAACTCGATCCCGGTCCCGGGCGGACTGGTCGCCGTCGAAGGCGGCCTGGTCGGGATGCTGCTCCTGTACGGCGTGCGGCCCGCCTCCTCCGTCGTCGCCGCCGTGATCATCTACCGCGCGATCGCGCTCTGGATCCCCGCCGTCGTGGGCACGTTCGCCTTCGGCAGCCTGCGGCGCGAAATCGGCGTGCCGGCCCCTCAGCTGCCGCCGGGCACTTCGCCGTAGATCGCGTCGGCGAGTTCCTGGCGGCGCTGGGTCTCGCGGCAGACGCGGTGCGGCAGGCGGCGCATCGCGGCCGCGACGTCCGCTGGCACCGGACCGACGAGCTCGGGACAGTAGACGGGGGGCGGCAGCGCTTCGTCGGGTGAGCCCGAAGCGTTCACGGGGCGAAGCTCGGACACCGCCGCGAGCGACCGGGCGAGCGAGTTCGTGAAGACGTCGACTTGCACCTGGCCCGTGAAGAGCTCGATCGCGTGGCCGGCGTCGTAGATCGACGCGGGAACGCCGCGCAGCAGCACGTTGCGCTGCTGGCCGAGGGCGTCGTTGGAGTGGCGGACGAAGACGACCGTCTTGACCTGCAGCGGCAGGTGGCACGTGCCGCCGCCTTCCAGCCCCTGTTCGCCGATGCAGTTGCCGTAGTAGACGCTGTCGCCGTAGGTCGGCGAGTAGCTGCGGCGTCCGTCGGTGGACACGAGGCGGATGCCCTGGAAGCGCGGGCCCACCCAGTACAGCTTGAAGTAGGGGAAGGAGCGCGCTTCCGCGAGTTCGCCGCGCGAGACGGGCAGCGGATCGCCGCTGCCACAGCCGGCCAGGGCGGCGCAGAGCGCCGCTGCCGCGAGGGCGCCCAGCGCCCGGCGTGCCGTGAGGCGGGCCGCGATCACGCGACGATTATGGCTCGCGGCGCCGTGCGCTCCGTCAGCTTCGCCGCACGAACGGTTCGAGGCAGTAGAGGACGTAGCTGCCCGACAGGAACAGGTCGTGTTCGTCGCTGATACCCGGGTCGAAGGCGCCGTCACCGAAGCGGAAGACGCGGTGCCCCGTGCGCAGCGAAAGGCCGATCGCTTCGTGGTTGCCGAGCACCGAGAAGTAGACGACGTGACCGATGATCGTCGCCGACCCGGAGATCTTGCCGCCGGCCGGATAGCTCCAGCGGATCGCTCCGGACTGCGCGTTGAGCGCGTAGAAGTAGCCGCTGTACGAGCCGACGAAGATCGTCGGCCCGAGGCCGGGCACGTCGGCCACGGCGGGCGAGGCGTAGACGTAGCTGCCCGTCTGCACCGCCCAATCGAGCGCGCCCGTGCGCTGGTCGTACGCGTACACGTGGCCGTCGGTGTTGCCCAGATAGACGCGGCCGTACACCACCGCCGCGGTCGAGTAGAACGTGCCGCTGCCGACCGCGGCGCCTTCGGACTGCGTCTTCCAGACCGGGGCGCCGGTGCGCGCCGAGACGGCCTGGATCTGGCCGCCGTAATCGCCGAAGTAAAGGATCCCGTTGACGAGCGTCGGGCTCCCCTTCACCGCGCCCGCCGCCTGGTAGGTCCAGAGCGTCCTGCCCGTGAGGCGGTCGACCGCGTAGACGGTCCCCGCTTCGGTCCCGAAGTAGATCGTGTTGCCGCTGACCATCGGCGAAGACTCGCTGCGCGACGGCAGCGATTTCGACCACAGGATGCGACCATCGGACTGCCGCAGTCCCACGACGCGTCCGAGTCCTTCGCCTTCGGAGCCCTCGAGCAGCGTCACATACAGTTCGCCGCCGGCGAGCGCCGGCGTCGACGCCGCGAGGCGACCCAGCGATTTGCGCCACCGGCGCCGGCCGTTTTCGGTGTTCAAAGCGATGAGTTCACCGCTGTCCGAGAGCTGATACAGCGTCCTCCCGCGCAGGACCGGCGGGAACTCGAGCAGCCCGCCGCTGCCGCGGCGCCAGCGCACCCGGAACGGCGGCTTCAGCGCGGCGGACGCCGCGTAGTCGCGCGAATGTTCAGGCGTGAAGCCGAAGATCGGCCACGTGAACGTCGGTTCCTTCTTCGGCGGCTTCGGAGCCGCCGTGGGCACGAAACGCGCCCCCGAGTTGTAGACGTTCCCCGTGCGGTTGCTCGTGTAGATGTACACGCCGACGGCGACGACGACGAGCGCGGCGACGGCGCCGAGCGCGATCCTCCCGCGGCGGGACAGCCGGTCCAACGGCCCCAAGGCTACGCTGCGACCCTCTCGGGCTTCTCGACAGTCTCCTGGTGCACCTCGACCGCGGCGGCGCTACGCGCGCCGGACGCCGCGCGCGCCGGCTTGCGTCTCACACGACGCATCAGCGTTCCGACGCCCAGCACGAGCCCCGCCAGCGCCAGCGGCAGCAGGGCGAGCCCGCTGACGAGCGCGACGGCCTGGGGCCCCGACGCTGAGGACCAACGCCACAGCAGGTAGTCGGCGACGCAGATCGCGAGAAGTGTGAACAGGCGTCTCGGCACGGAGCAACCGTAATGCGTTCGGGCGACGGAGGGCCGTTCGGCCCACTCGCGCCGCGCCTATGATCGCCCGATGGCCTCAAGTGACGCAAGCGCGATCTTCGCGCCCGGCATTCTACGCGGCCGCGTCGCGCTCGTCACAGGTGGCGGAACCGGCCTCGGCAAGGCGACCGCACACGAGCTCGCGCGGTGCGGAGCCGACATCGTCATCGCTGGCCGCCGCGCCGACGTGCTCGACGCCGCGGCGGTCGAGATCGCCGCTGCGGGACCGGACGGGACAGTCAGCGCCATCACCGCGGATGTCCGTGAGACGGCCGACGCATCGCGGCTCATCAACGAGGTCCTCGCCCGACACGACGGGCTGGACGTCCTCGTCAACAACGCCGGCGGCCAGTTCTTCAGCCCGGCCGAGCTGATCGCGCAGAAGGGCTGGACCGCCGTGTGGCGCCTGAACGTGCAGGGAACCGAGGCGATGGCGCGCGCCGCGTACGCCGCGGCGATGGGGAAACGTGGCGGCACGATCATCAACGTCACGCTCTCCCCGCACAACGGCATGCCCGGAATGGCGCACTCCGGTGCCGCGCGCGCAGCCGTCGAGACGCTCACCGCCGTCCTCGCCCGCGAATGGCAGGCCGACGGCGTGGCCGTCTGCGCTGTCGCCGCGGGCGTCTACGACACGGAGGTGATGGTCAAGTACCCCGCGGCGGTGCGTTCGGGGATGTCGCGCGCGATCCCGCTCCAGCGTCTCGGCCGGCCGGAAGAGCACGCGTGGCTCGTCGCGCTTCTCGCCTCGCCGCTCGGCCGCCGCCTGAGCGGCACAACGGTGACACTCGACGGCGCGCGCGACAACTGGTTCGGACCGTGGCCGCCCGAGGGCCTGCAGGTGGACGGCGAGGTCCCCGTCGAGGAGCGCAGGCCCGTCGCGTGAGCGCCGCGCCCGCCACCGACACGGCGATCGCGCGCCTGGTTCCCGTGCCCTCGGGCGCCGGCCGGGAGGCGCGGCGCCGCGCGCCGCGCTCGAGCCACGGCGATTGGTCTCCCGCACTCGACCGCCCCGATCCGCTCGGGATCCTCGAGGAGCAGGCCGCGCCGCGCGTCAAGGAGCTCGTCCCGATCCGCCACGGCCGCATGGCGGAGAACCCGTTCGCGTTCTTCCGCGGCGGCGCGGCGATCATGGCCGCCGACCTCTCGCACACCCCGGCCAGCGGAATCGTCGTGCAGCTCTGCGGCGACGCGCACATCTCGAACTTCGGTGCCTTCGCGGCGCCCGACCGGCGTGTCGTCTTCAGCCCGAACGACTTCGACGAGACGCTTCCCGGCCCATGGGAGTGGGACGTGAAGCGCATGGCGGCGAGCGCCGAGATCGCCGCGCGGGAAGCGGGCCTATCCGCCGCGACCCGCAGCGACGTTGTCCGCAGCTGCACGCGCGAGTACCGAGACGCGATGCGAGACTTCGCCTCACGCAGCAACCTCGACGTGTGGTACCTGCGCCTGACCGCGGACGAGCTGATCGACCGTTTCGGCGACGGGCTCGGCTCCGCGGGGCGCATCCAGTTCGCTCGCGCCTTCGGCAAGCCCCGGCGCAAGGATCACGACCGCGCCGTGAAGAAGCTCACGCAGACGGTCGACGGGCGCACGCGCTTCCGGTCCGTGCCGCCCCTCCTCGTCCCCGTCCGCGAGCTCGTCGCCCAGGACGGGCAGATCGTCACGCAGGAGCGTGGTGTGCAGGCGCTCGGCGGTTACGCCGAGGCGCTCGCGCCCGATCGGCGCCACCTCCTGGGCACCTATGAAGTCGTCGACATGGCCCGCAAGGTCGTCGGCGTCGGCAGCGTCGGGACGCGCGCCTGGATCTTCCTGCTCGTCGGACGCCGTCGCCGCGACGCGCTCGTCCTCCAGGCCAAGGAGGCCTCCGCGTCCGTTCTTGAGCGCTACATCGGCGGCAGCGAGTTCACAAACGGCGGCGAGCGCGTCGTGCGCGGGCAGCGGATGTCGCAAGCCGCAAGCGACATCTTCCTCGGCTGGCAGAGCGCGGAAGGCATCGACGGGCGACGGCGCGACTTCTACGTGCGCCAGCTATGGGACTGGAAGGCATCCGCGGACCTCGCGGTCCTTTCGGACACCGGCCTAGAGGCTTACTGCCGCGCGTGCGCATGGTCGCTCGCGCGGGCTCACGCTCGCTCCGGAGATCGGGTCGGGATCGCCGAATACATAGGGCCAGGAGAAGCTTTCATCCGCGCGATCGCACGTTTCGCCAGCGCTTACGCCGACCAGAACGAAGTCGACCACGCCCGCTTCGTCGAAGCGATAGCGGCTGGTGACGTCGACGCGGTGACCGGCGTCTAGCATCCGATCTCAAGTTCGAGCACGGCGGCGAGCGGAGCGCGTGTCCGCTGATCGCCCAGCGCTAACATCCGCGACGGGCGTGCGGGCGAAGTGTTGTGGCTGCACAGAAGCCTTCCAAGCTTCTAGGGCGGGTTCGATTCCCGTCGCCCGCTTTGAAGCGTGACGGGGAGTGGCGCAGTCTGGTAGCGCACCCGGCTGGGGGCCGGGCGGTCGCAGGTTCAAATCCTGTCTCCCCGATGAAAAGTCGCAGGATCAGAACCTTGAACCTCGCCGCGGATGTTGGCGAAAGCCGCGAAAATACTGGGATTCTGGTTCGCTCGTTCTCGGCTGTTCCCGGCATGCGGGACCGCAAAAGGACCGCAGCGACGGGCAGGACGGACCGCAACACGACGGCAGCGCAGACGTCGGCTCGATCGAGCCCTTTATGTGGTGCGTCGAAACATATACACCTCGCCGAGCCGCACACAAGAACGCCGATCGAGCGTTGGGGGAAGACGCTCGCACCCCCGCGGCCCAGCATCATCTGGTAATCGCCGTATTCTGCGCCTGTGGGATCAATGCTAGGCCGGGCCCGTGAGAATTGACCGCTTGGAGGTAAGCGGCGGCTTCCTCGATGGCTTGAGGCTCCCGTTTGCCGACGGGCTCAACGTCCTAATAGGTGCCCGCGGCGCCGGAAAGACGTCGATCCTTGAGTTGATTCGTTATGGGCTCGGGATCCCTGCCCTGACGAGCGACGCCGAGAAAGCGGCGCGCGGTCAAGCGCTCGCGGTTCTGGCGGACGGCGCGGTTGCGGTGTTCTGCACCGTCGGCGAACGGTCGCTCGTCTTCACGCGCAGCGGCCTCGACGAAGCACCAGCTGTCTCCGCGTCACACGCCTATGCACCGCCCCTCATTGTGTCTCAGAACGAGATCGAGGCAATCGGGCTCAACCCCCCGAGTCGACGCGACATGCTCGATCGACTTATCGATGCGGACCAGTGGCGGCAAGCCGTGTCGGCTGACGCCCCGGCCGAGACGGCAACGCTTCAACGACGCCTGGAGTCAGTCCGGCAAGAGCGCGACGAGCTCGCGACTCGCGCCGCGGGCGCGGAGGAACTAGCTCGCCAGCTCGAAGAGGCCGAGAAAGAGCAGGCTGTCTTTGCTAAAGCCGTGGCGGAGACGAAGCCACTCCAAAAAGAGATAGCCGAGGTATCCGATGAACTCGGAAATGTTCGAGCCGCAGCCGAGACCTACCGAGCCGCCGAGGAATCAATCGATGACTGGCGGAAAGACATAAAAGGCGCGGCGGTTGACCGATCACTACCAAGGTTGCGGTCAGCAGCCTTGGAGGCAGTACTTGCTGAGAGTCTTCGCACGGTGCATGGGCACTTGGACGCCGCGCTCAAGGAACTCGACGCCCTTAGGCTGAAACTAGCTAAGGAGCGCGTCCGCGAAAACGCAAAGCAAGGAAAGCTGCAGACCCAGCTCACGGAGCGCGCCGAAAGGCTTGATGAGGTTCAGAAGGGTGCAGGTGACCTTGGCCGTCGGGTCAGCGCTCTGCGCCAACAGCTTAAGGAGCACGAGGGCCAGCTCAAGAGGGTCAAACAGCTTGATGAAGAGATCTCAAAACTCGTTGCGGCCCGTGAGCGAGCACTCGACGAAGGTGAAGAATGCGCAACGGCGCGGTACCAGTTGCGCGTCGGCACGGCTGCCGAGATAACGCAACGGTTTCACGGCCGGATCGAGGTGCGAGTCGAGCGTTCGGGCGAACTCGCAGACTACGAGTCGGCGCTCGTCAGTCTGCTCCAGGGGAGCAACCTGCAGTACAAACCGCTGGCGGCGACGGTCGCCGAGCATCTGAGTCCTCGCGAACTTCTTACGAGGGTCGAGGATTCGGATAGTGATGGCATAGCTACCGCAGCAAAGATCACTAAAGATCGAGCGGCCCGACTCGTCTCGCACCTTCAAGGCAAACAGATTGCTTCTCTGCTCCTCGCGCCGCTTGAGGACTCCGTCGACTTCGCGCTGCTCGACGGCACCGAATACAAGCCAACTCGTCAGTTGTCGATGGGGCAGCGCTGCACTGTCGTTTTGCCGCTGCTGCTCGCGGCGGCTCATGAGTCCATCGTCCTCGATCAACCGGAGGACCACTTGGACAACGCCTTTGTCGTCGAGACACTGGTCCAAGCGATTCGTGATCGTGCTGTCGACGGTCAAGTTCTGGTGGCGACGCACAATGCGAACATTCCTGTGCTCGGCGATGCGCAGAACGTGATCGTCCTTAGGTCCGACGGACGCCACGGCTTCGTCTCTACTACCGGGCCATTGGAGCAGTACGACATCGTGCAATCGATCACGACACTGATGGAGGGCGGCGCGGACGCATTTGCTAGGCGCGCTGCGTTCTACAGCCTGCACAGCAATGACGGATGACGAGCCTGGCCGGTACGAGATCGAGAACGTAAAGGCCGACCTGAGGTCGAAGAGTGGGCCGGCTCGCGCAGGAGCTGCTCGTGCCATTCTCGACGTCGGCGGTGAGCTATCCACTGCCTTGGACCTTGAGGTTAGGGAGGCACTTGCGAGGGAGGATCTACCATGGGTGCGTGGGCTGCTGCTTGAGATCCTCGAAGCGGGCAGCCCGGCGTTTGTTGAGGGTGTTGTCGTGCCTGCCCCCTCATGGGACCAGCCATTTGAGGGTGTCCCGCCAGAACTCGCGCGACAGAGCCTCAATACGAGCGCTCGACGTGTTCTTCATGAGGTGTCCGCGATCGTCGGGCGGCTTGATCTTGCCGCACGCGACGAGCTTGAGGCAGGATTTGGCGGTTCAGAAACCGCTCGCGAACTAGCCTTCCTACAGGCCGTTTGCAAAGGGCTCCGCACGTTGGCTAGTGCAACTGAGGCGCCGACCCTGACCGAATTCGATCTGGGCGAGCGTCTGAGCGAGGTTGCCGATACGATCACCCAGAACTACGTGTGTCCCGTGCTTGCCGCGGGCCCCTCGCCGTTCACGGTTACCACAGACTGGGCACTCCTGTCGTTGGCTGTGAATAATGTGCTCGTGAACGCAGCGGAGGCGACGTTGCTAACGGGGCCGATCGAAGGACGAACTGTGCGACTCAACTGGGGAAGCTCGGCCGCTGGAGTGCATGCCACGGTCATCGATCGAGGGCCTGGACCGCCCAGTTTTCTCGCACGGCCACCGAAAACCCGCGTAAGTACAAAGGAGGGACATCCCGGGTACGGTCTCGCAACGGCGAGTGAGGCGATCCATTCTCTCGGGGGCGAGGTGCTAGTGCAGCGGAACGACGTTGGCGGAACCACTGTGATTCTCTCTTGGCCGGATGCTCAGGCGTGAAACCCGCCTGCCGTCTACTCCTAGTCGAGGACGACCGCGCTGAGGCGAGGTCCATCGAAAAACGCTGCTGCTCTGACCCGGGTGCCGCTGTGATCGACGTTGTCGCCGACGTGAAGGCTGCGGCAGACGCTGTAGATGAGCACGACTACGACCTAATTATCTGTGATCTCGCGCTTCCGTCTGACGATCGCAACCTAGATCCAGATGTGCAAGAAGGCCTGAGACTTTTCGCCTTGATTCGTGAGCGTGCGCCCGGCACGCCGGTGATCATTTTGTCTGGCAATCTCAGCCAGCAGATCCTTCAGAGCTTTCTGCGAATGAGCCGTAGTGCGGACATATATGGCCGACGCACCGAAGAACCGCTAGTCGTGGCGTGTGATAAGGAGGAACTATCGGCGTTTATCGAACTCGTGCAGACGCATATCGCCCGGACCAAAGCCCTCGACAGCTTGGATCTGGAGGGCGACGTTGATCTGTCGGTTAGCGACGCAAGAGCGCTTCGCATCTACGGGCGACGACTTGGAGCCGTCAGCGCACAGATCGAGACACTCTCCGGAGGCCTTTCAGGTAGTAGAACGCTGCGTGTCTCTTACCGTGATCCGGAGCACAAGGCGATCGGGAGTGTTGTCGTCAAGGTCGGAGCCCTCGGTCGAGTCATCAGCGAGGCTGATCGCTACCACACGATCGAGGCGAAAATGCCGGTCGGGCTGGGTGCTCATGTTCTGGACGTCGTTCAGGCGGGTGCCGGACGGCGCGGAGCGCTCGTCTACCAGCTCGCGGACGAGTACACAGACAGCATGTTTGGGCTTTTGGACAAGCGAAGTCCGGTTGCCGCCGCCGCGACATCACGGCTGGCAGATCGAATGAAGGCTTGGGTGCGAGAGTCGCCAGAGGCAGTCGAGACGCTGGCTCAGATGCGTCGCCGTCTGATCACTGACGAGGAAGTTCTTGAGGCCGAGACCGAGCTTCCCGACGACCGGGAGATCGAAGTCTCGGTACGTCAGACTCGCGCTCACGGTGACATGCACGGGCTAAACGTGCTCGTAAACGGACAAGGTGAGCCGACCCTCATCGACTACGGCGAGGTCATGTCAGCAAACGGGGCCCTTGATCCCGTGACACTTGAGCTAAGCATCCTCTACCACCCGGCGATTGCAGGTCGTCTCGACGGATGGCCCTCAGTGGAGCAAGCGCGAGCCTGGAGTGATCTCGACAGCTACTGCGAGGGATGCCCCGTGGAGGATTTCGTGCGCGCCTGCCGCACGTGGGCCGTCGAAGTTAGCGCCGGCCACGGGGAGATCCTTGCAAGCGCCTACGCGTATTCAATGCGCCAAGTGAAGTATCGCGACGGTGCCTCAGAGCTGGCCCTTCACGTGGCGCAGGGTTGTTTGGGGACCATCTCCGGGGGAGCGACATATACGCTTCTGCAGGTCGACCGCGGCGGCACAATCGCATCCGACTCCACATAGTTGGGTCCCCAGGCACCGCCTTAATACTCCGGCTCAGACTGTCTAATAAGGCGGCATCCAAGACCGTAGTGCCGATGGCCACAACTAAGGTGACGGTAGGCGGACGGTCGGCTTCGACTCCGGTCAGCCGAGCACATCGATCAGGATGGGGTGGAGTACGTAGAACTCTGTGCCATCTGGAAGTGACAGGTCGTCGGTGATTGCATCGAAGAAATGTGCCGGACCATAGGAGTCGCCATCCTCGACATACCCCAGCAAGCCGTTCTGCCAGAGGATGCCGAGGGCATCCACGCGACCGAAAGCTTCGTCTAGTTCGTGCTGGAGGGTCTTGAGAGATGCCTTCTGAAACCTGTCGGCCGCGAGGTTGCGCAAGGCTGCGAGTAGCTTGTCCTGAACGAACCCGTAGTAGGACGGCGATGGTGTCTCCGACAGCCCGTCAACCCGGCCGTATACATCTTCCCTTGTGGGATCTGACCAGCGACTCGTCTCGGATGCGATGTGGTTCGCTGCAATTGCAAGTTGCTCCCTTCCAAAGATGTGCGCAGCACTGGCTACGGTCCTATGAAGGGTCTGCTCAGAGACAGGGGACGGACTGGCCGCCGCCCTGCGGCTAACTTGCGACAGCAGATTTCCAACGACTACGACGTCGCGGGGTACGAGCCGGGAGTGTCGGACAAGGTAGTCGGTGATTGGCTCGACTCGGTCTCGTGTCTTCGTCGAGATCGTCGTGTGGCCCAGCCACCGCTCGATCGGGTCACCTGCGCCCGGGTCGAGCAGGAAATCGCTGCCCAGAGTCCGAGCCTTCTCGACGAAGAGACGACGGATCGATTCGTCCGTCCAATGCAGCACCGTCACGTGGGGGTTGTCGAGATATCGCGTGGCGTGCTCGGTCGACATCATCGACGCATACGCGATGTCGCGTACCGTGACAACTGTGTGAAGCCGGCTCCAACGATCATCACGGGACATTTGGAGAACGCGATACACGAGACCCTTTTGAAAGGCAAGCCAAGCGTCCGGTGCGTGACGAAAGACCTCATCCACCGCGTCAAAGAGCAGAAAAAATGGCGGGGAGGAACTCAGCGCGTCGGAGATGCCCCGTTCGACATCGATCCACTCGGGGTGGGAAAGATACGCGGTGAGGGATGCTGGACTGCGGTGGCTGTCGACGATGTCAGTGATCTCGCTCGCGAGCGTTGGGTGGTGTCGATGGCGACCCAGGAGCTGAGACCTCGAAAGCTCCGCATCCACCCCTGGTCGGCGCTGCAGAATTTCGAGATGTGCGGCCGTAACGCGGAGTAGGGCCGCTCGCGCGACGGCCGACCACATCTCCGTCAGGACATGTCTGGGGTACATCTGGTAAACGCGCACAATGTCCTGGGTCCTCGGCGCCGCATGCTCAATATCGGGGACATAGACGGAACGATTGATCGCAAGTTCGGCATACATGCGCCGTATGAGGAAGGTCTTTCCGGATCCCTTCTTCCCAACGATGATGCGATGTCGATTCTTGGTAGTTGCCGTTGTGAGGGCGAGATAGGTGCGACCAAGATCTCCAAGGGGTACCCGAGATCCGTCGGGCGTGCCAAACGGCGAGTCGTCAGGCGTGGCATCGGCCGATTGAGATGTAGCGGCAGCGGGACGCTGTGCTGGAGTGCGGCGGCCGGACGCAATCCAACTCCGGTAGAGGGGGTCGATGAATCGTGCCCCGCCCCCCTCCGCTCGTTCAAGGTCACCGGCCTTGACGAGCCGGTCGCGGGCCCGGACGCTCGTCGTCTTGCTGAGGCCGACCTCTCTTAGCCTCGAACTCGCAATGGGCGACTCGCCCGACGCGGCAGCGATCAGAACCGATCGCTCGGCCTTGCTTAGATTGGACCAGGCCATCTCGTGCTGCTCTTGCAACTCGGCGAAGACCGCAGCTACTGCCGCTTGCCATGTCTGACTTGTTGCTCGCTCGCCGTGTCCGGTGTTCTCCCACAGGTGATGCGCGAGCATCATCGCGCGCTGCGGATGACCTTGAGCGAGGTCAACGAGGTCGGTGAGCGGTTGTCCGGCGCTCCGTGAGGTCTCGACGAACCGGTCCTCGACGTACTTTGAGATCGCTACGGGATCCAGCGGGCGGAGTCGGATCTCACGGGCTTGGTCATACAGGGGCCGGTTCCGATTTCCGAAGAGCTCTTCGAGCATGCCGGGGTGTGATCCAGCGAATACATAGCTCGCGGCCTCGCGTTGATGCTGTATCCGACTCCGAATGATCGCGTCGATCCCGCCCTCGGCCTGGAGCACGTCTTGAAACTCGTCATAGACGACCAGAGTTCGATTGCCAGTGCGGTCGAAAAACCGGACTGGCAGATCGAGTAGCTCGATAAGGAGTCGGTCCGCGTCTATCTCGACTGGCCCGCTCGCCTCTAGCTTCGCGGGCCCCATTCCGCCGCTTGCCTTGAGTCGAACCCGCGGGATGAGCGCATTGAGATAGCGGCGAATAGGACCACGGAGCGTCTTGTATGCCTCCTCGAGTCTCAGTACGACATCCATGCGCGTCAGGACGCCATACAGGTCGACACGGACCGTGTTGAGCCCCTCTTCCAGCGCAGCCTCCCTCAGGTCCTCGATGAGGGTCGTCTTGCCGTACCTCCGCGTCGCCACGATTCGCGTGTTCTGGCCACTGACGGCCATCTGGAGGAGCAAACGAAGCTCCTCTGGCCGCTTGATCCCGCAGCCCGGACTGAGCGGTGATCCGTATGGGAAGGGATTTGCTTCCACCCTGAGGTGTACGGTACCGGATTTCGGAACCTTCTGGTACTGGTGATCGGTACCGGGCTACGGGTCACGCCCGAATGCCTGCTCGATCGCTTCCTTCCCGGCCACGCTGAGCAGTACGCGTAAGCCTTGTATGGCCTTCGCATTGACATACCACCCAGCTGTTGCTGGATTGTTCTGAACGCCACCTGGGGCGGCCACGTAATCTGGACCGCAGGAAGACCGCAGAAGGCCCAGAAACCGCATAGGAAAGCCAGTCTGTACCTGTCTCCCCGACTCGAGAGGCCCGCGTCATGGGGCTCCTGCGTTCTCCGGTGTCGCGTTCGGGTTTAACGCAGATTCGAAAACGTCAGCTTGCGCTGCGAATGAGTTTGTCGATCAACACGCCGCAGCGCTCCGGGTCGTCGAGGAACGGGGCGTGGCGGCCCGGGATGACCTCGAGCTGCGCGTTGGGCATCAAGTCACAGGCGCGTCGACCGATCTCAGGTCCGCCGTAGGGGTCTTCGTCACCCCAAATCATCAGGACGGGAGTGGCGAGCTGTCGTAGTTCGTTGTCCGAGAGGAAGTTCTCGGAGCGCGGCCGGCCGAAGCGGAACGCGAGCCGCATGTGGCTCAGCATCGCGGTCCGATAGCCGGGCTGGCGAGCGCCCTCGTGGACGACCTCGAAGAATCCGTCGGGCGCCTTCTCGGCGGCCCGAGGGCCGAGCGGGCCCCGGGCCAAGGTCCGGCTTGTCATCGCCACGCTCGGCGAGCCGATCCGCGCGACGACCTGGCGGACTACGGGGGTCGACAGCGCGGTGAAGGCAGGGTCGCCGCGCATGCCCCGCAGGGCGACGGCGGGGACACCGAGGGACGCGACGGCAGCGACCCGATCCGGGGCCTCGACGGCCAGGCAGAGTGCCCACATTCCGCCGAGCGAAGTGCCGATGATCGGGACTCGTTCGAGCGCCAGCGCATCGAGCAGCGAGCTGAGCTGCGCGACCGCGTGCGAATGCAGCGAGCGACCGCTGTAGTCGAACGCGTCGCTGAGGCCGAACCCGGGGATGTCGAAAGCGATCACCCGGTGGCCCTCCAGGTACGGCATCAAAGGGGCCCAGGTCGACGCGCTCATGCCGCTGCCGTGTACGAGTAGGACGGGCGGCCCGTCGCCGGCCTCGAGAACGCGCACGGCTACCGGCGGGTCCGCCAGCTGTACCCGGCGCGCCTCGCCGCTCACGCCGCACGCCGCGAACAGCCGACGCTCGGCCCGCCCGAATGAGATTGATCGGTCGTCGTGCAAGGCGCGGCCGATCATCGCGCATCGCGTTGGCGGGCAGCCGCCACGCGTCGCGCGCCAGCCGTTGGCAGGGCCGTTACAGGCCTGCCGCTTCCCCGCGTCGACGATCCACCTCGGCTCTCGCTGCGTTGGCGCCCGCGGCGCCGCTGACGCCTCCCGCGACGCGCAGCCGGTCTCGGCGGGCCGTCAGCTCAGGTCGAGCACCGTCGTCGGCGGCTGGATCTCCTCGTCGTGGCCCTCGCGCGGCACGATCGCGGTGCCGATCGCGAAGAACTCGATCGTGTGGCTGCCCCAGCCGTGGCTCTTCTCCTCGAGCGAAACCCCGACGATGCCCTCGGCGCCGATCTCCTGCGCCTCGGATTGCATGCGCTCCATCGCGAGCTCGCGCGCGTCGTAGAGCGCCTGCGTGTAATTCGCGAGCTCGACGTTGCGGCCGGTCTGCGCCATCGACTGCAGCATGCCGCGATGCGCTACGTGGTAGACGCAGCTGCCCATGACCATCCCGACCGGCCGGTGACCGGTCCGCAGCAGCGTCCAGAAGTCCTGGCCCGAGAGGTCGCTGGTGAAGGGGCGGCCGTTCGGGGCGCGGTGAAGCACGCCTTCGCGATGCTTGACGGCCGTCCCGATGGCGATGAACTCCGCCATGTCCTGTCCCCATTCGTAACGCCCGATGTCAAGGCGCACGCCGACGATTCCGTCCGCGCCGAGCTGGTCGGCCTCCTCCTCCATGCGCGTCATCGCGAGCTGCCGTGCGCTGTACATCGCCTCGGAGAGCACCGTCATCTCCTGGCTTTTTTTCCAGCCCGCCATCTGGATGCCGATGTGGAAGATCGAGCTCCCCACGACCAGTCCCACGGGGTCGAAGCCGGCCTCCTTGACGAGGAGGAACTCGTTCACGCTCAGGTCTGAGGTGAAGAGACCCTGCTGGTTCTGCTCCAGGCGAGCGCGGCCCGCCTCGGGCACGCCCTCCAGGGAGCTCGGGTCGTAACTCGGCTCGCTCATCTCGGTTCTCCTATCGGCTCTTGGTCGTCGCTTTCGTCGTTCAGGTCAAGCTTTGTTTGCGGCGCCCGGGCGTGCGCGTCGGGCGAGTCGTGCACCGCGGTGCCGATCGCGTCGAACGTGATCACCAGCCCCGACATCGAGCGGACGCCGGGCCCGCCGACGTCGCGGCGGTGCACGGTGTGTCCGATGCGCATCCCGACGATCCCGGACGCCCCGTGTTCGAGGGCCTGTTGCCCTATTCGCTGCATCACGCGCTCTCTCGCGCTGTACACGCCTTGCGTGAACTCGGGCAGCTCGTAGTTGCGCGTCGGGCTGCCGAAGAGCCCGGGTTCCAGCATCCAGTTCGCTTCGTACGTCGCGAAGAAGACCGACGTCCAGGCGACGATCCCGAGTGGCTCGACCCCGGCGTCCAGGAGCTTCGCGTAGTCGGCGACGGTGAGCTCGGTGAGGACCGGGGCGTCGTCGCGCCGGCCCTTCGCCTTCGCTGCGCCGCGGCCTTCCCGCTTCACCGCGGTGCCGAGCACCGCGTACTCGATGGCGCCTTCGGCCCAATCGTGCGTCGCGGTGCGTAGTTGAACGCCGACCACGGCGTCGGCGCCGGCGTGGTGGGCCTCAAGGGATAGGCGGCCGAGCGCGAGGCGGCGCACCTCGTTCCAGGCTTGCGAGAGCACCCGCAGCTCGGCGATGCCGCTGCCGAGCAGGGTCGGCCAGCTTCCGCCCTGGTAACCCACCTGGTAGACGGAGCTGCCCATCACCTGCGAGATCGGCCGCAGGCCGAGCCTGTGGCACAGCGCGAAGCCGTTGACGGAGAGGTCGGAGGTGAACGTCGCGCTCGTGCCGCCGGCCGCCCGAGAGCGCGCGAGCTCCTGCAGGCGGCGCTCCGCGGCGATCGGGATGCCGCCCGCTTCGATGCGCTCCTGCGAACGCTCGGCCTCTGCCTCGGCGGCGGCTTCGGCGGCGGTCTCCTGCGGCGCTTCGCCGCTCATCGCAGCAGGTCGTCGAGCGCGGAGCGGGCCTGCGAGCTGCGTTCGGCTTCCGTGCCGAGGTCGTTCGTGAGCGCCGCGATCCACTCGTCCGGGCCGAGTGCCTCCCGCTTGATCGAGATGCCGCCGACCTCCCGCTGGCGAAAACCCTCGACGCGGCCGTTCTTCACGTCAAGCAGGTAGGTGGCGGTGGCGAGCTCGACGCGCACCTCGCTCACGCGCTTGGCCCCGCGTCCGAGCAGGCCGCCTCCGCTTCGCTGGACGCGCGTCTGGGTCGGCAGCGCCTGTTCGAGCTTGCTCGCGAGGATTTCGACCGCCGTCAGCAGTTCTGCGCCGTCGCCACGCAGGCCGGCCGCCGCGAGGTCAAAGCCCTCCTGCGCGTCCACGCTTCAAGCGTACCGGCCGCCGGGCGTCGCATCGGCGTCGCCGGCCGGCGCGGAAGTCAGGCCGCTCCGGCGACGGGCGCCGCGTGCGACCCTCAGGATTCGACCGTAACCAGTGTCCCGATCGGCGTGTACGGCCAGATCTTCGCGGCCGCTGCGAGCGGCATCTCGACGCAGCCGTTGCTCTGCGGGAAACCGTAGGAGCCCCGTTCGTAGTAGTGCAGCGCGTCGCCGCCGTTGAAGTAGCTGATCCACTTGACGCCGTGCACTACGTAGTGGAGGCCGTCGGGGTCGGTGCCGGTCATCGTGCCTTCCGGTATGTGCTCGAAGACGGCGAACGTCCCGAGTTCGGTTTCGGCGCCGGGGACGCCGGTGTTGGCCGGTGTGGTGATGATCGTGCGCCCGGCGCTCCAGAGGGTCGTCGTCTCCGGCACTTCGCGGTGGACGTACACGTAGCTGTACGGTTCGCCCGAGCGCTTGCCGGCGATGGCGTTGCGGAGCAGTGCCTGCCACACGGCGGCGCCCGCTTCGCCGTCGGTGAAGAGGTTGTTGTCGTCCTCGAATTTCATGATCGCGCCGCGCGTGATGACGTTGGCTTCGCCTTCGCTCCAGAGCGCCTCGAGCTGGTGCGGCGTGTTGGGGTAGCGCCAAGTGAACGTCCCGTGCGGCGGCGCGACGGCTGCCTGCAGCTCCGCGCGTGGCGTCCGGGCGACGGGCGCGCCTGCGGCGTGCCATTCGAGCGGCAGGTAGCCGGCCTGCGCGAGCAGCTGCTGAAGGCGCAGCGTCGAACCGGAGGGGACGTGCCAGTCCACGCGCTGGGTGACCTGGAGGTCGGTGCCGACGCTCACCGCGACCTTGTGCGGGAACTGCATCGCGATCGCGCTGTCCATCGGCGCGCCGAAGCCCTTCGGGGTGAACGCGATCGTGTGGCTGTTCACTTCGCGCCAGACACCCGCGATCGACGGCGAAAGGCGTGGGCGTGCGTCGCCGAGGACGTCGGCGACCGAGCGCGAGAAGGTGAGGTAGATCGAGCCCGCCGGCGAGGTGTCCGAACCGGGCGCGGGCAGCGTCGCGAGGACCGGCTCGTGCGCCGGCGGGAACCAGCTCACGCGCGCGGGTCTGCCGAGGCGCTCCCACGGCCGCGCGGCTGCCGCCACCTCGACGGTTCCCGTCGCGCCGTGGGCGCCGAGCGAGACCGTGCTCGACGGGGCGGCGAGCACGTGGTCGCGCAGTTCGCCGCCCGAGCCGAATGCCACGGCGCTCACCGGGGCGTCGAAGTTGACGTGCACGGCACCGCCGTGCGCGACCGTGACAACTTCCTGCGTGACGTGCGCGACGGGCGCGTGCAGCGTCACCTGCTCGACTGTTTCGCCGCCGAGCGCCCACGCGAGCCATCCGGGGCGCTTGACCTTCACGCGCACGGTGACGAGCTCGCCGGGGGCGAGCTTCACGCGCGGCGTGAGGCGGTCGTCGCTGAACGCGACGGGAATCGCATGGCCGCGCGCGTTCCACGCCTGGACGTCGGTCACGGTGCCGGCGAGCGGCATCGCCGAGACCTGGGCCAGCGCCTCCTGGCCGCTCGCGACAGAAATGCCGGAGAGGACCAGGCCGAGCACGACGAGGGCGGCCACGAGCGCGAGTACGCCGGCGGCGACGGCCCAGAACCGGTGCCGCGGAGAGTGCTCGCCGGGGGCAGCTTGAGGCAGAGCAGACCCAAGCACTATGAGCACAGGATACGCAGGGAAGGCCGCAAGATCCGCTGACCGCACGCGGCGCTGCGCTGGTCGCCGGGCGGACGCGGGCGGCCGCTCAGTGGCGCGCGACGACGACGGCGCGCGCGCCGCGCGCGGGGATCATCGTGACGTTGCGGTGCAGCGCGCGCTCGGGCTCGGGCCGCTCGGCGCGCAGGTCCAGGCGCTCGGCCATCGCGCGCAGGACGACGCGCTGCTCAGCCATCGCAAGCGCCGCGCCGAGGCAGCGCCTCGTGCCGCCCCCGAAGGGGATCCACTCGTACGTGCCGGGTGTGCGCCCGCCGAGCCAGCGCTCCGGCCGGAACGCGAACGGTTCCGGGTACAGCTCCTCGCGGTGGTGAAGCAGAAGGACGCTTATCGACACCGCGCTGTCGGCCGGGACGACGTACTCGCCGAGCTGCCACGGCACGGCGACGCGCCGGCCGACGATCGGGATGACCGGCCGGTTGCGCATCGTCTCGTAGATCGTCGCGTCGATCTGCTCGTCGGCGTCGCGCTCCTCGCGCACCGCCGACACGAGGCGCTCGTGGGCTTCGCGGTTTCGCAGCAGGCGCTCCCACGTCCAGGCGAGGCTGTTCGCGGTCGTCTCGAAGCCCGCGAGGAGAAGCGTCACGAGCTGGTCGCGCAGCTCGCTCGCGGTGAGCGGCTCGCCCCCCTCGTCCGTGACCTGCAGCAGCAGCGACAGGATGTCGTGCCGCTCGCCGAGGTCGGCGTCGCGCCGCGCGTCGATCACGGCGAAGATCGCGCGGTTCAGCCGGGCCGCGCCAAGGCGGCTGAACCCGACGGGCTCGTCGCGCCCCGTGTTCGCTATCTCGGCGATTTTTGCGAGCGGCGATGTCGACGCGCTGGTCAGGTACCTGATCGCCGCCACGAGGCGGGCCTCGGGGGTGCCCGGCGCGGGCGGGCCTTCGATGCCGAAGATGCCCGACATGATTACCTCGAGCGTGATGGCCTGCATGTGCGGCGCGAGCGCAAAGGGGGTGCCGACGGGCCAGGACGCGATCTCGCGCTCCGTCACGACGCCGATCATGTCGGTGTAACGCGCGATCGCGTCGCCGTGGAAGGGCGGCAACAAAAGGCGCCGCTGGCGCAGGTGCCCGGGCCCGTTTGTCGTCAGCACCGACGACGGGCCGACGAAGGGCCGCAGCGGCGACTCAGACGTCAACGTGGGCACGAGCTCCGGCTTGGCGGTGAACAGGGAGCGTGCGTGGTCGGGGTGCGAGCTGACGATCACGTCGCCCGAGATCCCGGCTTTCATGCAGAACACCTCGCCGAGTTCGCGGCGGGCGCGGAACACGAACTCGATCTGGCGGCGGCTGAAGCGGACGACCTGGATCGCGCGCGGCAGATCGACGGCCGGGGGCTCGCGCAGCGGCGTCCCGTCGGGCGCCGGGCCGGCGGCCGGCCCGCTCGCGCGCTCGCTCTCGAGCGTGGCTATCGCCACGCTCTCACTCGCCTTTGTGGCCTGGGGGGCTGTTCTCGTCGCACCGCTGGGTGGTGACTTAGGCGCCGTCAGCTCCGGCGGCGTTACCCCGTTCCCGTCGAGCCTACACACAGTCGTGGGCCTGGGCGGGAGCCCGTCTGCGGTTTTGGGGCCCCCGTGCGCGGGTAGCCACAACCCATGACCTTTGGTGCTTCGCTCTTTCTAGTCGCGGTCGGCGCGGTGCTGCGGTACGCGGTCCACGCGAGCTCGAGCACGATCTCCTGGCCGACGGTGGGCCTGATCCTGATGATCATCGGCGTCGTCGGCTTCGTCCTTGCGCTGATCGAGATGTTCGTCTGGCGGCCGCGGCGCGGTCGCGTCCTCGAACGCGACCTGCCCTGATCGCACGGGCGCGCTCATTGCTCGCGGCGCTCGCGCGGCCGCTGTCCGAGCGCAGCCCGTTCCGCCACCCGGTCGAGCGCGGCGAGCCGGGCCGGCGCGGCACCTTCGACGCGGTCGCCGAGCGCGCGTCCTACTTTTCGAGCTCGCCGCTGTTCTTTCTCGCGTGCGTCGCCATGGTGCTCGCCTGGGCGCTCGGATACGTGTTCGGCGCGGGCCCGCGCTACGAGCAGGTGACGGCGACGGCCCTGACCGCGACGACGCTGCTGCTTTTGGCGCTGCTCAAGAACGCCGAGCTCCGCGGGTCGGCGGCGATGCAGCACAAGCTGGACGCGGTGGCGACCGCGATGCTGCAGGCCATCCGTGAGGAGAACGACAGGCGCGCCGGCGAGCTCCTGGAGCGCGCGATCGGGATCGACGAGGAGCTCTGACGTTTCGAAACCTGCGGCCGGGGGTAAGCGGCACCTGCGGCCCGATTGCTTCCCAGCTCGGAATGAGCCTCGTGACCCGGGAATCTCCGGACCGCGGTGGGGCGCTGGGTGCCGGTCTCCGGTGAGCGCCGGAGGCCGGCTCGGCGTCCCCTATGGCGCGCTGACGATGTTCAGGTAGTCGTCGGCTCCTGTCAGCTCGAGCAGGCGCGCGACCTGGGGCTGGCCGCCGGTCACGAGCAGGCGCCCGCCTCGGCCGCCGAGCTTCTCGTGCGCGGCGAGGATCGAGCGCAGGCCGGTGGAGTCGATGAACTCGACGCCGCTCAGATCGAGGAGCAGCTCGCTGCGATCGGCGCTCTCGGCCTGCGCGATCGCGCGGTCGAGCTGCGCCGCGTTGGCGAGATCAAGTTCACCGCGCAACTCCAGGACAAGCCGCCCGTTGGCGCTGCGCTCGTCGATCTCAAGCTTGCCGGCTTCACCCACAGGGGTTGAAAGTGTACTCGCACTTCAGTAACCGGCTGCAACGTGGCGCCTCGCGGGAAAGGGCTGCTCGTCGCACCTTTCAGACCTCGCGGACCCGCAGGCGGCCACCCGCGAGCGTCGCCGAAAGCAGGTTGAGCGTGCCCAATTCGGGCAGCGCTCCGTCGCCTGTCTGGACGAGCAGTTCGCGGGGACCGGCGCCGAGCTGGAGGGCGGGCGACGGCAGTGTCGCGAGCGCCGCGGCGATCTCCTCGACCTCGGGAAACGTCGCGCTCGAGAGCCTCGCGCGTGCGGCGAACGCGACGAGCAACCGGCGGCAGACGGCCGGCGCGCACGTTGCGGAGCCCACGGCGAGGCGCGCGGTGCCGGGCTCCAGCGCCACGGAGCCGTTCGCCGCAGGCGTCGCGGCGTGCTCGACCGGCGCCGGCCTCACGTCGAAGCACATCCGCACGATCGTGCCCGACGGCTCGGCCTCCCGGTACTCGACCGTACTCGCCAGCGCGAGCATCACCGGGATTCCGAGCCCGCCCTCCGCGGGTCCGCGGACGCCGCGCACAGGCCCGATGCCGCGCCCGTGATCTTCGACGGTGACTACGAGCACCGAGTTCAGTGACACATCGACGGTCATCTCACCGGCGCCCTGCGACGCGCTGTACGCGTGCATCACGACGTTGTTGCACGCCTCCGTCACGGCGGTGTTGACGTCGTTCAGATCCACGCCGTCGATGCCGGCGGCTTCGCCGACGCCGGACAGCACCTGTCGCACGAGCGTGACGTCGTCAGCTTGGCTGTGAACCGTCAGGCGGACGTCGGACGTCGCGGTTGCGCCCATCGCGTCGCCAGCGTACAACGCGCCGGGCCGCGACCGCAGCCGCAGGGCGCCGCCGTCAGGCCGACTGCGTTGCGACCGCGCGCAGCCGGTCGACCGTTCCGCGCAAGAGGCGCGACACCTGCATCTGCGAGACCCCGATCTGGCTCGCGATCTCCGACTGCGTGAGTTCGTCCACGTAGCGCAGGCGCAGCAGTTCGCGGTCGGCGTCGGGAAGTTCGCGCGCCGCTTCGGCGACGGTGGCACGCATCTCACCGAGTTCATAGCCGTTGTCCTCGGATCCGACGACGTCGAGGTAAGCCGGCGCGTCCTCGCCGCCGCCGGGAATCGGCGCGTCGAGCGAAACCGCGTCGTAGGAGCGCAGCGCGTGCATCGCGTCCAGGACCTCCTCGCGATCGAGCTCGAGGAACTGCGCCATCGTCTCGACGTCGGGCGCGCGGCCGTTCGCGGTCGCCAGGCGCTGCTGCGCCTCGCGCACCTTCAGCGCGCGCTCCTGGGTTCCGCGCGGGACGTGCACGGCCCAGCCGCAGTCACGGAAGTAACGGCGCATCTCGCCGAGGATCGTCGGCACCGCGTACGCCGTGAAACCATGGCCGCGCGAGTCGTCGTAGCGGTCGATCGCCTTCACGAGCGCGAGGCTCGCGACCTGAAAGAGATCGTCGAACGGCTCCGAGGAGCGCCCGTACTTGCGGGCCAGGCGCCGCGCCAGCGGGAGATACATCTCGGTGAGCCGCTCGCGGTCGGCGGGGTCACGGTGCTTGCACCAGCGTGCCAGCAGCTGCTCGTCGCTCGACGTCTTCCTCGATGTAACAGCCATCAGAAGCCCCTCGATTCGGTCGTAGACAACAGTACCGGACCTGCGGCGACGTCCGGGCTCATTCTACCCGGCGCCCCAAGCCTTCTAACACGCCAACCGTGCCGCCGGTGCGGCGTCGGGGCGGTTTCGCCACCGCTCGACGGCGGGTAGAGAAGGGACGGCGGCCGATGGAGCCGCGCGTCAGGTGACGCACCACGATGATCGAAGGGAGGGGTGCCGGTGTTCGAGAAACTCCGCACGCCCGAAGACGTGTTCGGCTGGCAGCTCGGGACGGCGCTGACGATGGAGCGCGCGATCCTGGGGGCGCTGAACGAACTCGTTCACGAGTCCCGCAGCGAGGAGGTGCGCGAAGCGCTCCTCGCGCACAAGGAAGAAACCCGCGAGCACGAGGCGAACGTCGAAGCGGCCTTCCAGGCCCTGAACTGGGAGATCGCCGAGGAGTCCTCCGACGCCGCCGAGGCGATCGCGAAGCAGGGCAAAAGCGAGGCGAGCAAAGCCGAGCCGCCGCTGATCGACCGCATCATCCTCGGCGCCGCGATCGAGACCGAGCACTACGAGATCGCCGTCTACGAGAACCTGATCCTCCAGGCGCGGGCGCTCTCGCTGGACGCCGTGATCCCGCCGCTGAAGGCGAACCTCGAGAGCGAGCGCGGTGCGCTCGAAAAGGTCTCCAAACTGGCCTCGCGGGGCGTGCCGCCGGCGTTCGCCGGAGCCGAATCGGGCCCCGAGTCGGCATCGGTCACGTCGCCGGCCGGCGGCCGATGAGGGAGGGGGACCGATGATTCCGCTCCTGATTCTGATCCTGCTGATCCTGCTACTCGGGGGACTCGGGTTCGCCGCACACGTGCTGTGGTTCGTTCTGATCGCCGCCGTCGTCGTCTGGCTCATCGGGTTTCTCGTCGGCGGCGCAGGCGCCGCGGGTTCGGGGAGACGCTGGTACGGGCGCTGGTAGCCCGCACGAGGAGGTCCCGCCGGCGGCGCCGCGACGCGGACGTATCGCGCTCTCTTCCCGCGCTAGTGGTATGTAAGGGGTGCGATGCGCCACGGAGGAGAGCGGCCGCCGCCCGGCGGGGCTGGCGACGAGGACGAGGTCGACGAGTGGGGGCGCGAATCCTTCCCCGCGAGCGACCCGCCGCCCACATGGGAGGGCCCCGCAAACGGCGGGCGAGAGAGCGCCGAGCCGCCCGCGGTGCAGGGCGACGGCGGCGCGGAGCGGCCCGCACCGTGAGCCTGCGGCCCGCGCGATGACAGCGTCCGCCGCCGGCGACGGCGACGGGCGGCGCTTGCAAGGCGGCTGCCGCTGCGGCGCCGTGCGCTACGACGTCGCCGACGAGTTCGCGTACTCGATGAACTGCCACTGAGTCGACTGCCGCGCGGCGACCGGCGCCGCCTACAAGCCAATGGCCGGCATCGAGCGCGACAAGCTCCGCCTCATCGCCGCCGAGGACGACGTGATGCTGATCGGCGACGAGGAGAACAACGACCATCGCTGCGCGCGCTGCGGCTCCTTCCTCTTCTCCGTCGTCCGCGACGGCGCGTGGATCCACGTCGCGATGGGACCGCTCGACGACGACCCGTCGATCCGGCCGACGCACCACATCTTTGTGAGCCAGAAGGCGCCCTGGCACGAGATCGGGGACTTGCTGCCGCAGTACGAGCGCTACAGGACGGACTGACCGCGCCGGAGCTAGATTTGTTTCATGTCGCCAGCTGCGCGCGCGGCGAGTTGGCTTGCGGGCCTCGTGGGAATCCTCCTGGTGGCCGTGGGGGTCGTCTACCTGCTCGTGGAATGCCAGGCCCTGCCGGGCATTCTCGGGCCGACGCCGGGAGACAGCTCGCCACGCACGACGCTCGGCGTGTGCTGTGCCGCCCTCGGCGCGATCGCACTTTGCGCGACTTGGCTTCTGACCAGGCGCCAGCGCGCCGGCGGACGCCCGCGATGAACGCGCGCTAGCGCCGGCAGGACACCGACGGGCCGCCGACGCCGCCGAGGATGCCGCCGTTGCGCGGGTAGCAGCGGTTCGTCGCGAAGACGATCGTGACCGAGCGCACGCCCGTGTGGCCGTCGTTGCTGTACAGCAACGAAGGGCACTCGATGACGCCGTGGTGCGGCAGGTAGGACGCCGGCGCCGGATAACAGGGGCTCGTCGACGGGGTCGCGTTCGTCGCGCGGCCGTCCTCGCTCGTGAGGACGCTGGAGGTGACCTTGTAGCCGGGCTGGCGCAGCTCGACGAGCAGCGATTCGAAGTACCCGTCGGCCCACGTGCGGTACATGAGCCTGTTGCCGGAGAGCCGCGTGAGGCTCGAGTGGAAGCGCAGCCCGGGTTGCTCTCGCCCGGCGACCTGCGCCGAAGTTGTGGGCGCAGCCGCCGCGAGAAGCACCGCTACGATCGCGGTGAACGGCAGGAGAAGGCGGCGGGTTCGGTCTCTCATTGCGGCGGCGGCGCGGCATCAAGTGCCGCCGAATGACGGTACACCACGTACGATGGGAGAGCGCCGTCTGCATGTGTGTCCGATGTCACGCATGACGCCGCCAAAGCGATTATCATTCGTCGGATATCAAACGACCGACATCTTTTGCCGATGGGGTGAGGAGTGGTGAGTTCAATCCGTAGATACAGCGCAATCGTCGCAGTGGCAGCCGGGATCGCGGGAGCGGTTCTCGTGCCCGCGGCCGCGAGCGGCAGAATGCTCCCGCTGATCTGTGGCGCACGCTGCGGCGGCTCCGCCGGCGCGCGTGAACTCGCGGCAAACGACGCCGGCAACAAAGCCAAAGGCTGGCTTGGGAACCCCCGTTCCTACTCCGTCGGCGGCGTCAGCTGCGAAGGCCCCTACGGGGACACGCGGCGCAGGACGCAATGGAGTTGCAACGGCACAGCCGCTGCGACGTCGGGACGACGCGTGAACGTCGAATTCCAGATCAACCTGGGCCCGTTCGGCGAAATCACGTACGAACACCACGTCCGCTACTGAGCGCGACGCGCAGCCGGATTTCGCCGGTGCTGCGAGGCCGTCGCACCTGAACGCGGGCGCGGCACTCGCCAGCCGGGGGCCGTCCCGGTACCCTTTCGTGCGAGCGCGCTGATGCCAGACGCGGTCCATCTCTCCTCAATCGCCGGCAGCCCGCTGCTCGACTCCTCCGGGGCGCGCCTCGGTCGCGTCGAGGACGTCGTCGCGCGGCTGGACACCGGCGTGGCGCAGCCTCTGATCGTCGGCCTTAAGGCTCGCATCGGCGGGCGCGAACTGTTCGTGCCGATCGACCGGATCGAGCACCTGGATCCCGGCGCGGTGCGCACGAGGACGACGAAGCTGAACCTCGCGCGGCTCGAGCGCCGCCCCGGCGAGGTCCTGCTCAGACAGGACGTGCTCGGGCGCAGCCTGATCGACGTCACGAACGCGCGCCTGGTCGTCGCGCGCGAGGTCGAGCTCGTCAGCGAGAACGGCGTCTGGCGTCTGGCGGGCATCGACGCGAGCTTCGGTGCGCGCTGGCGGCGCCTGTTGCCGCGCGGCCTGCGCGGCGAGCGCGAGCCCGCAGCGTTCATCGCGTGGGGGGACCTCGAGCCATTCGTCGCGCACGTGCCCACCTCCCGCCTGCGCCTCGCGCACCGTCGCCTCGCGCGCCTTCACCCGGCGCAGATAGCGGACCTCGTCGAGGCCGCCTCGCACGATGAGGGCGAGGAGATCCTCGAGGCAGTCGGGCAGGACAAGGAGCTCGAGGCCGACATCTTCCAGGAGCTCGACGACGAGCACCAGCTCGAGTTCATGCGCGAGCGCTCCGACACGCAGGTCGCCGCCGTGCTCGCGCGGATGGACAGCGACGACGCAGCCGACCTGCTCATGGAGCTCGACCAGGACCGGCGCCTGCCGGTCCTCGACCAGATGCCCGCCGCCAAGCGCACCAAGGTCCTCTCGCTGCTCGGCCACAACCCCGAGACCGCCGGCGGACTGATGAACCCCGACTTCGTCTCGGTCGCCGAGCATTCGACGGTCGAGCAGGCGCTCGAGCTCGTGCGCCGCAGCGAGATTCCCGCTGACCAGATCACGACCGTCGTCGTCACCGACGCCGACGGGCACCTCGCGGGCACGCTACCCGTCGTCGAGCTCATCAAGTCGCCCGCGCACACGACCCTCTCGGCGCTGCTCGAGCCCGGCGGTCCCGCCGTGAGCGCCGACGCCGACCTGCCCGAGATCGCGCTCCTGATGAGCGACTTCAACCTGATGCTGCTGCCCGTCGTCGACGGCGACGGCGTCACGATCGGCGTGCTCGCGGTCGACGACGTGCTCGAGCACACGATGCCCGGCGACTGGCGCCGGCGCTACGGCGCCGCGCGCGAGTAGGCCGGCCCGCGCGACGCTGATAGGCTCGTCTGGGGCGCGCCGGGCGTGCGCGCCCCGGGGCGAAAGCAATGGAAGACCAGACCCGACACGACGATTTAGATCTGCCGCGAAGTAGCTTGGCCGCGGATGTCGCGCCGGGTGCCCTTGCCTGCCGGTAGCTTGAGCTGACCGGGCGGGGCCTCCGCCGGACGCCGCGGCTAGCGTCGCGCGCGCCGAAAGGAGGTCCAGCAGATGGCGAGCAAGCAGCCCACGCCGCCGGCGAAAGCCGCGCGCGAGCGCTACGTCCTGGACTCCGCGCACATCGGCGACATCCGCGGCGCGTTCGGCACGATCCGCCAGCACGAGGAGGGCCGGCGCGGCATGCGCTCGCGGCTCCTCGCGTTGCTCGCGATCATCGGCCCCGGCCTGATCGTGATGGTCGGCGACAACGACGCCGGCGGTGTCGCGACCTACTCGCAGGCGGGCCAGAACTACGGCACGAGCCTGCTGTGGGTCCTCCTCTTGCTCGTCCCCGTGCTCGTCGTCAACCAGGAGATGGTCGTGCGCCTCGGCGCCGTCACGGGCGTCGGGCACGCGCGGCTCATCAACGAGCGTTTCGGGCGCTTCTGGGGCTGGTTCTCAGTCGGCGACCTGTTCCTGTTGAACTTCCTGACGATCGTCACGGAGTTCATCGGCGTGAGCCTCGCGCTCGGCTACTTCGGCGTGACGAAGTACGCGGCGGTGCCGATCGCGGCGGCCGCGCTCGTCGCGATCACCGTCAGCGGCAACTACCGCATGTGGGAGCGCTCGATGTTCATCTTCGTCTTCGCCAACGTGCTCGTGATCCCGCTGTTCTTCATGTCCCACCCGGACGGCAGCCAGATCGCGCACGACCTGTTCGTCCCGGGCATCCAGGGCGGTGCGACTTCGACGTCCGTCCTTCTGATCATCGCGATCGTCGGCACGACCGTGGCGCCGTGGCAGCTCTTCTTCCAGCAGTCGAACGTCATCGACAAGCGCATCACGCCGCGCTGGATCAACTACGAGCGCCTGGACACCTGGATCGGCGCGGTCGTCGTCGTGCTCGGCGCCGGCGCGCTGATCTGCATCTCGGCGTTCGCGCTCGGCGGCACGCCCTATGCCGGCCACTTCGTGAATGCCGGCGAGACCGCAAGCGCGCTCGAAAGCACACTCGGCTCGACCGCCGGCGCCTTCTTCGCGATCGTCCTGCTCAACGCTTCGCTGATCGGGGCGGGAGCGCTGACCCTTTCGACCAGCTACGCGTTCGGCGACGTCTTCGGCACGCGCACCTCGCTGCACCGCAGCTTCCGCGAAGCGCGCACCTTCTACGGCATCTTCGCGGCGCTGATCGTGTTCGCCGGCGCGATCGTGCTGATTCCCGGGGCGCCGCTCGGCGTGATCACCGAGGCCGTGCAGGCGCTCGCCGGCGTTCTGCTGCCGTCCGCGAGCGTGTTCCTGCTGCTGCTGTGCAACGACCGCGAAGTGCTCGGCCCGTGGCGCAACGGGCCGTGGCTCAACGCGCTCGCGAGCGTGATCGTCGCCGTGCTCGTACTGCTGTCGCTGATCCTGATGGTGACTACCGTCTTCCCGCACGTGAACGTGGCCCACGTGACCGTGATCGGCGGCGTGATCCTCGCCGTCGGGCTGCTCCTCTTCGGCCTCATCACGGCGCGCGGCCGCCGCCGCGCGGCGGCCGTGAGCGAGGAGGAGGACTGGGGCGTGCCACGCGAGCAATGGACGATGCCGCCCCTCACGCTCCTCGGCCGCCCGCGCTGGTCGCGGGGGCGAAAGCTCGCGATGCTCACGCTGCGCGTGTACCTGCTGGTCTCCGTGATCCTCTTGATCGTCAAGGCGGTCCAGCTCGCCGGCGGCTGACGCCCTGCCGCCGTTGCGCCCGCGGCCGCGACGCCGTATTCTCGGCAGCACGATCCAACCCTACGGAAGGGGGAGCCGCTTGGAGTCCATCGTTGTCGTGCCGACCGCACGCGCGGCCAGCGCAGCAGACTTCCTGGTGGAGTGGGAGCAGGAGCTCCGCGCGGCCCAGATCATCATCGTCGAGGACGGCCCGCGCCGCAGCTTCGACGCGTCCGCGCCGAACGTGCAGCACTTTGCGCGCCCGGACATCGGCGAACGCCTCGGCGACGCCGCGTGGATCATCCCCACGGGCAGCGGCTGCATCCGCTCGTTCGGCTGCTGGCTCGCGTGGCAGATGGGCGCCGAGATGATCGTGACGCTCGACGACGACGTACGCCCCGACCCCAACCACACGGACTTCCTCGCCGCACACGAGCGGCGCCTGCAGGGCGCTTACGACCCCTCGTGGGAGAGCACGCTCGACGAGGCCAAGCCGCGCGGCATGCCGTATTTCGAGACCGCGCGCGAGGCCCCCGTCGCCATCAACCACGGCCTCTGGAACGGGGTCCCCGACTTCGACGCCGCGACGCAGCTCGTCTCGCACCGCGTGCCGATCAGCCAGCGCTGGAGCGACCGCACGATCCCGCGCGGCAGCTACCTGCCGATGTGCTCGATGAACCTCGCGTGGCGGGCCGAGTTCACACCCGCGATGTACTTCCTGCTGATGGGCCCCGACTACGCGTTCGACCGCTTCGGGGACATCTGGTGCGGCGTGCTCGCCAAGCGCGTCGCCGACCACCTCGGCTACGCCGTCAACAGCGGCTCGCCGGCCGTCGCCCACCAGCGCGCCTCCGACGTCTTCGCGAACCTCGCCAAGGAGTCGCGCGGCATGCGCGCCAACGAGTCCTTCTGGCGCGCCGTCGACTCGGTCGTGCTGAGCGAGCGCACGGTCGCCGGCGCCTACATAGAGCTCGCGGAGCGTCTCCCGCTCGACGACGCCGACTTCACGATGCTGCGCGGCGCGATGGCGATCTGGGCCGGCCTCTTCGCGGGCGGCCGCCGCAGCGCCGACCGCATCGCCGCCGCGGCGTAGCCTAGACCGACGCCGGTGCGCGTCCTCTACGTAAACCACACCGCCGCCGTGAGCGGCGCGGAGCGCTCCCTGCTCACGCTGCTCGCCGCCCTCCCCGCGGACGTCGAGGCGACACTCGCATGCCCCGAGGGCGACCTGGCCGGCGCCGCCGGCGCGGTCGGCGTCGCGCACGTGCCGATCGCCGCGACGGCCGGCAGCCTGCGCCTTCACCCGCTGCACACACCCGTCGCGCTCGCGGCGATGACGCGCGCCTCGCACCAGGTCGGCGGCGCGGCGCGCGCGGCGCGCGCCCAGATCGTGCACGCGAACTCGGTCCGCGCCGGACTCGAGGTCGCGCTCGCGCCGACCGCGGGCGCTCCGCGCGTGACGAGCGTCCGAGACTGCCTGCCGCCGGTCGCGGCGACCCGCGCGACGATGCGCCTCATCGCGCGCAGGTCCCTCGTCGTCGCGAACTCCGCGTACACCGCCGCCACCGTCACTGCCGCCGCCCCGACCGCGCAAGTCACGGTCGTGCACCCCGCGATCGACGCGGCCGCGTTTGACCCGGCGCGGATGGACCGCGGCGCGCTGCGCGAACGTCTGGGCGCCCCCGCGGGACGAGCCCTGCTCGGCGTCGTCGCACAGCTCACGCCGTGGAAGGGCCAGGACACCGCGATCGCCGCGCTCGGCGCGCTCGTGCGGGAAGGCGTCGACGCCGAACTCCTGCTCGTCGGCTCCGCGAAGTTCACGGCCGGCGCGACCCGCTTTGACAACCGCGCGTACGTGGAGCGGCTGCACGCGCAGGTCGCGCGCGAATCTCTCGGCGAGCGCGTGCGCTTCCTCGGCGAGCGCGACGACGCCGCGGACGTGATCCGCGCGCTCGACGTCCTGCTCCTGCCCTCGCACGAGGAGCCGTTCGGCCGCGCCCTGCTCGAGGCGATGGCGCTCGAAGTGCCCGTGCTCGCGACGGGCGTCGGCGGCTCGCGCGAGCTCGTCCGCGACGGCGAGGACGGTTACCTGGTTGCGCCGGGCGACGCCGCCGAGTGGGCGCGCGCGGCCGCGCGCGTCATCGCCGACCCGGAGCAGGCGCGGCGGATGGGGGCGGCGGGGCGACGGCGGATCCTCACCTCGTTCGACGTCGCCCAGCACGTGGCCGCGACGCTCGCGATCTACGAGCGCCTGCTGGCGCGGCGCTAGTCACGTAACGCTCGCGCCGCGCTCGGCTTCGATGAGGCGTTGCGCCGCCTCGATCAGCGCGAGGTGCGAGAAGGCCTGCGGGTAATTGCCGAGGTGCGTGCCGTTGTCGGGGTCGAACTCCTCCGCGTAAAGGCCGAGCGGCGAGGCCACCTTGAAGAGGCGCTCCAAGAGGTCGCGGGCGCGCTGCAACTCGCCGACGATGGCGAAGCCCGACACCAGCCAGAACGAGCAGATCAGGAAGCTGCCCTCGCGTCCGGCGAGACCGTCGTCGGTCTCGTCCGTGCGGTAGCGCAGAACGAAACCGTGCTCGCTGAGGTCCTTGTCGATCGCGCAGACCGTCGCGTGCAGGCGCTCGTCGCCGCCGGGCAGGAAGCCGAAGATCGCGGCGAGGAGGGTGGAGGCGTCGAGCGCGTCGCTGTCGTAATGCTGGCGCAGGACGCCGTCGTCGCGCACGCCGTTCGCGAGCACGTCGGCGCGGATTTCGTCGGCCACCGCCGACCACTGCGACTCGAGCTGCGCGTCGCCGCGGATCTGCGCGAGGCGCGACGCGCGGTCGAGCGCAACCCAGCACATGATCTTCGACGAGACGTAGTGCTGCGGGGCGCCGCGGGCCTCCCAGATCCCCTGGTCCGGTTCCCTCCACACGGCGGACGCGCACCGCGCCTGCGCCTGCACGATCGGCCACAGCCGGCGCGAGAGCCGCCGGCTGCGCCCGGCGTGCAGGTAGATCGAGTCGAGCGCGGCGCCGAAGACGTCGTTCTGCTTCTGCACGTAGGCGCCGTTGCCGATCCTGACGGGGCGCGCTCCCTCGTAGCCCGAGAGTTCGTCGAGGGTGTGCTCGGTGAGGTCGCGGTGGCCGTCGATGCCGTACATGATCTGCAGGGCGCCGTCGGCGTCCGGCTCGAGGTCGGCGATGAACTCCATGAACTCGCTGGCCTCCGAATCGAGGTCCAGGAAGTGCAGCGCCTGGAGCGTGAAGCTGCTGTCGCGCAGCCAGGCGAAGCGGTAGTCCCAGTTGCGTTCGCCCCGCGGCGTCTCCGGCAGCGACGTGGTCGGCGCGGCGACGGTCGCTCCGGTCGGCATGTACGTGAGCCCCTTGATCGCGAGCGCGGAGCGCTGGATCGGCTCGCGCCAGCGGTGGTCCGGGATGCTCGCCGAGTCCAGCCAGCGGCGCCAGTACTGTCCCGTCGCCTCGATCCGCTCCGCAGCCTCGCCGGCGTCGGCGGGGACGTGGTAGCCCTCGGCCCAGGAGAGCACGCAGTAGCAGGTCTCGCCCGCGGAGAGCACGTGGCGCGCGCGGACGTGTTCGCCCTCGGCGCCGAGTTCCAGGTCGCACACCAGTTCCAGCGGGAAACCCCTGCCGCTCACCGCCGCGGAACGGCGGTCCTCGGCGACGGTCCAGTCCGCCATCTCGCGGCCGTAGTCGAAGGCGGGTTCGCAGACAAGTTCGACCTCCACCGCTCCCTCCAGGCACGTCGCGGTGCGGACGAGCATGTGGTCGGCGTCGTCGTCGGCGGGCGGGCGCGTATGCGGCGTCACGAGGTCCTCGCCCTGGCGCGGGCCGATCGTGAGCGCCTCGCGCACCAGCAGCCAGCCGCCGGTTGCGGCCCACGTCGTGCACAGCACGTTCGTGCCCGGCTCGTACACGCGCGCCGCGGGGACGTTCACGCCGAACGGCGCGAAGCGGAAAGCGCCGGCCTCACGGTCGAGCAGGGCGCCGAAGATGCTCGCGGCGTCGAAGCGCGGCAGGCAGAGCCACTCGACGGAGCCGTCGGGAGCGACGAGTGCGCCGGTGTGGCAGTTCGAGAGGAACGCGTAGTCCGCGATCGCCGGGAACGGCGAGACCGCGGTGCCCGCGGCGGGCGCCGATTCGCTCACGCCGGCTTGGTGCGCCGGGCCGCGCGCGCCGCGATGTTCGGCCGTCCTCGCATCGCGCGCCAGCATAGACACGCCCGCGGCGCCGGCGTCGGGCCGCGGCTAGACTCGCCGCGGCGCGCGCCCCGTGCGCGCGGGACGAGATGATCACGGTGCTTGCGACGATGGAAGAAGCGGGGCTGAACGCCAACGGCGTGCTCTGGACCGCCGCTCTCGTCTGCTTCGTCGGGGTCTGCGTCTACGTCGCGCGCCGCCAGCAGACGGGCCGCCAGCCGGTGAACGCGGTCGTCGCGATCGTCGGTGGTGCGGCGCTGCTCACCTTTCTTCTCGGGCTCGCGGGACTCGCCGTCGGCGCGGTCGTGTTCGGGCTCTACGAGCTCGCACGGCTCGCTTCGCGCTGACGCGGATCACCACGCCTCGCTCTCGCCGCCGCCGGCGCGCCGCCGGCGGCGCACGTAGACGACGAGCGCGATCGACGCGAGCACGATCGCCGCGAGCGCGATGTACGCGCCGATCGGCGCCGTGGAGTCCTGCTCCGGCGCCCAGTAGAGGACGCCGCGTATCTGGGCCGGCTGCCCGCCGACCGTGATCGGCACGCGCCAGTTGAAGATCTTCGTGCGCTTCGCCTGGTTCTTGACCTGCGGCGGGACTGTCGGCTCCATCCAGTGGATGCGATGGTCGTGCCATTCCAGTTCCCCGGTCTTGTCGACCGTGACCCAGTGCGCTTTCGCGTGGGGCGTCGCGTAGGACGGCACGGACACGTTGCCGTAGAAGTTCTGGTTCAGGTAGAACGCCGGCGAGTTGGTGTTGAAGCGCACCGTTCCGTTCGCGAGGACCTGGGCGTACGGTTCGTGCTCGTAGCCGTAGACGGTCACCGTCCGTCCCGTGTGGTTCGTCAGCAGGATTCGGTCGGCGAACTCGAGCACCTGGAGCGACAGGCCCGGCACCTTCGGCTCGACCGCGGTGATGAGCGAGCGGTAGTGGTAGTTGCTCCCCTGGTCGGCGAACGGGTTGTCGGACTCGGCCGTGGGGTTCACAGTCGTCGCGGGCGACTCGGCCGCGGCCGGCGACGCCCACGCCGCGAGCAGCAGCGCCGTCGCGGCGAGCGCCGCGGGCGCGCGAATCGAGAGGCGTCTGGGCACGGGCATCGGCGTTGCGGCCCGCTCGGCCGCCACGACCACAGTACCGCCGGCTCCCGCGCGCAGCACCGCTGCCAACTTCATTAATGTTCGCCGGATGCCGTTCGAACCACCGCCCGAGATCCTCGAGCGCTACGCCGACGTTCTCGTGAACTTCGCGCTCGGTGCCGGCGCGGGCATTCGCTCCGGCGACGTCGTGCGCGTCGTCGCGCCGGAGAGCGCGCGGCCGCTCTACGCGGCGCTGCACCGCGCGATCTGGCGTGCCGGCGGACACGTCCTGCCGGCGTATGCGACCGACGCCGACGAGCACGTGAACCTGCAGCGCGAATTCTTCGAGATCGCCTCGCCCGAGCAGCTCGACCACTTCGCCGCGAACTACTTCCGGGGCCTGGTCGACGAAATGGACCACCAGGTCGCGGTGCTCGCGGAAAGCGACCCGCACGCGCTCGACGGGATCGACCCGGCGCTGATGATGCGCCGCGGCGAGACGCTGCGCCCGCTGATCGCGTGGCGGGGCGCGAAGGAGAACGCCGGCGACTTCTCGTGGACGCTGGGGCTCTACGGCACCGAGGGCATGGCGGCCGAGGCCGGCATGTCACTCGAGGAGTACTGGGAGCAGATCATCCACGCCTGCTACCTCGACGACGAGCAGCCGGTGGCGCGCTGGCGCCAGGTCGGCGAGCAGATCGACCGCACGGTGAAATGGCTCGACGGACTCGACATCCGCTCCGTCCACGTCGTCGGCAGCGATGTCGATCTGCGCGTTTCGATCGGCGAGCGCCGGCGCTGGCTCGGCGGGCGGGGGCGCAACGTGCCGAGCTTCGAGATCTTCACCAGCCCGGACTGGCGCGGCACCGAAGGCTGGATCTACTGCAACCAGCCGCTCTACCGCTACGGCACGCTCGTCCGCGGTGTGCGCCTGGAGTTCGCGGATGGCCGCGTCGTGAACGCCAGCGCCGAGGAGAACGAGCGGCTCCTCACCGACATGCTCGCGGTCGAGAACGCCGACAAGATCGGCGAGTTCTCGCTCACCGACCGCCGGCTTTCGCGGATCACGCGTTTCATGGCGCACACGCTGTACGACGAGAACGCCGGCGGCGAGTTCGGCAACACCCACATCGCGGTCGGGAGGGCCTACCAGGACGCGCTCGCCGGCGACCCGAGCGAGCTGAGCGACGAGGAGTGGGAGAAGCTTGGCTTCAACAGCTCGAGCGTTCACACGGACGTCGTCTCGACGTCCGACCGCACCGTGACCGCGACGCTCGCCGACGGCAGCGAACGCGTGATCTACGCCGCCGGCGAGTTCCAGCTCGACTAGCTAAGCGGGAGGCTCGATCAGGCGGCGGAACGCGAGCGCCGGTTCGACGCTCGCGCCGACCGTGATCGCCCGGTCACCGAGCCACACGTCCGACGTCACGACACGGATGGAGCCCGGGTCCGCGTCGGCGCGCAGCAGCCGCACGATCTCGTGGTCGGCGGAGTCGGGGCCGCCCTTCGGCGCGTGCGCGACCGCGATCACGGTCGAGGAGATCGGTGGACGCGGAGGCTGCTCGAAGACGACAGTCACGTCGTACCCCGTGAGCGCCACCCAGCGCTCGAGGCTGTCGACGAGCTGGACCATCGCGGCGTGCCGGTCGCGCCACCAGCCGTCGCCGCGCGTCCCGATCACGTTCATGCCGTCGACGATCCAGCGCACAGCGCAAGCGTAGGTGGCGCGCGGACGAGAGCGCGCCGCGCTACGCCGCCGCGGCGGCCGCCTCGTCGAGACGGTCGTCGCCCCAGAAGAGCTCGTCGCCGACGGCGACCGTCGGGACGCCGATGACGCCCCGCGCGCTCGCGGCGTCCGTGCGCTCGCGCAAGGCGAGCTTCACGCCGTCGTCGTCGAGCGCCGCGAGCAGCTCGCTCACATCGAGCGCGCAGTCGCGTGCCGCGTCTGCGAGCGTGTCGCGCTCGGAGAGGACGCGCCCTTCGTGAAAGCTCCGGCGCATCGCCGCGAGCGCGTACGGCCTGAGCACGCCGCGCTGGTCCGCGAACGTCATCGCGCGCGCCACGTCGACGTCGCTCGTCGGCCACGGGTCGGGCCAGCGAATCGGCTCCAGGCCGTAGCCCGCGGCGCGCGCCTCGCAGTCGCGCATGCCCTCCTCGCGCCGCTCCGTCAGGCCCCACGGCGTGCGGCCCGCCGCCTTGAAGATGAACGCGGCTGTCACCGGCACCCAGCGCGCCTGCGGCAGCAGCCCGTCGATCCGCTCGGCGGCCATCCACGCGTACGGCGACATCGCCGCGAAGTAGAAGTCGACCGTGCGCTCCACGCGGCCATCTTGACGGGCCGCGCCGTCACGCGCGTTGCAGCTAGGGTCCAGTGCGTGGCGGACCGCGTGCTGATCGTGTCCTGGGAGTACCCGCCCGTGATCGAGGGCGGACTGGCACGCCACGTGCGCAAGCTCGCCGAGGGCCTGGTCGCGCAGGGCGTGGCGGTCGACGTTCTCACGCGGGGGCGCAGCGACGATGCCCCGGCGGCGATGGCGAGTGAAGCGCAGCGCGGCGTGCGCATCCGCCGCCTGCGCGAGCCGGTCCGGCCGCGCGACCTCGAGCGCTTCCTGGACTGGGTCGGCCAGCTCAACGACGACATGATCGCCGCGGGCGACGAACTGCTCGCCGACGGCGGCTACGACGTGATCCACGGCCACGACTGGCTCGTCGCCCGGGCGTCGGCGACGCTCGCCGACCGTGCCGGTGTCCCGTACGTCACGACGATCCACGCCACCGAGCACGGGCGCCACCAGGGCTGGGTGAGCGAGCACCCGCAGTCGCACATCCACGCCGTCGAGCGCTGGATGGCGCGCCGCGCCGACGCCGTGATCGTGTGCTCGTACTACATGCGCGGACACGTCGCCGACGTCTTCGACATCGACGAGAGCCCCGTCGCCGTGATCCCGAACGGCATCGACCCGAGCGAACTGAGGCCCCGCGACGACCTCGCCGAGCTGCGTCAGAGTTTCGCGGCGCCGGAGGAGAAGCTCGTGCTCCTCGTGGGACGGCTCGTGTACGAGAAGGGCTTCCAGCTCGCGCTCGACGCGCTGCCCGAGGTGATCGAGAAGGTCGGTGGCGTGCGCTACCTGGTCGCGGGCTCCGGCACCCACGAGGCCGAGCTTCGTGGGCAAGCCGCGCGACTCGGCCTCGCGGACCACGGCACGTTCCTCGGCTGGATAGGCGACGACGTCCTGCACTCGCTCTACCGGATCGCCGACCTCTGCGTCGTGCCGTCGATCTACGAGCCCTTCGGCCTCGTCGCGCTCGAGGCGATGGCCTCGGGCTGCCCGTGCATCGTCGCCGACACCGGCGGTCTGCGCGAGGTCGTGCCCGTCGGCGAGCGCGTCGGCCTGCGCTTCAACGGCGGCGACGCCGAGCACCTCGGCGTGATGATCGAGCGCCTGCTCGTCGACGGGCCGCTGCGCGACCGGCTCGTCGCCGAGGCGTCCGAGCACGTGCTGACATTCGACTGGGATGACGTCGCCGCGCGCACGCGCGCCGTCTACGAACAATGCGGCCGCCCCGCCGCAACCGAGGGAGTCGGAGGGATATGACGCGCCTTCAGAGCATGATGCAGGACGACTACCAGCTGACGCTGAACCACATCCGGCGCCGCCTCTACACGTGCAACGCGGGCGCGCAGGTCATCACACTCAACGACGACGGCTCGGTGCGGCGGATCTCGCACGACGACATCGCGGCGCGCATCGACCGCCTCGCGCACGCGCTGGCCGCGCTCGGCATCGGTGAGGGCGACCGCGTCGCGACATTCGCCTGGAACAACCAGCGCCATTTCGAGCTCTACATGGCCGTGCCGTGCGTCGGGGCGGTCCTGCACACGCTCAACGTGCGCCTCTTCGCCGACCAGCTCGAGTACATCGTCGAGCACGCCGAGGACCGCGTGATCTTCGTCGACGATTCGCTCGTCCCCGTGCTCGAGAAGCTCGCGCCGCAGATGGGACGCGTCGAGCACTTCATCGTGATGGGCGACGGCGACGCCGGCACGCTGCCGCGCGCGCTGCGCTACGAGGACCTGCTCGCCGCGTCACCGGCGGGCCCCTACGACTACCCCGAGCTCGAAGAGCGCCAGGCCGCGGCGCTCTGTTACACGAGCGGGACGACGGGCCACCCGAAGGGCGTGCTCTACTCGCACCGCTCGATCAGCCTGCACTCGACGGGGACGCTGATGACCGACGGCTCGGGGCTCTCGCGCCGCGACCGCGTGCTCGCCGTGGTGCCGATGTTCCACGCCAACGCCTGGGGACTCGCCTACGGGGCGGCGCTCGCCGGCGCCGACCTGGTGCTGCCCGACCGCCACCTCGGCGCCGAGCCGCTGGCCAAGCTGATCGCGGCCGAGCGGCCGACGCAGCTCGGCTGCGTGCCGACGATCTTCCAGGACCTGCTTCGCTACTCCGACGAGCACCCCGACGTCGACCTCAGTTCGCTGGACAACTGCGCCTGCGGCGGCTCGGCGGTGCCGCGCCAGCTGATGCGCGACTTCCAGGAGCGCCACGGCGTCACGATCTACCAGGCGTGGGGCATGACGGAGACGAGCCCGATCGCGACCTACTCGCGGCCCGACGGGGACCCCTCGGAAGAGGCGTACTGGGACCGCCGCGCGATGCAGGGCCGTCCGCTGCCGTGGGTCGAGCTGCGCCTCGTCGACGATGACGGCGCCGAGGTGCCGTGGGACGGCGAGTCGACCGGCGAGATCGAGATCCGCGGTCCGTGGGTCGCGGCCGGCTACTACCGCGAAGGCGCGAGCGGCGAGAAGTTCGACGCCGGCTGGCTGCGCACCGGCGACATCGCGTCGATAGACGACCGCGCGAGCGTGCAGATCACGGACCGGTCGAAGGACGTGATCAAGTCCGGCGGCGAGTGGATCTCCTCCGTCGACCTGGAGAACGAGCTGATGTCCCACCCCGACGTCCTCGAGGCGGCGGTCATCGCCAAGCCCGACGAGCGCTGGGCGGAGCGCCCGCTCGCCTGCGTCGTCCTTTGCGCCGGCATCGAGCCCGACCCGGCCGCGCTGCGCCGGCACTTGGAAGGCCGCGTCGCGAAATGGTGGCTCCCCGACGAGTTCGCGTTCATCGACGAGGTGCCCAAGACGAGCGTCGGCAAGTTCGACAAGAAGGTGCTGCGCGCGCGGCTCGCCGACGGCACGCTCGACCGCCGCGTCTCGGTCTGAGCGGCCTTTCAACGCGGCCTCCCACCCGCTAGCTTTCACGGCGGGAGGGGAAGTGGCAAAGTGAACCCGACGCTGTTCAAAGACCGGTCGCGGCCGGCGCAGATCATCCTCGGCGGCGTCATCCCGGCGGCGATCGGCGTCGCCGCGGGGATCCTCATCGGGACGAGCACCGTGGGCTACTGGGCGATCGCGGGGCTCGCCGCGGTCGGCGGATTCATCGCCGGCTTCGAGCACCAGGACGGCTGGGGCGGCGCGGACCGCGGCGTCGTCGGCGGCGCGATCTACGGCGCTTCGCTGCTGATCACCCACGCCATCGTCGGCACCGAAGCGAAAGTGTCGCTCGGCAGCTTCCCGCCGCTCTTCGCCGTCGTCACGGCGATCATCGGCATGTTCCTCGGCGCCGCAGGCGGGCGCATCGCGCGCGCCCGGCGGGGCGGCGGCGAGGCGGCAGCCGATCCCGCCGGCGAGCTCGGCGACGGCGGCTAACCGAGCGCTAAGATCTTCATATGGCCGGTGAACAATCCGTCGTGCGCCGCCTGTTCTCGTTCCCCGACCCGGTCAACGAGGTCTCTGCGCGGCTCGTCGCGGGCGGCGTCGTCGCGCTGTCGCTCGCGACGATCGCCTTCGACCTGCCGTGGATGACCGCCGTCGTCGCGTACGGGTTCGCCGCGCGCGTCGCGACGGGGCCGACGCTGAGCCCGCTCGGCCAGATCGTCACGCGCTTCATCACGCCGCGCCTGGCGCTCGCAGAACGCCCCGTACCCGGCCCGCCGAAGCGCTTCGCCCAGCTGATCGGCCTCGTCTTCTCGCTCTCCGCGGCGCTGCTCGCACTCGCGCTCGACGACGTGACGGCCGCCTACGTCGTGCTCGGTCTGCTCGTCTGCGCCGCGAGCCTCGAGGCGTTCGCGGGCGTCTGCCTCGGCTGCCGCGCTTTCGCGCTGCTGATGCGCGTCGGCGTGATCCCCGCCGCCGTGTGCGAGCGCTGCGCGGACATCTCGGTCGCGCGTTAGCGTCCGCGCGGCCGTAGTATCGCGCCATGCGATTCGCGCGCGACAGGCCGCTCGGCCTCGAGCCGGCGACCGCGCTCGACTACCGCGAGCTCGCGCGACGGCGCCTCCCGCGCCAGCTTTTCGACTACATCGACGGCGGCGCCTACGAAGAGGCGACGCTGCGCGCGAACGTCGACGACCTGCGCCGCGTCTTGCTGCGCCAGCTCGTCATGCGCGACGTCTCCCGGCGCGAGCAGGGCGTCGAGGTCCTCGGCCAGCAGCTCTCGATGCCGCTCATCCTCGGCCCCGTGGGCCTCGCGGGGATGTTCGCGGCGCGCGCCGAGGTGCAGGCCGCGCGCGCCGCCGAGGCGGCGGGCATCGCGTTCGTCGAGTCGACGGTGTCGATCTGCCCGGTCGAGGAGGTCGCGGCGGCGACGACCCAGCCGCCCTGGTTCCAGCTCTACGTGATGCGCGACCGCTCCTACGCGCAGGACCTCATGGCGCGCGCCAGCGCCGTCGGCGCGCCCGTGCTCGTGCTGACCGTCGACCTGCCCGTCGTCGGCGCGCGTCACCGCGACACGCGCAACGCCGTCGTCGGGCGGGCGTCACCGGCCTCGCGCCTGCGCCGCGGCCTCGACCTGCTCTCGCACCCGACGTGGGTACGGACGGTCGGGCGCGGCGGTGGCCCGCTGACGTTCGGGAACCTCGAGCGGGCGGTGCCGGACGCGAGCACGCCGGCGGGCTTCCGCGAGTGGGTCGACGCCCAGTTCGACCCCGCCGTGACCTGGGACGACCTCGCCTGGGTGCGTGAGCACTGGCGCGGGCGGATCGCGGTGAAGGGGATCCTCGACGTCGCCGACGCGCGGGCGGCCGCGGACGCGGGCGCCGACGCGATCGTCGTCTCCAACCACGGCGGACGGCAGCTCGACTCAGTGCCGAGCACCGTCGCGGTGCTGCCCGACATCGCCGACGCCGTCGGCGACCGCGTCGAGGTCCTCGCCGACGGCGGCGTGCGCAACGGCCTGGACGTCGTGAAGATGCTCGCGCTCGGAGCGCGCGCCGTCCTCATCGGCCGCGCCTGGGCGTGGGCCGTCGCAGCCCGCGGCCAGAGCGGTGTCGCGCACGTCATCGACGTGATGCGCGCCGACATCGACACCGCGCTCGGTCTCACGGGCTGCCGCTCCGTCGGCGATCTCGACCGCGGCGCCATCTTCTCGCGCCGCCGCGACTCGTAGGCGCGCCGCGCGCGGCGCGGCGCACGATGTACCGTTGCCGGCAGCGAGCGCGGCGAAGGGGAAGGGGAAGGTCATGCGAACGTGCCTTGCAGTGAGCCTCATCGGCGCGGCGGCGCTCATCGCCGGCTGCGGTTCCTCGTCGACGACCACGACCACGGCGACGACGTCCGCCGAAAAAACCTCGACGAGCGCATCGAGCTCCTCGACGGCGACCGCGCCGCTGAAGCTCGCGACGGTGTCGGGTCTCTCGGGCAAGGTCGTCGTCGACTCCCAGGGGCGCACGCTCTACCTGCTCAAACCGGAGACGACGACGCACCTGCTGTGCACCGAAAGCGCCTGCCTCGCTGCCTGGCCCGCCGTCACCGTGACGTCCGCGGCGGCGCTCACAAAAGGCAGCGAAGGGATCACCGGTCGCCTCGGCGTCGTCAAACGGCCCAACGGTGAGTTCCAGGTGACGCTCGACGGACACCCGCTTTACGTCTACGCCGGCGACGCCCAGAACGGGCAGGCGAACGGCGAGGACCTGAAGAGCTTCGGCGGCACCTGGGAAGCCGTCACCGCCGCCGGCGAACCGGCGGCGTCCGAATCGTCCGGCTCGACCGGCGGCTACTGACGGTTCCCCGTGCGCGCCGCATCGCGGCGCTGTACGATGCGCGCGTCTTGAGCAGCGACAGGAACGGGATCCCCGTCGATGGCACATAGACCCCGCCGCAACCCACGAGCGTGCCGCCGCCCGGTGGTAGCGGCTTGTCTCGTGCCGGCTCTCGTCGCCGTCGCGCTGCTCGTGCCGTCGAGCGCGCTCGCAACGAACGCGGCGAACGACCCGCTCGCGGGCGGGCTCTTCAAAGCCTTCACCGTCAAACCGACGAAGATCGCCGGCGAAGTGCTCTCGCAGGAAACGTCGGAAAGCCTCGAAGGCGTCGAAGTCTGCGTGAACGAACTCGCGCACCCCGAAAACGCGGTCAAGTGCGAGGCCACGAACTCCAACGGCAAGTTCGCCTTCGAAGTACCTGCCGGCACCTACTACGTGGAGGCGAAGCCCAACGCGGCGAACGAGTTCTACGCGGCGCGCTTCTACAACGAAGCGGCGACCGCCGCTGAAGCCTCGGAGTTCGTCGTCAAAGCGGAAAAAACGAATGAACTGCCGGCTGCGATCGAGCTCGTCCCGGCCGGCGTGATCGCCGGGGACGCGACGCTCAAAGGGGCGGGCAGCGGCGTCAATGCCGAGGTCTGCGCCCACGAAGCATTCACTGAACAGGCGGTCCGCCACTGCGTCGAAGCCGAAGCCTCGGGCTCGTACGACATCACGAACCTCCCCGTAGGCGACTACGTCGTCGAATTCAGCAACCGTGCCCACGGCTACGTCACGAAGTACTACTTGGACAGCGCCACCGAAGAAGACGCCGCGCTCGTCGAAGTGGAAGGCGGGGACGTGAGCGAGTTGGCCGCCGCGAGCCTCGAACTCGGCGGCGAAGTCAGCGGCACAGTCACGAGCGCCGCGACGAAAGCCCCGATCGACGGAGCGAGCGTCTGCGCCTTCACGGAAGCGGAACCCTACACGTCGTACGCCTGCGTGCCGACCGGCGCCAAAGGCGAATACACGCTCGCAGGGCTGCCTCCCGGCAACTACACGATCTCCTTCCAGGACCAGGGTGAAAGCTACGCAACCCAGTTCTGGAACGACAAGGGCTTCCAGAACGCGGAACCGATCGAAGTCAACGCCGGATCTCCGGTCAGCGGAATCGACGCCGAACTCGTCGAGACCGGATCGATATCCGGCACCGTGACAAGCCACAGGTCCAGTGCGCCGCTCGAAGAAATCGAGGTTTGCGCCATCACGGCCGGGGACCGCGAAGTCGCGGCCTGCACCCAGACAGAAGAAGACGGTACGTACCAGATCACGGAACTGAAGGTCGGCAAATACGATGTCGAATTCCGCGCCGTCGCTTCGAACTACGCCCTCCAGTACTACAAAGAAGTCAGCAACGAGCGCGAAGCCACCGCCGTCAACGTCGAAGGCAAAGTCGAAACCAAATCGGTGGACGCGACGCTGTTCGAACTCGGGACGATCGCAGGCAGTGTCGACGGGGAAGGCAAAGCTCTCGTGGGCGCCGAAGTCTGCGCGTACGCTCAGTTCTCATTCGAAGAGCGCTGCGGCAAGACCACCGCCGGCGGCGACTACGAACTGGAAGGCCTCGAAGAAGGCGAATACAAAGTCCTCTTCACGGACGCGGGCAGCGCCTACGTCCGCCAGTTCTTCGACGACGTCTCCTCGGAAGACAAAGCGACGCTCGTCAAAGTCGAAAACGAAAAGCAGGCCACGGGGATCGACGCGGATCTTCCCGAAGGGGCGACAGTCGAAGGCGAAGTGGTCGGCGAAGCCAAAGACAAAACGACGCCGCTCGAGGGCGCGGAAGTGTGCGCGAAACTGCGCGCCGGTTTCGTGCAGCCGGTCTGCACCGAAACGAACGCCAAAGGCGACTACGTGCTCCAGGGCCTGTCGGGCGGCACCTACGTGATCGAATTCTCCGACGCCGAAGCCGGCTACGTCACGCGGTACTACAACAAGACGCGCGAAGCGGCGAGCCCCGAAGAAGGCGAATCCGTCGAACTGGCGCTGAAGGAAAAGCGCACGGGCATCGACGGCAAGCTCCTCATGGGGGGCACGATCTCGGGCCAGGTCACCGCCGAGAACACGAAAGCCGCGATCGAAGACTCCGACGTCTGCGCGTACACGACGCAGGACCGTCTGGTCGAGTGCCGCGACAGCGAAGCGAGCGGCGATTACGAACTGAAGGGCCTGGAAGCCGGCAAGTACTTCGTCCAGTTCGGCGCGCCTTTCGGCAGCAAACTGGTCTCCCAGTACTGGGACGCTGCGACCAAACTCTCACGGGCCTCCGCCGTCGAAGTCAAACTCGAAGCGACGACGGGCGAAATCAACCCCGAGTTGCGGGAAGGCGGAACGATCGAAGGCGTAGTGAGCGGGCCCCACGGCGTGGTCGAGGGCGCCAACGTGTGCGCGGAAGCACCCGAAGGATCCGAAGAATTCTTCGTCACCTGCCAGCAAACGGACTCCGAAGGCAAGTACCACATCACGGGGCTCGCCGGCGGCGAATACGTCGTCTCGTTCTCGGACCGCGAAGCCGATCTTTCCAGCCAGTACTACGAAGACGTCACAGCCAAGTCCAAAGCAACGATCGTCCGGGTCTTCGAAGAAGCGACGAACTCGGGCGTCGACGCGACGCTCGTCACGGGCGGCACGATCAGCGGCACCGTCAAGACCGCGAAACCCGAAACGGCCGTAGACGAAGCGAACGTCTGCGCGATACCGGTGAACACTGAAGAAGAAAGGGTATGCGCCCCGAGTGCCAGTGACGGGTCATACGCACTCACCGGGCTCTCTCCCGGGTCGTACAAGGTCGAGTTTGAAAAGTACGGCAGCAGCCTGGTTCCGCAGTACTACGACGAAAAGTCAAAGCTCGGCGAAGCCACCGTGATCACGCTCGCATCCGGGCAGGAAGAAGCGAACGTGAACGCGAAGCTCGTCACGGGCGGAAAGATCGAAGGTGTCGTAAAGGACAGCGAAGAAAAACCCCTCGAGGGCGCCGAGGTATGCGTCGAACCGCAGTCCCCGACCTCACTCGAATTCGAGTGCCAGGAAACCGGCGAAAACGGCGCCTACACGCTCACCGGCCTGCCCGAAGACACGTACACGGTCTCCTTCGAAGATGCGGGCTTCGTCACCCAGTACTTCGAAGGCCAGGAAGAACGCTCGGCAGCAAAAGCCGTCGCGGTGACGCCCCCGGCTGCGGTCGGCGGGATCGACGCGACACTCGCCCGCGGCGGGACGATCGAAGGCGTCATCACGGCAGGCAAAACGAAAACGCCGGTCCCGGAAGCGCTCGCCTGCGCGATACGCAAATCGAAAACCTCACGCGAAGAGCTCACGTGCACCGAAAGCAACGCCAAGGGCGAATACGCGGCGACGGACCTTCCGCCCGGGGAATACATCATCGAATTCAAGGGCCAGGGAGCGAGCGCCGTTTACGAAACCCAGTGGTACGACGGCGCGACAAGCGAAGCGCTCGCAGAAATCGTCAAACTGCAATCCGCTGCCACGCAGACCGGCATCGACGCGAACCTGACGCTGGGCGCGACCATCTCCGGCACGGTCACCAACGCGGCAGCCAAAGCGTTGCCGCTGGTCAGCGTCTGCGCGACAGCGCTGGCCGAAGGAGAAGCGCGCAGCTGCGCGACGACTGGTGAAGAAGGCGACTACCAGATTGTCGGACTCGCCCCCGGCAAATACCGCGTCGAATTCACCCCGGAGGAAGGCAGCATCTACGCCGCCCAGTACTACAACGACGCCCAGACGGCCGCCACCGCCGAAACGCTCACGCTCACCGCCGGCGAGCAGGACAGCGGCATCGACGCGAAACTGGCCGAAGGCGGCATGATCTCCGGAAGCGTCACGAACTCCAAAGCGGAACCCGTCGAAGACGTCACCGTTTGCGCCGAATCGACCGTCCAGGGAGCGATCCAGCCCTGCGCGTCGACCGGGAAACGCGGCAACTACACCATCGACGGCGTGCCGGCCGGCGAATACCGCGTCACGTTCGAACCCGAGGTCGGGAACTACCTCACCGAGTACTACAACAACGTCTTCGCCGCGGGCGAAGCGACGCTCGTCAAGGTCGAACACGCCGGCCAGGACAAGGAAAACATCGACGCCACTCTCACGCAGGGCGGCGAAATCCGCGGCAAGGTGACGAGCGCCGAATCCAAAGCGCCGCTCGAAGGCGCCACCGTCTGCGCCGAAGAGGTCAGCCCGGCCAGCACCTCGTGCTCGTTCACGAACCGCAGCGGCGAATACACGATCCCCTCGCTCGTCGGCGGCAAATATCGCGTCAAGTTCTCCGACGGCTCGGAATTCCAGCCGCAGTACTGGGACGCCAAGCTCAAACTCTCCGAAGCCACCGAACTCACGGTCAAAGTCGGCGAAACGATCACGGAAATCAACGCCGCGCTCGGGCCGAAAAGCAAAACGCCGGTGCCGAGCGCGACCATCGCGCCAACGATCGCCGGCACGGCCGAAGAAGGACAGACGCTGAAACTCACCGCCGCCGACTGGACGAACAGTCCGACCGAATTCCACCGCCAGTGGCTGCGCTGCAACGCGGCGGGCGAGCAGTGCGAAGCGGTCTCGGGCCAGACCGGGACGACGTACACGCTCACGAGCGCCGACGTCGGCCACACCATCCGCGCGAGCGAAGAAGCCTCCAACGAAGGCGGGCCGGGGTTCGCCGAAACGGCCGCCACGGCAGTCGTCACCGCCAAGCACGAAGAACACGTCGAACCGCCACCGCCGCCGCCGCCGAGCGAAGCGGAGATCAAGCACGACCTGCTCGCCGCGCTCGGCAACCACGAATCGGCCCAGCGGCTCGCGAACGTCAAGAAACACGGCGGCGCGGCCGTGGCCGTGACTGCGCCCGCGGCCGGGACGTTCACGATCTACTGGTACTACCTGCCCCGCGGCGCGCACCTCTCGAGCGCGCGGCCCGTCCTCGTCGCGAGCGGGCACATCACCGTGTCCAAATCCGGCAGGGCGAAAATCACCGTGAAGCTGTCCTCCAAAGGCAAGTCGCTCGTCAAGCACGCCCACAGCATCAAGCTCACCGGCGAGGCGACGTTCTCCTCGAGCGCGATCAAGACCGTCAAGGTCACGCACGCCTTCACGCTGCACTAGCGTCTAGCGCGAGAACGTACGCACCGCGCCGGTGGCGCGCCTGCGCGCCGGCCCGCGCACACGACCGAGGGGAGACGAGCTTGAAGATCACGCGCAGCGACACGCCGACGACGCAGGGACCCGCCGAGTGGTTCACCGGCGACGTCTTCCTCGACGCCGTGGCGGCGCCCGACGGCCGATCCCGGATCGCTGCGAGCAGCGTCCACTTCACGCCCGGGGCGCGTACGGCGTGGCACACCCACCCGAACGGCCAGACGATCTACGTCACCGAGGGGGTCGGGCGCTGCCAGCGCCGCGGCGGCGCCGTCGAGACGATTCGCGGCGGCGACCGCGTCTACTTCGAGCCCGGCGAGGAGCACTGGCACGGCGCGGCGCCCGACGGCTTCATGACGCACGTCGCGATGCAGCAGGCCGAGGACGACGGGACCGTCGTCGATTGGCTCGAGCACGTGAGCGACGCCGAGTACGCCGCGTAGCAGCGTCGACCGTCGACCTCAGCCGGCGCCGCCAGCACAGCTCCCCCCATACGGCGGGTGTTAGCCCGGCTCCGAGGCCGCGTGCGCCTGAGCAGATCCGACCAGGACCTGCTCGTCGAAGAAGAACCCCGCCTCGAGCGCCCGACGCGCCGGGCACGTGTCGGCGACGCGCCGCAGGCGCTCGACCTGGTCCGCCTGAAGCCCGCCAGGCAGCTGCAGGTTCATCGTCACCCGCCGCGGCGTCTCGTCGGCGTCGTAGACCACGTCGACGCGCAGTCCGTCGAGCGGCCAGTCGTGGCGCCTGGCGTACATCGCCACCATCGTCGAGGCGCACGAGGCGAGCATCGCGGCGAGCAACTCATGGGGAGTCGGTGCCGTGTCCGTTCCCCCGAGACGCGCCGGCTCGTCCGTGTGGATCACGTGGCGCCCGTTGACGTCGACCTCATGACGAAGCCCGTCAACGGGGCGGGCGCTGGCAGTGAAGGAACTCATCGCGTCGAGCGTCGCATGCCGTCGCCGCCCGCTCCTCCGGAAGAAACACGCGATCGGGTGCGGGATACTGCCCGTGACCGCGATCGCGGCACCTTGCTTATGCGGCAGGGACTCATGCGTGTCCGAACCTCACGTCGGGGAGCACGCGGCGCATCCAGCGCGGCAGATACCACGCGCGAGGACCCAAGACGCGCAGCAGCACCGGGAGCAGCAGCAGACGCACGAGGAACGCGTCGAGCAGCACGGCGACGCCGAGGATGATCCCCATCTCCTTGGGCGGGAGGGGGCCCGAGAGGGCGAATGTGAAGAACACCGCGACCATGACGGCGGCGGCGGCGAAGATCACGCGCCCGGAGTGGGCGACACCGCCGACCATCGCGTCGTGCGCGTCCTTGCTGCGGTCCCAGTGCTCCTTGGCGCTCGAGAGCAGGAACACCGTGTAATCCATCGATACAGCGAAGATCATCGCGAAGAAGAAGACGGGACCCCACGCATCGAGGAACCCCTGGGGCTGGAAGCCGAGCAGCGAGTGCAGCGCCCCGTCCTGGAAGATCCACTTCGCGACGCCGAACGCGGCGCCGGTCGCCAGCAGGTTCGTCAAGACCCCGGCCGCGGCGACGAGGGGCGCCTGTAGCGCGACCAGGAGCAAGAGGAATCCGAGCGCTATGACGACGCCGATCACGAGCCACGTGTCTGTCTTCAGCAGCGTTTCAAGGTCGTGGTTTTCAGCCACCGCGCCACCGACGAGAGCGCCGCGGGGAAGCTCGCCGCGCAGGCGGTCGATCGTCACCCCGACCTCGGGGCTCGACGGATCCTGACGCGGAACGGCTGTCACGAGCGCGAGGCCGTGCGAGAAGTGGCCGGCAGGGATGACCGCGGCGACCCCCGGATCGGACGCCGCGATCCGCGCCACGGCCGCGGCCTTCGCGGCGGGCGCGATGATCTGCAGCGGACCGGTGGCGCCGGCGCCGAACGCCGCCTCGGCTTCGTCGTACCCGACGCGCGAGGAGTCCTGGGGCGGCACGACCTTTATCGAGGGCATCGACGTCTTCAGTTCGCTCACCGGGAAGGCAAGTGCCAGCAGCACGGCAACGGCCGGAATCCCGTACAGCGCGGGGCGCCTCCAGAGCCGCTCGCCCCAAGCCGCGAAGCGGGGCGAGCGGTGCTCGCCGGAGTGGGCCCACGGCAGCGCGAGCCTGTCGACGTTCGCGCCGATCCTCGCGAGGACCGCCGGCAGCAGAGTCAAGGTCGCCGCGAGCACGAACACGACGGCGAGCATGATCCCCACGCTCATGCTGCGAAACGCCGGGCTGGCCACGAGCATCACCGCGGTCAGCGAGACGAGCACCGTGAGGCCGCTGAAGAGGACCGCCTTGCCTGCCGTGTCCATCGTCACGGCGGCCGCGTCCTCACGGCTGAGGTCCGACCCGAACAACGCGCCGCGGAAGCGGTAGACGATGAAGAGCGCATAGTCGATCCCGAGGGCAAGCGCGAACATCAGGGCGAAGTTCATGGCCCAGATCGAGATCGGGCTGATCTGCGTGCCGAGGTAGAGCAGGCCCGCCGCGCACAGCAGCCCGACCATGGTCAGCATCAGCGGAAGGCCAGCCGCCACGAGCGAGCCGAACGCGAGCAGCATGATCGCGAGCGTCACCGGCCAGGAGATGAACTCCGATTTGAGCATCGCCGAGCGGTTGGCGGCGTTGAAGTCCGACCACATTCCCGGGGCGCCGGTGAGGTTCACCACGGTGCTTCCCCGTGAGAGCTCGTGCATCGGCCCCTTGAGCGCAGTGGCGGCGGCGACCATCTGGTTCGGCGTCCTGGCGGCGCCCCCCTCGATGATCGCGGTATGGCCGTCGGCGGAGATCGAGGCTCCCGCGGCGGGCGGGACGACCGTCCGGACGGCGCTGCTGGCGCGGAGCTTGGCTTCGACATGCGCCACGGTCCGCCTGAAAGCGGAGCTATCGACCGTTTCCGTGGGCGAGTGGACGACGACCGTCAGTGCGTAGCTGCCGAGTCCGGCGAAGTCGCGTTCGACGAGCTGGCGCGCCTCCGCCGACTGTGAGCCGGAGGCTTCCCAGCCGGCGCCCGACAGCGCCGTCTCGACTTTCGGCGCGAAGAAGCCGAGCACGGTGGCGATCACGATCCACGTGACGAGCACGAGGCGAAAGTGGGTCGCGGTGTAACGCCCGAGACGCCCGACGGGGCCGAGCTCGGGAAGCCTACTTGCGGGCGCGACGGCGCGCTCGGTGGGGTGGACGGCGGTGCTCATCGGCGGACCGCCGTCGTGCGGCCGTCGACTGCGACGCCGGAGTCCAGCGGACACGGATCAAGAGAGACGATCTGCGTCATCAGCCACATCTGTTTCACTCCATCCACTCGTCAACAACTGTTTGCTTGTAAAGAGGACCATATCCTGATCGCCGCGGCATGTCAACCCCACAACGGTATAGTTGTGGTACTGTGAGTGGCATGAGCGAACCCGGGACGACGACCCATCCGATCCCCGAGCCGCTACTTGAACTTGTGGCGCAGCGCTTTCGCGTCCTCAGCGAGCCGATGCGGATCAAGCTGCTCGACCGACTCAGGGACGGCGATGCGACGGTCGGCGAGCTGCAGGCAGCCCTGGGGGCGTCGCAGCAGAACGTCTCCAAGCACCTGGCGATACTCCACGAGGCGGGGATGGTCAGTCGGACGAAGGACGGGACGCATGTCCGCTACGCGATCAGCGACCCCGGCATCTTCGAGCTCTGCGACCAGGTCTGCGGCGGCGTCCGCCGCCAGCTGCAGGAGCTCAGTCAACTCCTGGACGCCGAGCCGACGCGCGTCTGATCAGTCGCCTCCGCGCGCCCGGCGGCACGCGAGTGCCGGCCGCGGCGGCGCGAGGCGCCGCTAGCCGACCGGCCGTCTTGCGAGCCGCTCGAGGTACGCGGTGAGCATCGCTGCGCCCTCGGCGACGATGCGGCGGTCGGCGCGGCGCCCGCCACGGAACGCGAGGTCGAGGATGCGGTCGCCGACCTCGATCACGATCAGCGCCGTCTCGGGCGAAATGTCGTCCTCCGACCAGCCGGCGGCGAGGAAGCGCTCGCGCGCGCGTTCGGCGAGCGCGACGTTGCCGGCGTGCGCGATGGCGCTGACCGCCGGCGATACGCGGCCGCCGAACCAGAGGCGCACGAAGAGGGGGTTCTCCTCGTGGTAGGAGAGGAACATCTCCAGCATGCTTTCCACGTAGTCGCCGATCGACGCCGGCTCCCATTCGGCTTCCGTCTTCTCCGCGTAGCTTTCGATCCGCTCGACCTCGCCTTCCAACAGGCGCGCGAAAAGCTCGTCGCGGTCGGCGAAGAAGCGGTAGAGGGACGATGCCGCGACGCCCGCGTGCGCCGCGATCGCCGAGGTCGTGGCGGCCTCGATCCCATCCTCGAGGATCAGTTCGCGTGTCGCCGCGAGGATCCGCTCGACCGTCTCTCGGCTTCGTGCCTGCACCGGGTGCCGGCGTTGGTTGGGTCCGTCGACCATCAGCGTGGAGGGGAATGGTGTCAGACCGTGTCGGTTGGGCGTTGACATCGTGGAGTACCGCGGATACGGTAACGCGAATCGCTAACGCGAATCCCATTTCAATCATGGAGGAGGAGAAATGAAGCTCAGGCGAAGCCTGCCCAAGCGCAGGCTGATCGTTTTGCCGGTGGCCGTATTCGCAGCGCTGGCGCTGCTCACCGGCACAGCGATGGCGGAACACACCCGCGTGATGATCGTGACGCAAGGCGAATTCCCCGCCCCGGCACCGGGAACCGCCTACTTCCACACCATCCAGGCGGCCGTCAACGCGACGAAGCCGAACGACTACGTGCTGATCGAGCCCGGCGTCTACGACGAACCGGTGAAGGTCACCAAGCCCCACTCGCACATCTGGATCCGGGGCATGAACCGCAACACCGTGATCGTCGATGGCCAGCACAAAGGCGGCAACGGCATAGAAATCTACAAGGACAACGACGTCTGGGTCGAAAACCTCACCGTCCGCAACTTTGAACTCACCGAAAGCTGCGGGGACGAATCCTGCGGCAACGAGATCTGGTGGAACGGCGGCTCGGGTTCGGGCAAGATCGGCGCGCACGGCTGGTTCGGGCGCTACCTGACCGCGTATGACACCGGCATGAACGGTGGCTACGGGATCTTCACGAACGACGAGAAAGAAGGCTCGTGGGAAAACATCTACTCCTCGGGCATGGACGACTCCGGCATCTACCTCGGCGCCTGCCGCGAATGTGAGGCACGCATCGACAACGCGACGATGGAAGACAACGCGGTCGGCTACTCAGGGTCGAACTCCGGTGGCAACCTGATCATCGAAAACTCGACCTTCCGGGACAACCGCGCCGGCATCGTGCCGAACTCGGAAAACCCCGGCGACCCGCCGCCGCCGTCGAACGGCGCGTGTGACCCCAAGCACCCGTACGAGGGGCCGCACCCGCACCTGCCGAAATTCACGACCACGGACATCGCGCACTGCACGATCTACCGTGACAACCTCGTGGAAGACAACAACAACCTCTCCGCCCCGACGAACGGTTCCACGGGCAGGGCGCCGTGGGGCGTGGGCGTGGAGTTCCCGGGTGTCTACGGCGACGCAGTCGAAGACAACACGATCAAGGGGAACGTCAACGACGGTTTCCTCGGCTTCGAGTACCCGAACCCGTTCCCGCAGCAGGAAGACACGATCGTCTTCGCGCTGTCGGGCGTTCGCGTCGCGAACAACACGTTCGAAGACAACGGAAGCAACGGCGGACCCTACGCGAAGGACATCTTCATGCAGGGTGGCTTCTTCATCTCCTCGCCTGACGACTGCGCGATCGGTAACACGACGCCTGATGGCACCGAGCCCGCAGACCTGGAAGGCACGTGGAGCTGCAATAACGCCACAACGCCGAGCCCGAACGACAGCTTCGGAGCCGTCGAATGGGTGATCCAGCTCTCCGAGGAATCGGAAGCCTACGAAGGCGAAGCGCAGCCTGCGCCGGAAGCGCAGGAAACGATGCCTCACCCGTGCGAAGGGGTTCCCGCGAACCCGCTCTGCGAATAGCGCACGGGCGTAAGTAAACGCGAGCCTTCCCGCCGCCTCGTGCGGCGGGGAGGCTCGCGTCGTTTAAGTGCGTGGCGCGCGGAGCGAGCCCGAGGGCCGTCGGGGTCCCGGCTACAGTCACGCCATGAGCAGCTCCAACCGTGCGGCTCGCGCTCGACGAGGGCCTTGCGTGGATTGCGATGCTCGCTGCTGACGCCGGCGAAGGAGAACCGCTCGGCTGCGTGCCACGCCGGTTCACTTCGGTCGGGGAAGCGGCGCAGGCTCTCGCGCATGTTCTGCCGCGGGTCCCGGCGCTGGCTCGTGGCCTGGGCGGAGGGCTCGATCGGCCCCTTCGCGAGCGGGTGACGGTCGCTGTGAGCCAGGTCAACGCCTGCGGAGACTGCACCCGCGTGCACCGTAGGTGGGCACTCGGCTCGGGCGTCTCGCCCGACGAGCTTGAGGCTCTGCTCGCCGGAGATCTCGATCGTCTTGAACCGCGGAGCCGGGCGGCTGTCTCCTACGCCGTCGCGCGCGCCGAGCGCCTCTTTGCGGCGCCGGCTCCCGCGGACGTCGAGGAGCTCGCGCGAGAGCACCTGACCGTCGGCGAGCTCGAGCAGGTCGATGCGTTGGCCCGTACGGTCACGCTGGCGAACCTCTGCGCGAGCACGCTAGCCCGGTTCAGGCCAGCCCGGCGTGCGGGCGTCGGCCACCATCCTGTATTCGCGCGGGTCTGGTCTCACGCGTCGGGCAAAGTGGGGTCGGCAGGCGAGCGCTCGGAGCTGCTCGCCGGCCTCGGCGGGCGCGTCCTCGAGGTCGGCGCCGGCGACGGGCGCAACTTCTCCCACTACCCGCGCGCGGTGACTGAGGTGCTGGCCGTCGAGCCCGAGCCGTACCTGCGGCGTCTCGCATCCCGTGCGGCTCGCGAGGCGCCCGTGACGATCACGGTCGTTGACGGCACCGCCGAGTCACTGCCCCAGGACGACGGCACCTTCGACGCCGTCGTCACGTCGCTCGTCCTGTGCTCGGTGGTCGATCAGCAGACGGTGCTCGCCGAGCTGCACCGAGTCCTGGCTCCCGGCGGGGAGCTGCGCTTCTTCGAGCACGTCGTCGCAGATGGGACGTTCGGCAGGGCCCTCCAAACGAGCCTGGACCGCTCGGGCATCTGGCCACAGCTCGGAGCCGGCTGTCACCTCGCCCGCGACACGGTCGCGGCCATAGCGAGGGCCGGATTCACCGTCGAGCGGGTGCGACGATGCGTCTCGGGGCCCGGCGCTGTCGGCCCTCCGTTCGTGCTCGGGGTGGCGCGGCGCCAAACCGCGTAGCCGTGCCTCGGCGGCCAACCGTCGCCCCCCGCCGGGACGCCTGCTTCCGACCTTCGCTCCTCGTGGGCTGGGGGCCTCCGGCGCGACGCCGGTTCGCATCGGAACCGAGCGACGGGCCATCACAAGACGCCCAATGCGGATGAGAGGACTCGAACCTCCACCGGGTTTCCCCGACACGGACCTGAACCGTGCGCGTCTACCAATTCCGCCACATCCGCGTGCTCCCAGCGTGCGGCGACGATAGCGCACGACGCCGGGCGCGGCGGCCTTTCGCGGTCGCGCGAGAACACCGGTTTGCTAGCCTCAGCGGGCAGCGCGCCGCTATCGTCCAGGGGACTAGGACGCCGCCCTCTCATGGCGGAAACCCGGGTTCGAATCCCGGTAGCGGTATCGAAACCCACCCAGGGATTTGGGCACATAGACGTCGACCTCCGACCGCCGGTTCTCGGCGGTCTTCATCGAGTAGGGTCTAGCGCGCGCAGGCCGCCTACCTCGCGCGATCGCCGCCACAGGCATGGTTAGTTTGTGAGCCCTACGACGAGCACGTCGAACGAGCAGTCCAAGCGGCGTTCGCGGCGCCGCAGAGCGGCGCTTGTGCTGAGCCTTGCCTCGCTCGTGGTCGAAGTGATCGCGCTGCGACGCCGTGGCTACCGTCCGTTCGGTGGCCGCGTGACGGTCCGTTGCACGTCGGGCCACGAGTTCACCACGTGGTGGATCCCGGGCGTCTCGCTGCGCGCATTGCGCATCGCAGGATGGCGCCTGCAGCGCTGCCCGGTCGGGCATCACTGGGCGATCGTCTCGCCAGTACGGCGCGCGCAGGCCGCGGACGACGCCGAGGCGACATAGCGCACCGCACGACGATCGCGCCGGGTTCATGAGCATGCCCACCGACAACCCCGTGCTGCCGCCGGCCGAGGACCAGCGGGCCCGCAACCTTCTCCATCTGCAGTTCGGTTCGCTAACGGAGTTCGAGGACGCGTCGCTCGAGTACAGGCGGCTGTTCTCCGAGCTCCTCGGCACCTTCTTCCTCGTGCTCGTCGCGGCGGGCGGTTCGATGCTCCACGCGAAGGGAGAGATCTCGCTCGCCGCGGCCGTCGTGGCGCCCGGGCTGATGGTGATGGCGATCATCCTGTTCATGGGCGCCGTCTCGGGTGCGCACCTGAACCCCGGCGTGTCGGTCGCCTTCGCGCTACGAGGCGACTTTCCGTGGTGGCGCGTCCCCGGCTACGTCGTCGTCCAGCTCATCGGAGCGACGCTCGCATGCCTCTTTCTGCGCGCAGTCATCGGCGACGTCGGCCACATCGGCGCGACGTTGCCCGGGCCGGGCTATCACGCGTGGCAGGCACTGTTGATGGAGTTCGTGCTCACGCTCGCGTTGCTGAGCGTGATCCTCGGGACCGCATCCGGTGCGCAGAACGTCGGCTCGCTCGGCGCGCTCGCGGTGGGCGGATATGTGGCGCTCGCCGGCCTTTGGGCCGCGCCGATCAGCAGTGCGTCGATGAACACGGCGCGGTCGTTCGGCCCGGCGCTCGTGAGCGGAGACTGGAGCTCGTTCTGGGTCTACGTCGTCGGCCCGCTCTCCGGCGCGTTGCTTGCGGTCGGCTTCGCCTGGATCCTGCGTGGGCGGGGCGGCGACGCCGCAGCACGGGCCGCGGGCTCCGGACGCCTCTCGGCGTTCGCGTCGAACGTCGAGCGTGAGATCGGCCGCGGTCGGCGGGGATCGGAACCCGGCGACGACGCGAGCTGACGCGCGGCAGGCGAGCGGGCCGCTACTGCAAATAGCGCTCGACGGTGCTGGCGTCGCGCGCCTCGGCGGCATCGGGATTCTCGCCGGCGTCGCGCAGCGCGCGCCGCTGGCGAAGAAGATCCCAGCAGCGGTCCAGCTCGACGGAGATCTCCTCGAGCCTGCGCTGGTCGTCCTCGAGGCGAGCTGGGTCGCTGCTGTCGCCCTCCTCGCGCCGACGGAGATCGTGCTCCTCGGCGACAAGACCCTCGATCCGCGCGGTGATGCTCTCGTCGCTCATGGCGACATCCTACCCGCGGCGCGCGGCGCGCATCCGGCCGCGAGGAAGCGGGCGAATCGGGCCGCTGTAGGATGCAGCCGTGTCCCACGCCGGCCCGCTTGTCGATGAGGTAGCAAACGAGCTCGCGACGTGGCCCGGCGTGCGGATCGAGCGGGGCGCAGACGACACGGCGGTGGTGCTCTACGACGACGTCGAGCTTGGCGTGCTCGACCGCGCCGGCGCAAGCGCCGAACTCAACGTGACGGGCGTCGAGCGCGACGAGCTCGTCGAACACGGGGAGGGCTCCGACGACGCGGTCGGTGTGAGCCACGACATCCGCGGCCCGAGCGACGTCACCGCCGTGCTCGAGCTCTTCGACGGCCGCTACCGCGAGATCCGCGGCGAGAGCGCGTAGGAGGCGGCGTCAGCCGCGCCGCTCCGCGACTGCTTGCAGCGCCGCCGCGGCGGCGGAGGCTGCGTCGGCCACTGCGATCGCGCCGGGCACGTCCCAGCTCGCGAGCAGCACGACGGGGCGGCCCAGGCGCAGCGCGAATGCGACCTCGCTGAGCGTGCCGTAGCCGCGACCGACCGCGATCAGCGCTTCGCCCGCCGTGGCGAGGACCGCGTTGCGCGCCTGACCGAGGCCCGTCGGCAGGGCCAGCGACAGCGCCGCCGAGGCCTGCGAGCGATCCGCGCCGGGGAGCAGGCCGATGCACGTCCCGCCCCCCGCGCGCACGCCGGCGGCGAGCGAGTCCATCGCCCCTCCGAGCCCGCCGCACACGACCGTCGCGCCAGCGCCGGCGAGGGCCCGCCCGAGCGCGCCCGCGTGCTCGAGGACCTCAGTCGTCGCGTCGGGACCCGCACCGGGGCAGCTCACGGCGACGCACACCGCTCCCGGGCGCTCGCTCATGGCGTCAAACGGGCGCGCGCGCCGTCGCTGACAGTCACGCCGAGCGACGCTGCGACGACCATCGCGATGCCGGCGAGCGGCCGCGCACCGAGCGCCTGGCCGAGAACGACGAAGCCGGAGAGCGCGGCGACCGCGGGCTCGAGGCTCATCAGGACGCCGAAGACCGACGGGCGGATCCGGCGCAGGGCCTCCAGCTCGAGCGTGTACGGAACCGCCGACGCGAGAATGCCGACCGCGGCACCGATGAGCAGCACTTCGGCGTTCAGCAGCTCGCGGCCGGCAACCCCGATCGCGAGCGGGAGAGCGCCACAGGTCGCGAAAACGAACGCGAGCGACAGGCCGCTGGCGCCGTCAAACACACGCCCGATCCGCGCGTTCAGAAGGATGTACATCGCCCACAGTCCGCCGGCGGCGAGCGCGAGACAGACGCCGATCGTATCGACGCCCGAGACGCCCCCGACGCACATCGCGGCGACGCCGCCGGCCGCCAGCAGCGCCCAGAGGACGTCGCGGGGGCGCCGCGAGCCGACGATCGCCACGGCGAGCGGCCCGAGGAACTCGATCGCCACGGCGATCCCGAGTGGAATGTGGCTGATCGCTTCGTAGAAGCAAAGGTTCATCCCGAGCAGGACGGCGCCGAAGGCCGCCGCCAGCGCGACTTCGCGGCGACCGACGCCGTGGAGCGTCGGCCTGACGAGCAGCGACATGACGAGCGCGGCGGCGAGGATGCGCATGCCGACGACGCCCGCCGGAGCCACCTGGTCGAAGAGGCTCGCCGCGAGCGCGGAGCCGAACTGGATCGAGACGATCGCGCCGAGGACGAGCGCCGGGGAGGGGACGCCGCCCAGGCTGCGCACCGGCACCGTGGCGTGCTCAGAGGCCATCGCAGCCGATCATAGGTTCGCGCGACCGCCGCCTCGTCACGCCGCGACCCGGCCGTCGGATTTCGGTTGGCGAGCGCTTGGAGGCGCCCGCCAACTGCGAGATCAAGGAGGACGAAGTGGCGCACGTGGCGGTCCGGCCGGCGGCGCGCGAGCGCGTCATTCGGAGCTTCACCGATGCAGCAGGTCGCGCGCGCGAGATTCTC
>DATJNQ010000010.1:0-40273 GCA_035507895.1 Solirubrobacteraceae bacterium | reverse complement strand
TCAGTCCCAGTGTGGCTGATCGTCCTCTCAGACCAGCTACCCATCGGAGCCTTGGTGAGCCGTTACCTCACCAACAAGCTAATGGGCCGCGGGCCCATCTCGATGCGGAGGCCGAAGCTTCCTTTCCCCTTGCGGGCACATTCGGTATTAGCCCGAGTTTCCTCGGGTTGTCCCGATCATCGAGGCAGGTAACCCACGTGTTACTCACCCGTTCGCGGCTTGGCCCCAGGGCAAGCCCTGGTTCGTCGCTCCACTTGCATGTGTTAGGCACGCCGCCAGCGTTCGTCCTGAGCCAGGATCAAACTCTCCGTGAAGAACTTCACGAAAAGCTGTCACAGCTGGTGCCGGCGCGGACGCCGGCTGTCGGAGCCCATACACAGAGGCTCCGGGCTATGACGGGGTACTTCTCTACTTGACTCTTTGCCGTCGCGCGAGCGCCGTGGCGCCTGCGCGACAGATCGAACCTGGACGCACACCGCGATCGGTCGATCGCAGGTGCGCATGCTGTTGAGTTTTCAAAGACCGCCAAGCCTCTCCTGGGTGTCTCCCTGCGGAGGACAGCTCGTTCGCCAGCGCCCGAAGACGCTTTTGAGGCGACCACCGACTATAGCAATCTGCAGGGGGTCGCATCCTCCAGGCAGCCGACCGATCCCGCAAGAACGGGACGGATTCGGCCCGCCGGGACGTTAGCAGCGCCGGCGGCGCGTCAGGCGTCGCGCCGCAGGCGTACGAAGCGGCGCTTGCCTGCCTTGAGCACGGCGCCGTCGGCGAGCTCGCAAGGCACGTCGTGTTCCGCGGCGGCGAGCGGGCGCTCGTCGAGCGTCACGGCGCCCTGGTCGATGAGACGCCGGGCATCCGAGCGTGACATGCCGAACGCGTCGCCGATGAGCCCGGGGACGTGGACCGTGCCGCCATCGCAGCGAAAGGCGTGCTCGGGCATCTCCTCGGGCGCCTCTTTGTCGACGATCACGCGGTCGAAGTGGCGCTCGGCCGCGGCGGCGGCGTCCTCGTCGTAGAGCCACGTGACAAGCGAGCGTGCAAGCTCGCGCTTGGCGTCTCGCGGCGGCAGGTCCGGGACGCCGCGCCGCAGCAGCAGGCGGTAGTAATCGGGCATCACGGCGTCGGGAATGCTCATCGTGCGCCCGTATATCTCCTGCGGCGGGTCGGTGATCGAGATCTGGTTGTTGAGCGTCTTTGACATCTTGCGCGTGCCGTCGGTGCCGACGAGCAGCGGCATGGTGAGGATCGCCTGCTCGGGACGGCCGTAGGCGCGCTGGATGTCGCGCCCGAGCAGGAGGTTGAACTTCTGGTCGGTGCCGCCGAGCTCGACGTCGGCGTCGATCGCGACGGAGTCGTAGCCCTGCAGCAGCGGGTAGAGCAGCTCGAGGATCGAGATCGGCTCGCGCTCACGCCAGCGCTGGGAGAAGTCCTCGCGCTCGAGGAGCTGCGCGACCGTGGTGGTCCGCGTGAGGGCGAGCAGGTCGGTCATCGGCATGTCGAGCCATTCGCTGTTGCGTCGCACCTCAAGACGCCCGGCGCTCGGGTCCAGGATCCGCGTCGCCTGCTCCTGGAACGTGCCCGCGTTGCGCTCGATCTCCTTCTCGGAGAGGATCGGCCGCAGGCTCGAGCGGCCCGAGGGGTCTCCGACCCGCGCCGTGTAGTCGCCGATGATCAGGACGACCGTGTGACCGGCGTCCTGGAACTCGCGCAGCTTGCTCAGTACCACGGCATGACCGACGTGGATGTCCGGCGCCGTCGGGTCGATCCCGAGCTTCACGCGCAGCGGCCGCGCTTCCTTTGCGGCCTGCTCGATGCGTTCCGCGAGCGCCCCGGACGGCAGGCTGTCGACGGCGTTGCGCTCGAGCTTGTGCGCCTCGGCGGCGGCCGCGTTGGTGGCGATTGGCATGGGCGGCCAATGCTAGACTCTCGCCCTTCGGAGGGCCCGATCGCTCAGGCACCGCGAGGTGCGGCACGGACGCCCCATTCGCCGGCGAACAGCTCTGCCGGCTCGCCATGATCGTCGCCGACCGGATCGACAATCCGACTCCGCCGAGGACGCGCCTGAAGCGGCTGCGTCTTGTACTGCTGCTCTGCGCGGTCCTGCTGCTGGGCGCGGTCTCGTTCGCGTTCGGCATGTTCGTCTCGATCGTCTCGGGGCTGCCGTCGCTTACGCGCTTCGCGCAGTACAAGGAAGAGCGCAGCTCGGTGCTCCTGGACAACCGCGGCCAGGAGATCGGCGTTCTCAGTCAGTCGAGCCGCGTGATCGTCACGCCGGCGCAGATCCCGCCGATCGTCAAGGAGGCGGTGATCTCGATCGAGGACAAGCGCTTCATGACCGAGGGCGGCGTCGACCTGCGCGGCATCGCGCGCGCGCTCCTCGCCGACGTCACGCACGGCAGCAACGTCCAGGGCGGCTCGACGATCGAGGAGCAGTTCATCAAGAACGCCCTTCAGGCCCAGTCGCACCGCACGATCTTCGAGAAGCTCCGCGAGGCGGCGCTGGCGTACCAGCTCTCGCGCAAGTGGTCCAAGCAGAAGATCCTCGCCGCGTACCTCAACACCATCTATTTCGGCAACGGGGCGTACGGCATCGAGGCGGCCGCGCAGACTTACTTCGGCCACGAAGTCAACCACCTCGACTGCGGCACGACCGGCCACAAGCTGTGCGTCGAAGAACTCGCGCCGTGGGAAGCCGCGCTGCTCGCGGGCATCATCCAGGACCCCGTCGCATACAACCCCGTCTACTTCCCGGCGAACGCCTTGCAGCGGCGCAACACGGTGCTCGAACAGATGTACCAGCAGGGGTACATCACCAAGCAGGTCTACCAGTACAGCCTGCACCAGGCGCTTCCCGCGCCGAAGGAGATCCAGGCACCGCAGCTGCAGACCGTCGAAGGCGTCGATGCGGGCTACTTCACGGGCTGGGTCCAGCAGCAGGTCGTCGAACAGTACGGCGCGCCGCGAGCCTACTCCGGCGGGTTGCGCGTCAGGACGACGCTCGATCTGCCGCTGCAGCGCGCCGCGGAACAGGCGGTGCAGAGCTACCTCCCCGACCAGGAAGACCCCGATGCGGCGATGGTCGTGATCGAAAACGCGACGGGGGCGGTGCGCGCCATGGTCGGCGGGCGAAGTTACGAACACGAACCGTTCAACCTGGCAACCGAGGGTGAGCGCCAGCCGGGATCGTCGTTCAAGGCATTCGACCTCGCCACCGCGCTCGAGCACGGCATCTCGCTGGAATCGGTGTGGCCCTCGCACGTCAAGGAATTCCTCGTCCACGGCGAAAACGGTCGCGAACGTTTCGTCGTGCACAACGACGAAGGCTCCTACTCGGGCACCAATACGCTGCTCGGTGCGACCGCGGTTTCCGACAACTCGATCTACGCCGAAGTCGGCTTGAAGGTCGGCACGCGGAACATCGCCCGCATCGCTCACCGCATGGGCATCACCACCCCGATCTCGACCAATGCCGCCATGACGATCGGCGGCCTGAAGATCGGTGTCACGCCCCTCGACATGGCCCACGCGTACGAGACGATCGCCCACAACGGGCAGCGCGTCAGCGGCACCCTCGCGGCCCCGGGAAGCCCGGTCGGCATCGAAGAAGTCACGGACGAACACGCCGCGCTGCCCGACGGGTCGCACCGCGACGCCAACCGCGTGCGCCTGCAGCGCGTGCTCCCGCAGTGGGTCGCGGAAGAGGAGACGCGGGCCCTCGAAGCGGTGATCCAGTACGGCACCGGGACCGCCGCGCAGCTCGGCCAGTTCGCGGCCGGCAAGACCGGCACGACGAGCAACTACGGCGACGCGTGGTTCGTCGGCTGGGATTCCAAGTACACGGCTGCCGTCTGGGTCGGCTTCCCCAACAAGCTGGTCCCGATGACGACCGAGTACAACGGCAGCCCCGTCTACGGCGGCACGTTCCCGGCGCTGATCTGGCACGACTTCATGGCGACCGCGCTTCGGATCGAAGCCGAACGCGCCCGCAGCCGCGCCGAACACCGCGCCTACCACGAACCGAGCACGTTCACGCCCAGCGAACCGCAGGGCTCGACGACCGGCCGCGGCTCGAAGCAGTCGGCACCCCAGGGCGAAACGCACCAGACGCCGCAGGCGAAGAACTCGCCCGCGCCGTCGGCGCCGTCGAACCCGGCGCCGTCCACGCCGACGCCGCCCAGCAACGCCCCGACGCAGCCATCCAGCGGCGGCACGAGCCCCGATACCGGCGGCGCCTCCGCCCCCGGCTAGAGCCGCGGCCGCGAAACGAACGGGTTCCCGGCCGCCGCGAAGCGCCAGGGCAACTCGGTCGCGCGCGTGATCCCGATCCGCGGCCCCGACCGTATCTGCGGATCGGCCCAGTCGCCGGGCCGGGGACCGATCGCGAGCTCGGGCCCCTGCAGCGCCGCGCCGTCCAGCGCGAGCGTGACGTCGAGCGCCTCGCACAGCCGGCCCGGGCCCGCGCACAGCAGGCGTTCGGCGACGCCGCGCCGTTCGCTCATGAGGTCGACCCCTGACCGCGGTTCGAGGGCCCTGATGAGCACTCCCGCGCCGACCCCCTCCCGCTCGCAGACCGCGTTGAGCATCGCGTGGATGCCGTAGGAGCGGTACACGTAAGCGTGTCCCGGCGGTCCGAACAGCGTCCGCGTCCGCGGCGTCTGGCCGCGGTAGCCGTGCGACGCGCCCTCGCTGTCGTGGTACGCCTCGGCCTCGACGATCACGCCGCCGGTCGCGCCATGAGCGAGCGTGCAGCCGATCAACTCGCGCGCGACCTCCACGACCGGACGGTCGTAGAAGTCAGGTGGAAGGCTCTTCATCGAGCGCCCGCCCGGCCTGCGCGAGCTGCTCGGCCAGGCGAGCCCCGGCGGTGCCACCGGCGGAGATCTTCGTCTCGAGCACGGCGTCGCGCGCGAGCAGCGCGCGCAGCTCGTCCGCGTGTTCGCCGAGCACGGCGCTCGCTGCCGCCACCTGAGCGTCGCTCAGGGCGGAGAGCGGGACGCCCTCGTCGATCGCGGCGCGCACGAGGCCCGCGACGATCCCGTGCGCGCGCCGGAACGGCACGCCGAGACGGACGAGGAGGTCCGCGATGTCGGTCGCAGCGAGCGACTCGTCCGCCGCCGCCGCGGCCATCTGCTCGCGCTGGAAGCTGACGCCCTGGATCATCGCGCTCGCGGCCCGCAGCGCGGCCTCCAGCGAGTCGGTGCTGTCGAAGAGGTGCTCCTTGTCCTCCTGCAGGTCCTTGCTGTACGTGAGCGGGAGCGCGTGGATGACGCCGTGAAGCGCGGCGAGGTGTGCGACGACGCGCGGCGCCTTCGCGCGCAGCAGCTCGGCCGCGTCGGGATTCTTCTTCTGCGGCATGATCGACGAGCCCGAGCTCCACGCGTCGGGCAGCTCGGCGAAACCGAACTCCGCGGTCGACCACAGCACGAGCTCGCTGCCGAAGCGCGAAAGGTGCGTCGCGCACGTCGCGGCGGCCGCGAGGTAATCGAGCGCGAAGTCGCGCCCGGAGACCGCGTCGACGGAGTTCGCGCTGACCCCCGCGAAGCCGAGCTCCCGTGCGACGAGGCCGCGGTCGATGTCGAAGTTGACGCCCGCGAGGGCGCCGGACCCGAGCGGTAGGAGCGCGCACGCCTCTTCCACGGCGGCGAAGCGGCGGCTGTCGCGGCGCGCCATCCAGAAGTAGGCGAGCAGGTGGTGGCCGAGATAGACGGGCTGGGCGCGCTGCAGATGCGTGTAACCGGGCAGCGGCCAGTCCGCGTGCTCGCGCGCCCGCTCGAGCAGCGAGCGCATGAGCGCGGCGAGCTCCGTGCGCGCCGTGCGCGCGTGCTCGCGCGTGAAGAGCATGAGGTCGGTGACGACTTGGTCGTTGCGCGAGCGCGCCGTGTGCAGTCGCGCGCCGGCGTCGCCCCCGATCTCGGTCACGCGGCGCTCGATCGCCATGTGGATGTCTTCGTCGGCGGGCAGGAATTCGAACTCGCCGGCGTCGAGCTCGCGCTCGACCGCCGCGAGCGCGTCGAGCAGCGTGGCGAGGTCGTCGCCGCCGATGATCTGGCCGGCGGCGAGCATCTTCGCGTGCGCACGCGACTGCGCGATGTCGTACGGATAAAGGCGCCGGTCGAATGAGACGGAGCTGTTGAGCTGCGCGAACAGCGGGTCCTGGGGTTCGCGGAAACGCGACATCGGCGGCAGTCTACGAGCGGGCCGCGGTGGCGCTCAGTTCGCGCACGGCCTCGGCGACGCGCTCCACCTGTGGCTGCGTGATGTCCGGGAAGAACGGCAGCGCGAGCGAACGCGCCGCGACGCGCTCGCAGACGGGGAACTGGCCTTCGCGGTAGCCGTACCGCTCGCGGTAGAAGCTCATCAGGTGAATCGCCGGCAGATACGGCTTGCTTTGGATGCCGCGTTCGGCGAGCTGGCCCACCGTCGCGTCGCGGTCGACGTGCTCTGGCAGCTGCACGACGTACACGAACCAGCCGCGCCGGTTCCCGTCGCTGTCCGGGCACGGCAGCTCGAGCCCGTCGACGTCGGCGAGGGCGTCGCCGTACCAGCCTGCGGCGCGGGCGCGCGCACCGAGCATCGCGTCCATATGGGTGAGCTGCGCCGTGCCGAGCGCGCACGCGACATCGGACAGGCGGTAGTTGAAGCCGAGACGGTCGTGGTCGAGCCAGCCCATGTCGGGGGCGCGCCCCTGGTTTCGCTCGCTGTCGATGCGCTCCTTGAGCCCCGCGTCGGCGAGGGTGATCATGCCGCCCTCGCCCGTCGTCAGCTGCTTGTTCGCGTAGAAGCCGAACGCCGCGGGATTGCCGCGCGCGCCGACGGCGGCGCCGTCCGCGTGCCGGGCGCCGAGCGCCTCGCAGGCATCCTCGACGATCGCGAGGTCGTGCCGGGCCGCGATCCGCTCGAAGGCCGGCAGGTCAGCGGGGTAACCGAAGATGTGGACCGGCAGCAGCGCGCGCGTGCGCTCGCTCACGGCGGCGGCGGCCGCGTCGGGGTCGAGGTTGAGGGTCACCGGGTCGATGTCGGCGAAGACCGGGGTCGCGCGCTCGTAAAGCGCGACGTTCGCGGAGGCGACGAACGAGAAGGGGCTGGTGACGACCTCGTCGCCGTCTTCGACTCCGACGGCGCGCAGCGCGAGGTGCAGCGCCGCCGTGCCGCTCGCGACGGCGCTCGCCAACGGTGCGCCGACGTAGGCGGCGAATCGCTCCTCGAACTGGGCGAGCTGCGGTCCGAGCGAGAGCCTTCCGCTGTCGAGCACGGCGCGCACGGCATCCTGCTCGGCCTGCCCGATGACGGGTCGGGCGAGCGGGATCGTTTCGTCTGTCACTACGCCTCGCCGGAGCTCTCGCCGGCGCGGCCGGCGTGCTCTGCTCCGGCCTGCATGCCGTACTCGAGCGAGTCGACGAGCGCGTCCCAGGAAGCGGCGATGAGGTTCTCCGACACGCCGATCGTGCCCCACTCGCCGTGGCCGTCGGACGCGTCGATGAGTACGCGCGTGACGGCATCGGTGCCCTTGCTCTCGTCGAGGATGCGGACCTTGAAGTTGACGAGTTCGATGTCGCGCAGGTGCGGGTAGATCTCGCCTATCGCGGCGCGGAGCGCCGCGTCGAGCGCGTTCACGGGACCGTTGCCCTCGGCGCTTGAGACGTAGCGTTGCTCGCCGACCCAGATCTTGACCGTCGCTTCGGTCTCGGCGCGACCGTCACGGCGCTGCTCGACGATGACGCGCCAGGACTCGAGCGTGAAGAGCGGCTCGTAGTCGCCGGACTCGCGGCGCATCAACAGCTCGAACGAGCCGTCGGCGGCCTCGAACTGGAAGCCGTCGTGCTCGAGCTCCTTGACGCGCCTGACGATGCGCTCGGCGAAGTCCTCGTCGGCGTCGATGCCGGCGGCGGCGGCCTTCTCGGCGACGGTGCCGCGCCCGGAGAGCTCGGAGATCAGGACCTCGCGGTCGTTGCCGACGAGCGCCGGGTCGACGTGCTCGAAGGTGCCCGTGTCGGCGCGGATGCCCGCGGCGTGCAGGCCGGCCTTGTGCGCGAACGCGTGCTTGCCGACGTAGGGCTGCGCCGGGTTCGGCGCGCGGTTGAGAAGCTCGTCGACGAGGTGCGCCGTCTCCGTGAGCCGCGGGAGTTGATCTGGCGGCAGCACGGCCAGGCCCATCTTCAGCTGCAGGTCCGCGATGATCGTGATCAGGTTGGCGTTGCCGGTGCGCTCGCCGATGCCGTTCACGGTGCCCTGCACCTGCGTGGCGCCTGCCTGCACCGCGACGAGGGTGTTCGCGACGGCGCAGCCGCTGTCGTCGTGAGTGTGGATGCCGAGCGGGACGCCGGCCGCCGCCTCGCTCGCCGCGAGGACCCCGGCCGTGATGTCGGCGGGCAGCGAGCCGCCGTTGGTGTCGCAGAGCACGACGCGCTCGGCGCCGGCGCCGGCCGCGGCACGCACGCATTCCAGCGCGTAGGAGCGGTCGAGCGCCAGCCCGTCGAAGTAGTGCTCGGCGTCGAGCAGCACACGCTTGCCCTGCGCGACCAGGAAGGCGACGGAGTCGGCGATCATCGCCAGGTTCTCCTCGGCGCTGACGCGTACGACCTTCTCGACGTGCAGGATCGACGCCTTGCCGACGATCGTGCAGATCGGCGCGAAGCTCTGCGCGAGGACGGCGAGCCCCTCGTCCGCGTCGGCGCTCGCTTCGCGGCGCCTGGTCATCCCGAACGCAGCGACCTCGACGTGCTCGAGCGTCTCCCCCTCGAGCATCGCGAAGAGTTCCGCCTCCTTCGGGTTGCTCGCGGGGAACCCGGCCTCGACGATGTCGATGCCGAGGCGGTCGAGCGCGCGCACGACGCGCAGGCGCTCGTGCGCGGTCAGCGACATGCCGCCGCCGCCGAGACCGTCGCGCAGCGTCGCGTCGTATAGCTGTATGTCTGCCACGCGCTAGCCCGCCGCGGCTGCGGTCGCGTCGCCGCCGGCGGCGCTTGTGGCGGGCACGACGTCGAGCCACTCGCGGTAGCGCTCGCTGCGTCCGTAGAGCGCGTCGTCGAACGCGCGCTGGAGCTGCTGCGTGATCTCGCCGGGGGACCCGTCGGCGATCACGTGGTCGTCGATTTCGCGCACGGGCACGAGCTCCGCCGCGGTGCCCGAGAGGAACAGCTCGTCGGCGAGGTACATCTCGGCGCGCGCGATCGAGCGCTCCTGGACCTCGTAGCCGAGATCGCGGGCGATCTGCAGGATCGCGTTCCGCGAGACGCCTTCGAGGATCGCGTTGTGGAAACCGGGCGTGGCGATCACCCCGTCGCGTACCACGTAGACGTTCTCGCCCGTGCCCTCGCACACGAATCCGGCGTCGTCGAGGAGGATCGCCTCGTCGTAGCCGCTCTGGACCGACTCGATCTTCGCGAGCACGCTGTTCAGATACTGGCCGGAGGCCTTCGCCTGGGGGATCAGCGAGTCGCTGCCGATGCGTCGCCAGGATGAGACCTTCGCGCGCACGCCGCGCGCCTTGCCGTCGTCACCGAGGTAGCTGCCCCACTCCCAGCAGGCGATCGAGACCTCGACCGGCGCCTCGAGCGGGTTGAGGCCCATCTGCCCGTAGCCGCGGTGGATCAGCGGCCGGATGTAACAGGAGCGCAGGCCGTTGCGCGAGACGACCTCGAGGGTCGCGCTGCGCAGCTGCTCCGCCGAGTAGGGGACGGGCATGTAGTAGAGCTCGGCGGAGCGCAGGAGGCGCTGCACGTGGTCCGCGTTGCGGAAGACGGCAGGCCCGAGCTCGGTGTCGTAGCAGCGAACGCCCTCGAAAACGCCGGTGCCGTAGTGCAAGCCGTGCGAGAGCACGTGGATCTTCGCGTCCTCCCAGGGGAGGAACTCGCCGTTCATCCAGATCACGTCGGTGGGCTGCACGTTCACCTGCTCCTACTTTAGATTCGCGAGCACGACCCGGTAAGCCTCGTCCGTTCCTGCGGAACCCCCCAGGTCGGGCGTTCTGAGCCCACCGTCAAGCGCCCCTTGAACAGCCGATTCTACTGCCGCGGCCTGCTGCTGCATACCGAGTCCGTGGCGCAGCATTAGCGCCGCGGAGAGGAACATCGCAAGCGGGTTCGCGATGCCGCGCCCGGCGATATCGGGCGCGGACCCGTGCACCGGCTCGAAGAGGCCGGGGCCGCCGTCGCCGAGCGACGCGCTCGGCAGCATGCCGATCGAGCCGCTGATCATCGCGGCCTCGTCGGAGAGGATGTCGCCGAACATGTTCTCGGTCAGGATCACGTCGAACGTCGCCGGCGCCGAAACGAGCTGCATCGCGGCGTTGTCGACGAGCACGTGTTCGAGTTCGACGTCCGCGAACTCGCGGCCGTGCACCTCACTGACGACGTGGCGCCACAGGCGCGAGGTCTCGAGCACGTTTGCCTTGTCGACCGACGCGACGGCGCGGCGCGCCGAGCTGAAGGCGACGCGCGCGATGCGTTCGATCTCCTCGCGCGTGTAGAGACAGAGGTCGCTGGCGCTGTCGTCGGTGCGCGTCTTCTCGCCGAAGTAGATCCCGCCGGTGAGCTCGCGCACGACGAGAAGGTCGGTGCCGGCGATCCTGTCGGCGCGCAGCGGCGAAGCGTCCGCGAGCGCCGGGATCGCCTTGACGGGCCGCAGGTTGGCGAAGAGCCCGAGTGCCTTGCGCAGCCCGAGCAGGCCCTGCTCGGGCCGCGGGCGCGAGGGATCGGTCGTGTCCCACTTCGGTCCGCCGACGGCTGCCAGCAGGACGGCGTCGGCGCACCGGCAGGCGTCGGTGACCTCGTCGGTGAGCGCGACGCCGTACAGGTCGATGCTCGCGCCGCCAAACGGGAGCTCCTGAAACTCGAAGTCGCCGAGGCGCGCGAGCAGCTCGACGGTCGGCGCCATGATCTCCCCGCCGATGCCGTCGCCCGGCAGCGTCACGATCGTGTGCGTCATGGCGGCAAGCTAGCAGCCGTCGCGAGCCGGGCGACCGTCGCCGCGCACGGCGGAGACGTTCAGACGCACGTAATCCAAAGGCGCCTGGAGTCGTTCGCAAACGGCGTTCGCGAAGCGCTCTGAATCGTCGGGCGCGAGCCGCTCCAGGTGCGCGGGCAGGATCGACGTGCGCACGAACTCGTCGACGTCGTCGGGGTAGGTGGGGCGCTCTTCGAGCCAGCAGCGCGCCCCGACGAAGCCCGCTTCGCGCAGTCGCGTTTCGGTCTCCTCGGGCGTCGCGAAGCACCAGGGCGACCATTCGAGAAGCTGCGGCGCGGTCTCGCGCGCCGCTTCGTCGATGGCGACGCGCACCCGCGCGATGTTGCCCGCGCCGCCGCACTGCGCCTCCAGGCGCCCGCCGCGCCTGAGGGCCGCTGCGAGGCGCCGCCAGAGCCGGTCGTGGTCGCTCACCCAGTGCAGCGTCGCGGTCGAAAGGATGGCGTCGACGGGCTCGTCGAGCGCGAGGTCCAGCACGTCCTCGCACCAGACGCTCGCGCGGCTCCCGAGCCGGCGGCGCGCGAGCTGCACCATCTCGTCGGACGCGTCGATCGCGAGCACGGTGCCGCGCGGCACGAGCCGCGCGAGCTCCTCGGTGACGCGACCGGTGCCGCAGCCGACGTCCAGGACCGTGGCGTCGTCCGCGAGGCCCTCGAGCCGGCGCACCACGTCGGCGGCCCACGACTGCTGCGGGCCGCTCGAACGGTCGTACGTGCCGGCGTCCCAGCTCGTCGCGCGGCGCGTCACGTCAGAGCGCCGTGGTGACCGGTCCGCTTCGCTCGCGCTCGGACTCGTAGCGCGCGATGAGGTCCTCCTCGCCGAGCGTCACGCCGATGTCGTCGAGGCCGGCGAGCAGCCGGCGGCGGATCTCGTCGTCGATCGCGAACGGCACTTCGCGGCCCGCGAAGCGGACCTCGCAGCGCTCGAGGTCCACGGCACCGTCTCCGGCGGCCGCGAGCGCGGCACAGTCCTCCGCCGCGAGGGCGACGGGCAGCAGGCCGATCTTGGTGCAGTTGGAGTAGAAGATGTCCGCGAAGCTCGGCGCGACGATGGCCTTGAAGCCGTAGTCCTGGAGCCCCCACGGCGCGTGCTCGCGCGATGATCCGCAGCCGAAGTTCTCCCCGGCGACGAGTATCGGGTTCGGCGGCAGGTCCCAACCGTCCTCCTTGGCCCAGTCGTAGAACAGGAACTCGCCGAAACCTGTGCGCTCGACGCGCTTGAGGAACTGCTTGGGCATGATCTGGTCGGTGTCGACGTTCGCCCGGTCGAGGTGGCTGACGGGGCCCGCGATGATCGTTATCGGTTCCAAGTCTCTCTCCTAGTTCCAGCTGCGGATGTCGACGAAGTGGCCGGCGACCGCGGCGGCCGCCGCCATCTGCGGCGAGACGAGGTGCGTGCGGCCGCCCCGCCCCTGGCGACCCTCGAAGTTGCGGTTCGACGTCGATGCGCAGCGCTCGCCGGGAGCGAGGATGTCGGGGTTCATGCCGAGGCACATCGAGCAGCCGGCGCTGCGCCATTCGAAGCCCGCGCCGGCGAAGACCTCGTCGAGCCCCTCGGCCTCGGCCTGTGCCTTGACCTGCGCGGAGCCCGGCACGACCATGGCGCTCACGCCGTCGGCGACGCGGCGGCCGGCGACGATCTCGGCGGCGGCGCGCAGGTCGCCGATGCGCGAGTTGGTGCACGAGCCGATGAAGACGCGGTCGAGCTCGATCTCCTCGATCGGCGTCCCTGCGTCGAGGCCCATGTAGCTGAGGGCGCGCTCGGCCTCCTCGCGCTCGGGCGCCGTGGCGAAGTCCCCGGGGGCCGGGACCGCGTCCGTGACGGCGCACACCATGCCCGGGTTCGTGCCCCAGGTCACCTGCGGCGAGATCGCCGTCGCGTCGATCGCGTGCTCGGCGTCGAAGTGGGCGCCGTCGTCGGTTCGCAGCTCGCGCCAGGACTGCACTGCCGCGTCTAGGTCCGCGCCGCGCGGCGCGGCTGCCCGCTCGGCCGTCTGGAACCACGCGAACGTGGTGTCGTCGGGAGCGATCATCCCGGCGCGGCCGCCGCCCTCGATCGTCATGTTGCAGACGGTCATGCGTCCTTCCATCGACAGCGCCTCGATCGGCTCGCCGGCGTACTCGACGACGTGACCGGTCAGCCCGCCGACGCCGAGCTGGCCGAGCGTCGCGAGGATCAGGTCCTTCGCCGTGACGCCGTAGCCGAGCGCGCCCTCGTACAGCACGCGCATCGAGCGCGGCCGCTGCTGCACCATGCACTGTGTCGCGAGCACGTGCTCGACCTCGCTCGTGCCGATGCCGAACGCGAGCGCGCCGAAGGCGCCGTGCGTCGAGGTGTGCGAGTCGCCGCAGACGATCGTCATCCCGGGCTGGGTCACGCCCAGCTCGGGCCCGATCACGTGCACGATCCCCTGACGGTCGCTGCCGAGCGAGTAGATCGGTACGCCGAACTGCTCGCAGTTTCGTTCGAGCGTCTGCACCTGCACGCGCGAGAGCTGGTCGGCGATCAGCGCCGCCGCGCGCGTCCCGTCCGTCGGCGTGTTGTGGTCGGCGGTGGCGAGCGTGCGGTCCGGGCGGCGCACGCGGCGGCCTGCGAGGCGCAGGCCGTCGAACGCCTGCGGGCTCGTCACCTCGTGGACGAGGTGCAGGTCGATGTAGATCAGCCCGGGAGCGACCTCGTGCGCGTCCCAGATCTTGTCGAACATCGTCTTCGCCATTGCTCCCTTTCGGTCCGGCGGCTCAGCTGCGCCTCAGGCCGGCGGTGACGACGGCCAGCAGCGAAGCCTCCTCCGCGCTGTTGTTCTTGAAGCGGTGCGGCAGGTCCGCGTCGAACGTGACGCAGTCTCCTGCCTGCAGGTCGTACTCGGCGCCGTCGCAGTAGAGCACGACGCTGCCGCGCTCTACGAGCGCGCTCTCGCGGCTGCCGGGCTCGTGCATCGGCGGGTCGTCGGCGCCGCCGGTCGAACCACCCGGCGCGAGCGTGTGGCGCGAGAGCTCGGCGCGCTGGCCGGGCTCCTCGGCGGTGAGCACCTCGACGCGGTGCCCGCGGCGTGCGTTGCCCGCGCGCCGGCGTGCGGCCGGCCGCGTGACGGTCACGGCGCCCTGCTCGTCGAGTCGCAAGAGCTGTGACAGGCGCAGGTCAAGGCCCGCCGCGATGCGCGCGGCGACCGTGAGGGTGGGGCTTGTCGTTCCGCGCTCGACCTGCGAGAGCATCGGCGCGCTGACGCCGCTTCGTTCGGCGAGTTCGCGCAGCGAGAGCCCGCAGGCCTCGCGCAGCGCCTTGACGCGGGCGCCGATCGCGGCCGGTGACAGCGCGTCGCCGGGGCCGCTTGCGATTGTCACTGACTCGCCCGCCATCATACGTACGTACGTTATCACGTACAGCAGGTCGTGTGATGCGGGGGCTGCGGCGCCCGCCGCCGACGTTCAGTCGGCGGCGGGTGACACGGCCTGTTCGCGGCTCGCGCGCGCCATCGCGACGGAGATCGCGCGCAGGTACGCGCGCGCGGCGGCGTCGATGATGTCGGTCGAGAGCGCCTGGCCCGCGCCGCTCGAGCCTTCGATCTCGACCACGACCGAGACCTCGCCGAGGGCGTCCTGCCCCTCCGTCACCGCGCCGATCGTGAAGTCGCTGAGCCGCGGGTTGAGGCCGGTGGCAACGTCGATCGCGCGCATCATCGCGTCGATCGGCCCGTCGCCGCCGAAGCTCCCGTCCGCGGTGGAGCCGTCCGGCAACCGCACCGAGACGCGGGCGTGCGGCGGCCGCGCCGTCGAAGCCTCGACGGCGAAGCTCTCGAGCGTGTAGCCGGGGACCTCCTCGCGCAGCTCGTCGGTCACGAGCGCCTCGAGGTCCATCGCCGTGACGCGCTGCTTGCGGTCCGCGAGCTCCTTGAAGCGCGCGAACGCCGTGTTGAGCGCCTGGCCGTCGAGCGTGAAGCCCATCTCCTCGAGCGCTTTGCGCAGCGCGTGGCGGCCGGAGTGCTTGCCGAGCACGATCGAGTTGCTGTCCAGCCCGACGGACGTCGCGTCCATGATCTCGTAGGTCGCTCGCTCCTTCAGCACGCCGTCCTGGTGGATGCCGGCCTCGTGCGCGAACGCGTTGCGGCCCACGATCGCCTTGTTCGGCTGCACCGGGTAGCCCGTGAGGCGCGATACGAGGCGGCTTGTGCGCGCGATCTCGGTCGTGTCGATGCCGGTCCAAAGGCCCAGGCGCGGCTCGCGCGTGCGCAGCAGCATCACGATCTCCTCGAGCGACGCGTTGCCGGCCCGCTCGCCGATGCCGTTCACGGCGCACTCGACCTGGCGGCACCCTGCTTCGAGCCCCGCGAGCGAGTTGGCGACCGCGAGGCCGAGGTCGTCGTGGCAGTGGACGGAGACCGTGACGTTGCTCAGATCGGGCACGAGCCGGTAGAGCTCGGTGAACATGTGCGCGTACTCGCCCGGCAGCGCGTAGCCGACGGTGTCGGGGACGTTGATCGTGGTCGCACCCTCGTCGAGCGCGATCTGGATCACCTCCGCCATGAACTCGATTTCCGAGCGCGAGCCGTCCTCGGGCGAGAACTCGACGTCGTCGGTGAACTCGCGCGCCTGCGCGACGGCCGCGCGCGTCTGGCCCTTCACGTCCTCGCGCGTCGTCTGCAGCTTGTGCTCGATGTGCAGGTCGCTCGTGGCGATGAAGGTGTGGATCCGCGCGCGCTGCGCGTCGCGCACCGCGTTCCCGGCCGCCTCGATGTCGCGGCTCGCCGTGCGCGCGAGGGCGCAGACGACGGGGCCCTCGACCTCGCGGGCGATCGCCTGGACCGCGTCGAAGTCCCCGGGCGAGGTGATCGGGAAGCCGGCCTCGATGATGTCGACGCCGAGGCGCGCTAGCTGGTGCGCGATCTCGAGCTTTTCCTGCCGGTTCAGGGAGATGCCGGGCGACTGCTCGCCGTCGCGGAGCGTCGTGTCGAAGATCAGCACCCGCTCGGAGTCGCTGCGCTGCCGTTCGTCGTTCATCTGGTCGTCCTCCTTTGGATTCTCGCTGTCACGTCCTCTCTGCTGGGTTCGCGGCTCAGCGGCCGCCACGCACTATTCCCCCCGGAGGGGGAGGAGCAGAGAGAGCGCGAGAAACGAGAACGACCTGTGCATCTAAGCGCGGAGAGTAGCAGTGCCGGGCGCGCGCGTCAGCCGAGGTCGACCGACCATCCGTCGACGAAGTCGCCGCTGGCGAGGATCTCACGGACGACGGCCTCGCCGACCGGCGCGTCCGTAGTGACGACCATCGCGGCGAGCTTCTCGCCCTCACCGTTCGCCGGCGCGTGCCCGACCGCCGCCGACGACACGTTGATGCCGTGCGCGCCGAAGACCGTGCCGACCCGGCCGATCATCCCCGGCAGGTCCTCGTAGCGGAAGATCGTCACGTAGCGCTCGAGCTCGATCGTCAGGCGCCGGCCCTGCACCTCGACGAGGTGCGGGACGCGGCTCGGGCCGATGCCCGTTCCGGCGACGGCGACGCGCCGGTCGCCGGCGGTCACCGTGACGCGGATTAGCTCGTGGAAGTCCTGCGCCTCGGAGACCGCCTTCTCCTCGACGACGATGCCGCGCTGCTGTGCGACCGACGGCGCGCTGACGAGGTTCACGGGCTCCTCGCTGCGCCCCTGCAGCGCGCCGACGATGACGGCGAGCCCGAGCAGGCGCGTGTCGAAGTCCGCGATGCGACCCATGAACGCCGCCTCGATCCGCTCCACCGAGCTGCCCTCGGCGAGCGTCATCGCGAGGCGCCCAAGCTGCGTGGCGAGCGGCAGGAACGGCCCGAGCACGTCCATGTCCTCGGCACCGACCGCGGGGATGTTCACGGCCGTGGAGACGACGCCGCCGTCGAGCGCGGCGACGACCTGCTCCGCGGACTGGTAGCCCGCGCGGTCCGTCGCCTCGGCGGTGGAGGCGCCGAGGTGGGGCGTGACGATCACGTTCGTGTAGGCGAACAGGGGGCTCTCGGTGACCGGCTCGTTCTGGAAGACGTCGATCGCGGCGCCCGCCACCTTGCCGCTGTCGAGCGCCTCGATGAGCGCCTGCTCGTCGATCAGGCCGCCGCGCGCCACGTTCAGCAGCCGCACACCGTCCTTCATCGCGGCGATCGCCTCGCTCGAGACGAAGCCTTCGGTCTCCGGTGTTTTCGGCAGGTGGATCGTGACGAAGTCGGCCTGCTCGTATAGCTCCTCGGGGCTCTCGGCCTTCTCGACGCCGTGCTCGCGGAAGCGCTCCGCGCTCACGAACGGATCGAACGCGACGACGCGCATCGCGAAGCCGCGGGCGCGCTGCGCGACGAGCTGGCCGATGCGGCCGAAGCCGAGGATGCCGAGCGTCTTCTCGTACAGCTCGACGCCGGAGTACTTGGAGCGTTCCCAGCGGCCATCGACGAGCGCGCCGTACGCCTGCGGGATGTTGCGCGCGAGCGCGAGCAGCAGCGCCATCGTGTGCTCGGCGGCGGTGACGACGTTCGACTCGGGGGCGTTGGCGACGACGATGCCGCGCCGCGTTGCCGCGGCGACGTCGACGTTGTCGACGCCGACGCCGGCGCGCCCGATCACCTTCAGATTCGCGGCGCGGTCGATAAGGTCGGCGTTCATCTTCGTCGCCGAGCGGATGACGATGCCGTCGTACTGGCCGATGCGCTCCGTGAGCTCGTCGTCGCTCCAGTCGACGCCGAGGTCGACGTCGAAGTGCTCGCGCAGCAGGTCGACGCCGGAGTCGCCGATCTTCTCCTTGACGAGGACGCGCGGCCGCGTCGCCTGCGCGCTCACGAGAGACGCTCCACGACCCACTCCACGCACGCGGTGAGCGCCTGGACGTCGGCGGTCTCGACGGCGGGGAACATGCCGACGCGCAGCTGGTTGCGACCTAGCTTGCGGTACGGCTCGACGTCGACGACGCCGTTCGCGCGCAGCGTCGCGGCGAGCCGGGCGGCGTCGACCTCCTCGTCGAAGTCGATCGTTCCGACGACGTTCGAGCGCTTCGCCGGGTCGCTCACGAAGGGCGTCGTGTACGGCGTGCGCTCGGCCCAGCCGTAGAGCGCCTCGGCGTTGGAGCGGCTGCGCTCGGCGCAGGCGGCGAGGCCGCCGAGGGAGAGCATCCAGTCGATCTGGTCGGCGAGCAGGAAGAGCGTCGCGACGGCGGGCGTGTTGTACGTCTGGTCTTTGCGCGAGTTCTCGAGCGCCGTGTGCAGCGAAAGGAACTCGGGGATCCAGCGCTCGCACTCGTGGAGCTCCACGACGCGTGCGAGAGCCGCCGGGCTGAGGATGGCGATCCAGAGCCCGCCGTCGGAGCCGAAGCTCTTCTGCGGCGCGAAGTAGTAGGCGTCGGCCTGGGCGATGTCGACCGGCAGCCCCCCGGCGCCGGACGTCGCGTCGATCGCGACGAGCGCGTCGCCGGCCTGCGGCGGGCGCACGACGGGCAGGGCGACCCCCGTCGAGGTCTCGTTGTGGGCCCAGGCGATGATGTCGGCGCCCTCGGCGGTGGCGGCGGCGCCGGACGCCGCCGCATCCGGGGCGTCGCCGGGGTCGGCGGTGACGATGATGCTCGGCGCGAGGAACGGCGCGCCGTCCGTTACGGAGGCGAACTTGCGCGAGAACTCGCCGTAGGCGAGGTGGAGCGCCCTTTCGCGGACGAGACCGAACGCGGCGGCGTCCCAGAAGGCGGTCGTGCCGCCGTTGCCGAGCAGCACCTCGTAGCCGTCGGGCAGCGCGAAGAGCTCGCGCAGCCCGCTCCGCACTCGCCCGACGAGGTCCTTGACGGGCTTTTGGCGGTGCGAGGTGCCGAGCAGCGCGCGGCCGGGGCCGGCGAGATGGTCGACGGCCTCGTCGCGGACCTTCGACGGGCCGCAGCCGAAGCGGCCGTCTGCTGGGAGCAGCTCTCGGGGGATCGTCGGGTGTTCCTGGGCTGTGGCCGGCGCGGACGACATCGTGAAGCTCCTTTTCTCTGGAGGCTCGGGGGATGGGCGCCCAGGCGCGCGGCGGGGTCCTGCTCGTCGCTTCCCGGTGGTGTACTCCACCCTTTGCGCCAGTCGCGACGACAGCGCGAGTGTAGCGCGCGCCGCGCGCCCCGGTCAGCCTCCCCGGCGCGCCGGCTCGTCCCAGTCGTAGCCGGGCCCGATGGGAATGATGCGCTTCGGGTTCAGCTCGTCGTGGGTCGTGTAGTAGTGCGTCTTGATCTGCTTCATGGCGACGGTGCGCGCCACGCCGGGTTGCTGGTAGAGGTCGCGGGCGTAGGCCCACGTGTTCTCGTAGTCGACGATGCGGCGCCGGTTGCAGCGGAAGTGGGTCACGTAGACCTCGTCGAAGCGGACGAGAGCCGGGAACAGCCGCCAGTCGGCCTCGGTGATGCGGTCGCCGAGCAGAAAGCGGCGCGCCGCGAGCAGGTCGTCGAGCCACTCGAGGTTCTCGAACAGCTCGGTGACGGCGTGGTCGTAGGCGCGCTGGCTGCGCGCGAAGCCGGCGCGGTAGACGGCGTTCGAGATCTTCGCGAACGTGCGCTCGTTGGTGCGGTCGATTTCCTCGCGCAGTTCCCGCGGGTACAGGTCGAGATCGGCGCCGGCGCCGAGGCCGCCGAGCGAGTCGCCCTGACCCATCATGCGCACGATGTCGGCCGACTCGTTGTTGACGATGCGCCGGCGCTCGGCGTCCCAGAGGACCGGGGCCGTGACGCGCGCCTCGTAGCCCGGGTCGCTCGCGGCGTAAGCCTGCGCGAGAAAGTCCCAGCCGTTCAGGCCGTCGACGTAGCGCCCGCCGGGTCCGTCGTCGAACGACTCGGCGGTGAACGCCCACCCCCTCTCGTCCCGGTACGGCGCCGCGTACCAGACCGGGATCGCGTCGGCGAGGGCGGCGAGCTCCCTGACGATCACGGTGCGGTGACACCACGGGCACGCGAGCGAGACGTACAGGTGGTAGCGGCCGGCCTCGGCCGCGAGCGCTTCGCCGCCGCCGGGTCGCGGATCCACGCCGACCCAGTCGCGAAAGCTCGAGACCTGGCGCTGGAACTCGCCGTCGTGGACCTCGGCGTCGATCAGTGTCACGGGGCCTCCCTCGTTGCGGTGAACGTTCGCCAGCCGTCCGGCGCGGCCGGCGCAAAGTTCGCGTCGTGCAGGACGCAGAGCTCCGGCGCGGGGCCGAGCACGAGCGCGCGGCGCCAGAGTCCCGCTCGAAAGGGGCCGTCCGCGCCGCTAAAGAGGTCGGCGAGCGCGGGGTAGCGCGCGCCCGGCGGGCGCTCGACCCACGTGGCGTGCGTCGCGTGCGCGACGCCCCCGTCGCCGTCGAGGTGCTCGTAAAGGCCCGCGGTGCCTTCCGCGAGCATCCCGGCGGCCCGCCCGTGCGGGTCTGCGTGCGCGCCCGTCGCCGCGGCGGCGGCGAGTTCGCCGAGCCCGGCGTAGCCGGGCACGACGTACCAGTCCTCGTAGCCGCCGCCCTTGAGCCGGGGAAGCTCTCCGACGCGCGCCGTCGCGGACTCGATCAGCCCACCGGCTCGCTCCCGCTGCAGCGAGCGGTGCAGGTCCGCGTCGGCGCGCTCATAGGCGCCGGTGTCGGCATCGTCGCGCGGGCGGTGCCAGAACACGTACGCGAGCACGGGGCGCTCAGAACGCCGGCTTGAGCCAATCCATGCTCGAGCGCAGCTCTTCGCCGACGCGCTCGATCTGGGTGCCTTCCTGCTCCTCGCGCATGCGCTTGAAGTTCTCCTGGCCGGCGCGGTTCTCCGCGATCCACTCGCGGGCGAAGTCGCCGGACTGGATCTCGCCGAGGATCCTGCGCATCTGGTCCCGCGTCTCTTCGGTGATGACGCGCTTGCCGCGCGTGTAGTCGCCGTACTCGGCGGTGTTCGAGATCGAGTAGCGCATCCCGGCGAGCCCCTTCTCGTACATCAGGTCGACGATCAGCTTGACCTCGTGCAGGCACTCGAAGTACGCCATCTGAGGGTCGTAGCCAGCGTCGACGAGGGTCTCGAAGCCGGCCTGGACGAGCTCCGAAACGCCGCCGCAGAGCACCGCCTGCTCCCCGAAAAGGTCCGTCTCGGTCTCGTCCTTGAATGTCGTCTCGATCACGCCGCCGCGCGTGCAGCCGATGCCCTTCGCGTACGCCAGCGCCAGGGCGCGCGCGTTGCCGGTGGCGTCCTGCGCGATGGCGACGAGGCCCGGCACGCCGCTGCCTTCAGTGAACTGGCGGCGCACGAGGTGACCCGGCCCCTTCGGCGCGACCATCGCCACGTCCACGCCGGCGGGCGGATCGACCTCGCCGTAATGGATCGAGAAGCCGTGCCCGAAGAGCAGCATGTTGCCGGGGGCGATGCCGTCGCGGATCTCCTCCCACACTTCGCGGTGCAGCTCGTCGGGGACGAGGATCATGACGAGGTCGCCGCGGCTCGCGGCGTCGACGACGGAGAGCACCTCGAGTCCCTCGCCGCGCGCCTTCTCCGCCGACGCCGAGTCGGCGCGCAGGCCGACGACGACGGACACGCCGGAGTCGCGGAGGTTCAGCGCGTGGGCGTGGCCCTGTGAGCCGTAGCCGATGATTGCGACGGTCTTGCCGTCCAGGAGCGAGAGGTCTGCGTCGTCGTCGTAGATCATGTTCGGCAGGCTAGCCGATGTCCGTGGCGCCGCTAGGCCGACGCCGCGGCGACGAGCGTGCGCCCCGGCAGCGAGAGCGAGCCGTCAGGCGCGGTGAAGGGTGCGAGGCGCCGAGCGAGCGACGCGCGCAGCTCGTCGATCTGCTCCGACGGCAGCGCCATCACGGCGTCGTGGACGAAAGCCGAGAAGTCGAGCGTGCTCTCCCAGAACTCGTCGAAGTCGGGGTGGCGCCGCTCGATGTCGACCGCCTCGACGACGACGCCGGTGAAGCCCGTGGCGTGCAGGAGCTCGCTGAGCTTCGTAGCGTCGCTGAGCGCGAAGGGGCCCGGCGCGCCTGCGGGCGGCGGTTTGATGAGCCCGCGCTCCACGAGCTCCAGCGCGGGCGCCGCGAACCACGGGTTCGCCGCGATGTCGTCCCACGCCGCGAGGGCGACCCGCCGACCGGGTGCGAGTACCCGCCGCGTCTCGCGCAGCGCGGTCTCGGCGTCGACCATCAGCATGTACCCCCAGCGGCAGAGGACGCCGTCGACGGACGCCGTGGGCAGGTCGATCCATTCGGCGTTGATCTGGCGGAACTCGACGTTCGTGAGGCCGAGCTCCGCGGCGCGCTCGCGGGCCGCGTCGAGCATCGCCTGCGCCTGGTCGCTGATCAGCACGCTGCCGTCGGGGGCGACGCGCGAGGCCGCGAGCAGCCCCGTCTCGCCGACACCGGCGGCGAGCTCGAGGATCCGCTCGCCGGGCTGCGGGTCGAGCGCGTCGAGCATCCAGCTCGACACGGGCGCGGAGAGCTCGCGCATCATCTCCTGGCGCCGGCGCCAGCCCGAGGCTGCCGCCTCCCAGCTCTCGATGCTCGCCTGCCGCTGTTCGTCGGGGTCGCTCATACGATCTGCCGCCGCAGCAGCTTCCCAGATCCGGTCCGCGGGAGCGGCTCGTGCGTGACGCGCACGAGCTTGGGCATCTTGAAACGCGCGAGCCGCCCGGCGCAGAACGCGAGCAGCGCGTCGGCGTCGAGTTCCTCTCCGGGGCGCGCGACGACGAGCGCGCAGACCGCCTCCCCCCACTCCGCGTCGGGCATGGCGTAGACCGCTGCCTCGACGACGTCCGGGTGCGATTCGAGCACGGCCTCGACCTCGCCGGGGGCGACGTTCTCGCCTCCGCTCACGATCGTGTCCGCGGCCCGTCCCGTGACCGTCAGGTTGCCGTCGCCGTCGAGTTCGCCGACGTCGCCCGTGTGAAGCCAGCCGTCGTCGGCCACGCACGGCGCGCTCACGGTCGGCGAGCGCACGAGGATCTCGCGGTCGTCCGCTATCCGCACGGTCGTGCAGAAGAGCGGCGGCCCGGCGTCGCTCGCGCCCGCGGCGACGCGCGCATAGGGCGTCGTCGTGACCTGCGACGCGGCCTCCGTGAGGCCGTACGTGAGCGCAACGGGCACGCCGGCGGCAGCGGCGCGTTCGCGTAGCGGGAGCGGCACGGGCCCGCCACCGGTCAGCGCGAGGCGCAGCCCGCCGCCTCCCTCCAGGCCCGCATCGAGCAGCCGCGCGAGGGTCGTCGCGACGAGGCTCACGACCGTCACGCCGTCGCCCGCGAGCGCCGCGAGGACGCGCTCGGTGTCAAAGCGCTCGTGCAGGACCGCGCCCGTGCCGTAGATCGCGGCGCGCACGAGGATCGAGAGCCCGCCGACGTGCGTGAGCGGCAGCGCACAAAGCCAGCGCTCACGCTCGTTGACGCCGAGCGCGACGGCGGAGGCGAGGGCGCTCCAGAGCAGGTTGCCGTACGTGAGCTCGACGTGCTTCGGGTCAGAGCTCGTGCCGGACGTGTAGAGGACCACCGCGACGGCGCCGAGGTCGTGCCCGGGGGTGGCCGGCTGCCACTCGCGGCCCGCGCCGAGGCCCTCGCCCACGACCGCGGCGCAGCCGCGGCGCCGCGCAGCCCGTTCGCTCTCCGCGAGGCGCAGGTCGATCGGCACCGCGGCGGCCCCGAGCAGCATGCAGCCATGCAGCACGCGCGCGAACTCGAGTCCCGCCGGCAGCTCAATCGCCACGCGGTCACCGGCCGCCACGCCGCGCGCCGCGAGCGCGCCGGCGGCTGTGCGCGCCTCCGCGCCGAGGCGCGCGTTCGTCCATGTCCCCTGCGCGCAGACGAGCGCGACGCCGCCGGGCCGGCGCTCTGCGGTGCGCTCCAGCCAGCGCGGGACGATCACGGCGCACAGGCTAGCCTTCGCGGCGTGAGCACCGCCTGGAACGCCGTAGCCGACGCGCAGGTCGCGGATTTCACCGACGTCCTCTACGAGCATTCTGCGGGACAGGACGCCGGTATCGCGAAGATCACGATCGACCGTCCCGAGGTGCGCAACGCGTTCCGCCCGCGCACGGTGATGGAGCTTTCGCGTGCCTTCGAACACGCGCGCGAGGACCCGGCGATCGGCGCGATCATCCTCACCGGGAGCGGCCCCGACGCCTTCTGCTCCGGCGGCGATCAGCGCGTGCGTGGCGACACCGGCTACCTGGAGGAGGGCGCCACGGTCGGCCGCTTCCACGTCACGGACCTGCATGTCCAGATCCGCCGGCTGCCCAAGCCGGTCGTGGCCATGGTCGCCGGCTACGCGATCGGCGGCGGCCACGTGCTGCACCTCGTCTGCGACCTCACCATCGCAGCCGACAACGCGCGCTTCGGCCAGGTCGGGCCCCGCGTCGGCTCGTTCGACGGCGGGTACGGCGCGAGCGTGCTCGCCGAGCTCGTCGGCCCGAAGAAGGCGAAGGAGATCTGGTTCCTGTGCCGCCAGTACGACGCCGCGGCGGCGCGCGAGATGGGTCTGGTCAACACCGTCGTCCCGCTCGCCGACCTCGAGAGCGAAACGGTCGCCTGGTGCCGCGAGATGCTCGCGCTCTCACCGTTCGCACTGCGGCTGCTGAAGGCCAGCTTCAACGCCGGCGAGGACGGCATGGCGGGACTGCAGCAGCTCGCGCACGACGCGAACCTCCTCTTCTACGCGAGCGAGGAGGCCCGCGAGGGGCGGGACGCGTACCGCGAGAAGCGCCCACCCGACTTCTCGCGCTTCCCCAAGCGGGCCTGACCGGCGTGCGAACGGTCCGCATCTGGGTCATGGCGGCCCGCGTGCGCACGCTGCCCGCGGCGGTCGCGCCGGTCCTCGTCGGCACGTCACTGGCGCTCGGCGCCGGGCACTTCAAAGCGGCGGCGTTCGTCGCGGCGCTGCTCGGCGCGATCTTCATCCAGGTCGGCACCAACCTGTCGAACGACTACTCCGACGCGCGGCGCGGCGCGGACGCCGAGGACCGCCTCGGGCCGGTGCGCGTCACGGCCGGCGGGCTGGTCCCCCCGAGCCAGGTGCTCGCCGCGACCTACATCTCGTTCGCCCTCGCGTGCCTGTGCGGCGCCTACCTCGTCTACGTCGCCGGCTGGGCGCTCCTGGCGATCGGCGCCGCGTCGATCCTCGCCGGCGTGCTCTACACCGGCGGCCCGCGGCCCTACGGCTACGAGGGTCTCGGCGAGGTTTTCGTCTTCCTCTTCTTCGGCGTCGTCGCGGTCGCGGGCTCCTACTACGTGCAGACGCAGCAGTGGGCGTGGCAGGCGTTCCTGTGCGCGATCCCGGTGGGCCTTCTCGCGAGCGCGATCCTCGTCGTCAACAACGTGCGCGACCTTGAGACCGACCGGCGCGCCGGCAAGCGCACGCTCGCCGTGCGCCTCGGCCGCGAGCGGACGAGGACGCTGTACGGCGCGATGCTCACGCTCGCGTTCCTGACCGCGCCGCTGCCGTGGGTGTTCGGCTCGATGACCGCCTGGCTCCTGCTCCCCTGGGCCGCGATCCCGATCGCGCTGCGCCTGACCGATGTTGTTCGCACGCGGACCGACGGCCCCTCGCTCAACGTCGCGCTGGCCGGCACCGGCATGCTGCAGCTGCTCTTCTGCCTGCTCTTTGCCGCGGGCATCCTCGCGAGCGGCGGGATCTCGTGAAGCTGGAGCTGGAGCGCCGCAGCTTCAGCTTCTCGAGCGAGGCACAGGCGTCTTACGGGACGCTCGGCGAGCGCGAGGTCATCCAGGTGCGCCTCTCGGGGCGTGACGGGGAGGCCGGCTTCGGCGAAGCCGCGCCGCTCGCGGCCTACGACGGCGTCTCGCTCGCCCGGGTCGAGCGCGTGCTGCAGGGCTATGCGGCGGCCCTCGACGGCATCGACGGCGGCGCGCCGGCGATCGAATCGTGCCGCGCGGTCGACCCGCTGCCGCAGGCGCTCGCGGCCGTCGACATCGCGCTCTGGGACATGGCCGGCCGGCGCGAGGGGCGCCCGGTGTGCGAGCTGCTCGCAGATCCGCCGGCCCGCTCGGTCGCGGTCAACGCGACGATCGCCGACGCGGACCGCGCGGGGGCCGCGCGCAGCGCCGCGAGCGCCGTGGCGGACGGCTTCGGCTGCCTGAAGGTGAAGGTCGGCCTCGGCGATGACGCGGCGCGCGTCGCGGCGGTTCGCGCCGCCGCCGGCAACGACGTGCTGCTGCGGCTCGACGCGAACGGCGCGTGGGACGTGGCGACCGCCGTCGCGATGATCGGCGCGCTCGAAGGCGCCGGGCTCGAGCTCGTCGAGGAGCCCGTCCACGGCGTCGACGCGATCCGCTCAGTCCGCGACCGTGTCGCGGTCCGCGTCGCGATCGACGAGACGGCCTCCGAGGCGGGGGCGCTCGCCGCGGGCTGCGCCGACGCCGTGTGCCTGAAGGTGTCGGCCTGCGGCGGCATCACGCCGCTCCTCGCCGCCGCGTCCCTCGTGCGCGCCGGCGGCGGCGACGTGTACCTCGCCTCAACGTTCGACGGCCCGCTCGGCGTCGCCGCGGCGCTGCACGCCGCCGCGGCGCTCGCGTCGACCGGCCCGGTGGCGCACTGCGGCCTTGCCACGCTCGCGCTCTTCAGCGACGCGCCACCGGTGCTCGCCGCGGAGCGCGGCCGCATCGAGGTGCCGCGCTCAGCGGGGCTCGGCGTCGAGCCCGTCTAGCGCGGCGACGACGGCGCGCGGCGACTCGAGCGGAACGCGGTGGCCGCCGGGCGCTGTCAGCGCGCTGCCCGACGGTGCCGTCCGCGCGAGGCGCAGGGCGAGGTCGCGGTAGCGCTCGTCGCGCTCTCCCGCGACGGCGACGAGCGGCGCCGCGAGGGTGCCGAGCTGCGCCCAGGCGGGCTCGAACGCGCCGGGGCCGAGGCCGCGCAGCGCCGCGGCGAGCGAGCGCGGCCGCTGGCGCAGCAGGTCCTCTCGCGCTGCGGCGAGCACCGCGGGCGGGTCGGACGCGAAGAGCGGCTGCGCGTTCCACGCGTCGGCGAGCTCCCCGGGCGTCATCCCCTCGAGACGACCGGCGAGCTCCTCGTCGCTCGCCCTGCGCGCGGCCCGCTCCGCCGGATCCTCGATTCCGGCGTGCCCGGACACGAGCACCAGGGCATCGGCGCGTGCGGGATCCGCGAGCGCCGCCGCGAGCGCGACGCGGGCGCCCATCGAGTAGCCGCACAGGACCAGCGGGCCCGGCGCGGCGGCGAGGGTGAGGTCCACCGCGCGCGCGTAGCTGGCGGGCATGACGTCGGCGGACGTGCCGTGCCCCGGGAGGTCGACGGTGACCGACCGGTAGCGTGATGCGTCCAGATGAGAGATGACAGCGTCCCAGCTGCGCGCGCTCGAGCCGAAGCCATGCAGGAACACGACGGTTCGCACCGGCGCATCGTATGAGCGGACCGGACCGCACGTACGGTCTGCTCGCGGCGTTCGTCGACGAGCTCGCGCGCTGCGGCGTGCGGCACGCGTGCACGTCCCCCGGGTCGCGGTCGGCGCCGCTGGTGATCTCGCTCGCGCGCGATGAGCGCATCGCCTGCCATTCGCACATCGACGAGCGCGGCGCGTCCTTCTTCGCGCTCGGCGTCGCGAAGGCCACGGGCGTACCGGCGGTGGTGGCGTGCACGTCGGGTACCGCGGCGGCGGAGATGCACCCCGCCGTGGTGGAGGCCCACGAGGCGCGCGTGCCGCTGCTCGTGCTCACCGCCGACCGGCCCGCCGAGCTGCGCGAGAACGGCGCGGGGCAGGCGATCGACCAGCTGAAGCTCTACGGCGACGCGGCGAAGTGGTTCTTCGAGGTCGAGCTCGGCGGCGAGGATGGCCCCGGGCTGCGCTGGGTCAGGACGCTCGCGTGCCGCGCCTTCGCGGCGACCCTCTCCGGCTCACCGGGCGCGGTGCACCTGAACTTCCCGCTGCGCGAGCCGCTCGTCACGGACGTGGTGCCGGACCGCGCGGCGGGCGGACGGCCCGACGGGCGCCCGCTCGTGACGGTGCACCTGCGCCGCGACGCGCCCCCTGAGGAGGGACGGGCCGCGGTGCTCGCGCGTGCGCGCCGGCCGCTGCTCGTCGCGGGCCGCGATGAGCGCGGCGCCCTCGGCGCCGCGGCGGCGGGTTTCGCGGCGCACGCCGCCTGGCCGCTTCTGGCCGACCCGCTCTCCGGGGCGCGGCGCCCGCCGGCCGCGGTGGCGCACTACGACGCGCTGCTGCGCGACGCGGGCTTTCGCGAGACCGCGCGGCCCGATCTCGTGCTGCGCGTCGGCGATCTGCCGGTCTCCAAGCCGCTGCGCCAGTGGCTCGCCGCGATGCCTGACGTGCCGCAGGTCCAGGTCGGCGCCGAGGACGCGTGGCAGGATCCGGACGCGGCGCTCTGCTCCTATTGGCAGGACGACGCCGCGGCGACGCTCAGCCAGCTCGCCGAAGTGGACGGTTGGGATTGCGACCCCGGCTGGCTCGCGCTGTGGCGCAGCGCCGACGAAGCGGCGGGCGGCGCCATCGCGCGCGCCGTCGGCGGCGAGCTCAGCGAGGTCGCGGTGGCGGCGGTGCTCGGCGAGCAGCTGCCCGCCGACGCGACCCTGTTTGTCGCGTCCTCGATGCCGGTCCGTGACATCGAGGCGACGTGGCGCCCGCGCGAGGCGCCTCCGCGCGTCCTTTGCAACCGTGGCGCGAGCGGCATCGACGGGACGCTCGCGAGCGCATTCGGCGTCGCCGCCGCCGACGAGGGGCCGGTCGTCGCGCTGATCGGCGACGTGGCGTTCACGCACGACATCGGCGCGCTCGTCTGCGCCCGCCGGCTCGGCCTCGCGCTGACCGTCGTCCTGCTCAACAACGGCGGCGGCGGCATCTTCGACTTCCTGCCGGTCGCGCACAGCGCGCTCGCCGGCGACGGGCTCTACGAGCGGCACGTCGCGACGGCGCCGGAGCTCGACTTCGCTGCGGTCACGGCCGCCTTCGGCCTCGACCACGCTCTCGCGCACGACGCGGCCGACGCCGCCCGGCTCGTGCTCGAGTCCATCTCGTCGGGCGCGAGCCGCGTCGTCGAGGTGCGCAGTGGGCGCGCGGCGAACGTCGCGCTGCACGAGCGGATGTGGGCGGACGTGGCCGGCGCGCTCAGCCGCTGAGCAGCGGCAGGAGAGCCTGCAGCTTGATCTCGGTCTCGGCGAGCTCGCTCGCCGGCACCGAGCCGCGCACGATCCCGCCGCCGGCGAAGCAGCGCGCGAGCGGCCCGGCGAGGAGCGCGCAGCGCAGCGCGACACAGAACTCGCCGTCGCCGACCGCGTCGGTCCAGCCGACCGGGCCGAGGTACCAGCCGCGGTCGAGCCCCTCGAGCGCCGGGATCAGCGGCAGCGCGTCGGCGACGGGCTCGCCCGCGACCGCGGGCGTAGGGTGCAGCAGGCCGGCGAGCTCGAGCGCGTCGATCGGCGTCGCGAGCTGCGCGCGGATCGGCGTCGCGAGATGCTGGATGTTCGCGATGCGGACGATCTCCGGTTCGCGCGCGGCGGCGACCCACACGGCGTGCGGCTCGAGCAGCCGTTCGATGCGCCGCGCGACGATGGCGTGCTCCTCGCGGTAGCTCGCGTCGCGCAGCATCTGCTCGCCGAGGTGATCGTCGACGGCGGGGTCGGCGCTGCGCCGCGTGGACGCTGCCAGCGCGACGGTGCTCACGCGGTGCCCTTCGCGGCGCAGCAGGAGCTCCGGGCTCGCCGCCACGAACGCGCTCGCGCCGCGGGCGACGCAGAACACGAAGCAGGATGGGAACTCCTCTCGCAGCACGCCGAACACCGCTGCCGGATCGTGGTCGGCGGGCGCGTGGACGTGCACTTCGCGCGCGAGCACGATCTTCGCGAAGCGGCCGGCGGCGATCAGTTCGGTGGCGCGCGCGACGGCGAGTTCGTGGTGCTCGGGCGGCATCGCACCGACGACGCGGTAGCGGCCCGCCGGCGCCGGGTCCAGCAGCGGCAGCTGCCCGGCGTGAAGCTCCTCCGCGCGCCGCAGGAGGCGCTCCGTCAGCTCGGCGGCGGTGTCGTCCGGGCCGACGTTCGCGGCGAGCGTCGCGCGGACGCTCGCGCCGCGCCGCACGACGGCGAGCTCGGGGACGTCGAGCGACGCCGGGGCGTAGCCGTGCCAGTGGGGCGCCTGGCCGCCGTCGGGGGCGAACGCGAAACCGCCCACCGCGAGCGGCCCGCCGTCGCCGGAGCTCACGGCGCCGGCCGCGACGCCGCGCCAGCGGCCCGCGGCGTCGGCGAAACGGCCCGGGCCCGCGCTCTCGATCCGCGTCGCGCGGCCGAGACCCGCGATCGCCGAAGCGCCGCGGGCGGGCTGCTCGAAGAGGAACCAGTCCTCGCCGGGCCGGCGTGACGCGTGCACCCACGCCGACGGGTCGGCGTGCGACGGCAGCGCGAACGTGTGGCACGCGAGCACCGGCTCGCCGCGTTCGCGCGCCCGCGCCAGCGCGCGCGTGAGCGTCGCCGCCAGCGCGGTGCCGTCGACGGCCTGAGCCGCGACGCGGCTGGCGGGGGCCATCAGGTCTCGCTGCGTCCGCGGGCGATCGCGATCTCGCCGGTGCGCATCATCTCGATCAGGCCGAACGGGCGGACCATCGCCTCGAACGCCTCGATCTTCTCGGACGTGCCGGTGATCTCGATGATCATCGCGCGCTTCGTGACGTCCACTACCTTGCCGCGGAAGATGTCGGCGACCTGGACGAGCTCGCCGCGCTGAACGCCGTCGGCGTTGACCTTGAACAGCGCGAGCTCGCGCGAGACCGTTTCGGCGGGCTCCAGGTCGCGGATCTTCAGCACGTTGACGAGCTTGTGTAGCTGCTTCGTGACCTGGTCGATCGGGTGCAGCGCGCCGTCGACGGTCAGCGTGACGCGTGAGATGCGCTCGTCCTCCGTCGGGCCGACGGTGAGCGTGTCGATGTTGAAGCCGCGGCGGGCGAACAGGCCCGCGATGCGCGTGAGGACACCCGCCTTGTCTTCGACGAGGATCGACAGGACGTGCTTGCGACCCGTGCGCAGGCTCGCCGCGGCCTCGAGCTCCTCGAGGCTCAGCGGCTCCTTGGTGCCCGGTTCCCCCATCGCCGCCGCCTTCAGCCGACCATCTCGCGCGCGGCGTGGCCGGCGGGGATCATCGGGTACGTGTTCTCCTCGCGCGTGACGCGCACGTCGACGAGCACGGGGCCCTCGATCGCGAGGGCGTCGCGCATGTCCTGCACGAGCGTCGTCTTGTCGCTGAGACGCAGGCCCGTGACGCCGTACGCCTCGGCGAGCTTCACGAAGTCGGGGAACTCGCCCATCTCGACGTGGCTGTAGCGACGGTCCCAGAAGAGCTCCTGCCACTGGCGGACCATGCCGAGATAGCCGTTGTTCATCACGAACACCTTCACCGGGATCCGCTCCTGCGCGCAGGTCGCGAGCTCCTGCGAGTTCATCTGGATCGAGCCGTCACCGGCGACGCAGACGACGGTGCGGTCGGGGTTGCCGACGGCGGCGCCCATCGCGGACGGCAGGCCGAAGCCCATCGTGCCCAGGCCTCCCGAGTTGATCCAGCGCCGCGGCTCGGGGAAGTCGTAGTACTGGGCCGTCCACATCTGGTGCTGGCCGACGTCGCTCGTGACGATCGCCTGGCCGTCGGTGGCTTCGTACAGCGCGCGGATCATGTACTGGGGCTTGATCTCGCTGTCGGAGCTTTCCTCCCAGCCGAGCGGGTATGTCTTGCGCCACTGCTCGATGCGCTCCCACCACGGCTCAAGGCGCGCCGGGTCGGCGTCGAGGTCGCGGTACTCCTTGACGAGCCGCGTGAGCACGTTGCGGGCGTCGCCGACGATCGGGATGTGGGCGGGCACGTTCTTCGAGATCTCGGCGGGGTCGACGTCGATGTGGATGAACTTGGCGCGCGGGGCGAACTCGGAGAGCTTGCCCGTGACGCGGTCGTCGAAGCGGGCGCCCACGGCGCAGATGAGGTCGGCCTCGTCCATCGCGTAGTTCGCGGTGCGGGTGCCGTGCATGCCGAGCATGCCGAGCCACTGCGGGTGCGGCGCGGGGAACGCGCCGAGCCCCATGAGCGTGCACGTCACGGGGAAGCGGTCCGACAGCGCGAGCTCGCGCAGCTCGGCCGCGCCGTTCGCGTTGACGACGCCGCCGCCGGCGTAGATCACGGGGCGGCGGGCAGCGGCGAACGCCTTCGCGGCCTGGCGGATCTGCTTCTGGTTGCCCTCGACGCGCGGCTGGTAGCCCGGCAGGCGCACGTCCTTCACCTCCTCGTACGTGATCTCGGTGCGCGAGACGTCCATGGGGATGTCGACGACGACCGGACCGGGACGGCCGCTGCGGGCGATGTGGAACGCCTCGTGCACGGCGCGCGCGATCTCCTGCGCGTCCTGGACCATGAACGAGTGCTTGACGACCGGCATCGTGATGCCGATCGTGTCGGCCTCCTGGAATCCGTCGGTGCCGAGCAGCTCCGTGCGGACCTGGCCCGTGATGAAGACCACCGGCACGGAGTCCATCATCGCGTCGCAGATCGGCGTCACGAGGTTCGTCGCTCCCGGGCCGCTCGTCGCGAACGCGACGCCGACGCGTCCCGTCGACTTCGCGTAACCCTCGGCCGCGTGCCCGCCGCCGGCCTCGTGGCGCACGAGGATGTGGCGGATGCCGGCGTCGACGAAAGCGTCGTAGGTGGGGAGGTTCGCGCCGCCGGGCAGCCCGAAAACGACGTCCACGCCCTCGGCCTTCAGGCATTCCATAAGGGCGTCGACGGCCCGCATGCGCGTTTCCCCTTCCTTCGTCCGGCGGTTTTGACGGAAATCCGAGTCTACCAGTGGGATTACGCCGCTCAGGCGGACCCGATGGAGACGCCGATCGCGAGCACGATCGCCCCTCCCGCGGTCACGACGAGCAGCGACTCGCGCATCGAAACGTGCAGGAACCGTTTGCGCACCCACGCGATCACGAAGAGCTCGACGGCGACGACGCCGCCCGCGACGAGCAGCGCCGTGTGGACGTTCGAGATCAGGAACGGCAGCGTGTGGAAGAGCCCGCCGAGCGCCGTCATCGCGCCGGTGATCGTGCCGCGCACGACAGCCGAGCCGCGTCCGGTCTGCACGCCCGTGTCGGACAGCGCCTCCGACCACCCCATCGAGACGCCCGCGCCGAGCGCCGTCGCGAGTCCCACGAGGAAGGCCGTGTGCGAGTCCGAGGAGATCGCGGCGGCGAAGATCGGCGCGATCGAGGAGACGGTGCCGTCGATCATGCCGACGAGCGCGGGCTGGACGACGCGCAGCACGAACTGCCGCTCGTCCGCGAAGCCGAAGCGGTGGATCACGCGTGCGATGAAGCGCTCGTGGATCGCGGTCGACCGTGTCGCAGGGGCCTCCACGAGGGCTAGCGTACGTCAGGGTCCCGCTTAGGGACGCCTAAACTTTGCGCTAGCCCTGCTCGGCCGGCGGGCCCCACGACTGCGGCGCGATCGCCTCGTCGGGGAAGTCGAGCTCCGTGCCGCAGCGGGTGCAGATCGCGTCGTAGATCTTGGTCACGCGGCCGCAGTTCGGGCAGCGCCTGCGCAGCTCGTCGTGCTCGGAGCGGTAGAAGATCGCGGCGAGCAGGCCGAAGAACGGGATCAAGCCCGAGATCAGGAACCAGAGCCAGAACGAGCTGCCCTTCGCGCGTCCGATGATGCCCCCGGACAGCCCGAAGCAGAGCGCGATGACGAGGTAGCCCATGGCGGAGCCGCGTCTACAGCAGGATGCGCAGCGCCCAGATCACGGCGATGATCGCCACGACGACGAGGACCGTGCTGAAGAGGAACGACAGCACGTGCCCGATGACGCCGAGCAGCAGCCAGGCTGCGATCAGCAGCACAAGCACCGCGAGGGCCGTACGCCCGAAGGATCCAGAGCGCTTCTCGGTTTCCATGGCGCAAGCTTAGCGCCGCCGCGTCGCTAGACGCCGAGCTGCTCGTTGACGAGCCGGGCGACCTCGGCGCCGTCGGCTCGCCCGCGGCTCTCGCGCATGACGTGACCGACGATCGGGCCGATCGCCTTCGCGTTGCCGGAGCGGATGCGCTCCGCGGCGTCGGGGTTGGCGTCGATCGCCGCGGCGACGAGCGCGGCGAGTTCGTCGTCCGAGCCGATCGCCGCGAGGCCCTGCGCCGCCACGACCGCGCGCGGCTCGCCGCCCTCTCGCACGAGCACGTCGAGGACCTGCCGCCCGCCGGCGGTCGTGATCTCGCCGCCCTCGACGAGGGCGACGAGTTCGGCGAGCGCGGCCGGCGTGACGCTGGACTCGGCCGGCGTCCGCTCGTCGCCCAGCCGGCCGACGAGGTCGCTGAGCCAGTTGGCGAGCGCGCGGGCGTCGACCTCGGCGGCGGCGAGCGCCCGGTCGTAGTAGTCGCCGAGCTCGGCGTTGAACGCGAGCGTGCGCGCCGCCTCGGCGCTGAGGCCGAGTTCCCGCTCGAGCCGGTCGGCGCGTGCGGCGGGCAGCTCGACCATCGCCTCGCGCGCCGCGGCGAGCATCGCCTCGTCGATCGCGACGGGCAGCAGATCCGGCTCGGGGAAGTAGCGGTAGTCCTGCGCCTGCTCCTTGGAGCGCAGCGCCGTGAGGCTCGCGGTCGCGGGGTCGAAGTGGAGCGTCTCCTGGACGACCTCGCCGCCCGCTTCGAGGATCTCCCGCTGACGGTCGATCTCGGCGCGGATGCCGCGTTCCAGGAAGCGGAACGAGTTCATGTTCTTGAGCTCCGTCTTGGTGCCGAGCGCGTCGCTCCCGGAGGGCCGCAGCGAGATGTTCGCGTCGCAGCGCAGCGAGCCCTCCTCCATGTTGACGTCGCTCACGCCGAGCTGACGCAGCGTGGTGCGCAGCAGGCGCAGCCATTCGCCGGCCTGCTCGGCGCTGCGCAGGTCGGGCTCGGTGACGATCTCGGCGAGCGGCGTGCCGCCGCGGTTGAAGTCGACGATGCTCGCGTCGGAGCCGTGGATGCGCCCGCTCGCGCCGACGTGGATCAGCTTGGCGGCGTCCTCCTCGAGGTGCACGCGGTGGATGCGGATCTCGCCGAGGTGCCCGCCGCGGCACAGCGGCTGGTCGTACTGCGAGATCTGGTAGCCCTTCGGCAGGTCCGGGTAGAAGTAGTTCTTGCGGTGGAAGACCGACCGTGGCGCGAGCTCGGAGCCGAGTGCCATGCCGATCATCAGGCCGAGTTCGATGGCGCGCGCGTTGGCGACGGGCAGGGCGCCGGGCAGGCCGAGGCAGACGGCGCACGTGCGGGTGTTCGGCTCCTCCCCGAACGAGAGCTCGCAGCCGCAGAACATCTTCGTGCGCGTCGACAGCTGGACGTGGATCTCCAGGCCGATCACGGCCTCGTAGCGGGCGGCGTCAGACATACGCGGCGCTCCCGTCGAACGCGAGCGCGAGCTCCAGGGCGCGCGCCGCGTCGAGCAGCTCGTTCTCCTTGAACGCCGGCGCTGCGAGCTGCAGCCCGGCGGGCAGGCCGTCGACGAGGCCGGCGGGGATCGAGATCGCGGGGATGCCGGCGAGCGACATCGGCACCGTGCAGTAGTCGCTGAGGTACATCGCGAGGGGGTCGGCGGTCTTCTCGCCGAGCCGGAACGCGACGGTCGGCGTCGTCGGCGTCGCGACGATGTCGACGGAGGCGAAGACGCGCGCGAAGTCCTCTGCGATGAGCGTCCGCACGCGCTGCGCGCGGTCATAGAACGCGTCGTAGTAGCCCGACGAGAGCGCGTATGTGCCGAGCATGACGCGCCTGCGGACCTCGCGCCCGAAGCCGTCGTGGCGCGTGCGCGTGTACATCTCCGTGAGGTCGGCGCCTTCCACGCGGTGGCCGTAGCGCACGCCGTCGAAGCGCGCGAGGTTCGACGAGCACTCCGCCGGCGCGAGCACGTAGTAGGCGGCGAGCCCGTGCGGCGCCGTCGGCAGCGTCACTTGCTCGATCGTCGCGCCGAGGCCCTCGGCGAGCGCGAGGGCCTCGCTGAAGCGCGCCAGCACGCCGGCTTCGATGCCGTCGGCCGTGAGCTCGGCCGGCACGCCGATGCGCACGCCCGCGAGATCCTCGCGGGCCGGCAGGCGGATCTCGAGCGGATAGTCCAGCGATGTCGCGTCGCACTCGTCGCGGCCGACCATGTGGCGCAGCATGAGGGCCGCGTCGCGGACGTTGCGCGTCAGCGGGCCGGCCTGGTCGAGCGAGGAGGCGAACGCGATCATGCCGTAGCGCGACACCGAGCCGTACGTCGGTTTCAGACCGACGATGCCGCACAGCGCGGCGGGCTGGCGGATCGAGCCGCCGGTGTCGGTGCCGAGCGCCCACGGCGCGAGGCCGGCCGCGACGGCCGCGGCGCTGCCGCCCGACGAGCCGCCGGGGACCCGCTCTCGGTCCCACGGGTTGCGCGAGGGACCGAACGCCGAGTTCTCAGTCGACGAACCCATGGCGAACTCGTCCTGGTTGGTCTTCGCGTGCGACGTCGCGCCGGCGTCTTCGAGGCGCCGCACCGCGGTCGCGGTGTACGGCGGCAGGTACCCCTCGAGCAGCCGCGAGCCGGCCTGGCTCGGCACCCCCGCCGTGCAGAAGAGGTCCTTCACCGCGACGGGCACCCCGGCGAGCGGCCCCGCGCGGTGGTCGCCGACGCTGTCGGCGACCCACGTGAAGCAGTTGAGCCCGTCGTCGGCGGCGGCGCGGTCCGCCGCGGCGCGCGCACGGTACGCCTCGGCGTACTCGGCGGCGGGCAGGCTGCCGTCGGCGATCCTGGCGGCGGCGGCCTCCGCCGTCAGCGCGATCAGCGCGCCGTCGCTCATGCCTGCGGGCTCGGTACCAGGAAGCCGTCGTCGGCGACGGCCGGCGCCTGCGAGAGCGCGACGTCGCGGGGCAGGCACGAGCGCGGCTCGTCGGCGCGCAGCGCGCCGGTGACGGCGACGACGTGCGAAGTCGGCTCGACGCCGTCGATGTCGAGCTCCGACATTTTCTCGATGTGGCCGACGACGGCGGAAAGCTCGGCCGCCATCGGCTCGATCTCGTCCTCGCGCAGTTCGAGCCGCGCGAGCGCGGCTACGTAAAGGACCTCGTCACGTCCGATCACGGTGGCGGCATTGTATGGCGCCCCGGCTGGGCGCCGGGCGTGGCCGTCAGCCGCCGGGCGGCGCCTCGCGGCCCGCCTGTGGCGGCGGTGCGGCGTCGTCGCGCGCGGGCGCAGGCGGCGCGACGGCGGCTGACACGCGCGAGCGCACGCCGTCGATCCTGACGCCCTCCCCGGCGAGCTCCAGGTAGGCGCCGCAGACGATCGCGAGCGCACCGGCGAGCGCGAGCCAGATGCCGACTTTGATCCCCGCGGACGCCGTGTAGCCGAAGCCGAGCAGCTCGCCTGTCGAGCCGCCGCGGTGGTCCAGGATCCGGTAGAGGATGAGGACGCTCGAGAGGGACGCGGCGGCGCCGATCACGGCCGCCGGGGGGACCGACCAAGCGGGCGGCCGGCCCGACGCGCGGCGCACGAGGTGCACGGCGACGCCGACGATCGTCGCGAGCCACAGCCAGCGGCTGTCGACGAACATGTGCCAGCCGTTCGCGCTCGATCCGAGCGTGCCGTCCGGCGTCGTCGTCGTGATCCCCCACCAGGGCAGGAAGAAGAGGGACACGAAGAGCACGAGGGCTCCGGCGCCCTGGAGCCGCTCGCCGCGGCCGAGACGCGCGATGGCGACGCTCACGGCCGGTGCCCGTCAGGGGCGCGGCCGCGGGTTCGGCTTCGCCGGCGTGTAGAGCGGCGTGTGTTCATCGCGCACGACGATCCATGAGCCGATCAGGATTGCGCAGCTGCCCGCCAGCGCGAGCCACACCCCCACGGCGGGCGCGGTGGCGTGCCCGGGGAGCTCGAGCGCCCTGATGACGGACGCGATCGTCGCGAGCAACGCCAGCGGCACGCACCACACGGCGGTGGCGACGGAGTGGGCGGGGCTTTCGCGCTCGGTGAGGGCCGCGACGATCATCGCGAGCGCGGCGCACGCCGCCGCCAGCTGGAGCGTGACGCTCGCACCGAACGTTTCCCACGCGCTCAGGTCGCCGCCCGCGGACGTGTAGCTCGGCGTCAGGAGCGAGGCGACGATGAGCGCGACGCCGACGAGCGCGGTGCTCTCCCCCGCCCGCATGCGGCGCAGCATCAGCTCTTCACCGCCGCGCGCGCCGCCTGCAGCGTGTTGCTGAGCAGCATCGCGATCGTCATCGGCCCGACCCCGCCGGGCACGGGCGAAATCGCCGCGGCTCGCTCGCTCACGGCGGCGAAGTCGACGTCGCCGACGATGCCGCTCTTGTTGCCCGCCTCGGCGGGGTCGATGCGGCTGATGCCCACGTCGATGACGACCGCCCCCTCACGGACGTAGTCGGCGGTCACCATCCGCGGCCGCCCGGTTGCCGCGATGAGAAGGTCGGCGCGCGAGCAGACGGCCGCCAGGTCGCGCGTGCGCGAGTGGCATACCGTGACGGTCGCGTTGGCCTGCAGCAGCAGCTGCGCCATCGGCTTGCCGAAGAGGTTCGAGCGCCCGATCACGACGGCTTCCATGCCCGCGGGGTCGATGTCGCTGGCGCGGAGCATCTCCATCACGCCCGCGGGCGTGCAGGGCCGCAGTCCCGGGCGGCCGAGCGCGAGCAGGCCCGCGTTCTGCGGCGTGAGGCCGTCGACGTCCTTCGCCGGCGCGACGAGCGCCGTGAGCGTGTCCCCGTCGAGCTGGTCCGGCAGCGGGAGCTGCACGAGGATGCCGCTCACCGCGGCGTCGGCGCCGAGCCGTTCGACCTCGGCGGCAACCTGCTGCTGGGTCGCGTCGGCCCCGATGCGCACGTCGAAGGCTTGCATGCCGACCTCCTCGCACGCGCGCTGCTTGCCCGCGACGTAGACGGCGGATGCCGGATCGTCGCCCACGAGCACGGTCGCGAGCCCCGGCGTCCGGTGGCCTTCCGCCACGAACGCCGCGACGCCCTCGGCGACGCGCGCGCGCACGGCCGCGGCTATCTCCTTGCCGCTGATCAGCCGTGCGCTCACGCCCGCAATGCTATTTGCCGCCGTGGCGGCCGCGTGCGACGGGTCGCGGGGCGCGCGTCAAGGGCGCGAGAGGGGCGCGTAGTCGGCCATCAGCTTGCGCTCGCTGCCGTCGCCCGCGAAGCGCACGACGATCACGCCGCCGGGCTCGAGCGCCGTGACCACGCCCTCACCGAAGGCGGCGTGCAGAACGTCCTCGCCGAGGCGGTAGGCGGCGGCGCTCGCCTGCGCGCCGTCGCCCGCTCCGCTCGACCAGCTGGTCGGGCTCGAGCGTCGCGCGGGCACGTCGAGCAGGTGCGCCGGCACCTCGTCGACGAAGCGGCTGCGCATCGCCACCGACGGGCTGCCGAAGACGGCGCGGCGGCGCGCGTGCGTGAGGTAGAGGGTGCGCATCGCGCGCGTCACGCCGACGTAGAACAGGCGCCGCTCCTCCTCGAGCGCGCCCTCGTCGATGGACCGCGAGTGCGGGAACATGCCGTCCTCGAGGCCGGCGATGAAGACGACGGGGAACTCCAGGCCCTTCGCGTTGTGGAGCGTCATGAGCGTCACCAGGCCGCTGTCCGAACGCCGCGTGTCGGCGTCGGCGACGAGCGCGAGTTCCTGCAGGAAGAGCTCGAGCGACGCCTCCTCGCCGTGCTCGTCGTCGAACTCGTGCGCGACCGCGACGAGCTGCTCGAGGTTTTCGATGCGCCCCTCGGCCTCGATCGTGCGTTCGTCCTCGAGCGCCGCGATCAGGCCGCTGCGCTCGAGCACGGCCTGCAGCAGTTCGGCGACGCCGAGGCCTTCGCGCGCGAGCTCGCGCAGCTCGGCCATCGTCTCCATGAAGCGCGTGAGCGCCTTCGTCGCCGCGGCGGCGAGGCCGGGGACGCTCGCGGCGTCGGCGGCGACGTCCCATACGTCCGTGCCGAGCGTCTGCGCCTGCGCGGTGATCCGCGCCAGCGACGTCTGCCCGATACCGCGGCGCGGCGAGTTGATGATGCGCGAGAAGGCGACGACGTCCGCGCCGTTGACCAGGAACGTGAGGTAGGCGATCGCGTCCTTGATCTCCGCCCGCTCGTAGAACTTCGTCCCCCCGATCACCTGGTAGGAGATGTCGTTGCGGACGAGCGCGTCCTCGATCACCCGGGACATCGCGTTGGTGCGGTAGAGGACGGCGATCTCCGCCCGTGACGCGCCCTCGTCCACGAGCCGTTGGATCTCGCCGACGACGTAGCGGGCCTCGGCGTGCTCGTCCTGCAGGGCGCGCAGCTGGATCTGCTCGCCCTGGCCCAGTTCGCTCCACAGCTTCTTGGCGATCTGGCCGCGGTTGTTGGCGATCACGGCGTTGGCCGCGGCAAGGATCGTCTCGGTCGAGCGGTAGTTCTGCTCGAGCTTCACGACACGG
>DATJNQ010000009.1:0-25120 GCA_035507895.1 Solirubrobacteraceae bacterium | reverse complement strand
ACCGCATCGCGGAGCGCTTCTCGGTCGCGGGCTAGCGCCGCGCTGGGATGATCCTGCCATTCGACGCGGTCGGTGAGGGTCCGCCTCTCGTGCTGCTGCACGCAGGCGTCGCCGACCGCACGATGTGGCGCGAGCACCTCGCGCCGCTCGCCGAGGCGGGCCGGCGGGTGATCGCGCTCGACCTGCCGGGTTTCGGGGAGGCCGGGCTCGAGCCCGGGCCGCAGTCGCCGTGGGAGGACGTCCTGCAGACGCTGCGGATCCTCACGAGCGACCCTGTGGCGCTCGTCGGCAACTCCTATGGCGGCGCGATCGCGCTGCGCGTCGCCGCGGTCGCGCCGTCCGCGGTCGGCGCACTGGCGCTGATCTCGGCGCCGGCGCCCGGCGCCGAGGAGGAACCGTCGGACGAGCTGGCCGCCGTGTGGGAGGCGGAGGAGGCGGCGCTCGAAGCGGGCGAGGTGGAGCGCGCGGTTGAGGTGATCGTCGACGGCTGGACGCTCCCGGGCGCCTCGCAGGAGCTGCGCGAGCGGATCGCCGCGATGCAGCGGCGGGCGTTCCTTTTGCAGCAGGCGGTCCCCGACGCGGACGTCGGCTCCGACCCGCTGGAAGAACGACTCGACCGGCTGCGCGAGCTGCGCATGCCGGCGCTGTGCGCGGCGGGCACGCGCGACAAGCCCGACTTCATCGCGGCCGCGGCGGCGCTTGCCGAAACGCTGCCCGAGGGCCGCCACGCGACGATCTCGCGGGCGGGGCACCTCGCGCCGCTGGAGCAGCCGCGCGCGTTCCGGCGCATGCTGCTCGGGTTCCTGGACGAGGCCGCGCCGGCCTAGGCGCCACCCGCGCGAGCCGTCAGTGCGAGGAGATCACGCGGCCGCGCCCGTCGCGCGCCACGTAGGTCTTCGCGCGCCGCGCCTGCATCTCGCGACGCTGGCGCTCAGCCGATCTGCGCCGCCAGCCCCTGAGCCTGTTGGCGAGCCTGCTCATACGAGCAGTATCGGCGCGAGGGCCCCCTCGGCTGTAGCCGCTCAGCCGCGCGAGAAGCGCCGGCCCGCGACCGGGGAGGCCTCTTCGTCGAGCCTGACGCCCGGGCTCTCGCCGTTGCCGTTCGCGGGCGTCGCGCCCGCGGGCTCCAGCATCTCCTCCAGGACCTGCGCCGCGGCTTCGTCGTTCTCTGCCGCGGCCGCCTCCATCGCGGCGATCCGCTCCGGCGTCATCGCGGTCGCGTCCTCGTTCTCGGCCAGCCAGGCGCGCGCCTCGGCCGCCTGCGCCTCGTCGCGCTGGATCGTCTTGCCGGCGGCGTAGTAGCGGTCGATCTCCTTGAAGAGCTCGTCGACGAGCTGCCCCGTGGGCACCTTCTTCAGCGGCTCGCCCTTCGAGTAGATCATCCCCATGTCCTTGGCGCCGGTGATGCCGAAGTCGGCGTGGCGCGCCTCGCCGATGCCGTTGACGGCGCAGCCGAGAACGGAGACCTCGATCGGATCCTCGTACGCTTCCAGGCGCCGCTCTACCTCGGCGACGACGCTGTCCATGTCGAACTGCAGGCGGCCGCACGTCGGGCAGGCGATCAGGCTCGGCCCGCGCTCGCGCAGCTTCAGCGCCTTCAGGATCTCCCAGGCGACCTTCACCTCTTCCTCGGCGTGGAACGTCGACAGCGAAATGCGAATCGTGTCGCCGACGCCGTCGGCGAGCAGCGTGCCCAGCCCCACGGCTGACTTCAGCGACCCGGACCACTTCGTGCCGGCCTCGGTGACGCCGAGGTGCAGCGGGTACGGGATGCGCTCGGCGAGCACGCGGTTCGACGCGATCGTGTTCGGCACCGACGTCGACTTCATCGAGACCTTGAAGTCGTAGAACTCGAGCCGCTCCATCAGTTCCACGGTCTCCACGGCGGCGCTGACAAGCGCCCGCACGGGGTCGCTGAACTCGAGGTCGCGCAGGTGCTTGGGCAGCGAACCGGAGTTCACGCCGACGCGCAGCGGCGTGCCGCGCCGGCGCGCGAGCGCGACGACCTCGGCGACCTTGTCCGGGCCGCCGATATTGCCGGGGTTCAGCCGCACGCAGTGCGCGCCCGCCTCGATCGCCTTCAGCGCGAGCGTGTGGTTGAAGTGGATGTCCGCGATGACGGGGATCGGCGACTGCGCGACGATCGTCTTCAGCGCGACGGCGTCCTGCTCGCGTGGCACCGCGACGCGCACGATGTCGGCCCCCGCGTCGGCGACGGTGCGGATCTGCTCCATCGTCGCGGCGAGGTTCGCCGTCTCGGTCTTGGTCATCGTCTGCACCGCGACGGGCGCGCCGCCACCGATCGGCACGCCGCCGACATGGATCTGGCGCTCGGAGGCCATGGGCAGATTCTATGAGGGCGCGGCGCTCAGCCTGTGAGGCGGCTGATGTCGTTGGCGAAGCCGTTGACGACGAGGAAGAGCAGCAGCACGATGCCGACGGAGCTGAAGCGGACCATCGCCGCGAGCGAGACGCGGCGGCCGCGGATCTTCTCCGCGAGCGCCCACGCGACATGGCCGCCGTCGAGGGGCAGGAACGGGAACAGGTTGATGACGGCGAGCACGAGCGAGATGAAGCCGAGGAAGACGAGCGCCACGCCGGTCCCGCTCACGACGGTCGCGTGGGCGTATTCGGTGATGCCGATGATCGAGTGCAGTTCCTTGCGCTTCTTTGAGCTGGTGAGCGCTTCGCCCAGTCCGCTCACCGTCGACGTGGTCGCGCGCCACATCTCGGCGACCGCCGTTCCGGCGGCTGCGAACACGCCGAACGATTTTGGTGCGGTCGCGAAGTCCACGCCGATGAGCATGCGCCCTTCGCTGTACCGCGGGTAGATCCGGACGGTACGCGTCGCCCCCGAGGGGGCGCGAACCTTCACGTTGACGGCGCTCGTCGCACGGCAGCCGGTGTGCTTCGCGCCGCCCGGACACTTCGTCGCGTCGACGGCCTTGCGGACCGATTCGACGGTTGCGGGGTGCCCGTCGATCGCGACGATCCGTTCACCTGGCCTGATCTCTTTCGCCGCCGGCAGCCCCTTGATGACGCCGGCGACGCCGGTCGTGCCGACGAGCGTCTGCGCCGACGGGTCGAACCGCGCGAGCGCTTCGGCTCCGCTCTGGTTGCCGGCGACGAGGACGGCCCAGAAGATCACGAACGCGATGAGGATGTTGACGCCGGGCCCCGCGAGGATCACGGCGATCCGCTTCCACGGCGGCTGGTTGTAGTACGCGCGCTTCGCGAGCTCCGGCGGCAGGCCCTTTATCTCGTCGGGGTTCATGCCCGTGATCTTCACGTAGCCGCCGAAGGGCAGCGCGCCGATGCCGTACTCCGTTTCGCCGAGGCGCCGCTTGACGATCAGCGGCGGGAAGAAGACGGCGAAGCGCTCGACGCGCATGCCGACGCGCTTGGCCACGAGGAAGTGGCCGAGCTCGTGCAGCAGGATCAGCAGCATGATCCCGAAGATCGTGAGCGCCCAGCTCATGCGCTGATTCTGGCAGGGGCGTCTAAGCGTCCGGTTAGGCGAAGGTGGCGACGGCCGCCACCGCGACCTCGCGCGCGCGCCGGTCCGCGGCGTAGAGCGCCTCGAAATCGCGCACGGGCTCGACCGCGCACGTCGCGAGCGCGCTTTCGATGACCGTCGCGATCTGCAGGAAGCCGATGCGCCCGTGCAAGAAGGCGTGCACCGCGACCTCGTTCGCGGCGTTCAGGATGCACGGCGCGGTGCCGCCGGCGGCCGCGGCGGCGCGCGCCAGCGACAGGCAGGGAAACGCGTCGTTGTCGACGTGCTCGAACGTGAGCGCGCCGAGCGCGGCGAGGTCGATGGGCGCGATCGGCAGCGGTTCGCTCTCGCCGCCGGCGAGCGCGTAGGAGATCGCGATGCGCATGTCGGAGGGCCCGATGTGGGCGACCATCGCGCCGTCGGAGAGCAGCACGAGGCCGTGGATCGCGGACTGGGGGTGGACGATCACGTCGATCCGCTCGTACGGGACGCCGAAGAGGTGGTGGGCCTCCATCACCTCGAGCCCCTTGTTCATCAGCGTCGCCGAGTCGATGGTGATCTTGCCGCCCATCGACCACGTCGGGTGCGCGAGCGCGTCCTCGACGCTCACCTCCGCGAGCTCCTCGCGCGCCCGGTTGCGGAACGGCCCGCCGGAGGCGGTGATCGTGAGGCGCTCGACGGACCCCGGGGGCAGCCCGCCGATTAGCTGGTGCAGCGCCGCGTGCTCGGAGTCGACGGGCAGGATCCGCGCGCCCGTCGCCTGGCTGAGCGCCATCACGAGCTCGCCGCCGACGACGAGCGACTCCTTGTTCGCGAGCGCGAGGTCGACGCCCTCGCCGAGCGACGCGACCGTCGGCGCGAGCCCAGCCGAGCCGACGAGCGCGTTCAGGACGAGGTCGGGCTCGGTCTCCAGCACGAGGCGGACCAGGCCCTGGGCGCCGGCGTGGACCCTCCCCTCCGTCCACTGCTCGCCGGCGCGCGCCGCGGCGTCGACGTCGGCGAGGGCGATCCGCTCGACGCCATGCTCGCGCGCCTGGGCGACGAGCTCCTCCCACGAGCTCTCGGCGGACAGGCCGACGAGCTCGAACTCGTCGCGCAGCGCCGCGACCGCGAGCGCCTGCGTCCCGATCGACCCGGTCGAACCGAGGATCAGCAGCCGCTTGCGTTCGCCCACCGTCGCCTCGCCATGGCACTGGTCACGGGCCGATGATACGGCGGCCCGGCTGGCTATTCGTACGTGTATTCCCCGGACTGGGAGCGGGAGCTGCGCTTGCCGTCGGTGCGGGCTCTGACCGCGACGGTGCCGGCTTTCGGGCCCACGGGCACGGTCACCTGGCAGCTCGTCGCGCTCTGGCATTCGACTTCGCGGGCGGATGGCTTGCCGAACACGAAGCTCGTCCCGGCGCCGAAGCCGCTGCCGGTGATCGTGACGCGACCGCCGCCCCAGACGGCACCGCTGTCGGGCGTCACCGCGGTGACCGTCGGCGCGCCGTACTTGAACGTGTCGTGCGCGTTTTCTTCGCTCGCGCCGTGCCCCGTGACGAGCGTGATCGGCGCTTCGCCCGTCGCGCCCGCGGGCGTCAGCGCTTCGACGAGATCGCCGCTCACGATCTTGACGTCGGGCGAGGCGACACCGGCGAAGTAGACGGCTTTCGTGTTGCGCAGTTCTTCGCCGCTGATCTTCACCGTCGTGCCGCCCTGCGAGGGGCCGCCGCGTGGCGCGACTTTCGTGATCGTCGGCATCGGCCAGGTGCGTCGCTGGGCGCAGGCGTCCGCTTCGTTGCTCCAGAGCTGCTGGAAGAGGTACTCGCCGCCGTTGATCAGCTGGTTGTACGGCGCGCCGTCAGGCGCGGTGCCGAGCGGCGTGCCGAATTCGCTGGCCGCTTCGAACGTCCGGCAGATGTCGCCGATCTCGCCGTTGGCACTGTTGAACCAGGCGTGCAGCGTCGGGTCGCTGATCATCTCGGCGTGCTCGTGCTCAAGGCCGCCCTGGATCGTGCCTTCGGCGATGCTTTCGCTGGGGTGTTTGCCGGTGTCGCAGCCTTCGATGCCGGTGCTGTAGGGGTCGTCGGCGAACAGCAGCGTGGCCCCGGTGCCTTCCGGCTTGAAGTAGCTGTGGTAGGCGCAGTAACCCGGTTCCGCGGTGCCGGCGGAGCATACGCGGCCCGCCGCTTCCAAACAGCTTTCGACTTCCGGCGGCGTGAGGATGAAGTAGCCGGTGGTGAGGTTCTGCGGCAGATGGTGGGCCGTGATGTACGCCTCGAGCTCGCCGAGGAGCTGTTCTTCGGTGAGACAGATGGCGGCGCGGTGGCAGCCGTCGCCGGGGTAGGGGTCCGTGTCGACGATCGCACCGCCGAACTTCACTTCGTATTCGGCGTATTCGCCTTCGGCATCGCTGTACTGCGCCGCGACGGAGTCGTCGTTGGTGTCCGTGCCGCTGTCGTGGGCGAGGTTCGCGAAGAAGCCGTTGATGCCGGCGAGGTAACCCGCGGGGTATTCGGCGGTCCCGCCGGGGGCCCAGTAGAACGCGTAATCCGTGTTGCTGCTCATCACGGGCCCGCCGTGGTAGGAGACCTTGCCCGAGCCGGACTCGCCGCCGCCACCGGCGCCGAGGCGCACGAGCGGCCCCGCCGCGGAGCGGGTCGCATGCAGGTCCGGCAGGTAGGACACGGTCCGCCCGTCATGCAGGTGGACGATGACGGCGTTCGCGTGCGACGCGCACCCGAGCAAAACAGCCGCTACGGCGATGACGCCTAGTGCGAGCTTCCCTGTCGCCTTCGCTGTCGTCTCGGTCCCCGGCATCCGTTCCCCGCCGCGACCTGCCGCGGCGTCCCTCGCCAGCGAATGGTAACGGCCGTCCGGGCGCCGTCAAAGATGCATCCGTGAGCGTTTGGTTATCGCTAGTGCAGGTGGGCGAGCCAGATGTAGTAGCCCGCGACGACCGCGAACAGCAGCCCGTCGATGCGGTCGAGCACGCCGCCGTGCGAGCGGAACAGGGTCCCCGAGTCCTTCGCGTCCGCCTCGCGCTTGACGAACGACTCGAACAGGTCGCCGATCGGCGCGGTGACCGCGACGCCGACGCCGAGCAGCAGCGCGGTGTGCCCGGGCAGCCATTCCTGGTAGCGCCCCGCGATCCAGACCGCGGCGACCGCGGCGAGCATGCCGATCAGGAGGCCCTCGACGGTCTTTGACGGCGATATCGCGGGCGCGAGCCGCCGGCTCCCGAAGGCCCGGCCGCCGAAGTAGGCGAACGTGTCACAGACGAACGCGCCGACGGCGACGTCGAGCACTATCCCCTCGCCGTGTGCGAGCCCGCGGAGCATCACGGCGTGCGCCAGCGCGAGGCCGATCCAGACGATTCCGAGCATCGTGATCGCGAGCGACGCGACGCTCGCCCGTGGCAGCGCAAGCCCGACGGCGAAGACGAACGGGAGCGAGAGGACCGTCGCGAGCAGCACCTGGGTGGGCCCGCCGAGCGCGCCGGCGGCGAGCAGGCCGGCGAGCGCGAGGAATGCGGCGAGGCGCACGGGGTGCGCGCCGGCGTACATCTCGAACAGCTCGTGCATGCAGATCGCGCCGAAGACGAAGAGGCCGACGGCGAAGACCCAGCCGCCCGTGATGACGAGGAACAGCGCGATCGCGATCAGGGGCAGCGCGACGAGGACGCGCTGCCCGAGGTCCGAGCCGCCGCGGCGCCGCGGCGGGCGCCGTGCGCGGCGCCGGCCGCGCGGCTGGGGCCGGCGCGAGGCGGCGCGCGCGCCGCCCGGAGTGTGCGGGGAGCTACCCATGGCTTAGCGTCCGCCGAAGCGCCGGCGGCGCTCGGCGTACTCCTCCAGGCACTCCTCGAAGCTGCGGCGGCTGAAGTCGGGCCACAGCTCGTCGCGGAAGACGTACTCGGAGTAGGCGGCCTGCCAGAGCAGGAAGTTCGAGATGCGCCGCTCTCCGCTCGTGCGGATGACGAGGTCGGGGTCGTGCATCTCCGGCGCGTAGAGGCCGGCCGCGAACTGCGCTTCGCCGCCTCCCGCGAAGGCGCGGGCCGCGTCGACGATCTCGGCACGGCCGCCGTAGTTGAACGCGACGTACAGCGTGATCCGCGTGTTCGACGCGGTCAGCGCTTCGGCGCCGTCCATCGCCTCGCAGAGCTCTCGCGCGACGCCGGCGCGGCGGCCGATGAAACGCATCCGTACGCCCTCGTCGTGCAGCTCGGGCGTTTCGCTTGCGATGCGGCGCGAGAACATCGCCATCAGCCCGCTCACCTCGGCCTCGGGTCGCGACCAGTTCTCCGTCGAGAACGAGTACACGGTCAGCTCGCGGACGCCGAGGTCGACGGCGTCGCGCAGCCGCGCCTTGACGTTGTCGGCGCCGGCGTTGTGGCCCTCGTTGACGCTCACGCCACGGGCACGCGCCCAACGGCCGTTGCCGTCGGTGATGATCGCGACATAGCGCGCCCGGCGCTGCGGTGCCGGCGGCCGCGCGGCCGCCGCGCCAGCTTCAGCGCCGGCCGTCATCAGACCGCCAGGATTTCCTCTTCCTTGACCTTCAGTACGGCGTCGAGCTCCGCGATGCGGGCGTCCGTCAGCTTCTGCAGCTCGACCTCGGCGCGGTGCTCGTCATCGGAGGAAGTTTCGCCGTCGGACTTCAGCTCGCGCAGGTCGTGCATCACGTCTCGGCGTACGTTGCGCACCGCGACGCGACCGTCCTCCGCGAGGTTCTTGACGACCTTGACGAGCTCGCGCCGGCGCTCTTCGGTCAGCTCGGGCACCGCGAGGCGGATCAGGCTGCCGTCGCTCGTCGGCGTCAGGCCGACATCCGAGTCGGCGATGGCCTTTTCGATCGCCTTGATCGCCGACTTGTCGTACGGCTGGACGGTCAGCAGGCGGGCCTCGGGTGCCGAGACGGTCGAGAGCTGGTTGAGGGGCGTCATCGCACCGTAGTAATCGACTATGACGCGGTCGAGCAGCGCCGGCGACGCGCGGCCCGTGCGCACGCTCGTGAACTCGTGCAGCGCGGACTCGACCGACTTGGCCATCCGCTCCTTGGCGTCCCGCAGTAGCTCGTCGATCAGGGATTCAGTTGCCATCTTGCGACCCGGTCGTCGATACGAGAGTGCCGACGCGCACGCCGGAGATTATCTGCGCCAGTGCGGTGCCGTCTTCCATGTTGAAGACGTCGATCGGCATGCCGTTGTCCATGCAGAGCGCGAGTGCGGTCGCGTCCATCACCCCGAGGCGGCGCTCGATCGCCTCCATGTGCGTGATGTCGGGAATGAACTCCGCCGAAGGGTCGAGAGCCGGGTCGGCGCTGTAGACGCCGCGCACGCCGTTCTTGCCCATCAGGATGATGTCGGCGCGGATCTCCGCGGCACGCAGCGCCGCTGCCGTGTCAGTCGTGAAGAACGGGTTGCCGGTGCCCGCGGCGAAGATCACGACGCGGCCCTTCTCCAGGTGCCGGATCGCGCGGCGGCGGATGTACGGCTCGGCGACCTCGGACACGCCCAGCGCGGACTGGACGCGCGTGTCGATGCCGCGCTTCTCGAGCGCGTCCTGCAGCGGCAGCGCGTTCAGAAGCGTCGCGAGCATCCCCATGTAGTCAGCGGTCGCACGGTCCATGCCGGCGGCCGCGCCGCGCATGCCGCGGTAGATGTTGCCCGCGCCGACGACGACGGCCGCCTCGACGCCCTGCTCGTGGACCTCGCCGATCTGGCGCGCGACTTCCTGCACCCGGTCGGGGTCCGTGCCGTACTCCTGGCTCCCCATGAGGGACTCGCCCGAGAGCTTGAGCAGGATCCGTTGGAACGCGGGCGCCACGGCCGTCAGCCTATAGTCCGCCGCGCGAGTCGGGCTACTGCCCGATTGCGTAGCGGACGAAGCGACGGATCACGACGTTCTCGCCTGTAGTGGCGGTGAGCTCGTCGCGTAGCTCCTGCACCGTCTTGCCATCGAACTTCGGGTTGTGCATCTCCTGCTCGAGCAGCACGACGGTGCCGTACCAGGAGTCGAGCTTGCCGTCGACGATTTTGCCGCGCACGTTCTCGGGCTTGTCGGCGGCCTCCTGCTCGTAGACACGCCGCTCGGACTCGACCTTCTCGGCGGGCACGTCCTCGCGCGCGACGTACTCGACGGTCGGCGAGGCGGCGATCTGCATCGCGACCTCCCGCGCGAACGAGACGAAGTCATCGTTCTTCGCAACGAAGTCGGTGTTGCAGTCGACCTCGATCAGGACGCCGACCTTCGAGCCGGCATGGACGTAGGCCTGGACGGTTCCCTCCGTCGCGGCGCGCTCGCCGAGGTCCTGGATTTTCTTGCCCTGGCGCACGCGCAGCAGCTCGATCGCCTTCTCGATGTCGCCGCCCGACTCGGTCAGTGCCTTCTTGCAGTCCATCATGCCCGCGCCGGTGCGGTCGCGCAGGGCCTTCACGTCCTGGGCTGTTACGTCGACACTGCTCATGATTTCTCCGCTTTCGCTTTGCCGCCTGCCGCTTTGGCGGCGGGTTTTGGTTTCGCTTTCTCGCCGTCGGCTTTGGCTTTGGCTTTGGCTTTGGCGGCTTTAGCTTTCTCCTCGCCTTTCGCTTTGCCGGCGTCGGCTTTCGTTTTGGTTTTCGCGCTCTCCTCTTTCGGTTTGCGCGCCGCTTTCGCTTTCGCTTTCGCCGGCGCGCTCGCCGCGGCTTCGGCCTGGGCTGCCGCGTCGGCGCGCTCGATCGCGACGGCGGGCTCGCTGGCGACGGCCTCCTGGACAGCCTCGGCTGCCTCCTCGGCGGCCTGCTGCGTCTCGTCGACCGGCTGTTCGGCCGGCTCGGGCGCCGGCGGCTCGGCGGGAGGCTCCGGCGCCGGCGGCGCCGCGGGAGGCTCAGGCGCCGGCGGCTCGGCGGGAGGCTCCGGCGCCGGCGGCGCCGCGGGAGGCTCCGGCGCCGGCGGCGCCGCGGGAGGCTCAGGCGCCGGTGGCGCCGCGGCAGCCTCGGGCGCCGGCGGCGCCGCGGCAGGCTCAGGCACGGCGGCCTGTGGCTCGCCGGGCTCCTCGGGCACAGCAGGCTGCGACGTCGCGGCCTCCTCGGCGGGCGCCGGCGTGGCCGGCGTGGCCTGCGGGGCCTGCTGCTCGGGCGCGGCCGGCGCCGCTGGAGGGGTCTGCGGGGCGGCGGCGGCGGCCTCCGCCGCACGGCGAGCGCGCTCGTCGGCCTCGCGCTGGGCCTCCTCTTCGGCTTTGCGCTTCTCCTCTTCCTCGGCCTCGCGTTTCGCCCTCGCCTCCGCCTCGACGCGCGCGCGCTCTTCGGCCTCCTGGCGCGCTTTTTCCTCCTCGGCGCGGAAGATCGCGTGACCTTCGGCGACGACCGCGCCGATCGCCTCGGTGATCAGCGCGCAGGAGCGGATCGCGTCGTCGTTGCCGGGCACCACGAAGTCGATGCCGTCGGGGTCGCAGTTCGTGTCGACCAGGCCGATCACCGGGATCCTCAGGCGCTGGGCCTCTTTCACCGCGATCGCCTCGGTTTTCAGGTCGATGACGAAGACGGCGTCGGGGACGCGCTGCATGTCTTTGACGCCGCCGAGGTTCGCGCGCAGCTTCTCAAGGTCCGCCTGGGCGGCCATGCGCTCGCGTGTGGGCAGCAGCGCGAGCTGACCCTCGCGCTCGTAGCGCTCGAGGTCGTGCAGGCGACGGATCCGCTGGCTGATCGTCTCGAAGTTGGTGAGCAGGCCGCCGAGCCAGCGGTGGTTGACGTACGGCATGTCGGCCGCTACCGCGACGTCGCGGACGGTGTCGCGCGCCTGCTTCTTGGTGCCGACGAACAGCACGGTGCCGCCGCGGTGGGCGAGCGTGTCGACGAACTGCTGCGCTTCGAGCAGCAGCTCCTGCGTCTTCAGCAGGTCGATTATGTAGATGCCGCCGCGCTCACCGAAGATGAAGCGGCGCATCTTGGGGTTCCAGCGGCGCGTCTGGTGGCCGAAGTGAACGCCGGCCTCCAGCAGCTCCGCGATTCCGACTTCTCTCACGGACTGCTCCCTTATCTGCTGTGGGTTCTAGCCCGCGCGGTTCACCGCGGACCCGGTCTTGGCGTGTGCCGGCCGGGCAGGGCCGCGATGCTGCGACCGCACGGGGTCGCGGTTTTCTGTGCCCGCTCAGGATATCCGGTCGGCGCGCGAGAGCGCCTCAGCGAGGTCCGCCGGCAAGGGCGAGGTGACGTCGACGCTGACGGGCTCCAGCGGATGCTCGAAGGCGATGCGCGCCGCGTGCAGGAACTGCCGCTCCAGGCCGAGCGTGCCGGCGGTGCCGTACTCGGGGTCGCCCACGACCGGGTGGCCGATCGCGCGCAGGTGGACGCGGATCTGGTGCGTCCTGCCGCTCTCCAGCCGCAGCCGCAGCAGCGATGTGGTCGGCAGCTGCCGCTCGACCTCGAAATGGGTGCGCGCCTCGCGCTGCGCGGCGCCGCCGACCGCCATGCGGGTACGCACGCGCACGTCGCGGCCGATCGGCGCGTCGATCGTCCCGCTGCGCGCGGGCGGGCGGCCCTCGACGAGGGCCAGGTATTCGCGCGTCACCTCGCGGCGCGCGATCTGCTGCTGCAGCGCGCGGCGCGCCGCCGCGGTCCGCGCGACGACAAGCAAGCCGGACGTGCCGCGGTCGAGGCGGTGCACGATCCCCGCCCTCTCCTCCTGGTCGTCGTCGGTCAGCGGCGCGAGCAGCTGGCTGAGCGTGTTCTCGCGGTTCCCCGCCGCGGGGTGAACGACCACTCCCGCCGCCTTGTCGACGACGAGCAGATGCTCGTCCTGCCAGCGGATCACGTACGGCTCGGAGCTCACGAGTGGGTGCGGGCGTGCTCGATGACAAGAAAAAGCGCGATCACGCCGATCGTTATCGCGCTGTCGGCGAGGTTGAAGGGCGGCCAGCCGAGCGGCAGCTTGATGAAGTCCGTGACCGAGCCTTGCCGCACGCGGTCGACGATGTTGCCGAGCGCCCCGCCGATCAGCAGGCCCGTCGGCAGCCAGATCAGCGGCATCGTGATGTGGCGCTGGAAGTAGACCAGCAGGACGACGAGCGCGGCGGCGATCAGCGCGATCACGAGCGCGGGCGCGTTCGGGAAGAGCCCGAACGCGACGCCGCGGTTGTGCGTGTAGACGAGCTGCACGCCGGGGAAGAACGACCGCGTTTCGCCGGGCGTGATCGATTCCTCGACCGCGAGCTTGCTCAGCTGGTCGGCGAGCAGGACGAGCAGCGCGACGGCGCCCGCGAGCAGCCACGGCCGCGCCCGGTTCATCCCCGCGGCAGCCAACCGTTCAGCGGATCAGTCCCTGCACGACGATCGCGTTCACCAGCAGGAGCACGATGAACGCGAGAATCGGGCTGAGGTCCAGGCCGCCGATCGAAGGGACGAAACGGCGGAAGATGCGCAGGTAGGGCTCGCTGATTTCGCGCAGGAAAGTGAGGATCGCGTCGACTGTGCGCGAGTACGGCGGCCGCACGCCGCCGGCGAACAGGAGCTGCACCACGATGTACGCGAAAAGCAAGATCGTGTAGACGTAGATCAGCGTCGAGAGGAATTCGGCGATGTCCACGCGGGCGCTGGCGAGCGCCATCAGGCCGGTCCAACTGCGTCATCCATCGCGGCGTCGAAGGCGGCGCGGATGCCGCCCCGCTCGAGCGCCGCTACACCGCGCGCCGTCGAGCCGCCCGGCGATGAGACCTCGCGGCGCACGGCGAGCGTGTCGTTGCCGCGGGCGCGCAGCAGCGCCGCGGTCCCCGCGAGCGTCTGCACGACGAGCTCGGCGCCGGTCGCGGCCGGCACGCCGCGCCGCACGCCGGCGTCGATCTGGGCCTCCGCGACGAGTGCGAAGTACGCGGGCGCGCAGCCCATCAGCCCCATCGCCGGGTCGATCAGCTGCTCGGGCAGCACCACGAGCGTGCCGAGACGCGCGAAGAGCTCCGCGACGCGTTCGTCGAGCGGCGGCCCCTGCGGCTCGTCCGCGGCCTGCACCACGGCACCCTGGCGCACCTCGACGGGCAGCGACGGCATGAAACGGAAGACGGGCCGGCTCGGGTACGCCTCGCGCAGCTGGGCGAGCGTCGTCGCGGCGAGTATCGACGCGACGGGCGTGCCCGAGATCGCCACTTCGGCGGCGACTTCTCCGAGCTGGGCGGGCTTGTGGCAGAGGACGACCAGCTCGACGGCCTCGGCGACAGCGATGTTGCTGTCCCGCGCTTCGCCGCCGACGAGCGCCGCGAGCTCCTGCGCGCGGCCCGCGACAGGATCCGCGCAGACGACCGGGTCACCCCAGCCGACCGCGAGCGCCCTCGCCATGTTGCCGCAGCCGATCAGGCCGATACGCATTGAACCCTCCTCACCCGGCGCTCCTCGGAGCGCTCAGGACTGGTTGAAGAAGCCCTTCTCGATGAGGCGCGCCCGCTCCTCGGCGGAGATCTCGACGTTGCGCGGCGTCAGCATGAAGACCTTGTCGGCGATCCGCTGCATGCCGCCGTCGAGCGCGTACGTCAGGCCGGAGGCGAAGTCGATCAGGCGCTTTGAGAGCTCGGGGTCCGAGCTTTGCAGGTTGAGGATCACGGGCACGGAGCTCTTGAAGCGGTCGGCCACCTGCTGGGCGTCGTTGAACGACTTCGGCACCACGAGGTGCACCTGGACGTCGCCGTTCGCGCGCCCGCCGATCGAGCGCAGGACGGTGCCGCCGCGCCGTCCGCGCGAGCCGCGCGAGCCGTCGTCTTCACCGCCGTCGTCGTCGGCGAAGATGTCGTCGATCTCGTCCTGGCGGCGCCGCAGTCGGCGCACGTTCTGGCGCTCGCGCGGCCGCGTGTCGGCGGCGTCGTCGAAGTCGTCGTACTCCTCGTCGTGGTGCTCTTCGGCGAGGCCGAAGTAGACGAGTGCGCTATGCCAGGAGTCGCGGAGGGCCATTTACACGTCAATTTTCGCGCACGGTGCGCACTTCCCTGCCGATGCTAACCGCTTGCGCGCCGCGTCGGGCGCCCGGCGATGTAGAGGCTCGTGCCGATCCGCACTATAGTCGCGCCCTCTTCGGCCGCGACGACGTAGTCCTGGGAGGTGCCCATCGAGAGCTCGGCGAGCCCGCGCTCGTCCGCGAGCCGGCGCAGAGCGGCGAAGTACGGGCGGCTCGCCTCGCCGTCGGCCGCGAGCGGCGGCATCGTCATCAGCCCCGCGACCGGCAGCGGCGAGAGCGCGATCAGATCGTCCAGTTCGCCCGGGTCGATCCCGGCCTTTCCCGGCTCACCGGAGACGTTCACCTCGATGAGGATCCGCAGGTCGCTGTGCGCGCTCGCGCGCGCCCGCTCGAGGGCCGCGATCGCCGAGCGCGACGCGACCGAGTGGATGAGCGTCACGAGGGGCGCGATCATCGCCACTTTCCGGCTCTGCAGCTGGCCGATGAAGTGCCACTCGAAGAGCGGCCCGTAGCCCGCATGGCGCTCGGCGAGCTGCTGCGCGCGGTTCTCTCCAACCAGGGTGACGCCGGCCTCGGCGAGCTTCGGCAGCTCCGTCCCGGCGAGGTACTTGACCGCCGCGAGCACGCGCGGCGCCGCGCGCCCGTGGCCTGACCCGGCGGCGGCGCGAGCCACCTCGCCTTCGATCCGCCGGAGGTTCGCGGCGACGGTCGCGCCGTCGAGCGTGCCGATCACCTCAGCCACGCGATCACCGCCTGGCGTCCCGCGCGCTCGCCTTCGCGCCGGTGGGAGAAGTAGCTCTCGCCGCAGATCGTGCACGCGTCGACGTCGTGGATCGCTGCGACGCCGGCGCGCGCGAGGCGGGCGTGAGCGATCGCGCGCAGGTCGATTCGGCGCTCGTCGGTGGGCTGCAGCGCAAACGCCGCGAAGACGTCGTCGCCGACCTCGTAGCAGCAGCGGCCCGCCGCCGGGCCGATGATCGCCTCGAAGGGGCCGCGCGAGAGCTCCCCGAGCGCGCTCACACCTGCCTCCAGTACTCCTGCGGCCAGGCCGCGCCAGCCGGCGTGGACGACCGCGACGGCGTCGCTGCTCGCGAGCGCGACGGGCAGACAGTCGGCGGCGAGGACCATCAGTCCGACGCCCGGGAGCGCGCTGGCGTGCCCGTCCGCGGGGTCGAGCTCGCCGTTCGCGGGCAGAGCGCGCAGGACGTTGATGCGGGTGCCGTGCTCCTGGGCGCCGGCGAGCAGCCCGCTGAGCCCGAGTTCGGCGCGCAGCGCGTCGCGGCGCGCGCGGCCCTGGGCGTGCCCGTCGCCCGCGAGCGTCGAAAGGTTGCCGTAGCGCCGGTCGGTGAAGAGGACGTTCGCGCCGAGCAGCGTGCGCGCGGGCGCGACGCCGCGCCCGCTCACGGCGACTCCAGTGCCGCGCGCAGCTCGGCCTCGCGGTCGGCGGGGATCGCGCCGTCGAGCCGCAGCGCGAGGACACGCTCCAGGCGGGCTGCGATCGTCGGCCCCGACGGCACGCCGGCGTCGATCAGGTCCCGCGCGCCAATCGCCAGCTTCACAGGCTGGAGCTCGGCCCGCCACAGCGCCACCTTCTCGGCGACGACGGGGCCGCCGAGCGCGACGGCGCTGGCGACCTGCTCCGCCGGATGCCCGGCCAGCGCTCGCGCCAGCGCGGACGGCTGCTGCGCCTGCGCGACCGCCGCGATCAGCGCCTCGGGGCGGGCCGCGGCGCTCGCGCGCTCGCGTTCGCCGGCGCCGAAGTCCATCTCGTCGAGCGCGCGCGCCGGGTCCTCCGCGTCTTTGAAGAGCAGGCCGAGCAGGAGCGCATCGTCGCGCCCTTCGCCCGCGAGCGCGACGAGCGCGGCGGCGGCGAGCTCGCCGTCGAAGCGGGCGCCCAGCGCCGCCCACACGCCGAGCCGCTCGGCGACGCCGAGCGCCTGCAGGGGGTCGGCCTCCGCGAGCATCAGCCGTATCTCCGCGCCGAGGCGCGGTCGCGAGACCGTGTCGAGCGCGCCGCCCGCGAGCGCCTGCTCGAGCAGTTCGGCCGTTCGGGCCTCGACCGCGAAACCGAGCCGCGCGCTGTAGCGCGCGATGCGCAGCGCGCGTGTCGGGTCGTCGGTGAAGCTCGCGTCGTGCAGGACGCGCAGGAGTCCCGCGCGCAGGTCGTCGAGCGCGTGCTCTGCGCCGTGGAGCTCGCCGGCGCTCACGCCCGCGAGCTCGAGGGCGATCGCGTTGATCGTGAAGTCGCGCCGCGCGAGGTCGGCGGCGAGATCGCCGGGTCGCACGTCGGGTAGCGCGCCGGGTCGCGCGTAGCTCTCGGCGCGCCGCTGCGCGACGTCGACGCGGGCCCCGGGCCAGCTGACGCTCGCCGTCAGGAATCGCGGGTAGGACTCGACGGCGACCCCCTGCACGCCGGCGGCGGTGAGCGCGGCGGCGAGGCGCTGCGCGGCGTCGATGCCGGGCTCGCCGACGGTCGCGTCGAGCTCGGTCGGGTCGGCGCCGAGCAGCAGGTCCCGCAGCGCGCCGCCGACGAGCATCGTCCCCGGCCCGAGGGCGATCAGGGCATCGCCGCCGGGCAGGGCGCTCACGCGCTCGACGAGCGCGCGGCCGTCGACGTCCACTAGGTCGTCTCCCGCACCGGGATGCCGGCGCGCGCCAGATGGCTCTTGGCTTCAGCGATCGTGAAGCGGCCGTAATGGAAGATCGACGCGCACAGGACGGCGTCCGCGCCGGCCGCGAGCGCCTCGACGAGGTGCTCGAGCTCACCCGCGCCGCCGGATGCGATGAGCGGCACGTCGACGGCGCCGCTGACCGTGCCGATCAGCTCCAGGTCATAACCGTCGGCGGTGCCGTCGCGGTCCATGCTCGTGAGCAGGACCTCGCCCGCGCCGCGGCTGACCGCCTCGCGCGCCCAGGCCTCGACGTCGCGGCCCGCCGCGGTCCGGCCGCCGGCCGTGTACGCCTGCCAGGCGTCCCCGTCGGCGCGCGCGTCGATCGCGACGACGACGCACTGGGCGCCGAAGACCGCGGCGAGTTCGTCGATCAGCTGGGGTTCGGCGAGCGCGGCGGAGTTGACGGATACCTTGTCGGCGCCGGCGTCCAGGACGGCCTGCGCATCCTCGACCGAGCGCACGCCGCCGCCGATCGTGAACGGGACGAAGACGTCGTCGGCGCAGCGGCGCGCGAGCGAGGCGATCGTCTCGCGCTGCTCGTGCGTCGCGGTGATGTCCAGGAAGACGATCTCGTCCGCCCCCGCGCGGTCATAGTGGCTCGCGAGTTCAACCGGGTCGCCGGCGTCGCGGATGTCGACGAACCGGACTCCCTTGACGACGCGTCCGCCGTCGACGTCCAGGCACGGGATCAGGCGCTTGTAGTGCACCGGCCCACGGTACCGCCGCGTTCAGTCCGCGAGGACGGCGCGCGCCTCGGCGACCGTGAACCGACGCTCGTACAGGGCCTTGCCGACGATGACGCCCTCGAGCGGCATGCCGGCCAGCTGTTCGAGGTCCTCGAGCGTCGCGACGCCGCCCGAGTAGGTGACGCCGGCGCCGCCGGCGCCCAGGAGCGCGCGGACGCCGTCGAGATCCGGGCCGACGAGCAGCCCGTCGCGTTCGACGTCCGTGTACACGAAGTGCTCGACTCCCGCCGCCGAGAGCCGCGCCAGCTCGGCCGGCGCGTCCGTTTCCGAGCTCTCTGTCCAGCCGGCGATCGCGGGTCGCCCGCCGCGGACGTCGAGCGAGACGACGGTGCGGGCCGGCCCGTGAAGCTCGAGAACTTCGGCGACGAGCGCGCTGTCGTCGAGTGCGGCGGTGCCGAGCACGACCCGGTCGGCACCCGCCTCGATCGCCTGGTCGACGGCCGCCGGGGTCCGCAGCCCGCCGCCGTACTGCACCGGCACGTCCACCTCGCTGGTTATCCGCCGCAGCAGGTTGACGTTGACGGGCGCCCCGTCGCGCGCCCCGTCCAGGTCGACGACGTGCAGTGCGAGGGCCCCCTGCTCGACCCACTCGGCGGCGGCGCGCACAGGGTCGGCGTCGTAGATCCTGCGCTGCTCGAAGTCGCCGCGCACCAGGCGCACGGCGCTGCCCTGGAAGATGTCGATGGCGGGCAGGAGCCTCAAGCCGGTACCCCGGCGCGGCAGAGCGACGCGAAGGCGGCCAGGAGGCGCAGCCCGAGCGTCGAGGACTTCTCCGGGTGGAACTGGACGCCGTAGAAGGCGCCGCGCGCGATCGCTGTGACGAACGTCGTGCCGTAATCGGCGGTCGCGAGGACGTCGGCAGGGTCCTCGGGTCGCGCCGCGTACGAGTGGACGTGGTAGAAGGCGCCGCGTTCGGGCAGCGTCTCGGTGAGCGCGCTGGACCGCTCGAAGCGGACCTCGTTCCAGCCGATGTGGGGGAGCTTCGCGTCGCCGGAATCAAGGCGCCTGACTCGCCCGGCGACGAGGCCGAGGCCCTCCGCGCCGCCGAGCTCGTCCGAGCCGTCGAGGGCGAGCTGCATGCCGAGGCAGATGCCCAGCGTCGGCACGCCGGAGCGGACGAGTTCGACGAGGACTGTGTCGAGGCGCGCCGCGCGCAGGTTCTCCATGGCGCGCGGGAACGCGCCGACGCCGGGAACCACGACTCCGGCCGCGCTGCGCAGCTCGTCCTGCGATGAGGTGATCACGGCTCTCGCGCCGACGTGCTCGAGCGCCTTCTCGACGGAGCGCCGGTTTCCCATCCCGTAGTCGACGATCGCGATTGGCGCGGTCGCCGCGTTCATGCGGTGAGCGTGCCCTTGGTGCTCGGCACGCGGTGCTCGCCGGGTTCGAGTGCGGCGGCGGCGCGCAGCGCCCGCGCGAAGGCCTTGAACGCAGCCTCGATCATGTGGTGGGCGTTGCTGCCGGTTTCGACTCGCAGGTGGAGCGTCACCTTCGCCGAGTTGGCGAACGCGCGGAAGAACTCCTCCGCAAGCTCGTGGTCAAAGCCGCCCGTCGCGCCGGGCGGCAGGTCGGCCTCGAAGAGCGTGTACGGGCGGCCGGAGATGTCGATCGCGCAGCTCGCGCGAGCCTCGTCCATGGGGATCGTGGCGCTGCCGTAGCGCGTGATCCCGCTGCGGTCGCCGAGCGCGGCGTCGAGCGCCTGGCCGAGAACGATGGCGGTGTCCTCCGCAGTGTGGTGCGCGCCGGTGTCAAGGTCCCCGCTGACGGCGACGTCGAGGTCGAGGCCGCAGTGGCGCGCGAGCAGATCGAGCATGTGGTCCAGGAAGCCGATGCCCGTCGTCCGCGTGCCCGCCCCGCTCCCGTCGAGCGTGAGGGTGAGGGTGACGCGCGTCTCCGCGGTGTTGCGTGCGATGGTCGCCGTGCGGCTCATGGCTCTTCATTGTCGCCGACACGGGCGAGCATCGACCGGGCGTGCATCTCAAAGCCCTCGGCGCGCGCGAGCGGAGCCCCGGCGGCGGCGAGTTTCTGGGCTCCCCCGCCGATCCGCACCTCGGCCATGCGGCGGCGGAAGTCACGCGGCGAGAGCGTCGACGAGAAACGCGCCGCGCCGGCGGTGGGCAGGACGTGGTTGGAACCGGCGACGTAGTCGCCGAAGGCGGTCGCGCTGGCGGGGCCGACGAACAGGCAGCCCGCGCTCGTGACGAGCGGCGCGAGCGCCTCAGCGTCGGCGCCGATCAGCTCGAGGTGCTCGGGGGCGAAGCGGTTGGCGAGCGCGACGGCGGCGCGCGCGTCGGGGCAGCGAACGATGACGCCCACCGCCGGTGAGCGCTCCGCCCCGTCCGTCGAGTGCGCGTCGATGGCCCGCTCCAGAGCTTCCGCGAGGCCAGCGGAGGCGACGGCCGCGACGACGATCGAACCGGCGCCATGCTCGGCTTGGGCGAGCATGTCCAGCGCCGCGAGCTCGGCGTCGCGCTCGTCGGCGTCGGCGCCCAGCACGACTAGCATGTCACTCGGCCCCTGGAAGCCGTCGATCCCGACGACGCCGGAAACCTGGCGCTTGGCCTCCTGCACGTAGAGGTTGCCCGGGCCGACGATCACGTCCACCGCATCGACGGTCTCGGTGCCGTAGGCGAGGGCGGCGATTGCCTGTGCGCCGCCCATGCGGTAGATGCGCTCGACGCCGCAGAGGCGACACGTCCCGAGGATGAGCGGGTCGACATCGCCGCTCCTGCCGGGAGGGGCGCAGACCGCGACGTCGACGACGCCGGCCGCGCGGGCTGTCACGACGCCCATCACGACCGTGCTCGGGTACGGCGCGCGACCGGCGGGCACGTAGACGGCGGCGGAACGGACGGGGATGTCGCGCAGCGTCACGCGCTGGCCCTGCGGAAGATCGACCGCCGCGTCGTGCGCGACGCCCGCCTCGGCGACGAGCGCGACGTTGGTGATCGCGACCTGCAGGCCCGCGACGACATCGAGCGCGACGGCTTTGATCGCCGCGTCGAGTTCTCGGCCGTCGACGAGCAATGCGGGCGGATCGGCTCCGCCGGTGTCAAGTTCGCGCGTAAGGCGCTCGAGCGCGCGGTCGCCCCCGGCGCGGACCTCGCCGATGATCTCCGCGACGCGTGGGGCCACGGATTCGCCCGCGGGGACGAGCGCGCGCAGTCGTGCCGCGACGTCGCCGGCGGACTCGATGTCGCCCAGCTCTTCGTGCGAGAGCTGCAGCTGCATCTCACGCGCCATCGCAAAGCGCGCGTATGCGCGCGGTCAACTCGTCGATGTCACGGGCCTTCAGGCGGTACGCGACGGGGTTGGCGATCAGACGCGCCGTGATCGGTGTGATCACCTCGCGCACGACGAGGTCGTTCTCGCGCAGCGTCGTCCCGGTCGCCGAAAGGTCGACGATCGCCTCGACTATGCCCGTCAGCGGCGCGAGCTCGACCGATCCCTTGACCTCGACGATCTCCGCCTGGCGCCCCGTTTGCTCGAGGTGGCGTGCCGCGACGCGCGGGTACTTCGTCGCGACGCGCATCACGCCGAGCCGCCGCAGCGCCTCGAGCGCGGGATCGGGGCCGGTCCGCGTCGCGAGCACCATCTCGCAGCGGCCGAAGCCGAGGTCGACGAGCTCGTAAAGTTCGCGCCCCCCGGGCGCCGGCTCATCGGGCGCGCGCTCCAGCAGCACGTCCTTGCCCGTGATGCCGAGGTCGGCGGCGCCCTTTTCCACGTAGGTCGGCACGTCGCTCGGCCGCATCGTGATCACGCCGATCGACTCGAAGAGGAGCCGGCGATCGTTGCTCGCGAGCTCGGCCGTGTCGACGCCCAACCGCGCGAGCAGCTCGACGGTCTCGACGAAGAGCGCGCCGCGGGGCACGGCGATCGTGAGGCCGTTGGTGGCGCTCACGCCTCGGCCTTGGAGCGTTCGAGGAGCGCGCCGGTGCCGCGCTCCTCGCCGGCGAGCGCCACGTGCAGGTTGTCGACGCCGAGCGCGAACCCGACCGCCGGCATCGCGGTGCCGAAACGGCCGAGGAGCTCGTCGTAGCGCCCGCCGCCGCCGATCGGCACGCCGATCGCGGGGTCGTAGATCTCAAAGACGGCTCCGGTGTAGTAGCCGATGCTGCGTGCGAGACCGAGGTCGAATATCACGCGACGGGCGACGCTCTCGGGGAGAAGGTCGAGCACGGCCTGCATGCCCGCCGTTGCCTGCACGACGCGCGCCGGTACACGTTCGAGGACCTCGGGCCCGCCGCGGGTCTGCGGAACCGTCAGCAGGATTTCGCGCGCGTCGTCGGCGACGCCCGCGTCGCGTAGGGCGCGCTCGAGCCCGACGAAGTCCCTCCTTCCGAGAGCGCGCAGTACGTTCGGCTGCGCGTCGTCGGGTACGCCGAGTTCTCCCATCAGCCGCGGGTACAGCGAGGCGTCGCCGAGCCCGATCCTGTACGCCGCGAGCCCGACCGCGTCGAGCGCGTCGCAGAGCACGCGCAGGACCTCGGCCGTGCCGTCCGGCGCCGGCGCGCCGAGCAGCTCGATACCGGCCTGCAGCAGCTCGCGCAGCTCGCCGCGTTGCGGAGCGACGCCGCGGTAGCAGTGGGCGAAGTAGCAGAAGCGCAACGGCGGCTCGGCTCCCACGTAGCGCGTCGCGACCACGCGCGCTATCGGCACCGTCATGTCCGAGCGCAGTGCCAGCACCTCGCCGTTCTCGTCGAAGAGGCGGTACGCGGGCTGCGCTTCAGCCATCTCGGCGACCTGCAGCACCGACTCGTACTCCAGCGCGGGCGTGTAGATCTCGCCGTAGCCGTGACGCTCGAACGCGCCGCGCAGGGCATCGGTTATCGCGCGCAGCTCGCGCGTCTCGTCGGGCAGCACATCGCGTGTGCCGCTGGGGGTCGGGTGGATCACGGCGACGACTCTACGCAGCGACGGGCTCAGTGGCGACGCGCTCGATGCGCGCGCCGAGCTCGCGCAAGCGCTCGTCGATGCGCTCGTATCCCCGGTCGATCTGGCGGATGTTGCCGATCTCGCTCGTGCCGTCGGCACAGAGCGCCGCGAGAAGGACCGCCATGCCGGCGCGGATGTCCGGCGACTCGACGCGCTCGCCGCGCAGGCGGCGCGGCCCCGTGACGATCACCCGGTGGGGGTCGCAGACGACGATGTCCGCCCCCATCAGGATCAGCTTGTCGGTGAAGACCAGGCGGTTCTCGAACATCCACTCGTGGATGAGGATGGAACCCTCCGCCTGGGTCGCGAGCGCGACGACGATCGAGGTGAGGTCGGCCGGGAACGCGGGCCAGGGACCGTCCTGCACCTTGCTCTTGTACTCGCCGGCGTCGGATTCGACGACCATCCGCTGGCCGCCCGGGACTACCACGTCGTTGCCCTCGACGTGGGAGCGGAGTCCGACACGCTCGAAGACGAGGCGGATCATCCGCAAGTCGTCGGGCACGGTCTCGCAGATCCGCACCTCGCCCCCGGTCACGCCGGCGAGCGCCATGAAGCTCCCCACCTCGATGTGGTCCGGCGCCACGCGGTGGCTGCAGCCTCGGAGCGTCGCTGAGCCTTGCACGGTGAGAAGGTTCGAGCCGATTCCGTCGATCCGCGCTCCCATCTTCACCAGCAGCCGCGCGAGATCCTGGACGTGAGGCTCGCACGCCGCGTTACAGATCACGGTCGTGCCGTCGATACGCGCCGCCGCCATGAGGGCGTTCTCGGTCGCCATCACCGAGGGCTCATCCATGAAGACGTCTGAGCCCCTCAGCCCGAGCGGGGCCTCGAGGACGACGTCACCGCCGAGGTGCACGCTCGCGCCGAGGGCGCGGAACGCGTCGAGGTGGGGATCCAGGCGCCGGCGACCGATCACGTCACCGCCGGGCGGAGGCAGCGACGCCCGCCCGAAGCGCGCGAGAAGCGGTCCCGCGAGCAGGAACGAGGCCCTGATCTGCTCGGCGAGTGCGGGGTCGATCGCGGCGTCCCGGACATCTGCCGCGCACAGCGTCAGTTCGTGGTCGCTCTGCCAAGAGATCTCGACGCCGATCGAGCCTAGGATCTCGAGCAGCGTCTCGACGTCACGGATGCGCGGGACGTTCGCGATCAGCATCGGCTCGTCCGTCAGCAGCGACGCCGCCAGAATCGCCAGCGCGCCGTTCTTGTTACCTGCCGCGGTGAGCGTCCCGGAGAGCGGCACGCCACCTTCGATCACGAACTTCTCCATCAGCTTTCTCCGTCTCCGCCGGCGCGTTGGAGTTGCTTGTACCTGGCGTTCGGCAAGCGTAACAGCCATTCTTGGCCCTCAGTTCGCCATCCGGCCGCCGCCACCTTCACGGGCCACGTGGCGCAGGCCACGGCCTCTGCAAGCGTCTTTGCAGCCCGCGATCGACACAAATTCCCTCTGCAGAGCCATAATCCACCGCAATCGCGAACTACGAACGTGTGTTCGTGAAGGTCCGTCCGGCCCCGCCCATAGGTTGCGAACACATGTTCTCCCAATGGACATTGAAGCTGCAGAGCGGGGCCCGCGGCGCGGTGCGTTCCACCGTCGCGCGCCTTCGGTTCGAGGACGAGTTCCGATTCGGCTGGGAGGCCGACCGGGAGGCGCCCATTCGGTCGGTGGGACACCCGCACCGGGCACCGCTACGCAGCCGATCCAGACGCCGCCCCGGCGTCGTCGTCTCGAGCGAACACTGCACCACGCCCGTCGCGAGGTCCGGCCGCCGGCCGAAGGCGTACGAGCGTATCGCGAGGACCCCGGTCGGGCGCAGTCGTTAACGCCGAACGGCCGCCGCAGCGGCCGTTCGAGCACAGATAAGAACCGGCAGCGCCCTACTCTCCCAGGCCCTTACGAGCCAAGTACCATCGGCGCAGAGAGGCTTAACTTCTCTGTTCGGAATGGGAAGAGGTGTCTCCCTCTCGCTAAAGCCACCGGAAAGACGCGAGAGATACCTCCCGCGGTCCTTCAAAACTGCACAGCGCCACCGGGTATCAAAAATATCCGTCAAGCCCTCGACCCATTAGTACCGGTCTCCTGCGGACGTTACCGTCCTTCCAGATCCGGCCTATCAACCTGGTGGTCTACCAGGGGTCTTACTCCCTCAAGGGGATGGGAGAGCTCATCTCGAGGCCGGCTTCCCGCTTAGATGCCTTCAGCGGTTATCCGATCCACACGTAGCTAACCTGCAATGCCCTTGGCAGGACAACAGATACACCAGAGGTGCGTTCATCCCGGTCCTCTCGTACTAGGGACAAATCCTCTCAACTCTCCAACGCCCACGGCAGATAGGGACCGAACTGTCTCACGACGTTCTGAACCCAGCTCGCGTA
>DATJNQ010000008.1:0-139218 GCA_035507895.1 Solirubrobacteraceae bacterium | reverse complement strand
CGACGATCGCGATCTCCTCGACCACTCGCGCTACGCAGGCGAAGTCCGCCAATGAGGCATCGCTCAGAGGGCACTTCACGCACAGCGTCCCGTACACCGCCAGCGGGTCGATGGACAGCCGCTTGAGCGACTTCATCAGCGCGCCACCCGCACGCCCATAGAAGGCCACGCCCTCCTCGATCTCCGACGGCTGGGCGGACTGCTTGAGCAGCATGATGTCGGCCTGCGGGTGGCCCGAGCCGAGGACCGGCGCGAGGTTGCCGCGCGGGCAGTGCGTGCACGCCTGCAGCTCGCGTGTGAGCGTGTTGAGCTCGCGGATCGCGCGCTCGAGGTACTTCTCGCGGATCTCGTCGTCGGTCACGGGCATCGGCCCCGATGGATTTGACGGCACCGACACGGTTCCTTGACGGTGCAGCGTACCTTGCGCCCGCGTTGCGCCCGCGCCTAGAGGCCCGAGCGGCGCTGGCGCCGCCCGACGCGGCGCACGCGGCGCGCCTTGCTCGCGCGTCGGGCCGCCGGCGGCGCGGCCTTCGTCTGCAGGAACTTCAGCGCCTGGACGTAGAGCAGCGTGCCCGAGCGCGTGAGGATGTCCGCTTCGCGCAGCGACTGCAGGAACTCGGCGGGGCCATCGAAGTCGCGCATGCGGATGCGCACGGTGCCGAGCCCCTGCGCGACGTGCGAGTCCGACCCCGCGCCGGCGGTGATGCGGTACTTGGCGGCGAAGCGCGCGGCCTCTTCGTTGAACGAGCTGAGCGCGACGCGCGGGTTGAAGATCTCGATCGCGTCGACGTCGTCGATCACGGGCAGCAGGTGCTCGTAGTCGGGGACGGCGTGCATGCGGTCGAAGGGGTGCGGCACGTACACGATCCCTCCCTGCGCGCGGATCGCGTCGATCGTCGCGCGCAGCGTCAGCCCGCGCGGGATCAGCTCGCGCAGGAAGAGGCCGATCACCTCGCCTTCGCTCCTCGTCTTGACCTCCTCGCCGACGATCACCTTCACGCCGAAGCGGTCCGCGAGGGCGGCCGCCTCGCGCGCGCCGCTGATCTCGTTGTGGTCGGTGACCGCGATCGCGCCGAGGCCCTGTTCGGCGGCGGTCGCGAGCAGCACCTCGACCGGCGTTTCGCAGTCGCCGGAGTGGTCGGTGTGCATGTGCAGGTCGACGTCGATCAGCGGCCGTGCCGCGAGCCGTGCCGCGACGTCGGCTGCTCCCGCGCCGTCGTGGCGGCGTGCCGCGAGCCGCGCGTAGGTCTCCTCGTAGCGCGCGGCGGCGTGCTCGTCATCGGGGACGAGCACGTACTCGCCGCCGAAGAGGCGCGCGAGCTCCGCGGCGGCGCCGTCGCGGCTCACGGTGCGCGCGTCGAGGCGCCCGAAGAGCCCCTCCTGGAGCCGCCGGCCGATCGTCGCCGACAGCGCGCGCTCGCCGGACGCGTGGAACGAGCCCACGTTCAGCGCGCGCGAGAAGCGCAGCGCCGCGTTCGCGGTACTCGGCGCGAACGGGTCGTGGACGTGCACGACGTCGAGCGGGACGCTCGCGAGGATCTCCTCGACCGTCCGCGAGACGTCCAGCGCGAGCGACTGCCGGCGCGTCGACAGCACGTCGAGCACCTCGCCGACCGCGAGCGCGCGCGGCAGCCCGCCGTCGGTGCCGTCGAGCAGCACGGCCGCGTCGGCGCGGGCGGCGCGCACCACGCGGCGCGTCTCACGGACCTGGTCCGCCGAACGCGACGGGGCGAGCACGAGCACGCGGTGGCCGCGCCGCGAGAGCTCGCCCGCGACGCTGCGGACGTGCGCCGACAGTTCCCCCGCGTCCTCCCACGGATAGGGGCTGACGTGGGCGATCGAGAGGCGTTCGCTCATCGCCGGCCGGCGTGGCGGCGTTAGCGCGCCGCGCTCTTGGCCCGCGCGCGGCGGCCGGCCGGCCGCGTTCCCGGCCGCCCCGCGTGCCTGGCGATGAAGCGCTCGGTGTCGCGGCGCGCCTGGTCGTCGGGGCGCTGGTTGTGCGGCGACTTCATCAGGTAGGAGGAGGGGCCGTCGAGCTGGCCGCCGACGCCGTGGTTGAGCGCCAGCTTGCAGCAGCGCACCGCGTCGATCACGATTCCCGCGGAGTTCGGCGAGTCCCACACCTCGAGCTTGAGCTCGACGTTGAGCGGCACGTCGCCGAAGGCCTGGCCCTCGACGCGGATGTGCGCCCACTTGCGGTCGGTCAGCCACGGCACGTAGTCCGACGGGCCGATGTAGATGTCGTCCGCGGGGAGCTTCTCGTCCATGATCGAGGTGACGGCGTTCGTCTTCGAGATCTTCTTGGACTCGAGGCGCTCGCGCTCGAGCATGTTGTAGAAGTCCATGTTGCCGCCGACGTTCAGCTGCGAGGTGCGCACGATCCGCACGCCGCGGTCGTCGAAGAGCCGCGCGAGCGTGCGGTGCACGATCGTCGCGCCGACCTGCGACTTGATGTCGTCGCCGACGATCGGGAGCCCCGCCGCCTTGAAGCGCCGGTCCCAGTACGGCTCGCGCGCGATGAAGACGGGGATGCAGTTGACGAAGCCGCAGCCGGCCTCCAGCACCTGCTCGACGTACCACTTCGTCGCGTCCTCCGAGCCGACCGGCAGGTAGGACACGACGACGTCGGTGTGCGTCTCGCGCAGGATGCGCACGATGTCGGCGGTCTCGCCGGGCGCCTTCTTGATCTTCTCCTTGAGGTACTTGCCGAGGCCGTCGTGTGTCATGCCGCGCTGAACGGTGACGCCGAGCTTGCGCGGCACCTTGGCGAAGCGCATCGTGTTGTTCTGCCCGGCCCAGATCGCTGCGCCGAGATCCTTGCCGACCTTCGCGGCGTCGATGTCGAACGCGGCCGTGAACTCGATGTCGCGGACGTGGTAGCCGCCGAGGTCGACGTGCATCAGGCCGGGCACGCGCTCGGCGGGGTCGGCGTCACGGTAGTAGTGGACGCCCTGCACGAACGCCGACGCGCAGTTGCCGACGCCGATGATCGCGACGCGGACCTTGTCGTCCTTGTAGCGGGCGACGCCGTTCGTCGCGACCGCTCCGTTCTTTGCCGCGCCGTTGGCCGGCGCGCTGGAGTTCTCGTTTGTCACGGGGTGAGTTTCCTTTGCGAGGGGCGCGCGCGCCCGGTGGAAGGTTCTCGCGCCTTCGCCCTGCGCGGGGCGCGGCGGCGTTCGGGGGCGCTCTTGCCCCAGGGCAGGTTACCCCGCCGCGCGCCGCTGGTCACACCGACAGCGCCCGGCGCACGTGGTCGATGCGCTGGATCACGGTGACGACGGAGAGCACGGCGAGGACGTACACGGCGGGTCGCAGCAGCTCGAACGAGCCGAGCGACGCGCCCTTCGCGAAGAGCAGGCCGATCGCGAGGATCACGACGCGCACGGGCCGCGTCGCAATGCCGACCTTGCACTCGACGCCGAGCGCCTCCGCGCGCGCCCGCGTGTAGCTGACCATCAGCGACGCGAGCACGGCGATCACGACGGCGGCCGCGGCGAGCCGTTCGCCGTGCAGAGCGAAGTAGCCGCACACGGCGGCGAGCACGATGCCCTCCTCGATGCGGTCGAGCGTCGAGTCCAGGAACGCGCCGAAAGGCGTGCCCTTGCCGGACATGCGCGAGTAGCGCCCGTCGAGCGTGTCCATCACGGAGCCGACGATGAAGGCGATGCCGCCGAGGAAGAAGTACTGCTCCCAGACCAGTCCCGCGGCGACGAGGTTCAGGATCAGGCCCGTGATCGAGATCGCGTTGGGTGTCAGGCGCGACTCGATCAGGCGGTTGCGGACGAGCTCGCGCCGTTCGCCCGCGCCGATCGGCGCGCGGCGCCGCTCGCCGGCGCGCGGTCTTGTCCCGCGCGGGCTGCTAGCGGCCATCGCCAGTGACGCTCACGGCCCTCAATCTATGTGCTCCGCGGCCGCGCGTGGGGGGATCTCGCCCGCGGCGGGCGCGCCGTTCACGAAAGCGACGACGCGGTCGATCACCTCGGGGCGGTCGAGCCACGGCCAGTGGCCCGCGTCGAGCAGCTCGAGCTCGGCGCCGAGCACGGCGGCGTAGTCGCGCGCGAAGCGCGGCGGCAGGTAGGGGTCGCGCTCGCCCCAGATGACGAGCGCCGGCGCGCCGATCGCGGCGAGGTGCTCGCCGGCGGCTGCGAGCGCGTCCGGCGGCGCGGAGCGGTAAAGCCGCAGGATCGCGCGCTGCGTGCCGGAGTCCAGCGTGGAGAGCGCCTCCTGCAGCCAGCTCTCGGGCAGCGGGCCGGGCGTCACGTTGGACTCGCGCGTCAGAAGCCGCGTCACCGTCGGCGTCGTCGCCGCCATCGAGAGCTCGCCGAGCAGCGGCGTGCGCCAGATTTTCGCCGTGCGGTGCCACGCGTAGCCGGGCAGCAGCGGTACCGCGTCGACGAGGACCAGGCGCTCTATCCGCTCAGGCCGGCGTTGCGCGAAGGCGAGCGCGACGGCGCCCCAGTCGTGCACGACGAGGTTGATCCGCTCGAGCTCCAGCGCGTCGACGAAAGCCTCGATGAAGGTGCCGTAGCCGGCGATCGAGACGTCGAACGAGTCGTCCTTCGCGGAGCGGCCGAAGCCCGGAAGGTCGGGGGCGAGCCCCCCGCCGCGGCGCAGGAACTCGCGCCATTCGAACCCGGCCGAGGGCACGCCGTGCACGTAGAGCGTCGGTGTCGCGTCGCTGTCTGCCTGCAGCCAGACGGTGCGCAAACCCGCGATCTCGGCGCTCATCGGCCTGACCCGGCGCATCGCCGCGAGCATACCGGCGCTACCGTGGCCGCGATGGCGGGCCGTCGCAGCGACTGGCGAGCACCTTCGCGAGAGCGCGTCGAGCGGATCCGCGCGCGACTGCGCGAGATGTACGGCGTGCCCGTGATGGCGCCGCACGGCGACCCCGTCTCGGAGCTCGTCCTGACCGTCCTCTCGCAGTCGACGAACGACCGCAACCGTGACGTCGCGTACGCGCGGCTCCGCGAGCGCCTGCCGACCTGGGAGCAGGTGCGCGACGCCCCGGCGGCCACCGTCGAGGAGGCGATCAGGCCGGGCGGCATCTCGCGCGTGAAGTCGGCGCGCATCCAGGCGATCCTGCGCGCGATCGCGCCGCGCGGCCCGGTCTCGCTCGACCGGCTCGCCCGCGAGGCCCTCGTGGACGCGCGCGGCGAGCTCCTGGCGCTTCCCGGTGTGGGGCGTAAGACGGCGGCCTGCGTGCTGCTCTTCAGCTTCGGCGCGCAGGACGTGCCCGTCGACACCCACGTCTCTCGCGTCGGCACGCGGCTCGGCCTGCTGCGGCCGGGCGCACCGTTCGCGGAGCAGCACGACGAGATGCTGGCCCTGACGCCGGCCGGCGCGGCGCTCGAGCTGCACGTCAACATGCTGCGCCACGGCCGTCGCCTTTGCCACGCGCGCGCGCCGGAGTGCGAGCGTTGCGCGCTCGCACGGATGTGCCCGTGGCTGCGTCAGGCTTTGGGTAGCACCAGGAACGCGATCACGGCGTAGTGCGCCGCGGCGGCGCAGATCACGAGGACGTGGAAGATCTCGTGGTAGCCGAAGACGCGCGGCGCCGGGTTCGGCCGCCCCGCCGCGTAGATGACGGCGCCGGTGGCGTAGAGCGCGCCGCCGAGCGCGAGCCCAGCGACGCCGAGCCAGCCGATCGCGGCGGGCAGCTCGCCGAAGGCCGCCGCGCCGATCAGGCCGAACGCGATGTAGATCGCCGCGAAGAGCCACTTCGGCGCGTCGATCCACAGCAGCTTGAAGATGATGCCGCCGAGCGCGCCGGCCCAGACGAGGATGAGGATCAGCGTCGCGAGCGACCCCTTCAGCGCGATCAGCGCGATCGGCGTGTACGTCCCCGCGATCAGGAGGAAGATCATCGAGTGATCCAGGCGCCGCATCCAGCGGCGCGTCGCCGGGCGCCAGGTGACGCGGTGGTAGAGCGCGCTCGTGCCGAACAGTCCGGAGACCGTCACCGCGTAGACTGCGATCGCGACGCGCGCCCGGCCGCCGGAGGCGGCGACGATCAGCGCGGCGCCGGCGGCGAGCGAACCGAAGAACGCGTAGGTGTGACTCACACCCCGCAGTCTTGGCTTGACCGGTGCCAACTCGGTCGCGCTCATACCCGAAAAGTAGCGCCGTTGCACGCGGATCGCGACCCCCTCCCCGCGCGAGGGCGCGCAGGGCCGCCCCGGGCGCCGGCGGTGCGCCACCGCGCCGCACGCCGCCGGCGCGTCGGCGCGGCCGTGTGCGGGTACGCGGAGAGCGCCGCAAAAGGCCAAAAACCCCGAGAAACGGGCTTGCGTCGCCGACGAAGATCTGCAATAATGACGCTTAGATTTTACATGCGTGCACGCAGCAACACTGTGAGAAGGAGCTAGATATGGCCAAGACCATCGGAATCGACCTGGGCACGACCAACTCGTGCATGGCGGTCCTCGAGGGCGGCGAGCCGACCGTCATCGAGAACGCCGAGGGCGGCCGCACCACGCCGTCCGTCGTCGCCATCGCGCCCTCCGGCGAGCGCCTCGTCGGCACCGTCGCCAAGCGCCAGGCCGTCACCAACCCCCAGAACACGATCTTCTCGATCAAGCGCTTCATGGGCCGCAAGGAGGCCGAAGTGCGCGAGGAGGAGGCGATCGTCCCCTACAAGGTCGTCGCCGGCCCCAACGGCGACGCGCGCGTCGAAGTCTCCGACGGTCAGCACTCGCCGCCGGAGATCTCGGCCATGATCCTGCAGAAGCTCAAGGCTGACGCGGAAGCGTACCTCGGCGACACCGTCGACTCGGCAGTGATCACCGTCCCCGCGTACTTCAACGACGACCAGCGCCAGGCGACCAAGGACGCGGGCACGATCGCGGGCCTTGACGTCAAGCGCATCATCAACGAGCCGACCGCCGCGTCGCTCGCCTACGGACTCGACAAGGAGAGCGACCAGACGATCCTCGTCTTCGACCTCGGCGGCGGCACGTTCGACGTCTCCGTGCTCGAGATCGGGGACGGCGTCTTCGAGGTCAAGTCGACCGCCGGCGACAACCACCTCGGCGGCGACAACTTCGACAAGGCGATCGTCGACTGGCTCGTCGCGGACTTCAAGCGTTCGCAGGGCATCGACCTCGCCGCCGACCCGATGGCGCTTCAGCGCCTCTACGAGGCCGCCGAGAAGGCGAAGATCGAGCTCTCAACGACGCAGGAGACACAGATCAACCTGCCGTTCATCACGGCCGACGCCTCGGGCCCCAAGCACCTGGACACGCGCCTGACGCGCGCCAAGCTCTCCGAACTGACGTCGGACCTGCTCGACCGCGTCGTGGCCCCGGTGCGCCAGGCGCTCGACGACGCCAAAGGCAAGGGCGTCAAGGACATCGAGCACGTCGTCCTCGTGGGCGGCATGACGCGCATGCCGGCCGTGCAGGAGAAGGTCAAGGAGCTGACCGGCAAGGAGCCCCACCGCGGCGTGAACCCGGACGAGGTCGTCGCCGTCGGCGCCGCCATCCAGGCCGGCGTCCTCGCCGGCGACGTCAAGGACGTCCTGCTGCTCGACGTCACGCCGCTGACGCTCGGCATCGAGACCAAGGGCGGCGTCATGACCAAGCTCATCGAACGCAACACGACGATCCCGACACGCAAGGCGGAGGTCTTCTCGACGGCCGAGGACAACCAGCCGTCGGTCGAGATCCACGTCCTGCAGGGCGAGCGCGAGATGGCGCAGTACAACAAGTCGCTCGGCAAGTTCCAGCTGACGGGCATCCCGCCGGCGCCGCGCGGCATCCCGCAGGTCGAGGTCGCGTTCGACATCGACGCCAACGGCATCCTCAACGTCTCCGCCAAGGACCTCGGCACCGGCAAGGAGCAGAAGATCGAGATCCGCTCCGGCTCCGGGCTCTCCGACGAGGAGATCAAAAACATGGTCAGCGACGCGGAGACCCACGCCGAGGACGACCGGCGCGCACGCGAGCTCGCCGAGGCGCGCAACAACGCTGAGAACGCCGCCTACCAGGCCGAGAAACAGCTCACCGAGCTCGGTGACAGCGTCGACGCGGACTCCAAGAGCCGCATCGAAGACGCCGTCAAGAGCGTGCGTGAGGTGCTCGAGTCGGACGACGCGAACGAGATCAACGCCCGCGCCGAGGCGCTGCAGACCGCGTTCCACGCCGTCTCCGAGGCCGTCTACCAGCGCGCGCAGGAGCAGGCCGCGCAGAACGGTGCGGCGGGCGGCGAGACCTCGGGCGACGACGAGGACGTCGTCGACGCCGAGGTAGTCGACGAGCCGACGGAGTAGCCGCGCGATGAGCGACCAGGACGCCAGCGCAGGGCGCGAGGAGACCATCGCCGCCGCGACGGGGCCGGCCAGCGGGCCGGTCCCGGCCGACGGCGCCGGGGCCGCGACGGGCACCGACGAGCGGCCAGTCGCGCAGGACGCCGACGTCGACGTGGCGGCGCAGCGCGACGAGTACCTCGCGCTCGCGCAGCGCACGCAGGCCGACTTCGAGAACTACAAGCGGCGCGTGTCGCGCGACCTGCAGGGCGCACGCCAGCGCGGCGGCGCCGAGCTCGCGCGCGAGCTGCTGCCCGCGCTCGACAACCTCGACCGCGCGATCGACCACGCCGACCAGGACGACCCGCTGCTGACGGGCGTGCGCCTCGTGCGCGAAGAGCTCGTCGCGGCGCTCGGCCGCGCCGGCATCGTCGCCTTCTCGCCGCTCGGCGAGCAGTTCGACCCGACGCTGCACGAGGCCGTCGCGACCGCGCCCGCCCCCGACCCCGGCGCGAGCGGCACGGTGCTCGACGTCTACCAGTCGGGCTACCGCAGCGGAGAGGTCGTCATCAGGCCCGCTCGCGTCGTGGTGGCGGCCTAGGCACGATGGCGCGCGGCGACGACTACTACAAGACCCTCGGGGTCGACAAGAAGGCCTCGCAGGAGGAGATCAAGAAGGCCTACCGCAAGCTCGCGCGCAAGTATCACCCCGACCGCAACCAGGGCGACAAGGACGCCGAGGCCCGCTTCAAGGAGATCGGGCAGGCCTACGACGTGCTCGGCGACCCCGACAAGCGCCGCCAGTACGACACGGGCACCGGCTCGTTCGCGACCCCCGGTCAGGGCGCCGGCTTCGGCGGCTTCCAGGGATTCGACTTCGACTCCGCGTCGATGGGCGACATCCTCTCCAACCTCTTCGGCAGCGCGGGCGCGGGCCGCCGCACGCGCACCGCGACGCGCGCGCAACGCGGCGCCGACCTCGAGGCCGAGGTCTCGATCACGTTCGACCAGTCGATCTCGGGGGCACAGGTGCCGCTCCAGCTGCCGATGCACCAGACCTGCCCGACCTGCGGCGGGACGGGTGCAAAGCCCGGCACGACACCGGTCGTCTGCCCCCGCTGCGAGGGCCGCGGCATCGAGACGCAGGGCCAGGGGATGTTCTCGATCTCCCAGCCTTGCTCGCGCTGCGGCGGCGCCGGCACGATCATCGAGGACCCCTGCCCGACCTGCTCGGGAAGCGGTGCCGTGCGCACCGTCAAGCGCCTGCGCGTGAACATCCCCGCCGGCGTCCGCGAGGGGAGCCGCGTGCGAATCGCCGGCAAGGGCGAAGGCGGCCGCAGCGGCGGGCCGCCCGGCGACCTCTACCTGATCACCCACGTGACGCCGTCGCCCGTCTTCAAGCGCAAGGGCGAGAACCTCGAAGTCGAGGTGCCGCTCACGATCGCCGAGGCCGTCGGCGGCGCCGACGTCAAGGTGCCGACGCTGAACGGCTCCAAGACGCTGCGCGTCAAACCGGGCACCCAGCACGGCACCGTGCAGCGCCTCCGCGGCGAGGGCCCGCCCAAGCTCGGCGCCCCCGACCGCAGGGGCGACATCCGCTACCGCTACGTCATCAACGTCCCGAGCGAGCTCAGCGACGAGCAGCGCGAGGCGCTCGACCAGCTCTCGCGGGCCTCGGGCGACCCGCGCGCGGGCCTCTTCGAGGGCGCGCAGGGGGCAGGCGCGTCGTGAGCGCGCGCGAAGACCGCAAGGCGCCGGCGCGGCGCGCGAAGTCGCCGACGGTCACGCGCGTCGAAGTCGAGACCGACCGCGGCGTGTTCATGATCTCCGTCGCCGCGCAGCTCGCCGACATGCATCCCCAGACGCTGCGCATGTACGAGGCGCGTGGACTGATCGAACCGCAGCGCTCGCCGAAGGGCACGCGGCTCTACTCTCAGCGCGACGTGGAGCAGCTGCGGCGCATCCAATCCATGACCGCGGACCTCGGCCTGAACCTCGCCGGCGTCGAGCGCGTCCTCGCGCTCGAGGAGGAGATCGAGCAGATGCACCGGCGCATCGAGGAGCTCGAGCTCGAGGCGCTCGAAAGCCAGGTCCGTCTCAGCGAGGAGCTCGAGGGCGTGCGCCGCTCGTTCCGCGCCGAGCTCGCCGTGCCCTACCGTGGCGGCACCTCGCTCGTGCGGGCAGCCGATGCGCGCTCGCCCTTCAAGAACGCCCGCACAAGGCGGGACGATGGCCGCTAACCCCGCCCAGGCCCCGCCGCAGGAGGAGCAGCAGAGCCCCCTGGAGCGCTTCGGCCGCGACCTCACGGAGATCGCCGAGCAGGGCCGCCTGGACCCCGTCATCGGTCGCGACGACGAGATCCGCCGCGTGATCCAGGTCCTCTCGCGCCGCACCAAGAACAACCCCGTGCTGATCGGCGACCCCGGCGTCGGCAAGACCGCGATCGTCGAGGGCCTCGCGCAGCGCATCGTCGACGGCGACGTCCCCGACTCGCTGCGCGACCGCCGCGTCATCGCGCTCGACATGGGCGCGCTCGTCGCCGGCGCCTCCTACCGCGGCGAGTTCGAGGAGCGCCTGAAGGGCGTCCTCGAGGAGGTCTCGGAGGCCGAGGGGCGCATCATCCTCTTCCTCGACGAGCTCCACACGATCGTCGGCGCGGGCGCCGCGCAGGGCTCCGTCGACGCCGCGAACCTGCTCAAGCCGATGCTCGCGCGCGGCGAACTGCGCGCCGTCGGCGCGACGACGCTCGACGAGTACCGCACGTACATCGAGAAGGACGCCGCGCTCGAGCGGCGCTTCCAGCCGGTCTACGTCGACGAGCCCTCGGTCGAGGACACGATCGCCATCCTGCGCGGCCTGAAGGAGCGCTACGAGGTCCACCACGGCGTGCGCATCCAGGACAGCGCGCTGATCGCCGCCGCGACCCTCTCGGACCGCTACATCGCCGACCGCTTCCTGCCCGACAAGGCGATCGACCTCGTCGACGAGGCCGCGTCGAAGATCCGCATCGAGATCGACTCGCTGCCGACCGAGATCGACGAGGTCGACCGGCGCATCATGCAGCTACAGATCGAGCTGACCTCGCTCGGCAAGGAGAAGGACGAGGCCTCCAAGGAGCGCCGTGCGGCGATCGAGTCAGAGCTCGACGAGCTGAAAGCGCGCTCGCAGGAGATGAAGGCGCAATGGCAGGCCGAGAAGGAGGCGATCCAGGACGTCTCCAAGGCCAAGGAAAAGCTCGAGCAGCTGCGCATCGAAGCCGAACGCGCCGAGCGCGAAGCGAACCTGCAGCGCGCGGCCGAACTGCGCTACGGCGAGATCCCCGAGCTCGAACGGCGCCTTGCCGAAAGCGAAAGCGCCGAGGGCGACGCCGGGCACGAGGCCGCCGCCCCCGTCTTCCTGAAAGAGGAGGTCGACGCCGACGACGTCGCCGAGGTCGTCGCGCGCTGGACCGGCATCCCCGTCAGCCGCATGCTCGAGAGCGAGTCCGAGAAGCTCGTCCACATGGAGGAGCGCCTGCACGAACGGGTCGTCGGGCAGGACGACGCGATCGCCGCTGTCTCCGACGCTCTGCGCCGCTCGCGCGCGGGCCTGCAGGATCCCGGCCGGCCGATCGGCGCCTTCCTCTTCCTCGGTCCGACCGGCGTCGGCAAGACCGAGCTCGCGCGCGCACTGGCCGAGTTCATGTTCGACTCGCAGGACGCGATGGTGCGCATCGACATGTCCGAGTACATGGAGAAACACGCCGTCTCGCGCCTGCTCGGGGCGCCCCCCGGCTACGTCGGCTACGAGGAGGGCGGCCAGCTCACCGAGGCGGTGCGCCGCCGCCCTTACGCGGTGATCCTGCTCGACGAGATCGAGAAGGCCCACCCCGACGTCTTCAACACGCTGCTGCAGGTGATGGACGACGGGCGCCTCACCGACGGGCAGGGCCGCACCGTCGACTTCAAGAACACGGTGCTGATCCTCACGAGCAACATCGACGTGGACCTCGACGCGCCCGACGCGCGCCTGCGCACCGAACTGACCAAATACTTCAAACCGGAGTTCATCAACCGCCTCGATGACGTGATCCCCTTCCAGTCGCTGAGCCGCGAGCAGCTGAAGGAGATCGTCGACATCCAGGTGCGCCAGGTCGTGCGGCGCATCGAGGAACGCGGCGTCGCGGTCACCGTCACAGAGAGGGCGGAGGAGCTCCTGGGCAACCTCGGCTACGACCCCGCGTACGGCGCACGGCCGCTGCGCCGCGTGATCCAGAAGCAGCTCGTCGACCGCCTCGCGCTCGCGATCCTGAAGGGCGAGATCAAGACCGGCGACGAGGTCATGGTCGACGCCGGCGACGGCGAGCTCGTGCTCGACGCGGTCGGCGACTGAACGCCGCCGTCGCGAGCCGATCGTTCGTCGATGTGCGCGCGCAGATCGCGCATACAGCAATTACGATGTGCGCGCCGCCGGCCGGCTAAGCCGGCCGCATAGAAGAGACTGAGAGGACGGCAAACGATGACGACCATCGATGTGCGCAAGGCGCACGCCTTGGCGGCAGTCGGCGGAACGGTCTTCGCGCTCGCATTGCTGGCAGCGCCAGCCGGCGCTTCGGCGCGCCGGGCGAACATCTGCGTGGACCGCCACGGCGCAATGACGATGCGCTACGGAGCGTGTACCGGACACGGGCGACGGCTCGACGTGACCCGGGCGAGGGGCGCCTCCAGCGGCGGATCAGTGATCTACACGTGCGTGAACCGCAAGGGGCAGCTGCGCCTGGTCAAGAGAAGCACGCGGTGCAAGCGCGGCGAAAAAAAGCTGACCTGGGGGGTCGAAGGCCCGCGCGGACCGCGGGGCGAAGCGGGGCCGCCGGGCGGCGAAGGCAAACAGGGTAAAGAAGGCACACCCGGCAGCAACGGCGTGTCGAAGGCCTACTACATCACGACGAACAAAACCACGGCACTCAAAGAAGGCACCTGGAAGCACGTCGAAGGGCTGACCTTCGAAGCCTCCGGCGGCGCCTTCCTAGTGACAGCGGTCGTAAAGGTCCAGGGGCTGTCGAAAAAAATTACGGAAAGCTCGACGAAAATCGAATGTCGCCTCGGCGAAGAATACCCCGAACGCGGCGGCCCCGAATTTCACGTCATCGCTTCCGCGGCAATGGTCATGGCCGCCTTCAAGCCGGTCGTGTTAACCGGTTTCGCGGAAGGTCAAATCGTGATCCAGGCGGCTTTTTATCCTGAATTCGACGACGAACTGCGCGTCGAATGCAACACCCAAGAATACGAAATGAACGAATCGCGGGTCGCGGGCGGGACGATCTCCGCGGTCGAAACCAACAGCCTGTTCTACAAAGAAAACTGACGCTTGAGCCGCTGCAGCGGGGCGCGCCACTCGCGCGCCCCGCTGCGGTCGAGGCGCGCGAAGGCGCGCAACCTCGCGCGGCCGAAAGATCGAGAACGCGCGGCGCTTTCTCAGTGGCCGACCGACGTGATGCGGCGGGACGCCGGCGCGCTCCGGATAGCGTCGCGCGCCGCGCCGGAGGACGCCTGGACCGTCGACGCCGGCGACGGCGAAATCGTTCTCAGACCCGCGTCCTAGCCTCGCCCGACCCGGGCGATCGAATACCTTCGCCGTGGCGCGGTAACCGTCCGCGCCACCACGGAGAAGGAGGAAAGCATGAAGAGACGGGACTGGATGCGCGTGCGCCGCGGCGCGGGCGCCATCGTCGGCGCGCTCGCGCTGTTCGCGACAGCAGCGCCCGCGGCCACCGCCCGCGCGCACCGCGCGGGCAGGGACGGCGCCGTCTGCGCGGCGCGCTCGGGCAGGCTGACGCTGCGGCGCAGCTGCAGACGCGGCGAGCGAAGGCTCGCCCTACGGCGCGCGACGGGCGCCTCGAAGAGCGCGACGATCACCACGTGCGTCGCCCACAGCGGCGTGCTGCGCTTCGTCACGAGCGCCGCGCGCTGCCACCACGGCGAAAAGGTGCTGCGCTGGAACGTCGAAGGAGCGCGCGGCGCCGAAGGCAAAACCGGGCCGGAAGGCAAACCCGGCGGCGAAGGCAAACCGGGCCCCGAAGGCGCACCGCCCGAGCTGTCGCGGATCTACTCATCCGACAACCTCGACCATGAAGTGCAGCTGTTCGAAGGCAGCGGCTTCAAAATGAAACTGTCGTGCATCGAACCGTCCGCGAACAAGGCCGAGTCGGCTCTCGGTGCCATCTCGACAACCGCGGGTGAATACGCGGGGCTCGTGAGCTGGGAGTACAACAGCCTGGAATCCGGCAACGAACCGCTGAGCACCACGTTCGCGGCCGGCAAATACTTCAGCCTCGGCTCCGACTACGAATCCAATCAGGCGACGGTGTCCGGTTACGCGGTCGGAGCGAGCACCGCGCTCTACTTCGACGTCTACGTCTACACGGGCGAAGCGAGCTCGGACGCGCCCTGTTACGTGCACGGCGTCGCGTACGAAGCGCCCGTGCCGGCACCGGAAGCGTGACGCTCGACCGGCGCGGGCTCATGGAGCCCGCGCCGGCGCCAGTCGGCGGACGCGCGGACGCGCTCGCCGCGGTCGCCTGACGCGCCCCGCTGAGCGCGTCCGCGCGGCGTGTGGGACGATGGCCGCCCAGGCAACCGCCGAACGGGGAGGGAAAGATGCCTACGTACGTGATGCTCGCGCGCCTCACTCCGGAGGGCGTGATGACGGTCAAGAACAACCCCGAGCGCATCCGCGAGGTCAACGACGAGGTCGCGCGGCTCGGTGCGAGCGTCAAGGCGCAATGGGCGACGCTCGGCAACGTCGACTTCATCTCGATCGTCGAGGCGCCCGACGACCGCACGATGGCGCGCGTTTCGCTCGAGCTCGGCTCGCGCGGCACGGGACGCTACGAGACGCTCTCGGCGATACCGATCGACGATTTCATCGCCGCCGTGTAGGACGGCCCGTATGCTTGTGCGGTGAGCGAAGAGGTCCAGACGGCAACCCCGGCCGAGCAGGTCGAGGCCGAGCTCGAAGGCCTTCAGGTGGACAGCCCGCTCGTGGGCATCGTGATGGGCTCCGCGAGCGACATGGAGACGATGGAGAAAGCGGCGGCGGAGCTCGCCGAGCGGGGCATCATGCACGAGGTGCGCGTGATGTCGGCGCACCGCGAACCCGACCAGGTCGCCGAATACGCGAAGGCCGCACGGATGCGCGGCCTGAAGGTCATCATCGCCGGCGCAGGGATCTCCGCCGCGCTGCCGGGCGCCGTCGCGGCGCACACCGACCTGCCCGTCATCGGCGTGCCCCTCTCCGGGCGCCTCACCGCCGCCGGCGGCCTCGACGCGATCCTCTCGATCTTGCAGATGCCGCCCGGCGTGCCCGTCGCCTGCGTGGGCCTGGACAATCCACGCAACGCGGCGATCCTCGCTGCGCAGATCATCGGCGCCTGATCGGCGCCGCGCGGGCGCGATAATGGACGGCAGGTGATAGCGCGCTACACACGGCCCGAGCTGGCCGCCATCTGGGCCGACGAGGCCCGCATGGAGTGCTGGCGGCGCGTGGAGGTGGCGGCGTGCGAAGAGCTCCCGTTCCTGCTCGGCGCCGACGGGCCCACAGAGTCCGACGTCGAAGCGGTCCGCCGCGCGAGCTTCACGGTCGACGCGGTCGCCGAGCGCGAGCGCGTCACCGACCACGACGTCGCCGCCTTCGTCGACGTGCTCGCCGCCTCCGCGGGCGAGGCGGGCCGCTGGATCCACTTCGGGCTCACGTCCTCCGACGTGCTCGACACGGCGCTCGCGCTGCAGCTCGCCGCAGCCGGTGAGCTGATCGTCGCCGGCGCCCGCGACCTCGTCGCGGCGCTCGCGCGGCTCGCGCGCGAGCACGCCGGCACGCTCTGTGTCGGGCGCACCCACGGCATCCACGCCGAGCCGACGACGTTCGGCGTGAAGCTCGCCGGCTTCGCCTTCGAGGCCGAGCGTAACCGCGAGCGGCTCGAGCGCGCTTTCGCGCAGGCGCGCGTCGGCGCCGTCTCGGGGGCGGTCGGCACGTACTCGGCGACCTCGCCGGAGTACGAGGCGCGCGTCCTCGCACGCCTCGGGCTGGCACGCGAGGACGTCTCGACCCAGGTCGTGCCGCGCGACCGCCACGCCGAGGTCGTGCAGGCAATCGCGCTCGCCGGCGCCGGTCTCGAGCGTCTCGCGACGGAGATCCGGCACCTCCAGCGCACCGAGGTGCGTGAGGTGCACGAGGCGTTCTCCGCCGGCCAGAAGGGCTCCTCCGCGATGCCGCACAAGCGCAACCCGATCCGCTCTGAGCAGATCGCCGGCCTCGCGCGCGTGCTCCGCGGCGACGCGCAGGCGGCGCTCGAGGACGTCGCGCTGTGGCACGAGCGCGACATCTCACACTCCTCGGTCGAGCGAGTGATCCTGCCCGACACCACCACGCTGATCGACTACCTGCAGCACCGTGCGACCGCACTCGTCGACTCGCTCGTCGTCGACGCGGAGCAGATGCGGGCGAACCTCGACCTCACGTACGGCGCGCTCTTCTCGCAGCGTCTGCTGCTCGCGCTCGTCGAGAGCGGCCTTGCGCGCGACGACGCCTACCGCGCCGTCCAGGAGCTCGCGCAGCGCGCGTTCGACGAGCGCGTGCAGCTGCGCACGCTGCTCGAAGGCGACGCGCGCGCGGCCGGCATCGACCTCGACGAGCTCTTCGACTACGCGCCCTTCGTCCGCCACGCCGGCGAGATCGTCGCGCGCCTGGACGCGATCGCCTGAAGGGTCCCCGGCGCCGCTGGTAGCATCGCCCCGCGTGAGCGCCATCGACGACCTGCCTCTGATCGCTAGCGGCAAGGTCCGCGAGATGTACGACCTCGGCGACGAAGGCGGCGAGCGGCGCCTCCTGATGGTCGCGAGCGACCGCATCTCCACCTACGACGTCGTGCACCCGACGCCGATCCCCGACAAGGGCGCCGTGCTCACCGGCCTCTCCGCCTTCTGGTTCGCGCGGACCGGCGACATCGTCCAGAACCACATGGTCTCGGCGACCGACGGCGTGCCGCAGGAGGTGCGCGGCCGCGCGCTCGCCGTCCGCGCGCTGAAAATGCTGCCCGTCGAGTGCGTCGTGCGCGGCTACATCACCGGCTCGGGCTGGAAGGACTACCAGCAGACCGGCGAAGTGTCCGGTGTCGCCCTGCCGGCCGGCCTGCGCGAGTCAGAGCGCCTCCCCGAGCCGATCTTCACTCCCTCCACGAAGGCCGACGTCGGCCACGACGAGGCGATCGACCTCGCCCGCGCCGCGGAGCTCGTCGGCGACGCCGAGCTGATGGAGCGCGTCGCAGCGACGTCGGTCGCCCTCTACGCCTTCGCCGCCGAGCACGCCCTTTCGTGTGGCGTGATCCTCGCCGACACGAAGTTCGAGTTCGGCATCGACGAGTCCGATCCCGCGCGGCCGCTCGTTGTCGGCGACGAGGTCCTCACGCCGGACTCCTCGCGCTACTGGCCCGCAGACGGCTACGAGCCGGGGCGCGGCCAGCCGAGCTTCGACAAGCAGTACGTGCGCGACTGGGCGACCGCGAGCGGCTGGGACCGCACGCCGCCGGCGCCCGCGATCCCCGACGACGTCGTTCAGGCCGCGCGCGGCCGCTACCTCGAGGCCTACGAACGGATCACCGGCGAGCGGCTGTCGGCGTGGCTTGCGCGCAGCGGGGCCCGGTGAGGGCCCGCGTGCTGATCCGGCCGAAGGCCGGCATCCTCGATCCCCAGGGCGAGGCCGTCGAACGGGCCCTGCCGGCGCTCGGCTTCCAGGGCGCCGTGAACGTCCACGTCGGGCGCATGGTCGAGCTCGACGTCGCCGACCCGGCGCGCCTCGGCGAGATGTGCGAGCGGCTGCTCGCCAACCCGCTGATCGAGGATTACGAGGTCCAGCTGCTCGGCGAGTCCTGACGCGTTGCGGTTCGGCGTCATCCAGTTCCCGGGCTCCTGCGACGAGCGCGACGCGCTCGCCGCCGCCTCGCGTGTCGCGGACGCCCACATGATCTGGCACGGCGACAACGACCTCGGCGGCGCCGACGCGATCATCGTCCCGGGCGGATTCTCCTACGGCGACTACCTGCGCGCGGGCGCGATCGCGCGCTTCTCGCCCGCGATGGACGCCGTCATCGAGTTCGCCGAGTCGGGGGGTCTGGTGCTCGGCATCTGCAACGGCTTCCAGGTGCTCTGCGAGGCCAAGCTGCTGCCGGGCGCGCTCCTGCCGAACGCGAACCTGCGCTTCACCTGCCGCCAGGTCAACGTCGAGGTGCTCTATGCCGGCGGCCCGTTCACGCGGGGCTGCACGATCGGCGAACTGCTTTCGATCCCGGCGAAGCACTCGTGGGGCCGCTGGTACGCGGACGACGCGACCCTCGAGCGCATGGACGCCAACGGCCAGTTCGCGCTGCGCTACGCCGCGGGCGAGAACTTCAACGGCTCGCTGCACGACATCGCCGGCGTCTGCAACGAGCGCGGCAACGTCTTCGGGCTGATGCCGCATCCCGAGCACGCCGTCGACGGGCTCGTCGGCGGCTCGACCGACGGCCTGACCTTCTTCCGCTCGATGCGCGAGAGCGTCGAGGGCGATGCCTGACGAGCCGCCCGCCCTCGCCGACGCCCTCGCGCTCGGCCTGACCGCAAGCGAGTACAGCCTCGTCTGCGAGAAGCAGGGGCGCGCGCCCAACACGGTCGAGCTCGCCATGTACTCCCTGCTCTGGAGCGAGCACTGCGCGTACAAGCACTCCAAGCTCCTCCTGCGGACGCTGCCGACCGAGGGCGAGCGCGTCGTGCTCGGCCCCGGCGAGAACGCCGGCGCCGTAGACGTCGGCGACGGCCTCGTATGCGCCTTCAAGGTCGAGTCGCACAACCACCCGAGCGCCGTCGAGCCGTTCCAGGGCGCCGCGACGGGCGTCGGCGGCATCCTGCGCGACATCTTCGCGATCGGTGCGCGTCCCATTGCCGTGCTGGACTCGCTGCGCTTCGGCGAGCTCACCTCGCAGCGCAGCCGCTTCCTGCTGGAGCGCGTCGTCGCCGGCATCGGCCACTACGGCAACTCGGTCGGCGTGCCGACCGTGGGCGGGGAGGTCTACTGCGAGGCGCCGTACGAGCACAACTGCCTCGTCAACGCGATGGCGGTCGGCCTCGCGCCGCGCGAGCGGCTCGTGCGCAGCGCCGCGAGCGGCCCCGGCAACGCCGTGATCCTCTTCGGCGCGGCGACCGGCCGCGACGGCATCGGTGGCGCCTCGGTGCTGGCCTCCGCCGAGCTCGGCGCGGGCGACGAGGACAAGCGCCCGACCGTCCAGGTCGGCGACCCCTTCGAGGGCAGCCGGCTGCTCGAGTGCTCGCTCGAGCTCCTCGCGGCGGGCCTGATCGTCTCGCTGCAGGACCTCGGTGCCGCAGGCCTGACGTCCTCCGCCGCCGAGATGGCGGCGAAGGGCGGCGTCGGCCTGGACCTCGACGTCGCGCTGGTGCCGCTGCGCGAGGCGGAGATGGAGCCCTTCGAGGTGATGGTGTCCGAGTCGCAGGAGCGCATGCTGTGCGTCGCGCGTCCCGAGGACGTCGACGGCGTGCTTGCGCTCTGCGAACGCTGGGAACTGGCCGCGGCGCGGATCGGCACCGTCACCGACGGCGGCCGGCTGCGTGTGCTGCGCGGCGCCGAGGTCCTCGGCGACATGCCCGTCGCGGGCCTCGTCGACGAATGCCCGCTGTACGAGCTTGAGCCAGAGCGCCCGGCGACGCCGCTGTACGCCGCGCCGCCGGCGCAGCTCGCGGCCGATGCCGGTGCGCGCGACTCGCTGCTCGCGCTGCTCGCGAGCGCGAACATCGCCTCGCGCACACCCCTGTACGAGCAGTACGACTCGATCGTCCAGTCGCGCACCGTACGGCGCCCCGGCAGCGCCGACGCCGCGGTCCTCGAGCTGCCGTCGGGTGCCGCGCTCGCGGTCTCGATCGACTGCAACGGCCGCCGCGTCGCCGCCGACCCGTACCGCGGCACCGTCGAGGCGGTGCTCGAGTGCGCCGCGAACCTCGCGGCCACGGGCGCCGAGCCGCTCGGCACCACCAACAACCTGAACTTCGGCAACCCCGAGAAGGGGCACGTCGCCTGGCAGCTCACCGAAGCGGTGAGGGCCCTCGGCGAGGCGTGCCGTGAGCTGCGCTCCCCGATCGTCGGCGGCAACGTCTCGCTCTACAACGAGGGGCCCGCGGGGCCGATCTACCCGACCCCCGTGATCGGCATGGTCGGGCTCATCCCCGACGCGCATCGCGCCGGGTCGCTCGCCTTCGCCGCCGAGGGCGACGCGATCGCGATCGTCGGCGCGTTCGCGCCGTCGCTCGCGGCGAGCGAGCTATCGCGGCTGCGCGGCGAAGCGCTGCCCGACAGGCTGCCGGACGCCGACGTCGGCGCCGCGGCCGCCGCGCAACGGGTCGTCCGCGAGGCGGTGCGCGCCGGTGCGCTCGCGAGCGCCCACGACATCGCCGAGGGCGGCGTCGCGGTCGCGCTCGCCGAGTGCTGCATCGCGGGCGCCGTCGGCGCCCGCGTGAAGCTCACAGGCGACGAGGCGGCGCTCTTCGGCGAGGGCTGCGGCGGCTTTCTCGTCAGCGGCCCGGCGGGCGCGATCGGTGAGCTCGCGGGTGTTCCCGTCGAGCTCGTCGGCACCGTCGGCGGCGACGCGCTCGAGGTCGAGGCCGGGGCGCAAGGATTGACGGTGACGCTCGCAGAGCTCGCCGCCGCTCACAACGCACTCTGCGAGGTCCTCGCGTGAGCGCCCGCGGAGCACCCTGTTACGGTGCAGATGTGATGCGCGACGGGCCCCGCGACGAATGCGGCGTGTTCGGCCTCTATGCACCCGGCCGCGAGGTCTCGAGACTCTCGTACTTCGCTCTATACGCCCTGCAGCACCGCGGCCAGGAGTCGGCGGGGATCGCATCCGCCGACCACGGTGGCCAGATAATCACCCGCCGCGAGCTCGGTCTCGTCAGCCAGGTGTTCGACGAGAACGACCTGCGTACGCTGGCCGGCGACCTCGCCATCGGCCACGTGCGCTACTCCACGACCGGCTCCAACGCCTGGGAGAACAGCCAGCCCGTGCACCGCTCGCAGAGCGCCGACGGCTCCGGGCGGGAGCTCGCGCTGGCGCACAACGGCAATCTCGTGAACGCCCTCAAGCTGCACGAGGAGCTCGTCGCGGCGGGCCTCAGCTTCAGCTCCACCTCGGACTCCGAGATCATCGCCGCGCTGATCGCCTCGCACGGCGACGGCGACGTCGAGGACGCCGTGCAGGCCGCGATGGGACGCATGCGCGGCGCGTACTCGACGGTGGTCATGACGCGCGAGAAGGTGATCGCGTTCCGCGACCCGCACGGCCTTCGGCCGCTCGCCCTGGGGCGCCTCAGCTCCGCCGACGGCGAGCGCTGGTGCGTCGCGAGCGAGTCGTGCGCCTTCGACATCATCGGCGCCGAGCTCGTGCGCGACGTCGAGCCGGGCGAGATCGTGACGCTCGACGCGGACGGGCTGCACAGCCGGCGCGGCGCCGCCGCGGCGGCGCCCGCGTTCTGCGTCTTCGAGTACATCTACTTCGCGCGCCCGGACTCGCGCATGAACGGCCAGGTGCTCCAGGTCGTCCGCGGCCGGATGGGCGAGATCCTCTGGCGCGAGTCGCCCGTCCCGACGGCCGACCTGGTGATCGCCGTTCCCGACAGCGGCAACGCCGCGGCCCGCGGCCTGGCCCGCGCGGCCGGCCTGCCCCAGGACGACGGCTTCGTGAAGAACCGCTACGTGGCGCGCACATTCATCCAGCCCGGCCAGGAGCTGCGCAAGCACGGCCTGCGCCTGAAGTTCAACCCGCTCCCCGACGTCGTCGCCGGGCGCCGGCTCGTCGTCGTCGACGACTCGATCGTGCGCGGCAACACGACGCGGCAGATCGTGCAGATGCTGCGCGAGGCCGGGGCCGCCGAGATCCACCTGCGCATATCCGCCCCGCCGATCAAGCACCCGTGCTTCTACGGCATCGACATGTCCTCCAGCGAGGAGATGATCGCCCACGGCCGCAGCGTGGAGGAGATCGCGAGCGAGCTCGGGTGCGACTCGCTGCACTACCTCTCGCTCGACGGTGTCTATGAGGCCGTCGGCGCCGATCGGACCACGCACTGCGACGCGTGCTTCACCGGCCGTTACCCCGTCGAGCGCACCGACACAGGCGACGGCAAGCTCTCGCTCGAGCAGGCCGGCGACCCGCTGGTGCGCGCCTGATTTTGGCGGAGCAGCTGCCGATCGCGGTCCTCGTCTCCGGTGAGGGGACGAACCTGCAGGCGCTGCTCGACCGCGTCCACGGACGCGAGGCGCGCGTCGTCGCGGTCGCGTCGAGCCGCGCGGGCGCGCGCGCCCTCGAGCGCGCGCGCGCCGCGGATGTCCCGTGCGCGGCGTTCGAGCTCGCCGAGTACGACGGGCGCGGCGCGCGCGACGCGGCGATCGCCGCCTGGCTCGAGGAGCACGGCGCCCGCTTCGTCGTCCTCGCCGGCTACATGGCCCTGCTCGGCCCCGAGCTCCTGGACCGCTTCCCGTGGGCGGTGATCAACGTCCACCCGTCGCTGCTGCCGGCGTTCCCGGGGCTCGACGGCGTCGGCGACGCGCTCGCCTACGGCGTGAAGGTGTTCGGGGTCACCGTGCACTTCGTCGATGCCGGCGTCGACAGCGGCCCAGTCATCCTGCAGCGCGCGCTGGAGCTGCCCGATGCGCGCGACGCGGAGGAGGTGCGCGCCGCGCTCAGGCCGCTCGAGCACGACCTCCTGACCGACGCCGTGCGCCTCGCCGCCGAAGGTCGGCTCCGCGTCTCGGCGGAGAACGAGCGCCGCATCCAGGTCGACGTGCCGCTGGATACGCTGCCGGGGTGAGCGCGCAACGCGAGAGCGTCCAGGCTGCGGCGCCGGGCGAGGTGACGGTCCGCCGCGCGCTCGTCTCCGTGAGCGACAAGACGGGCATCGAGGAGTTCGCCGGCGCCCTCGTCGAGCTCGGCGTCGAGGTCGTCTCCACGGGCGGAACGGCGCGCGCGCTGGCCCAGTCCGGCATACCGGTGCGCGCGATCGAGGACTTCACCGGCTTCCCGGAGATGATGGACGGGCGCGTGAAGACCCTGCACCCGCGCCTTTACGCCGGCCTGCTGGCCCTGCGCGACGACGAGTCCCACCTCGCCGCGGCGCAGGAGCACGACATCGAGCCCGTCGACCTGGTGTGCGTGAACCTCTACCCGTTCGAGCGCACCCTGGCGCGCGGCGACGCGAGCGACGAGGAGATCATCGAGAACATCGACATCGGCGGTCCCACGATGATCCGCGCCGCCGCCAAGAACAGCCAGTTCGCGGCCGTCGTCGTCGACCCCGCCGACTACGCCGCCGTCGGCGCCGAGCTCGCCGCGAACGCCGGGCGCCTGTCGCTCGCGACGCGCGACCGCCTCGCCGCCAAGGCCTTCGCCACGACGGCGCGCTACGACGCCGCTATCGCAACGTGGCTCGCCGCGCGCGACGAGCAGGCGCTGCCGTCGGCGCGCTTCGCGGTGCACGAGAAGGTCGTGGAGCTTCGCTACGGCGAGAACCCGCACCAACAGGGCGCCTTCTACGCCCGCGCCGGCGCCGAGACGCACCTGCTCTCCGGCGTGCGCCAGCTCCACGGCAAGGAGCTCTCGTTCAACAACCTGCTGGACCTCAGTGCGGCGCGCGAGCTCGCGCAGGAGTTCGACGAGCCCGCGTGCGCGATCGTCAAGCACAACAACCCGTGCGGCTGCGCCGTCGCCGACAGCGGCCGCGAGGCCTACCTGTCGGCCCTCGCCTGCGACCCGCAGAGCGCGTTCGGCGGGGTGATCGCCGTCAACCGGCCGGTCGACGGCGCGTTCGCGCGCGAGCTCGCGCAGCAGTTCATCGAGGTGCTGCTCGCCCCCGGATTCGACGAGCAGGCGCTCGCGGTGCTGCAGGAGAAAAAGAACGTGCGCCTGCTCGAGCTCGCGGCGTGGCCGCGCGACAGCGAGACGCTCGAAAGTAAGGCCGTCCTCGGCGGCGAGCTCGTCCAGACGCGAGACACCGTCGGCGAGGAACGCGCCGACATGACCGTCGCGAGCGCGCGCGAGCCGACCGACGCCGAGTGGCGCGACCTGCTCTTCGCCTGGCGCGTCTGCCGCCACGTGCGCTCCAACTCGATCGTCATTGCGGCCGACCGCGCCACGATCGGCATCGGCGCGGGCCAGATGAGCCGCGTCGACGCGGTGCGCATCGCGGTCGAGAAGGCGCGCGAGTTCCGCCCCGATCAGCTGAGGGGCGCGGTGCTCGCGTCCGACGCCTACTTCCCCTTCGCCGACGGGCCGCAGATCGCGCTCGACGCCGGCGTCGGCGCGATCATCCAGCCGGGCGGCTCGGTGCGCGACGAGGAGACGGTGCAGGCGGTCGAGGCGGCGGGGGCGGCGATGGTCATGACGGGGATCCGTCACTTCCGTCACTAGCCGCGTACTCGCTGTGGCCGAGTTCGGCGAGCCAGCGGCGCAGCTGGGCGTGCACGTGTTCGGCGCCGACGAGCTCCTCGTCGGGGAGGCCGAGCTCGCGCGGGTGCAGCAGGAACGGGCGTGACTGGGTGCCGCCGAGGCCGCCGTGCGAGCCGACGAGCTCCTCGAACGCCGCGACCTCGTCGGCGTCGACCCAGTACGCCGAGTTGACGACGATGTCCGGGCAGTTGTCGAACGAGTCGGTGCGCGCGACGTGGCGCGCCGCGTGCGCGCCGAACGGGGCGAGTGGGTCCTCGCCCTCGACGGCGCCCGTCGCGAGCTCGTGCGTCCCCTTCGCCCCGAACGCGACGCCGCCGCGGCCGGCGCAGCGCACGAGCACGAAGCCGATGCCCTCGTGTGAGGCGAGGCCCTCGATCAGCCCAGGGTGAAGCGCGTCGATCCGCTCGCGCGTGAGGCGCCCCGGGATGCGCGGAAACGAGATAAGCCCGAGGCAGCCCGACGCGAGGACCGCGACCTCGGGCGCCTTATCGCCCCGCGCCGGCATGTCGACGCCGACCTGGACTTCGCCCTCCTCGCTACGCGGGCGCGCCGCCGCGCGCACGGCCCGCGCCGTGCGCGAGTCGCCGGCGGCGACCTCGCCGATCGAGGCTCCGAGGTACGCGAGCGCCTCGCTCGGGTCGCCGTGCTGGCCTTCGACCGTGGCGCTTGCGCAGCAGCGGTCGACGAGCTCCTCGAGCGTCTCGCCGTAGCGGTCGCGGAACGTCGCGCCCTGCGACTGGCCGTGGTCGGAGAGGATCACGAAGCGGTAGGGGCGCGGCGCGTTGTGCGCGGCGCGTACGAGCCGTTCGATGTGATGGTCGACGTCGTGCAGCACCGCGAGCGTCTCCGGGCGCTCGAGACCGGAGTGGTGCGCCACCTCGTCGTAGCCGAGGAACGTCGTGTACGCGACCGGCCGGCCGGCGTAGAGGTCGCCGAGCAGCGCGCTGACCTGCAGGTCGCGCTGGATCACGGTCGCCCAGGCGCGGACGAGCGCGTACACGCGCGAGCGTTCGATGCGGGGGTGCACGTCGCGCCGGCGGGCGCGGCGCGCGCTGCGGCGCTCGGAGAAGTACTCGCGCACGACGAGCGCGATCGTTCGCATCACGTTGTAGGGGCTCGCGAAGTAGGCGAAGTAGTCGCGCCCGATCCGCCCGTGGCGCGAGCGGTTGAGGGCAGTGGACATCGTCAGCAGGCTGTACGGCGCGTCGCCCGAGACGATGTTGGCGCGGCTCGCGCCGTCGGCGAACAGCAGCCCCCGCCCGTTCGAGTGACGGCGCTCGATCTCTTCGGCGTCGTGCGGGTGGTTCGTCACGATCGCGGCGCCGCGCTCCTTCTCCCACCAGCGGAAAGCCGGCATGTTGTGGTTGTCGCCGTGCAGCAGCCCCGCCTGGCAGGCTCCCGTCTGCGAAGACCAGTCCGTCTCCCACGGCGTGAGCGTGTGAGTGCCGTCGCGGACCAGGCTCGCGAGGAAGGGCGCGTTGCCGTCGCGCATCGCGCGCTCGAGCACGTCGTGCGCGAGACCGTCGATCTCCAGAAAGAAGAGTCCCGGGGTCGTCGTGTCGGCCGCGGGCGCGGTGCGGCGCGCGTAGCGCTGGACGACGTTGCGGTACCAGAAGCTCTCGTCGTCGATCGCGAGCAGCGAGGTGACGAGCGTCGTCGCGACCGCCATCACGAGCGCGACGGCCACGCCGCCGGCGAGCGTTTCGATTTCCACGCCCGGCGTGATCGCGGCGACGAGCAGCACGACGGCGCCGTTGACCAGGACGACACCGAAGCCGAGCGTGAGCACCGTGAGGGGCAGCGCCGCGACGAGGACGAGCGGCCAGAGGAGCGCGTTGATCAGGCCGATGAGGGCCGCGGCGAGTAGCGCCGCGCCGAAGCTTTCGACGTGCAGCGTGCCCGGAAGGAGGCTCAGCAGCAACAGCGTCGCCGCTGAGACGAGCCAGATGATCACGGTGCGCATCCACGCGTGGCCGCGCAGGCGTCCGCTCATGGCGCGAGCTCCGTGCGCTCGCCGGCGTGAAGGACGCGAACCTCGACGCCCGGCGCGAGGCGCGCCGCATGCGCGGCGAACTCGGCGCCGGCGTCCGGCGCTCTGCGGCGCAGCGGCGCGGGCAGCGCCAGCGTCCCCCAGTGGATCGGGATCGCGACGCGCGGGCGGATGATCGATGCCGCCCGGGCGGCACGCTCGGCGTCGAGGTGGCCGTGGCCGACGCTCGGCCCCCAGCCGGCGACGGGCAGCAGGGCGACGTCGACGTGCCCGGCGAGCTCGGCCATCGCCGGGAAGAGGTCCGTGTCGCCCGCGAAGTAGACGGTCGTCGATCCGCGCACCAGAAAGCCGACGCAGCCCGCGCGGTGGCCGTAGCGCCAGCGCTGCCCGTCGTGGCGCGCGTCGGTCGCCTCGACGCGCACCTCGCCGAAGCTCACGCTCGCGCCCACGTCCAGCTCGTTGACGGGTCCGAGCGCGCGGCGCTCGAGCCACGGGGCGGCGCCACGCGGAGCGAGGATCGGCGTGCCGCGCGCGACGCGCCGCAGCGACGCAAGGTCCGCGTGGTCTGCGTGCAGGTGCGACAGGAGCACCGCGTCGAGGTGGCCGTGCGCCGGCGCGGCCGGTGCGACGCGGACCAGGGGGCCGACGCGGCGGCCGAGAACGGGGTCGGTGAGCAGCCGCACCCCGTCGATCTCGATCAGGACGGTTGCGTGCCCGAACCAGGCGACGGTGGTTGTAGTCGCGGCGCCCTGCGCTCTGCCGTTCGCCTGCACGGGCGCATCTAACATGGTTTTCAGGCCATGTGGCATCTGCGGCTCGCTGCGGCTCTTCTTGCTCTCGCGCTGCTCGCGCTGGCGCCGGCGGCTGCGCAGGGACGCTGGCTCATGCCGGCTCACCCGACGTGGTACTGGCAGCTGCAGGGGCGCCTCAGTAGCGACGTCCAAGCCGAAATGTACGACGTCGACGGCTTCGAAACGAGCGCCGCGCAGGTCGCAGCGCTGCACCGCCGCGGCGTTCACGTCGTCTGCTACATCGATGCGGGCACGGCGGAGAACTGGCGCCCGGATTACAAGGAGTTCCCGAAGTCGGTGCTCGGGCGCGGCGACGGCTGGCCGGGCGAGCGCTGGATCGACATCCGCCGCGCCCGCGTCGTCTACCCGATCATGCGCGCGCGCTTTCGCATGTGCGCGAGCAAGGGCTTCGAAGCGGTGGAGCCCGACAACATCGAAGCGTACGCGAACAAGAGCGGCTTCCCGATCACCGCCGCCGAGCAGCTCACGTACAACGAGTGGATCGCGCGGACCGTCCATTCGCTGCACATGGACGTGCTGCAGAAGAACGACGGCGAACAGACCGCGAAGCTCGAGCCGTACTTCGACGGGGCGCTCACCGAGCAGTGCAACCAGTACCGCGAATGCGACCTCTTCGACGACTACCTGCGCCACGGCAAGCCCGTCCTGAACGCCGAGTACTCGCTGCCGACGTCGCGCTTCTGCGCCGCCGACGACGCCGCGGGCATCATGGGTGCGCGCTTCAACCTGGAACTGAACGGCCGGCGCTACGAACCCTGCTGGTAGCGGGGCGCCTCAGGCGTCGGTCGCCAGGCGCGCATGCAGGTGCATGTCATGCCAGCCGTCGGCGTGCAGCAGGCTCCGCCGCCGCGTCCCCTCGGCGCAGAAGCCGGCCTTGAGCGCGACGCGACACGACGCCGCGTTGGCCGTCGAGTGCTCGAGCTCGACGCGGTGCATACCCGCCTCGGTGAAGAGCCAGTCGCTCATCGCCCGCAGCGCGCGCGGCGCGACGCCGCTCCCGCGGGCGGCGGGGAGCGTCCAGTAGGCGGCTTCGCCGGCGCCGAGCGCGAGGTCGAGGCGCCGCAGGCCGACGCGCGCGACGACGACCCCGCCGCGCTCGACGGCCCAGTCCGCGCCCCACTCGCGCTGCCAGCGGCCCGCCCGCTCCGCGAGCCACGCCGCGGCCTCGGTCTCGTCGATCGTGGCGAGGTGCCAGCGCCTGATCGCCTCGTCGCGGAACGCCTCGACGATGACGCCCACGTCGTCCACCCGCCAAGGGCGGAGCAGCAGCTCGCCGGCGGCGATCGTCGGCTGCGCCCGCGCCGCGATGCTGCCCGGTACGACGACCTGGATGTCCGCCTCGGGCACGCGCCCATCATGTCGCACGCCCGCGGCGAGGACCGGTGCGCAGGCCCGGCGCGGAGTGCATCGCAGCTTGCCAATTTAGTTATAAAATCATCATGATGACTGGTCAGCAAGCAACAGCGGGGCACTCGCACGGCGCCACGCCGATCGAGCAGCTCGGCAGGCGCCGGCGCGTGACGATCCTGCTGATCTGCTGCATGAGCCTCTTGATCGTCGGCCTCGACGTAACGATCGTGAACGTCGCGCTCCCCTCGATCGGCCGCGAATTCGGGGCGAGCGTCTCGGGCCTGCAGTGGACGATCGACGCGTACACGCTCGTGCTCGCGAGCTTCCTCATGCTCGCCGGCTCCGTCGCCGACCGCTTCGGCCGCCGCCGCGTCTTCCTCACCGGACTCAGCGTCTTCTCGGCCGGGTCGCTGCTGTGCAGCACCGCGCCGAGCCTCGCGCTGCTGATCGTGTTCCGCATGGTGCAGGCGCTCGGCGGTTCGATGCTCAACCCGGTCGCGATGTCGATCATCACGAACACGTTCACCCACAGCCGCGAGCGTGCGCAGGCCGTCGGCGTCTGGGGCGCCGCCGTCGGCGTGTCGATGGCCGCCGGGCCCGTCGTCGGCGGCCTGCTGGTCTCCGGCGTCGGCTGGCGGTCGGTGTTCTGGATCAACATCCCGATCGGTCTCGCCGCGATCGCGCTCGCGCTGCGTTTCGTGCCCGAGTCACGCGCGCCCAAAGCGCGGCGCTTTGATCCCGTCGGCCAGGTCCTCATCATCGTGCTGTTCGCGACGCTCACGTTCGGCATCATCGAGCTGCCCAAACGGGGTCTCGGCTCGCCGCTGATCCTCGCCGCATTCGCCGCCGCCGCGGCCGCGCTCGTCGGCATCCTCGTCTACGAGCCGCGCCGCCGCGAGCCGCTCATCGACCTGCGCTTCTTCCGCTCGATTCCCTTCTCGACGGCGACCGTCACCGCCGTCGCCTCGTTCGCCGCGCTCGGCGGATTCCTGTTTATGAACACCCTCTACCTGCAGGACGTGCGCGGCCTCTCACCGCTTCACGCCGGACTCGCGACGCTGCCGATGGCGGCCGTGACGGTGATCGCGTCGCCGTTCTCCGGCCGCATCGTCGGGGTGCGCGGGCCGCGCCTGCCGCTCGTCGCCGCCGGCGCGTGTCTCACCGTCGCCTGCCTCGCGCTGACGCGCATCGACGCGACCACGCCCTTCACCTGGCTGTTCGCCGCGTACGTGGTCTTCGGTCTCGGCTTCGGCCTGGTCAACGCGCCGATCACGAACGCAGCCGTCTCGGGCATGCCGCGCGCGCAGGCCGGCGTCGCGTCGGCGGTCGCCTCGACCTCGCGCCAGATCGGCCAGACGCTCGGCGTCGCGATCACGGGCGCGATCGTCGCCTCCTCGCTCGGCGGTGCGGCGCACAGCGACCTCGCGCACGCGAGCCACGTCGCCTGGTGGCTGCTCGCCGGCTGCGGCGCGGTCGTCCTCGTGCTGGGGTTCGTCGCGACCTCGCGCCACGCGACAGAGACGGCGCGGCGCACCGCCGCCGAGCTGAACCCCGAGGTGCTCGGGAGCGCCGCCGGATGAGCCCGCGCCGCGACGCGAACGCGGGCGGAGCGCACGCGAGCGCGCAGGACGTCTGGATCCTGATCTGCGACGTCGTCTTCGCCAACGTCCGCCGTCGCGAGGCCTCCGAGGCGCTCGGCCTGAGCTTCGGGCGCATCCGGGCGATCCGCAGGCTCGCACGAGGACCGATGTCGATGGGGGAGCTCGCCGCCGCGCTGACGATCGAGGCACCCAACGCGACCGTCGTCGTCGACGACCTCGAAGCGCGCGGTCTCGCGCGCCGCGTCCCGCACGCCAGCGACCGCCGCGCGAAGGTCGTCGAGCTGACACGCGAGGGTCAGCGCGCGGCCGCGCGCGCCGACGCGATCCTCGGCACGCCGCCGGCTGCGCTCAACGACCTCGCCGACGAGGATCTCGCGACGTTGCAGCGGATCCTCGGTGGCGTGAAGGGCGCCTGAACAACGGCCGTTCGGCGCGGCATGCCCCGTGCGGGACTCGAACCCGCCCCACCGGATTAAAAGTCCGGCGCTCTACCAGATGAGCTAACGGGGCCCAGCGGCCGACAGTGTGGCAGACGTCGCGCGGCCCGCGGCCCGGCTCGTCTACGGGCGTTCCGCTGCCGCGGCGCGCAGCATCTCCTCGACCCGCGTGAGCTTCACGCGCGGCCGGCCCTCCCGCTCACCGGCGGATCGCTCCTGCCTGTCGATCGCCTCCCAGCCCTCATAGGTGATCAGGTCGGGCTGGCGTTCACGCAGCAGCGCCTCCGCCGCCGCCGCCGACGCGTCGGCGGGCCGGTGAGGCGGCTCCGCGCCGAGGTCCTCGAGCATCGCGTTGACCGTCTCCTGGGCGTCCTTCTTGTTCGTGCCGATCACCCCCGTCGGACCGCGCTTGATCCAGCCGACGACGTACTCGCCGGGCACGACCTCGCCGCCGCCGTCCACGACGCGTCCGCCGGCGTTCGCGATCACGGCGCGGTCCTCGTCAAAAGGCACGCCGGGCAAGGGTGCACCGCGGTAACCGACGGCGCGGAACAGCAGGTCCGCGTCGACGCGCTCGCGCTCGTCGGTCGGCTGCGCCGCGAGGCCCGACGCGCCCGGCACCAGTTCGTTGCGCACGAACTCGACGCTCGCGAGGTGGCCGTCCTCGCCGGCCACGAGCTCGACGGGGGAGAGAAGGAAGCGCAGCACGACGCGTCGCGGGAGCCCGGCCGGCTCGCGTGCGGCGAAGTCGCGCAGGATCTCGACGTTCTTACGCGCGATGGTCGGGAGGTCGTCGAGCGGCCCGCTCGCAGCGAGCGCGCTCTCGAGCTCCTCGCCGTCGACGATCACATCTGCCTGCTCGAGATCGGCGAGCTCGCGCAGCTCGGGATTGGTGAAGGCCGCCTGGGCGGGGCCGCGGCGGCCGGCGACGATGACCTCGCGGACGGCGCTCGCCGCGAGCACCTCCAGAGCGTGATTCGCGGTGTCGGTCGGCGCGAGCTCGCCCTCGCCGAGGACGAGCATGCGCGCGAGATCGAGCGCGACGTTGCCGTTGCCGATCACCACGGCGCGTTCCGCCCGGCCGAGATCGACCTCGAGATCGGTGTGGTCGGGGTGGCCGTTGTACCAGCCGACGAACTCCGTCGCCGCATGCGAGCCCGGCAGGTCCTCGCCGGGGATGCCCAGCCGGCGGTCGTGTGGCGAGCCGGTCGCGTAGACGATCGCGTGGTAGTGCTCGCGCAGATCCCCGCGGTCGACGTCGGCGCCGAACGTGACGTTGCCGAAGAAGCGGAAACGGGGGTGTGCAGCGGTGCGCTCGTAGACCCGGGTCACCGACTTGATGTTGGGGTGGTCGGGGGCGACGCCCGAGCGCACCAGGCCCCAGGGCGTCGGCAACCGCTCGATCATGTCGACCTCGAAGCGTTCGTCCGAGTCCGCGAGCAGATGTCCGGCGGCGTAGAAGCCGGCCGGACCGGAGCCGATCACGGCGATGCGTAGGGGCGTCTGGTCGGACATTTTCCGTCGGGAGATGGGCGCGGCCCGACTCGAACGGGCGACCCCCTCGGTGTAAGCGAGGTGCTCTAGCCAGCTGAGCTACACGCCCTCGTTGGCCGAAGCCTAGCGAGGCGGCTGCGCCTCACCGCCCTGCCATACTAGGCGCACGCACGAGCCAGCAGCTCGCGCGACACGCGGGGGCGTAGCTCAGGCGGTTAGAGCGCTGCCCTGTCACGGCAGAGGTCGCGGGTTCAAGTCCCGTCGCTCCCGCTCACCGCGCCGGCCGGGACCCGGGGGCCGGCGCCGCGACCAAGGCGCCCACCGTTCGCGGCGGCGGCAGGCGGCCTGTAAGCTCTGCAGTGGCTTTCCACGTATCTCGCGCGAGGGGCGCGATGCCACAACGGATCAATGGGGACTTGACGCTGCGGCGTCGCGACTGGGCTTCGCGCTTCGGCCGCGACGAAGCACACGCGGCCGTCATGATCGCGGCCGGGCTCTATCTCGTCGGCGCGGCGCTGACGGCAACCGCCGCGCTCGCGCCGCACGTGGGCTCTCCCGCCGCCGTGATCGGCGTCGCGATCGCGGCTTGCATCACCGCCGCGGCGCTGATCGTCGCTGCGCGCAGCGGCCACGTCGGCTTCGGCCTGGCGTGCGCCGCCGACCTATGGGGCATCGTCCTCATCCTCGTCCTCTGCGCGGCTACCGGCGGCGCACAGAGCCCGTTCGCGCTGATCTACTTCTTCGCGGTCTGCCACGCCGCCGCTTTCCAGCCGACGCGCCGCTTCCTGCTCGTCATGTTCGTCGCGCTCGCAGCCTTCCTCGCGCCGGTCGCCTACGAAGATGTCCCGCTCGACTTCGCGCCCTTCGCGGGCGTCGGCGTGGTGCTACTGCTCTTCGCGTCCTTCGCGTTGCACGTCACGCTCGCGTGGAGCAGGCGCCAGCGCCGCCGGCTGCAGTTCATGATCGCCGCGAGCAAAAAACTCGACAGCTCGCTGGACCCCTCGCAGACGCTGCGCAAAATCGCCCGCTCCGCGGTGCCGGAGCTCGCCGAGCTCTGCGTCATCGACGTCGTCGACCACGCCGGCCGGATCGAGACCGTCGCGGTGTCGCTGGACCCCAGCGTCGCGCGACGGCTCGAGCAGCTGCGTCACGACTATCCCCTCGACCTGCACGGGCCGCACCCCGTCGCGCGGGCGCTGGCGACCGGCGAACCGCAGATCGTCGAGGCGGACGAGGCGACGCTCGACGACACGGCGCAGAGCGACGAGCACATGCGCTTCATGCGCGACGTCGGCTACCGCTCCGCTGCGGTCTTCCCGATGAGCGCCCGCCACCGCACGCACGGGACCGTGTCGTTCCTGCACGTCGGCGTCGACGCCGTCCACTCGGGCGCCGAGCTCGGCGTGCTCGAGGATCTCACCGCCCGCGCGGCGCTCGCATACGACAACGCGCGCCTTTATGCCGAGCGCGCCCACATCGCGAACGTCCTGCAGCGCAGCCTGATGCCGCCGAAACTGCCGCGGCTGCCGTGGCTCGACCTCGCCAGCTACTTCCGCCCGATCGGGCCGGCGAACCGCATCGGGGGCGACTTCTACGACGCCTTCGGCGACGACCGCAAATGCTGGCTGCTGCTCGGCGACGTCTGCGGCAAGGGGCCGGAGGCGGCGGCGCTCACCGGGCTTCTGCGCCAGAGCACGCGCGCGTATGCGCGCGAGACGGCGAGCCCGAGCGCGGTGCTCGCGAGCGTCAACGCGACGATGATCGAGCAGGAACTGTCCGACGGGTTCGCGACCGCGGTGCTCGTCCACCTCGAGCCGCGCGGCGACCACGTCGACGCGCGATTCGCCGCGGCGGGCCATCCCCCCGCGCTCGTCGTGCGCCAGAACGGCGACGTCGACGAGTTCGGCGAGGGCGGACTGCTCGGCCTCGCGGGCGCCCGCAGCGAAGACTTCGCGACGCGCCTGGCCGCCGGCGACGCGCTCGCGCTCTACACCGACGGGCTGCCCGACGCGCGTGCGCCACAGCAGATCCTCGGCGTCGCCGAGATGACCGCGGAGCTCCGCCGCGGCGTGCCCGCGTCGGCGCAGGGAGTAGTCGACGCGCTGCTGAAACCCGTCGCACCGGACGGTGACGTCCGCGACGACATCGCCGTCCTCGCCGCGCTCGCGCGCAACGCGAACGGGGCCGCCAAGGGCGCGTAGCGCGCCCCGGCGGACGCGCTCCGCGGCGCGACATCCACCGCCGCATCGGAGTACGGTGGAAGGCAGTGCCAGGCTGACGTTGACAGCTCGCCTACGCGCTGTACCCTCGACCGCCTCCTTGGCGGCGCGTTAGGTGAGCTGTCGACGCCTCGAGGATCTGCCCGCTAGCCCGCGGCCGGGAAGAGGCCCGCGCCGAGCGCGTCGCGCAGCAGGGCGACCGTGAACGGCGTGAGCGCGCTCGCCTCGAGCTCGCCGAGCGCGAACCACGAAGCGTCGAGCGTCTCGTCGCCGTCCGGCGCGGGCACGCCGCCGACGACGTGGGCGTCGAACACCGTCGAGACGTAGCTCACGATGTCGCCGTTCGGGTACGTGAGGCGGTATTCGGGTCCGCCGAGCACCGCGCGGACGCCGTCGATCGCGACGTCGACGCCGGCCTCCTCGCGTGCCTCGCGCACCGCCGCGACCAGCGGGTCCTCGTCCGGCTCGACCGAACCGCCGACGGTCTGCCAGAGGCCGCTGTCAGCGGCACGCACGAGCACGACGCGGCCCTCCTCGTCCCAGATCAGCACGGCCACCGCGGGCATCAGCACCAGGTCGTGGCCGACACGTTCGCGAAGGCGCCTCAGATAGGGGGAGATGCCCATCGCAGGGGCGAGCCTAGTGCCGCGCAGCGCGCAGCGCGGCGCGGGGTCACACCTGCTGGATGATCAGGAAGACGTTCAGGGCCGTTATGAGAAGCGCGCAGCCCCACGCGAGCGCCGCGGTGTGCACGCGGTTCACGTGTGCCCCCATCACCGAGCTGCGGCTCGTCAGCAGGACCAGCGGAATCAGCGCCAGCGGGATCCCGAAGGACAGCACGACCTGCGAGAGGACGAGCGCGCTAGTCGGGTTGAAGCCGACGGCGAGGATGACGATCGCGGGGATCATGGTGACCGCACGGCGCACGTATAGGGGCACGCGGACGTCGATGAAGCCCGCCATCACCACCTGGCCCGCATACGTGCCGACCGAGGAGGACGACGCGCCGGACGCAAGCAGAGCGACGGCGAACGCGAGCGCCGCGGTGCCGCCGACGAGGTGTCCGAACTCGGCGTGGGCCTGGGGTATGCCGGCGATGTTGTTCAGGCCCGCGCCGTGGAAGAGCTTCGCGGCGACGGCGAGCATCGCCAGGTTTATGACGCCGGCGAGGCCGAGCGCGATCATGACGTCCGTACGCTCGAAACGCAGCACGCGGCCGCGCTCGCGGTCGTTACGGCACGGCATCCGTCCCTGCGTCAGCGCCGAATGCAGGTAGATCACGTGCGGCATGACGGTCGCGCCCACGATCCCGACCGCCAGGTAGAGCGAGCTCGTGCCGCTGAGTCCGGGCACGAAGCCGCTCAGCGACTCGTGCGTGGAGGGGCCGATGCGGAGCGTCTCGTACAGGAAGCCGAGAAAGACGATTCCGAGCAACGCCGAGATCGCGAGCTCGAAGCGGCGGAAGCCGCGCGACTGCAGCTCGAGGAGCGCGAACGCGATCGCGCCCGTGATGATGCCCGCGGGCAGGAGCGGGACGCCGAAGAGCAGGTTCAGCCCGAGCGCCGCGCCGAGGAACTCGGCGATGTCGGTCGACATCGCCATGACCTCGGCCTGTGCCCACATCCCCCAGGTGAAGGCCCTCGGGAAGTGGGCGCGCACGAGCTGCGGCAGGTTGCGTTCCGTGACGATGCCGAGCTTCGCCGAGAGGTACTGGACGAGCATCGCCATGACGTTGGCGGCGAGTACGACCCAGAGCAGCAGGTAGCCATAGCGCGCGCCGCCTTCGATGTTGGTCGCGAAGTTGCCCGGGTCGACGTACGCGATCGACGCCACGAAGGCCGGCCCGAGCATCCACAGCGTCGCGCGCAGCCGGCCCCTCGCGAGAAGCTGTTCGAGGGCGCTGGGGAGCGCCACGGCGTCCGGCAGCGCGATCGTCGCGCCGCCGTCCGCAGCGCCCTCCAGTGCCGGCTGTAGCTCCGGGGGCGGCGGGGGCGTCATTCGGCTTCACCCTCGATCTCCACGCGCATCGCGCGGGAGAGCTCGCCGCCGAGCGCGAGCTCGCGCTGCGCGATACGGACGAAGACCGGGCCGCCGAACGGCTGGCGGCCGATGACGCGAAGACGGTCGCCGAGCGTCACGCCCTCACCGTCGAGGTAGCGGAGCATCTCGGGGTCGGCGTCGGAGACGCGCACGAAGCGCCCCACGGTGCCGGGAGCGAGTTCGTCGAGGCTGCGCGTGTTGCCCTCGTCGATCTCGAACGAGAGCGTCGGGATCGGGTCGCCGTGCGGGTCGAGCGTCGGGTGCCCGAGGCGCGCGGCGATCAGCTGCTCGAGTTCCTCGGAGATGACGTGCTCGAGCACCTCGGCCTCGGCGTGGACGCGGTCCCAGGGCATGCCGAGCTCCTGCGCGAGGAACAGCTCGAGCAGCCTGTGGTGGCGGATCACCTCCAGGGCGATCTCGCGTCCGCGCTCGGTGAGCTTGACGCCGTGGTAGGGCTCGTGCTCGACTAGCCCGAGGTCTGCGAGCTTGCGGACCATCGCCGAGACCGAGCCCGGCGTGACCCCCAGGCGGTCAGCGAGATCGTTCGTCGAAACGGCCCCGCCCGCGCGCGACTCGAGCGCGTACACCGCCTTCGCGTAGTCCTGAACGTGCGGGGATATCGAGTTGTTCATGCTCTTGAGAAATATTTTGACATGCCAAGAAACTATTTTACCAGTCCGCATGAAGTAACTGCAACGAACTCGACAGCCTGTTGACAAAGCGTTCGCACGCGGGTTAGGGTGCGCGCCGAGGTCGTCGCGAGATGCCGCGAGCGACGGGGGCCCCTGTTCCGTGTCAGGTTGCCCCGCTAGAAAAGGTCGACGGGGCCCGGGCGCGGGTCCCGTCGTCGTTGTGGGTCCGTCAGCGTGTTGCCGACAGCCGCTCGAGCGCCGGTGTCAGGAAGCGCGTCACGAGCTTGCCCGACTCGGCTGCCGGCGCCCGGTACGCCGCGGGCGCGCTGCCGCTGCCGCCGGCGATGTCCGCCTCCATGAAGAGCGGGTGTCCGCCCGTCAGCAGCATGCCGCTGATCACGGGCCGAAACGCCTGCGGCTCGATCGCCGCCCCGGCGAGGGCGGCGACGTCTTCAGCGGCGGCGTCGGCCTGCTGGGCGCCGACCGCGCCGTGCTTGACGGCGAAGTCGACGGCATCCCCGGCCGCATACACGCCCTCCGTTTCAGGGACGCGCGCATGCTGATCGATCTTCAGGAAGCCGTTCGCCGCTTCGGGCAGACCCGCGATCGAAGGCCCCATGAGTTCGGGGAGCGCGACGATCCGGGCCGCGTGCAGGACGCGTTCCCCGGGACTCACGACGACCTCGCCGCTGCGGGGCACCTCGGCGTACGCCGAGCAGATCACCTCGATGCCGGCGTCGGCGAGCAGGCCACGCACGACCTCGGAGCTCTCGCGCCCGAAGATCGCGAGCGGCGCCTCCTCAGGTGTGACGATCGAGGGCCTGACCTCGGCGCCCATCTCGTATGCGCGCGCCGCGGTCAGCAGCGCGAGCTCGTACAGCGGCAGCGGCCACGCGATGCGCGGCGGCGAGACGAACGCGACGCTATCGACATAGCCCTCCTCGACGTCGCGGACGAGCCCGCCGAGCGTCGCGTACATAGACGCGTCGTCGATCGTCGCCGCGTGCTCGTAGCGGGCCACGGGGCGCGCACCGACAGCGAGGATCAGCGCGTCGTAATCGAGCGTCGTGCCGGAGCGCAGAAGCACCGAACGCCCGGTCGCGTCGACCGACTCGAGTTCGTCGACGACGCGTCGTGCGTTCGCCGCGGCGAGTATGTCGTCCAGCGGCCAGCGGTTCGCCGCCGGCTCCGAGAACGGCTCGCGCACGCTCCACGCGCGCAGCACGAACTCGTCGTTGGGGGCGACGACGGTGCGCTCCGTGAGCTCGCCCGCGAGCTCGTCGAGGGCGAGCGCCGCCTCGAGCGCGGCGATTCCGCCCCCCACGATCAGGACTCGCAGCGGGCTTGGGTCGGACGTGTCGGACATGCTCAGGTCGCGGGCGCCCTTCTCGGACTTCGTCACCGCGCGGCCACAGCTTGCCACGGCCGGCGAACGGATGCTGCGAGGGAGGCTTGCCGGTCAGGCCGGCCGCCCGGCGACCGCGGGACTGAGGTAGCGCACGCCACTCGCCGCGTTCCGCAGTGCCATCGCGAGCTCGTCGTCCGCGCGGTCCGTAAGCACGTAGCCGATCGCGCCGGCATCGAACAGGCGCTGGGCGAACGCGCGCGAACGTTCGAACGACGTGACGACAACCGCGGTGCCGGCGTGTGCGACAGCCGAGATGTCGCTCGTCCCGCGGCCCGTGCCCACGGGGTGGTCCATCACGACGACGTCCGCCCCGCGATCGCCGACGGCCCGCGCGAGCACGCCGCGGCCGCGCCACTCGCCGACGACCGTCAGGTCGCCGTGGTGGAGCAGCAGGGCGCGCAGGGCCGAGCGCATGAACTCGTGCTCGTTCGCGAGCAGGACACGCACCGCGTCCCGCGGCTTGGCCGGCGCCCTCCCGCCGCTGGCGCTCGCGAACGGCATGGATCGAAGTCTCGCGCCGCCCGTCCGCCGGCGCGCGCGGGGTGACTACGCTGAAAGTTGCGGGCAAGTACCTACCGGCGCCGGGCGACCGCGCGTGTAGCATCGCGCCTGCCGCGAGAGGGCGGCGACCAATGTTCAAGAAGATCCTCGTAGGCGTAGACGGCAGTGAGCACAGTCGCGACGCGATCGCCCTCGCGCGCGCGCTGGCCGCGCCCGGCTCGACGATCACGCTCGCCAACGTCCACGCCGGCACGACGAACCCCCGTCACGCGGTCGAACCGGGTGCCGTCGCGGAAGAGGACGCGCGGTCCGCCGCGCTTCTGGAACGCGAACAGCAGGAGACCGGGATCGAGGCCGAGCTCGCCTCCGTCGCCGCACCGAGTCCCGGCGAGGGCCTGCACGGCTACGCCGAGGAGAACGGCGTCGACCTGATCATCGTCGGCTCGTGCCACCGCGGCACCCTGGGCCGCGTCTTTATGGGCGACAACGCGCGCTCCGCGCTGAACGGGGCGCCCTGCGCCGTCGCCGTCGCGAGCCGCGGCTACGCGTCCGCGGGCGAGCGCAAGGGTGTGGTCGGAGTCGCCTACAACGGATCAGACGAGTCGCTGGCGGCGCTCGCCGCGGCGCGCGAGATAGCCGCCGAAAAAGGAGCCAAGGTCGTCGCGCTCGAGGTCGTAGCCGTGCCCGCGTACGCGTACACGGAGATCGGGGCCGCCGACACCGGCACGGGAATCGACGCGGTGCTCGACGTCGCCCGCAAGGACGTCGAATCGCTCGAAGGCGTCGAAGGACGCGCCGAATTCGGCCTGGCCGGCGAGCAGCTAGCGGCATTCGGCGACGAGCTCGACCTGCTCGTCGTCGGCTCCCGCGGCTACGGCCCGGTCAGGCGCCTGGTGGTCGGCAGCACCTCCGAGTACCTGCAGCGCAACTCCCGCTGCCCGCTCCTCGTGCTGCCACGGCACGCCGGCGGCGGGTGACGCACGGCGCCGTGCCCGACGACGCCCCAGCCGGCGGACCGACGTCGACGCCCATCCGCATCGTGCTCGCGGACGACCACTCGGTCGTGCGCAGCGGCCTGCGCATGGTGCTCGAGAGCGAAGCCGACCTGGAGGTCGTCGCGGAGGCGGGCGATACGGAAGCCGCGAAGCGCTACGTCCGCGGCCACCACCCCGACGTGCTCGTCCTCGACCTCAACATGCCCGGCGGCTCGGGTCTCGAGGCGATCGCGGAGATCACCGCCGAGGCGCCCGACACGCGCATCGTCGTGCTGACGATGCAGGACGACCCCGGCTTCGCGCGCGAGGCGCTCTCCAGCGGCGCGATCGGCTACGTCCTGAAGGAGGCCGCCGACGAGGACCTCGTCGAAGCGGTCCGTCGCGCCGCGGCCGGCGACCAGTACCTCACGCCGCGCCTCGGCGCGCGCATCGCAGCCGAACCGGCGGCCGGTCCGCCGGACGGGCTCTCCGAGCGCGAGCTCGACGTGCTGCGCCTCATCGCGCTCGGGCACACGAACGCGGAGATCGCCGCGCAGCTCTTCCTGTCCGTGCGCACGGTCGAGACGCACCGCGCCCACATCCAGAGCAAGCTTCGCCTCTCCACGCGCGCCGATCTCGTCGCGTACGCGCTGGAGCACGGCATGATCGGCACATGACGGGCTGCCGGGCGCCGGACGTGAGGGGCATGTCACGGAGCCCGGCAGCCGTCCTTGTCCCCGGGCCGGCCTAGGGGCCGGCGCGAAGCTGTTCGTCCCCGGTAGTGCTCGCGCCAGATCACCTTGTAGAGGGGGATCCAGCGGGGGACGTCACGCACGCCCGGGATCAGCGGTATGCAGATGAACGCGAGGCTGAGCACGGCCATGATCAGCATCACGAGGACGTCCGCATTTTCCGACGCCTTGAACGGTTCGATCTGGTACCAGAACGTGTAAAGCCAGAGCCAGACCTGCCCGGGGTAGCTCCCGGTCTCGTTCATCATGCCCCATTCGTCGCCGCCGAGATGGAGCCCTTCGGCGCGTTCGTTGAGCAGGGCTCCGTTGGCGAGGAACAGCAGCGGCAGCGTGTAGTCGTTGTTGTAGAAGCGCTTGGTGGTGAGCAGCGCGCCTTCCAGGCCACCGCTCTGCGCCAGCGCGGCGAGGCCGCCGATGATCGCCGGCACGGGGCCGTAGTCGCCGGCGCCGGCGCTCGCGACCGTGCCGCCCTTTTCTTCGACCTTGGCGAGCGCTTCCGCGTAGTTCTTGGCCCACGCCCGACGCGTCGCTTCCGGGGCCGCCTTCCACGCCGCGAGCGCCGCCGTGACATCCGCCGGCTCGGGCACGCGGCTCAGCGGCGCGATGACCATGTCGTTCGCCGTTTCGATCGGGTGGCTGACACCGAACCATTTCGCGAGATACAGCGGGCCGGCGTGCTGGCCTTCGGCGTTGTGGTTGTACGGCGGCCCGTATTCGGCCGTTTCGCTGGTTCCCGCGAGCTCCTGGGCGCCGGTGGCGGCGAAGTTGACGGGCAGGCTGTGGGACCATTCGGCGATCGTGCTGGGCGGGTCGTCGGGCGAGGAGAAGAGGATCGTGAGCACCACCGCGAGCCCCGCGATGACCAGGAACGCGATGAACAGCTCTTTCACGAGGTCGTAAGGCTGGTAGGCGCCCTTCCACGGGCCGGTGTCGTCCCGGCCGCGGATGCGCGCCGCCAGCGAGCTCATCGGCGCACCCCGTCGTCCTCGCCGCCGGTCGCCTTCGCGAGGCGCTCGCCGAGTTCGATCGGCGGCACTACACCGTTGCGGCGCACGAGCAGCACGTGCCCGGCGACGATCGCGACGACGGCGATGGGGAAGATCAGGATGTGCCAGCTGTACATCTGGCCGAAGTTCATGACGTTGAAGAACGCGCCGACGCCGACCGCGTTCATCGCGTCCTTCGCCTGGGTCGAGATCCACTGCGCGTCGAAGTTCTGCTGCGAGACGTAGCCCGTGAGCGCCGTAGGCACCGCGACCAGGAACACGATGGCCCCCGTAACCCAGACGCGGACCCGGCCTCCGCGCCACGCGGCCATCCAGTACTTGCCCCACAGGTGGACGACCATCACGAAGAAGAAGATCTCGACCGCCCAGAGGTGGATCGAGTTGAAGAAGTGGCCGACCGAAGTCTCGTGCCACCAGGCCGGCCCCTTGAGGGCGAGGATCGTGCCGGAGAGGATGATCGTGATCAGCGCCGCGATGCTCGCGACGCCGAAGACGTAGATCCACGACGCGACGTACGTCGGCTGCCCGTCCGGGAGCAGCCGCTCGGGCGGGAGCTCGCGGACGAGGCGTTCGCGCAGCGCGACGGTCCAGGAGCGGCCGTGCGCGTGCGTGCCCGCGGGCGGCTCCTGCGCTACGGGCGTCGTGTCGCTCGTGGTCATCCGCGCCTCGCTCTCTTGCGCGCCGCCGCGCCCGGGAACGGCAGGAGGATCGCGGCGAAGAAGACGACGAACATCAGGATCACGACGATCACGTTCGGCAACGGAACGCTGATCACGTGCCAGTGGACGATGTGCGGCGCGTGATTCAGGTCGAACACCGCAGCGAGTGGTGAACGCATCTAGCCCTCTGCCCCCGAGGTCGTGTGCATGTCGCCGCGGACCCTACGTCGCGCAGCCGACGACCTCATCCGTATTCGCCCGCATGAAGGTTGCGGCTTTCACGGCGGTACGCTGACGCCATGGCAATGCCGACCGCCCCCGTCGCCGCCGGCACGTTCGTCGCCTCCTGGGCGGTGGTCGAAGCGACCGGCTCGCGCGCCCTCGGCGGCGTGGTGCTCGCCGCCGGCGGCCTGTGGTGCCTGCGCGAGTGGGACCGCCGCCGTGACCGCAGGACGGCCCTGGCACTCGGCGCGGCCGGCCTCGGCGCGTTCGCGCTCAGCCATCTACTAGCGCTGCTCACCGGCGCCTGGCCGGCCGTCGTTGCCGCCGCGATCTTCGTCGGCGCCGCAGCCTGGCTTCGCGCCGACCTGCCCCGGCGCAGCCGGGCGGCAGCGGCGCGCTGAGCCCCGCGACACAGCCACCCGCGATGCGCTAGTTTGCGCGCCGTGGCAGAGGTCGCGATACCGCACGCCGGCGGGGCACCGGCGGCCGGGCCACCGGCCCGGCTCGACTTCCAGATAGTCCCGCGCCGCGGTCTCATCTTCCCGGCCGTTTGGGGCGTGCTGCTCGTCGCCGCGATCGCGTCCGACAAGCTCTGGCCGCTCGAGTTCATGCACGTTGTCTCCGGCGCAGCGTGGACCATCGTGGACCTCTTCCTCGGCTTCGTGCTCGGGCCCATCATCGGCAGCCTTGCGATCCCCGCACGCGTCGAATTCACGACGCGGCTGATGCCGAAGATGGTCGTCATCATGCCCACCGTCGTCGCCGGGACGCTCGCCGCCGGCTGGCAGCTCGCGGCGAAGACCGGCACGCTCGACAGCGGCAACCCGGCGCACGGCTGGGTCGTCGCGTCCTTCATCGTCGTCGCCGTCATGTCCGTGATCGCCCTCGGCCTGCTCGAGCCCGCGAACGTCGCCGTGCTGACCGAGCTGAAGAAGGAGCAGCCGAACCCCGCGATCGTCGAGCGCCTCATGAAGCGCTTCATCTACTGCGCGGCGATCACCGGCGCGATGCAGGTCGCGACGCTCGTGATCATGACCAAGATCGCGTCGATCTGATGGCCGAAGAACGCCGCCTGCCGCCAGTCACCGAGCTCGGCATGGTGACGCTCGCGCTGCTCGCCGCGGCTGTGATCTACCTCTCCGCGCACCTCCCCGAGATCGTCGACCTCACGCCGTGCATCGTGCTCCTCGTGCTTGCCTACGGCACGTTCGCCTCGATCTACGTCCTGCTCTCGCGCGTCGAGGGCTTCGCCTGGGAGCGCTTCGCGTACATCGCGCTGCGGGCGCTGCTCGCGTACACCGTGATCTCCGGGCTCATCATCTACGTCTTCATCCGCAACGAAACGACAGGAGGGCCGCTCGCGGTCCTCATCTTCGCCCTCGTTCTCTTCGCCATCGACGTACCGACGCTGATCGCTTTCACGGTCGCGCGGTACGCCGACTGAACTGCCCGCCGGTGCGCGCGGTTCGCATCGTCGCCGAGACCGGGCCGGGGAGCGCGCTCTCGCTCGACGAGATCGACGCGCCAGCCCGCTCGCACCCGCTCTCGGGCGAGGACACCGTGCTCGTGGAGGTGCACAGCGCCGGCGTCTCGTTCCCCGAGCTGCTGCAGAGTCGCGGCGAATACCAGTTCAAACCGGAGCTGCCGTTCGTCCCCGGCAGCGAGGTCGCCGGGCGCGTCCTGGAGGCCCCCGACGGCTCGCCGTTCGCCGCGGGCGACCGCGTCGCCGCCTTCTGCATGCTCGGCGGCTTCGCCGAGGTCGCCGCCGCGCCGGCCTTCTACACCTTCGCGCTCGACGACGCGCTCGACTACGCACAGGGCGCGGGGCTGATCCTCAATTACCACACCGCGTACTTCTCGCTCGTGACACGCGGGCGTCTGCAGGCCGGCGAGACCGTGCTCGTCCACGGCGCCGCCGGCGGCGTCGGCACCGCGACGCTGCAGGTCGCAAAGGGTCTCGGCGCGAGCACGATCGCCGTGGTCTCGAGCGAGCAGAAGGCAAAGACGGCCCGCGAAGCGGGCGCGGACGAGGTCGTGCTCGCCGAGGCTGGCTGGCGTGAACGCGTGACCGAGCTCTCCGGCGGCGGCGTCCACCTCGTCATCGACCCTGTCGGCGGCGACCGCTTCACCGACAGCCTGCGCTCGCTGCGTGAGGAGGGTCGGCTGGTCGTGGTGGGCTTCACCGGGGGTGCGATCCCCGAGGTGCGCGTGAACCGTCTGCTGCTCAAAAACACGGAGGTGATCGGCGCGGGCTGGGGCGCCTTCGCGATGGGCAAGCCCGACTACGTCAAGCAGGTCGGCGAACGGGTCGCCGCGCTCGTCGCCGACGGGCACGTGCGGCCGCTCGTCGGCTCGCGTTATCCGCTCGAGCGGGCGGCGGACGCACTCGCCGCGCTGGACGAGCGCCGGGCGACCGGCAAGGTCGTGCTCGAAGTCCGCCCCGACTGACGCGGAGCGCCGGGAAGCGGTCAACGGACGTGCGATACTCCGCGCTTCACCGGGTTGGGCGGCACCGGAACGGGTCGTCCGCACACGACGGAAGGGTGGGCCTGGCAAGATGAGGGTGATTGGTGCAGGGCTGCCGCGCTCGGCTACGACGACGCAGATGTTCGCGCTCGAAACGCTCGGCTTCGGCGGCTGTTACCACATGCGCGACGTACTCGCGGACATGGAGAAAGAGCTTCCGCTCTGGGAGCGCGTCGCCGAGGGCGACCCCGACTGGGAGCGGATCTTCGAGGGACGCAACTCGGCGGTCGACTGGCCCGCGAGCCGCTACTACGCTGAGCTCGCCGACTACTACCCCGAAGCGAAGGTCGTGCTCAGCGTCCGCGATGCCGCCGACTGGGTCAGCTCGATGCGCAACACCGTCTGGGCGGTCTACTTCGGCGACTCCGTTCTGCACCACGTCTGCGAGGCGCGCGCGAAAATCGACCCGCTCTGGGAGCGCTACATCGCCCTGATGCGCCACATGACCTGGGAGCCGGGGACGGGCGCGCTCGTCGGCGCCGGCGACACGCAGACCGAGGAGGGGCTCGCCGCCGCGATGGAGGACTGGCACGCGCGGGTCCGCGCGGCGATCGCCCCCGAGCGCCTGCTCGTCTGGGACCCCCGCGAAGGCTACGAGCCGCTCTGCGAGTTCCTCGAGGTCGAGGTGCCCGCCGAACCGCTGCCGCGCCTGAACGACACGGTCTCCTTCAAGGAGGGGATCATCGGCGGGGGCCTGGCCGTGATTAACGAGTGGTGGGACGCGCGCGAGCGGCCCTCGAGCGGCCTGCACGGCGCGCCCCTCGAGTCCTCGCCTGGCGCCTGACGCTCAGAAGACCGGCGTCTCGGCGTAATCGCCGAACACCTGCTGCAGCGCCTGGATGATCTCGCCCTCGCTCGCGAGGGCGCGCGCGCACGCGATCAGAGGCTCCATCAGGTTCTCGCCCTCGCTCGCCGCCGCGCGTCGCAGCTCGGCCAGGGTGCGCTCGACCTCGGCGCCGTCGCGTCGCGCGCGCGTCGCGCCCAGGCGCGCGACCTGCTTACGCTCGAGCTCGGGGTCGACGCGCAGCGTCGGGATCGGCTCGTCCTCGGTCACGTACCTGTTGACGCCCACGACGATCCGTTCGCCGGTGTCGATTTCGCGCTGCAACGCGAACGCGGCGTCCGCGATCTCGCGCTGCGGGTAGCTCGTCTTGATCGCCGCGACCATGCCGCCGAGCTCGTCGATCTTCGCGAAGTACTCGTACGCGCTGGCCTCCATCTCGTCGGTCAGCGCCTCGACGAAGTAGCTGCCGCCGAGCGGGTCTACAGTGCTCGGGACGCCCGTCTCGTGCGCGATGATCTGCTGCGTCCGCAGCGCCACCGCGACCGCCTCCTCGGTGGGCAGCGCGAGTGCCTCGTCGTACGAGTTCGTGTGCAGCGACTGCGTGCCGCCGAGCACGCCGGCGAGCGCCTCCACGGCGGTGCGCACGATGTTGTTGAGCGGCTGCTGCGCCGTCAGCGAAACGCCCGCCGTCTGTGTGTGAAAGCGCATCTGCTGCGCGCGCTCGGTGTGCGCGCCGAAGGTCTCGCGCATCTCGCGCGCCCAGATGCGCCGCGCGGCGCGGTACTTCGCGATCTCCTCGAAGAAGTCGATCTGCGCGTTGAAGAAGAACGACAGCCGCGGCGCGAAATCGTCGACGTCCATGCCCCGCGCGACAGCCTGCTCGACATACGTCAGGCCGTCCTTGAGCGTGAACGCGAGCTCCTGCTGCGCGGTGGCCCCGGCCTCACGGATGTGGTAGCCCGAGATCGAGATCGGGTGCCAGCGCGGCATGCGCCGCGTGCACCACTCGATCATGTCGCCGCACAGGCGCATCGCCGGGTCGATCGGGAAGCACCACTCCTTCTGCGCGATGTACTCCTTCAGGATGTCCGTCTGGATCGTTCCCGAGAGGCGCTCGGGCGCGACGGCGCCCGCCGCGCCCTGCTCCGCCGCGACGACGTAGAAGGCGAGCATCACGGCCGCCGGGGCGTTGATCGTCATCGAGACCGAGACGTCGCCGAGGTCGATGCCCTGGAACAGGGTCCGCATGTCGTCGAGCGTGTCGACGGCGACCCCCTCGCGCCCGACCTCCCCGAGAGAGCGCGGGTGGTCGGAGTCGTGACCCATCAGCGACGGCATGTCGAACGCCGTCGAAAGGCCCGTCTGGCCGTGCTCGAGCAGGTAGCGGAAGCGCTCGTTCGTCTCCTCGGCGGTGCCGAAGCCCGCGAACTGGCGCATCGTCCACAGCCTCCCGCGGTACATCGTGCGGTGGATCCCGCGCGTGTATGGGTACTCGCCCGGTGTGCCGATCGGATCGTCATCGCCCCCGATCCCCGCCGGCAGGTCCGCGGGCGTGTACAGCTCGCGGACCGGCTTGCCCGACAGCGAGCGGGGGTTCGCGCCGGCGCCGGTGTCGGGACGCCCCTGCTCGACAGCCATGGCCGCATGCTAGCCGCCGCGCTAGCCTCGCAGTCGATGCGCAGCGACCTGGGTCGCATCGTCGGCGCCGAGCACGTGTTCGAGCCCCCGCCCGGCTCGCCGTACAACCGTGACGCGACGCTGCGCCGCGGGCTGCAGGGCCGCGCCGACGCCGTCGTGCTGCCCGGCGACGCGCAAGAGGTCGCCGCTGTGCTCGCGTGGTGCTACGAGCGCGGCGTGCCGCTCGTGACGCGCGGCGGCGGCACCGGGCTCGCCGGCGGCGCCGTGCCCAGCGAGGGCGGCGTCGTCTGCTCGCTCGAGCGGCTCACGGCCGTGCTCGACGTGGAGCCCGCGCTGTGGCGGCTACGCGTCCAAGCCGGCGTCACGACCGCCCACGTCCACCGCCTCGCGCGCGAGAACGGGCTCGTCTTCCCGCCCGACCCCGGCGCGGGCGAGCAGTCGACGATCGGCGGCAACGTCGCGACGAACGCCGGCGGCCCCCATGCCCTGAAGTACGGCGTCACGGGGCGTTACGTCGCGGGCCTGCAGGCCGTAGTCGCGCCCGGCGAGATCGTGCGCGTCGGCGGCTGGGCGCAGAAGGACGTCTCGACATACGATCTGCGATCGCTGCTCGTCGGCTCCGAGGGGACGCTCGCGGTGATCACCGAGGTCTCGCTGCGCCTGCTGCCGGCGCCCGCAGCTGCCGACTCCGTCGTCCTCTTCGCGAGCGATGCCGCGAGCGGCTGCGACGCGATCCTCGAGTCGATCGCGGCGGGGATACGTCCCGCGGCGCTCGACTTCCTCGACCGCGCGGCGCTCGCGTACGCCGCCGCCGGCTATCCCGGCGAGATACCGGCCGAAGCCGGGTTCGCCCTCCTCTTCGACATCGACGGCACCGAGGACGAGGTCGCCGAGCAGCGCGGCGAGCTGCTCGAGCTGCTCGCGGGCGAGCTGGCCGGCGTCGACACGCCGGACCGCCGCGACCTCTGGCGCTGGCGTGACAGCGTGAACGGTCGCGTCGCCGCCGCCCGCGGCGCCAAGGTCGCCGAGGACGTCGTGCTGCCGGTGGAGCGGCTCAGGGAGGCGCTCGAGCAGTTCGGCGCGATCGCCGAGCGCCACGGCCTGCCGAGCTGCAGCTGGGGGCACGGCGGCGACGGCAACATGCACGCCAACCTCCTCACCGACCCCGAGAGCGTCCGCGACGCCGAGCTCGCGCAGAGGATCTGCGACGAGTTCCTCGCGAGCGTCGCGGCGATGGGCGGCTCGATCGCCGGTGAGCACGGCATCGGCCGCGTGAAGACCGCCGCCGCCGCGGAGCACCTGCCCGCGGCGACCCTGGAACTGCAAGCGCGCGTCAAGCGCGAGTTCGACCCCCGCAACCTGTTGAATCCAGCGGCGAAGGTCCCGGCCGCAGCGACCGGCGAGGGGGCGGCTGTGAAAAGAACACGCGAGAGAAAGGTCCTGCAATGAACAAGACGCAGCTGGTCGACACGCTGGCGAAGGACACCGGCATGGCCAAAGCCGAGGTGTCCCGCGTACTGGACTCGCTCATCGGCACCGTCCACAAGACGCTGAAGAAGGGTGAGGAGGTCAGCATCACCGGATTCGGTAAGTTCTCGGTCGCCAACCGCAAGGCGCGGGACGGCGTAAACCCGCGGACCGGCGCGAAGGTTAGAATCAAAGCCTCCAAAGCGCCGAAGTTCACGGCGGGCGCCGGGCTGAAGCAGGCCGTCAACCCGAAAAAGTAGCTACGAGCAGGCGGAACCGCATGGAAATCAAGAAGATCAAGAAGATCAAGAAGTAGAGCCCACGAGGCGGAAAGAGCGGTGACGGACGTCGCCGAGCTCGACCTCCCCGCGTTCGACCACACAGACGGGTCGCTGCGGGGGGCGGATTTTCACGCCGCCATGCGGGCCGTGAGCGGGGAAGGCTGGCTCGCGCAAGGGCCGTTCGGTTACATCACGCTCGACCGCGACGCCGGCGAGTTCTTCCTGCGCTCACGCGACGCGATCTTCCCCGGCATGAAGATCGCCGAGATCTTCGGCGTCGCAGACGGGCCCCTCCACGAGGAGATGGTCCGCAACATCCTGCACATCAACGGCCAGGACCACGCGCGGCTGCGCGGGCTCGTAAACCCCTCGCTGACGCCGCGCGCCGTCGAACGCTACCGGCCGGCGATGCAACGGTTCCTCGCCGAACTCCTCGACGACGCGCGCAGCGAAGGCGCAAGCGAAGCGGAGCTCGACTTCGTCGCGGCGTTCGCGAAGCCCTACCCCTCGCGGGTGATCGCGTCCGTGATGGGCGCGCCGCTCACCGACGCGCCGCGGTTGCACCGCTGGTCGAACTGGATCCAGCGGCAGTTCGACGCCATCGCGATGGCCGGAGAACGCGAGGGCATCGAGGCGGCCGTGGCGGAGTTCTACGAGTACGCCGCGGACCTCGTCGCCGCGCGCCGGCGCGAACCCGGCGACGACATCGTCTCGCTTCTCGTCCAGGCCGAAGAGCAGGGCGACCGACTCTCCGACGTCGAGTGCGTGAACCTCGTCTTCAACATCCTCGTCGGCGGCGTCGACACGACCCAGGCGCAGCTCGCCCACGCAGTGCGACTGCTCTCCGAACACCCCGACCAGTGGGCCGCGCTCCGTGCCGACCCATCGCTCGCAGGCCCCGCCGTCGAGGAGTCGCTCCGCTACGAGCCGATCACGCCGTTCACGGCCCGCATCCTCACCGCCGACGTCACATACCGCGACGTCACCTTCCCGCGCGACACGATCGTCATGGTCTGCGCGTTCACCGGCAACCGCGACCTTCCCGCCGGCGACGGCGACACCTTTGACATCACCGCCGGCCACGACGCGGCGCGACCGCTCACCTTCGGCGCGGGCATCCACTACTGCCTCGGCGCGAACCTCGCGCGCCTCGAGCTAACCGAGGCACTCACGTTCCTCGCCGCAAGGTTCTCCCGCCTCGAACCCGCAGGCGACCCCGAGTACGAGAGCATCACCGGCATCTACGGGCTCGCCGCGCTTCCCCTAAGAATCGCCTTCTAAAGCGGATTGGCGCGCAACTCGCGCGCCAGGCACACGTTCAAGGGGGGTGTCGGCGTCCCAGCCGTCGACATACAAGAGCATGTCGCAGTCCTCCACCCGACTCCTCGGACTCCTCGTCGCGGGCGCCCTCACGCTCGCGGGGGCAACGCTGCCCGCGACCGCCAGCGCCGGGGTCTACCACGTGTACTCGTGCCGCACACCGAGCGGAGAACCGGCGCCAACCGAAGGATGGACTCCCGAGATCGCCCAGGGCAGCGCATATGACACATCGACGGCGAACAGTTGCGAAACCGGCGGCTCGCTACTTGCAGATCTCGGTGACGCAACGACTCACCTTGGAAATCTCGATCGAGCATCGTGGACCTTCACTGCGCCCACCTTTGTGACGGTGAAGGCGGCAGATCTATGGATTGCCGGCGACGTCGATGGTGGCCTATCACGAAGCCCCTACGAGTACTGGGTGAGCTCCGGACGCGAAACGCTGATAGCTCAAGAATGCATCGCGACGTTGGGGTGTCCCGGGCGCGGCGACGAGGATGAGCCGCTCGCTCCACAGAATGCGCTCGCCATTCCAGCGGCGGATCTTGGCAGTCGCATCTGGGTATCCGCCGGTTGTGGCGGAGTCGGGGAAGGTTTCGAATGTGCAGCTGGAGCTGGCGACATCGAAGGTTTCGCCAGTGCCGTTCGCGTCTACGAGGCTGACTTCTCGCTCGAACAGGTCCTATCACCCGAAGTAGGCGAAGTCAGCGGCGATCTTGCGACCGCCGCAAGCGTCTCTGGTGCGGCAAACGCGCGTTTTACCGCAGCTGACAAAGGCGCAGGTGTCTACTCAGATTCGGTCAAGGTCGACGGAGCCGTAGTCGAGACGAATCTGCTCGATTCCAATGGCGGGCGATGCTCGAATGTCGGCGGGACAAGCGACGGAACGATGGGGTTCCTGTACATCCGCCCATGTGCTGAACAGGTGTCAGCCGCCGTCGAACTAGACACCACCGATCTACCCAACGGCGAACACCACCTGGAAGTGCTCGTCACAGACGCCGCTGGGAATTCGACCCCCGTAATCGATCGCACGATCGACGTCGCAAATGGCCCGTCCGATGCAGAAACGGGAGCGACGGGCGAAAGCAGCGCACTAGATCGCCCGACGTTGTCCGCGCACTGGGCCACCGGCGGCTCAACCGCATCGATTCCTTTCGACCGCGCCGCGAGGATCTCAGGTCAGCTGTCAAACGCCAGCGGCGCGCCGATCGCGGGTGGTCAGATCGAAGTTCGCTCTACTGCCGCTAGTGCCGGAGCTGTCCGCTCGTCGTTGTCGGTCGTGCGAACTGGTTCGGGAGGCGCATTCTCGATCGTGGTTCCCGCACGTTCGTCCTCGAGGCGCATCGACCTGGTTTACCGCGAGCGCCAGGGCGCCATCGAAGCTTCGGCTTCAACTTCGCTCTCCCTCGTAGTCCACGCTGGCCTGACGCTCTCCATTGCGCCTCGCGTCACTTCGGTTGGACACTCCATCCGATTCGCCGGGCGGCTACTTGGAGGGCTTGTACCCACGACGGGGAAGCTGCTGGTTCTTCAGGCCCGTGCCCCCGGAGGTAGATGGCTGGACTTCAATGTGATCCGAAGCTCGCGTCGCGGCTACTTCCGCGCTGCCTACCGCTTTCGCTTCGCCGGGCCAGCGCACTACGAATTTCGGGTCCTGTGCGAGGCCGAGGCCGACTATCCGTTCGCGACGGGCACGTCGCCTGTGGTCAAGGTCTTCGAGCGCTGATCCCCCCGGCGCCACCTGAGGCGCCGCGGACCGTCGGCTGCAATCGCACCAATTGCGAGGTCCTCGACGTGTAGCGGGCTCGTCCACGCCTCACCGCCGGCGGCGCCAAGCTTGAGGATCGCCTCACGACGCGTCCAGGACTCCAGAAAGGCGCGTTCGCGTGACAATGGCGGGATGCGCGCGAGCTCGGAGACGCGCTCTTCGCCGAATGCGCGCCGGGCAACGCGGATTTTGTTGCCGATAAGGCGTGACTGCTCGATGTCGACGCCGACGGGCTCGCCCGCGAACGCCAAGAGCCCGATCGGGCCCGAGTGCGAGATGCTGACGAACGCGTCTGCGTAGAGAAGCCGCAGGTCTGCAAGTAGGGCACGCGAAGCCGCCCGTCGGCGCGCAGCAGTCGGTCTGAGGCTCTGAGTGGCGCGACGACGATCAGACTCGCTAAGACGGTCGAATGGGGCTGCCCCGTCGAGATTCACGAGCCAGAGGTCGATCGTGTCCCGGGGCGGTTCGAACTGAGCAGCGCACCTCGCTCGCGTGCCGCTTGGCGCGCTCCTCGCGCGACTGGCATCCTTGGCATCCATGAGTACGGCGACGGCAACGTTACGGCAGCGCACCAACGGCTTCACTGTGACGCCGCACCAGTATGTGCGCTTCGCTCAGGCAGCGCTTCTGGCCCTGTCGATCATCGTCGCAACCGGCGCTGCGGTGCGTCTGAGCGGCTCGGGGCTCGGGTGCCCCACTTGGCCGCAGTGTTATGGGCATCTGTACCCGCCGCTTAGCTCGCACGCCGTCATCGAGTTTGGCAACCGCGTGCTGAGCGTCCCGCTCGTGCTTGCGACGGGACTGGCGTGGGTCGCGGCGCTGCGACGCAGGCCGTACCGGCGCGACCTCGTGTGGCTCAGCTTTCTGTTGCCGATGGGCGTGGTCGCGCAAGCCGTCCTCGGCGGCCTCACCGTCGAGGGCAAGCTCGACTACGGCTGGGTCATGGCCCACTTCTGCCTTTCGATGCTGATCCTCGTTGCCGCGGCCATCGTCGTGTGGCGTGCCGAGCATGAGCGCGACTGGACGCCGAGCGAACTGATCGACCGGACCACCGTGCGCCTGACTCGGGTGCTGGTCGGACTGGCGGCCGTCACGATCGTTGCCGGGACGGCTGCGACCGCGGCCGGCCCGCACGCCGGCGGAGCGCCCGGCGAACGAATCAACAGGCTCAGCTTCGACGGCCGCGGGACGATGGACTTCGTCATTCACAGACACGCCGAGATAGCGTTCGCGTTCAGCTTGTTCGCGCTCTTCTGCTGGTGGCGTGCCCGTCGGATCGGCGCGCCGAAGCAGATCGTGCGCTTCCTGGTCGTCCTACTGATCCTCCTCGCGCTCCAAGGGATCGTCGGTCTCGACCAGTACTACCTGAAGCTGCCAACAGAGCTCGTCTGGATCCATGTGTGCCTTGCGACAGCGGCGTGGGTCACGGCCGTGTGGCTGACCTGCATCTCGGAGGGCTACGCGGCCCGCCAACGACGCGTCCGCGAGCAGCCGTCCGTGGGAGTCGCCGATGAGCAGGCGGCGCCCGTCTAAACCGGAAATTAGGGGCTTCTTTGGGCGAGTTGCGCGTGTTTCCGCGTAATGGCGTCTTTACGAGCCGTTAGCCTGCGGGCGACGCTGACACTCGAGAAGGGATGGGCAATGAACAAGAACGAACTGGCTGATCGGGTCGCGGCCGCCACTGGGCTGGGAGCCTCTCAGGCGCGTCAGGCGGTCGAGAGCACGGTCGACGCCGTTGCCAATGAGCTGGCCGCGGGCGGCGAGGTCTCGATCGCCGGCTTCGGCAAGTTCAGCGTGAGCCATCGCGCGGCGCGTGAGGGACGCAACCCTGCGACCGGACAGAAGATCCAAATCGCGGCCTCCAAGGCGGCCAAATTCTCCGCCGCGAGCCAACTGAAGAAGAAGCTCAACCCCTAGCGCACGCGGCGCCGGCTCAAGCTCTCGCATGGGGGCGGAGCCGGCGCCTCTGCGATCCGCCCACGCACCTCAATTCGCGCTCGGACTCAGCTAAGCGTCCAGAGCGTGACGTTCGACGCTCCGCTGTGTCTATCAAGGAGTAGTCAACCGGCGGCCGTGCCGCCCGCGAACGGAGGTCGACGTGGCAAGAAGGTTTCTCATCGGTGCGACTTTGTGCCTGGTCGTCGCCGTCGGGATAGCCGCTGCGTCCGCGTCCGCGAGCCACGAGCACGCGAAGTACCGCCACGCGACCTCGCACCGTAAGGACCGGCACCGCCGCCGCCACGCGGCCGCCGTTACGACCGGGCAAGCAACGAGCACGGTCACGTCGTACAGTGAAGGCGTCCTCCTCATAACGCTCACGTCGGGGCAAACCGTGAGCGGCAGTGTCGGGGATCACACTCTCATCTTGTGTCCCGCGAAAACGGGTAGCGAAGAACCGAAAACCAAAGAAGGCAGCGATCACGGTTGGAGCGAACACCACGGCCCGAGTGGGCCACACGGCTGGTGGGGCGGCCCGCACGGCGGCCCTTCCCGGGGCTGGCACGGCCCGCACCTCGAACGGTGCGCCACCTCCTCGCTCACCGCTGGCGCCAAGCTCGCCTACGCCCAGCTATCAGTTGGGTCGTCCGGCGCCGTCTGGTCGCTCATCATTCTCGCCGCGTAGCGGCAACGTGGCGGGCACGCGCGGGCCGGGGTAAGCGAAAGCTCACCCCGGCCCCGCGAGGTTTGTCCCGTGCACGCCCTGCGACCGGCGCGGAGGGCCTTCTGACGTGCTTACAATCCGCAGTGCCGTGAGCGCGGTGCAGCCGATCGACACGCGCGAAGCGTCCGGGGACACCTCGGACGGGCGGCTCGTCGATGGCGTGGCGCGTGGTGAGTCGCGTGCGTTCGACGCGATCGTCCTGAGGTACAGCGGCGAGCTGCTCCGCTACGCGCGACGGCTGGGTCTCGGCCACCAGGCGGCGGAGGATGTCCTTCAGCAGTCGCTGCTGAAGGCATGGATCGCGCTTGATGGCGGCGCCGAGATAAGGGCTCTGCGGCCGTGGCTGTTCCGGATCGTCCACAACAACGCGGTGAACGCCATCACGCGCCAGCGCGAGACGCCGAACGCGATGGACGCGGACATGCACCACCACCTCTCCGACCACAGCGCGCCGCACCTCGACCGCGTCCTGGACGTGCGCGCGACGCTGGCCGACGTCGTCGCGCTCCCCCAGATGCAGCGCGACGCGATCCTCATGAGCGCCGTCGACGGCCGCTCGCACGACGAGGTGGCAGAGGCACTCGGCGTCAGCGACGGGGCGGTGCGGGGCCTCCTTCACCGTGCGCGGCGCACGCTGCGCGCCGCCGCCGCAGCCATCGTGCCGCCGCCGCTCGTCTCGTTCTTTGCGACGGGCGCTTCGCGCATCGCGCCACTTGCCAGCCGCGTGGCCGAGGGTTCGGCCCCCGGCGGCGGCGTCGAAATGGGGACTGAGCTGGCCAAGGGCGCCGCGGTTGCCGCCGCAGCCGCCGTGTTCGTCGCTGGCGTCGCCGTCGTACACCCCCATGCCGGCGCGGTGCCGCGGCGCGACGCACGCGGCGTCCGCACGGCGCCGCCCGCCGCGGCCCCCGCGAGCGTCACCGTCGCCTCGCGCGTGCGCGCGCCGATCGCCGCGGGGCCACGGCTCCAGCGGCAGGCGACGCGCCACGGTGCGACGAGGACCCGCGAGCGCGCAGGCCACACGAGGGCGCCTGCCTCGCATGGCCGGCGGGTGGTCGTGACGTCGCCGATCCAGGGCGCGCCGGTCGACGCAGGAGCAGGTACGGCGCCTTCGCTGCCGCGGTCGCCCGCCTCTGCTCCGTCGCCCCCGCGCGGGCACGGGCGCGGCTCTGTAGGTGCCGCGCCGGGCGGCGTGGCACCTTCCAAGCCCACGAGTGGCCACCATCAGGACCTGAACGAAGCGACGAGCCACGTCAACGGACCGCGAGCGCCTGCCGAAACGTCGGCGCCCGGGCGACCCGCGGAACGCGAAAGCGCGAGCCCACCGGTGGTCCACCGCCCGCAAGCCCCCGGACGCCCGGGGCTGCCCGCGCCCGCACCGGCGCGACGCTAGTCGCGGCGTCCGGCGCCGCGGGGGGCCGGCCTGCCGCCGATCAGCCGCAGCCGGTGTTGTTGCCGCAGCTCGGGCACGTGTAGCACGAGCCGGTGCGCTGCATCATGCCGCCGCACTGGCTGCACGCCGGGCCGAGATCGAGGCCCTGCAGTCGCGCCGGGATCACCGGCGGCGAATCGGTGAGCGCCGAAGCCGCGGGCGCCGGCTGTCCGTCGCCGGTCGCCTGCGCGCTCGGGCCGTGCGTGTCCGACGCGGTCACCGAGATCACGGTGTCCTCGGACGCCTTGCGCGAGCGGACCTCGGGCGTGAGGATGCCGAGCTCCTCCTGCGTTTCAGCGTCCAGGAAGCGCGAGGCGAGCCAGCGCATGATGTAGTCGGGCAGCGACTTCGCGAACGGGATCTCCGGATTGCCGGTGACGCCCTCGGGCTCGAAGCGCATGTAGCTGAACTTGCGCACCAGCGTCTCGAGCGGAACGCCGTACTGCAGTGCGATCGAGATCGCGGTTGCGAAGGCGTTCATCATGCCGCGAAGCGTCGAACCCTCCTTGCCGATGTCGGTCAGGAAGATCTCGCCCACCGATCCGTCCTCGTACATTCCGGCTGTGATGTAGCCCTCGTGGCCAGCGATCGAGAACTTGTGCGTGATCGATTGGCGCTCGCGTGGCATCCGCTTGCGCTGCGGGCCGGCAGCGGCGAGCGCGTCGGCGACGGCGCGCTGGACGACGGCGTCGACGTCGGTGTCAAGCGTCTGCAGCTGTTGGGCGTCGGTGCGCAGCGCCTGCGCCGTCTTGGAGCCGTCACGGTAGATCGCCAGGGCCTTCACGCCGAGCTTCCACGCTTGCATGTAGGCGTCGGCGATGTCGTCCACGGTCGTCTCGAAGGGCATGTTCACCGTCTTTGAGATCGCGCCGGAGATGAACGGCTGGACCGCGCCCATCATGCGGATGTGGCCCATGTGCGATATCGCCCGCTCGCCGACCGCGACGTCGAAGACGGGCAGATGCTCGTCGGCGAGTCCGGGTGCGCCAACGATCGAGCCGTGCTCGGAGACGTGCGCCTCGATCTGCGCGATCTGCTCGGGCGCGTAGCCGAGCGTCTCGAGGGCGAGCGGGACCGTGCGGTTGACGATCGTCATCTGGCCGCCGCCGACGAGCTCCTTGTACTTGACGAGCGAGAAGTCGGGCTCGATGCCCGTCGTGTCGCAGTCCATCAGGAAGGAGATCGTGCCGGTCGGGGCGAGGACCGTGGCCTGCGCGTTGCGGTAGCCGAAGCGCTCGCCGAGCTCAACCGCGTCGTCCCACGAGCGGTGTGCGGCCTCGAGCAGTGCGGAGTCCGGGCACGCCGAGTGCGGTATCGCGTGTGACGCGTCGCGGTGCATGCGCATCACGGCGTTGTGGGCGTCGCGGTTCTCGCCGTAACGGTCGTACGTGCCGATACCGAGCACGCCCGCGATCTCGGCGGAGCGCCTGTACGCGCGGCCGGTCATCAGCGCGGTAATCGCGGCGGCGGTGCCGCGTCCCTCCTCGGAGTCGTACGGCATCCCGTCGGCCATGAGGTATGCGCCGAGGTTTGCGTAGCCGAGGCCAAGCTGGCGGAACGCGCGGGCGTTGCGGGCGATCTCCTCGGTGGGGTAGCTCGACGGGCCGACGATGATCTCCTGCGCGAGCAGCACGATGTCGACCGTGTGCTCGAACGCCGCGACGTCGAGAGTCCCGTCGCCGCGGCGGAAGCGCATCAGGTTGATCGAGGCGAGGTTGCAAGCGGAGTCGTCGACGTGCATGTACTCGCTGCACGGGTTCGACGCGTTGATCCTGCCGCTGACCGGGCACGTGTGCCAGTCGTTGATCGTCGTGTCGTACTGCACCCCCGGGTCGGCGCAACGCCAGGCGGCAGCGGCGATTTCGCCCATCAGCTCGCGTGCCTTCAGGGGCCCACCGATCGGTTCGCCGGTGGTGCGCGCGATGAGGTGCCAGTCGCCATCCTCCTCGACGGCGCGCATGAACTCGTCGGTGACGCGCACCGAGTTGTTGGCGTTCTGATACTGGATCGACTTGAAGCCGTCGCCGTCGATCGACATGTCGAACCCGGCGTCGCGCAACGCCTGGGCCTTGTCCTCCTCGTGCGCCTTGCACCAGATGAACTCGCCGATGTCGGGATGGTCGACGTCGAGCACGACCATCTTCGCCGCGCGCCGCGTCTTGCCGCCCGACTTGATCGTCCCCGCCCACGCGTCGGCGCCGCGCATGAAGGAGACGGGTCCGGATGCGGTGCCGCCCTTCGCCAGCGGCTCTTTGGAGCCGCGGATGTTCGACAGGTTGATGCCGGAGCCCGAACCGCCGCGGAAGATCATGCCCTCCTTGGTGTTCCAGTCGAGGATCGACTCCATCGTGTCCTCGACGGAGAGGATGAAGCAGGCGCTGCACTGCGGGCTCTCCTCGAACCCGACGTTGAACCAGACGGGCGAGTTGAAGGCGGCGAGCTGGTTGACAAGGATGTGCGTCAGCTCGTGGTTGAACGTGCGCGCGTCCTCTTCGGTCGCGAAGTAGCCGCCGGAGCGCCCCCAACCGGTGATCGTGCCGGCGACGCGACTGACCATCTCGCGCACGGAGCGCTCGCGCTCGGGCGAGCCGAGGTGCCCGCGGAAGTACTTCTGCGCGACGATGTTCGTGGCGTTCTGCGACCAGCTGCGCGGGAACTCGACGTCGCGCTGTTCGAACACGACGCTCTCTCCGTGGCCGATCACCGCGTCGCGGGTCTCCCACTCGATCGTGTCGAACGGGTGCACGCCGTCCGTCGTGAAAAATCTGTTGATCGTCAGCGCCTCCCCCGGCGCGAGACGTGGCCCTTCCGTGTGCTTCGTCACTGCGTTCATCGACCTTCCTCCTCTGCTGCGGCTGCCCGGTGGCTATCCCCACGAAGCGGGTGCGGGTCGCGAATCGTCCCGCTGGGATCGGACAGAAAGACAGAGGTTTTTCAACCTCCATTTTAGGTCCTGCAGAGCGCCGAGCCGGGGCTGGCGGCCCCGCCGCGGCTGCCGTCAGAAGAGGTCGGAAACGGCTTGCAGAGCGGCGTTCAGGACGGTCTGCGGGTCCCGATCGGCGTCGATGACGCGGATCCGGCCGGGCTCCGCCCGCGCCAGCTCGTCGTAGGCCTCGGCGACGCGAGCGAAGAAGAGTTCGTTCTCCCGCTCGAGGCGGTCGGGTAGCAGCGCTCGCGCGTCTTGGCGTGCGCGAGCGGTCTCCGGCGTGATGCGCAGCAGCAGGGTCCGGTCGGCTTCGAGCCCGCCGGTGGCAAGCTCGTTGACGGTGCGCACCGTTGCGACGCCCAGCTCGCGTCCCGCTCCCTGGTAGGCGAGCGAGGAGTCGACGAACCGGTCCAGCACGACGCTGACGCCGCCGGACAGCAGCGGCTCGAGTAGCTGGGCGACGAGCTGCGCGCGTGCGGCGGCGTAGAGGAGGGCCTCGGTGGCCGGCGCGACGTCGAGCGCGGGGTCCTTGACGAGGTCGCGAATGCGCTCTGCGACCTCGACTCCGCCGGGCTCTCGCAGCAGGCGGACGTCGCTGCCACCGCCGCCGATCGCGGCGCAGAGCGCGGTCGCAAGCGTGGACTTCCCGGCGCCGTCAACGCCCTCGACCGTGATCAGTCGTCCACGCTGCATGCGGGGAACGTACAGGCGGCCGTACCCGCACCGCTCCGCCGCATGCCTAGGATGGCCCGAATGGTCCAGCACGCCGAAGCCGACTTCGCGGGCTTGCGCGACCACCCCCACGCCCGCGCGGTGCTTTCGCCCGTCGTCGGTTCCGCCGTGGCCCCGTCGCATGCGTACCTGTTCCACGGTCCTGCCGGAACCGGCAAGCGGGCCGCCGCCCGTGAGCTCGCGGCCTGGCTGATCGCGGACGGAGAAGTGGACCCGGACGCCGTCGCCGCCCGCGTTCGCCGCGGTGCGCACCCGGACGTGACGTGGGTCACCCCGTCGGGCTCAGCTTCGATCGTCGTCGCCGATATCGACGGTCCCGTCGTCGCCGCCGCGACGCGGACGCCGTTTGAGGCGCGGCGTCGCGTCTTCGTCATCGAGTCCGCCGACACCATGAACGACGAGGCTGCCGCGCGGTTGCTGAAGACCCTTGAGGAGCCCGCCTCGTTCGTCCACCTAGTGCTCGTCGCCGACCGGCCACAGGAACTGCCGGATACGATCCGCTCGCGCTGCCAGGCGGTTCGCTTCGACCCGCTGCCCGCGGACCTGATCGCCGCAGGGCTGCCGGACGTCGACGCCACACGCGCGCAAGCCTGTGCTCGACTCGCGCTCGGCGACGCCCGCATGGCCGCCTTCCTTTCCTCGGACGCCGGCGAGCGCTTGCGTGCTGCGGCGCGCGAGCTCGTCCGTGCCGCCTTCGACGCCGCGTCGCCCGTCCGGGCCGGCCAGAGCCTGCTCGATCAGGCGGCCGCGGCGGCCGAACGCGCCGAGCAGGCCATCACCGAGCGCCTGGAGCAGGAGCTGCCCCTCCTGCCCAAGCGCGAGCAGGGGCGCGCCAGGCGCGAACTGCAGGAGGCGTGCAAACGCGCCCAGCGGCGTGCGCGGACCGAGACGCTCGAGGCGGGACTGCGCCTGGTCGAGCTCTGGCTCCGCGACGTCCTGTGCATCATCGAGGGCGCGGGCGACCTCGTCCACGCGGTGGACAGGCGCGTCGAGCTCGAAGCCGACGCAGCGGGTCGCACGCCCGCCTCGCTGCGGGAGGCGATCGAGCTCGTCGGCGAGACGCGCGCCGATCTGCGCGTCAACGTCGGCGAGGAGCTCGCCGTCGAGGCGCTGGTGATTCGTCTGCGCCGGCTACTCGCCTGAGGCGATGGCGCCGAGGTTCGGCTCGAACCCGAAAGTATCGAACGCCAGGAACCGTGAGAAGAGTTTGTTGTCCGGGCCGTGATAGTCGGCGGAGCCGGTCGTCAGGAGCCCGAGTTCGGCGCAGCGCTTCGCGACGAGCGCCGTCTGCTCGCGGTCATGCGAGATGTAGAACGCCTCGACGCCGTCGATGCCGAGGGCTGCGAAGCGCTCGATCGAGTCGAGTACTTCTTGGGGGTCCGAAACATCCCAGAACGGGTGCGCCCAGATTGCGAGGCCGCCGGCGTCGTGGATCGCTTCGATCGCCTCGGCCACGGTCGGCGTCTCGCGCAGGCGGAAGGCGGCCTTGCCCTCGATGAGGTAGGCGCGGATCAGCGAGCCGACGTCGTCGATTTCCTCCGCCTCGAGGCGCTCCGCGTTGGCGGGGGCGGCGAGCACGGCGGCCGCGAGGTGCGGGCGCCCGATCGGCTTGCCTTCCGCTATCCGCCGCTCGATCTCCTCTTCGTCGAGGGCGAAGCCGACGTCGCGCAATGCCGCCGCCATGCGCAGCGTGCGCGCCTCGCGATCGGCGAGGAACTCGGCCAGCCGCTCTTCCATCAGCGGCGCCTCGTAATCGATGAGGTACCCGAGGATGTGTAGTTCACGCGGCATCGTGGAGCCCGCGTCGACGGCCGAGATCTCGACGGCCGGCACCACGCGGACACCGAGCCGTTCCCCCGCGGCGATCGCCTCGGCGACGCCACTGATCGTGTCGTGGTCCGAGAGGGCGAGTAGCTGAACGTCGGCCGCGGCGGCCTGTTCGACCACCTCGGTTGCGGAGAGCGCGCCGTCGGAGTGGGTCGAGTGGGCCTGCAGGTCGAAGCGCATCGCCGCGCAGCCTATGCGAAACAGGGCAAGATGGCGCCTACTGGGCCTGCGGCCTCAGGTGCAGCTCGACGCGGCGCCCGACCTCGCCTCTCAGCGCGCGGACGGATTCGTGGAAGCCGCGGGCACCCTCGGCGCCCGCGGCCGCAGGCAGGCGCAGGAACGCCGCCTCGGTGTGCGCCGCAAGCGAGAGCTCTTCGTCCCAGAGAACCCGCAGGCATGCGAGCGCCGGGGCGCGGCCGGCACCGGGAACGCCGTCTTCGAGGTCGAGGTCCTCCAGCAGCGGCGCGATCTGCGTCGCCAGCCAGCGCCGCTCGGCATGGGCGCAGAGCAGCAGCTGGACGGCGCCGTCGCCGTCCTCCTCCCCGTAGGGCTCGGCGACCGGTCGCACGGCGACGAGGCTCATACGCAAAGCGTCGGCGCGAACGGCCAGAACCTTTAGCCCGGAGCACGCGGGCGCGACGCCGCGCGCGAGGCCGCGCCCGCGGGCGCTACCGTGCAGGCAGGATGTCCACGTTCCCGCCCGTGCGCAAGAGGCGCGCAGAGTCGCCGGAGAGCGAAACGCGTCGCGCGCGGATCATCGTGGTCGTTGCGCTGATCGGCATCGTGGCAACGCTCGTGGCCTACGCAGTCTCGCCCTCCGTGCGGCACGTTGTGAGCCACGCCGAGCACAGCGTGTCCGGCGTGTTCGACCACGACCACGACGACACGCAGACGTCGACGTCGAAGTAACGCGGGGCCGCGCGGACGTACCGGCCGCCACGCGGGATACCGTCGGGCGCATGAACCACGACGTCTCGCCCGAGCGCCTGCTGGCGCGCTTCGGACTCCCCGGCTTCCGCCCCGGCCAGCGCGAGGCCGTCCAGGCGGCCCTCGAGGGGTGCGACTGCCTGGTCGTGATGCCGACGGGGCGGGGCAAGTCGCTCTGCTACCAGCTCCCGGCTCTCGCGGGCCGCGGCCCTGTGCTCGTCGTGAGCCCGCTGATCGCGCTCATGGCCGACCAGCGGGACCGCGCCGAACGCGCAGGCGTCCGCGCGGAGATGCTCGCCTCGACCATGCCCGACGGCCACAATGCGAAAGCGCTAGAACGCCTCGAGGCCGGCGCCGTCGACCTCGTGCTCGCCGCGCCCGAGCGCTTCGCGTCGGCCGCGTTCAGGCACGCGGTTCAAACAGCGAACATCTCGCTCTTCGCCGTCGACGAGGCGCACTGCGTATCCGAGTGGGGCCACGACTTCCGGCCCGACTACCTGCGGCTCGCCGAAGCCATCGACCTCGCCGGACGCCCGCCCGTGATGGCGACGACAGCAACGGCGACGCCGCGTGTCGCGCGCGAGATAGCGGAGCGACTTTCGCTGAGCGACCCGGTGCAGGTCCGCGCCGGGTTCGACCGCCCCAACCTGACATTCGACGTCGTCACAGTCGACGGCGAGGGCGCACAGCGCAGAAAGGCCGCGGCCCTCGATCACCTGCTCGACAGCTCCGGGGCGCTGCCCGCGATCGTCTACTGCGGGACGCGGCGCGATACGGAGCGTGTCGCGTCCGCGCTCGCGGCGCGGGGACTGCGCGCCGTCGTGTACCACGGCGGCATGGACGGCGAGCAGCGCGGCGCCGCGCAGACGGCGTTCATGGGCGCCGACGCCGATGTGGCCGTCGCGACGAGCGCCTTCGGTATGGGAGTCGACAAGGTGGACGTGAGGACGGTTGTGCACTGGGCACTGCCGACCAGCCTCGAGGCGTACTACCAGGAGGCCGGCCGCGCCGGGCGCGACGGCCAACCCGCCCGGGCGGTGCTGCTCGCGTCCCGCTCGGACCTCGGGCGTCTGCTGCGCTTCATCAAGGAGCGCGAGATGAACGTCGGCGACGTTCGCGCATTCGTCGCCGATCTGCGCGCAAACGGAGACGGAGAGCCGCTGCTGTTGCCCCACGGCGCGCTCGACGATCGCGAACGGGTTCTGCTCTCGATCGCTGAGCGCGCCGGCGCGCTGACGCTCGAACCGGGCGTGGGCAGGGGCCTCGCCGTGCAGCCGACGGGGAAGGGCAGCCCGCGGCTCGCGCGCCAGGCGATCGCCGCCGCGCGTGAGCGCGCGTGGGAGTCATACCGCTCCATCGAGGGCTACGCCGCCGCCGGCGACCGCTGCCGGCGCGTTCAGCTCCTCCGGCACTTCGCTGACAGCGAGCCGCCGGAACCGACGGGCCGCTGCTGCGATGTCTGCGAGGTCGACGCCGCGCTCGTCGCGGCGGCCGCACCGCGGCCGCGACGGTCGCGCCGGAGCGCAGCGTCCGGTGCGCCGTGCGACGGCCCGGCGTTCGATCGGCTGCGGGCGTGGCGCAAGGGTCGCGCAGCGGGCAAGCCGGCCTACACCGTTGCGAGTGACGCGACGCTTCGCGAGATCCTCGCTTCCAGGCCGACGAGTGAGCCCGAACTGCGCACGATCGCCGGCGTCGGCCCTGCGTTCTGCGAGCGCCACGCGGCGTCGCTGCTGGCCGAGCTCGACCGCCTCGGCGGCTCCTGAGCCTGCGCGGCCCTAGCGCCGCGCAGGCGTGAAGCGCACGTCGTCGACCCGGCTCGCCAGGCCGTGGAGTGCGGCGACCTTCGTGCTTAGGAGCACGTCCGCAGAGAAGCGGCCTTTGTGTCTTTTGACCTCAGAGCGGCCTGCGTGGGTGAGGCTCAGCTTGAACGTGTGGAACCCGCCCGCGCTGATCGAGAAGTGCCCGCTCGCGAGCTTGACCTGGTGGCCGTGGATCTTTGCCGACACGGTCGCCGTCCCGCTGCATGGCGCCACGCTGCACTCGATTTTGACGATCGCGTCGCGGTGCGTGTCGCTGCCCCTGGAGTCGGCGTTCGCCGCCGCCGCCGAGATCGCCTCAGCGGCGTCGAACGGCTGCACCAGCACGGAGCCGTTTTCGTTCCACGTCACCCAGCCCTGCGCATCGGCCCCGACGTCGCTTGAGGGCGCGCTGATGTCGCCGTGCGGGTCATGGACGATCGTGGCCGCGGGTGTCCACGCGCCGCCCGCGTCTTCGCTGTAGGCGAGCGCGATCGGTCCGCCGTCGCCGCCGCGCAGGAACGTGGTGTACTCGTGACCGCTTTCGTCCTGGCTGAGGGACGCGGCGAGCTCTCCGTCGCTTGAGATGAGGATGGGGGATCCGAAGGACCGCGTCGACGCGTTGAAGCGCTGGAAGACGGCGTGGCCGTCCGACTCTTTGTTCTCTACGACGCCGAAGCCGCTCGGGCCGCCGCCGACCACGGGGTATTCCTCGCCGCACGCGGCCTGCGACATTTCGGTGCGCCACGCGCTGTCGGGGTTCCCGAACGGCAGGTTGTAGCTGTTCGTGCTCGACTGGTCGCCGCTGCCGTACACGAACGCGGTGCCGAAGCTCGAGCCCGTGCAGCCAAGAGGGCCGTTGGAGAAGAGCGTGTTGAAGATCGCGAGGATCCCCGGTTCGCCGCCCGCCTCAGAGGCGAAGTTGCCGCCGGTGTTCGTGACCGCGTCGGGATTGGATTCGGCCTCGAGTCTCGTGTATTCCTCTTCGGGCGGGCAGTGGCCTTCTACGACGGCGCATTCCGACGGGTTTTCGAGCGGGAAGACGTCGAAAGTCGGCGCGGGGGGTTCCTCTCCTTTTTTGCCGGCGGCGGACTGCCAGCCGAAGCCGAGGTAGCCGGTTCCCGGCACGATCACAGCGTTGAGCGGGCCCGTGTCGGCGGAGAGGATGCCGTTGGCGACCGAGCGGCCTTCGTCGACGATCGACCACGTTGCGCCTTCGTCGGTCGACTGCCACTCCTGCTCGGGCACGGCGTCTTCGCCGATCGGGCCTTTCACGCCGTACACGTCGGCAAGGATCACGAAGGTTCCGCCGTCGACGAGGACGTGGACGCCGTCGATGTGTTCGCCTTCGGCGGCGGGGATCAGGTTGCCGCTGTGCGCGCAGGTTTTGTCGCCGGCCGCGATCACGCAGTACTGAACGAAGTTCGACGCGCCTTCCAGGTCCTTTTCGTTGGCCCAGGCGACGAGCGCCACGCCGTTCGCTGCGACGGCGACGGCGGGCGGGCCGCTCTCGTACGGCGTGCCGGCGAGGACCGCCCGGCCGCTCACCGCGGCGGTTGCGCTTGAAGCGCCAAGGAGAATCGCGAGCGCCGCGGCGGCGAGCACGGCGCCCGACCGTCGACCCAGCCCGCGCGGCGTTGGCTTTGCCGGCATCGTCCCCATCTGGAAGCACCTCCGTTGCGCGTCGTTCAAAGGCGCACGCTGCGACCGCGCGACTCTCAGGGCGCTCACACTACACCGCGTCGTCGGGCGCCGCCACCCTCGCTGAACCGATGTGCGATCGCGCGGTCGGTGGTCGGCTACGATCCCTCACACGGGGGTTACTTTCGTGGCCGGAGGATGGGTTTTCACGCCTGATCCACGCCCCTTCATGGGGTACACGGTGCTGTGACGGCCGCAGCCGAGATGACGCCCGAGGACGTCGCGCGCTCAGGCGCGCAGATCATCGAGGCGGTCACAGGCGCCGTCACTGCGCCGCCCGACTCCGTCGAGCAGCTCGTGGTCGCGCTGCTCGCCGGCGGGCACGTACTGATCGAGGATCTGCCCGGCGTCGGCAAGACGGCCCTCGCGCGGGCGCTGGCCGCATCGACGGGCTGCGTCTACTCACGAATCCAATGCACGTCGGACATGCTGCCGTCCGACGTCACGGGCGTGAACGTGTTCAGCGAGCCGGACCGCTCGTTCCGATTCCGGGCGGGGCCGGTGTTCGCGAACATCGTGCTCGTCGACGAGATCAACCGCGCGTCCGCAAAGACCCAGTCGGGGCTGCTCGAGTGCATGCAGGAGCGGCGCGTGACCGTCGACGGAACGACGCACGAGCTGCCGCTCCCCTTCATCGTCGTCGCGACCCAGAACCCGGTCGACTTCGAGGGGACATACCCGCTGCCCGCGGCGCAGCTGGACCGTTTCATGCTCCGTGTGACGCTCGGCTATCCCGCCGCGGACGCGGAGTCGGAGATGCTCGCCCGCCACGCGGCGGGCGACCGCGTACTCGACATACGCGCGACGGTCGCTGCCGAGCAGCTCCTCGCGGCGCAGGCGTGCGTCGCGGCGACGCACGCGAGCGACGCGCTGCGCGCCTACGTCGTCGCGGTATTGGAGGCAACGAGAACGGACCCGCGCATCGAACTCGGCGCGAGCCCGCGCGCGGGCCTTCAGCTGCTGCGAGCGGCGATGGCGCGCTCGACGTTGCGTGGCCGCGCGTACGCGCTCCCCGACGACGTGCAGACGCTCGCCACCGCGGTCCTTACGCACCGCCTGATCCTCAGGCCCGGCGTCGCCGACGACGAGCGCGCGCGCGTCGTCGAGGACGCGATCGCCCGCGTTCCGGCGTTATGAGCCGGACGCCTGGCCTGCTCGCGATGGGCGCCGGGCTTCTCGCCGCCGCCCTGCTGTTCGGTGTTCCGCTGCTCCTGGTGCCGGGGCTCGCGCTCCTCGCGGTAGTGGCCGCGGCCGAGATCTCGGTTCGCGTCTGGGCGCGCGGCGCTGCGCTCGAGCGCGAACCGCGCTCCGTCACGGCGCTGGAGGGCGCGACGCTTCACCTCGCCACCCACGTCCAGCGCGGGCGCACCCGGCTGCGCATCGGCGAGGTCTCGCTGCTCGAGGGAGGCAGGCCGAAGCCGCTCCGCTGGTTCGACGGCGACGACCTCGGCTTCACGATCCGGGCCGAACGCCGCGGCCGCCAGCGCGTGCCGGCGACGGTGCTCTCTTTCCACGACCCGTTCGGCGTCGCGGCACGGTCGCTGCGCTCCCAGCCAACCGAACTGCTCGTGCTGCCGCGCATCGAGCAGGTCGGCTCATCCGCGGTCGCGCGACTGCGCTCCGGGGCCGAGACCTCCTCGATCGCGGCCGACGGCGTCGGCGAAGCCGACGGCGTCGCTCCCGCGGGCCCGGGTGTCGCGGCGGGACGGATCCACTGGCCGACCGTCGCGCGGACCGGCGTTCTGGTGCAGCGCCGGATGACCGCGGAGTCGGACCGCAGTCCCCTTGTCGTGCTCGACACAAGACACCCGCCGGGGCCGCGGGAGATCGACATGGCGGTCCGCGCGGCCGGCTCGCTCGCGGTCGCGCTCGCGCGCAGCGGCGGCTGCCGACTGCTGCTCTGCGACGAGGGCACGGCCCACGTGTTGGACCGCCGGCTCGCCGGATGGCCGAAAGTCCACGTGCGCCTCGCACTGATCGGCGCCGGACATTCGCTCGCGTGGCGCGTGGTCGCGGCCGCGCCGATCGTGGTCTGGGTCACGGTGGGCGGCGAGCCCGCGCCGCGCGCCGAGGAAGGTCGCGTTCCCGAGTTCGTCGTCGCGCCCGCGGCAGCCGGCCGGCCGCCGCTCTTCACCGTCGCGGGATGCGGCGTCTTCGATGCTCGCGAGCAACCGATCGTGGGCGCGCCTTGAGCGCCTACGCCGCGTCGCGCGCCGGCGACGCGCCCGCCGCGCGTTCGACGGTGCGTGGCTCGCTGGCGCTGCGCGCCGTCGCCTTCTTCGCGCTGTTCGTGTACGCGTCGCTGCAGTACGCGTCGCTTCTGCACGCGCCGCCGCGCGGCAGCGTCGTGCTAGTCGTCGCCGTCGCAGCGACGATGGGCGTCGCCGTCGCCGCCGCGGGCGGCGAACGCGGGCCGGCATGGACGTCGAAGGTGACACGGACGATCCTCTTGCTGATCGCGCTGGCGCTCGCGCTGCTCGCCGCCGGAGTGCCCGCCCACGCGCTTGTTCCGTGGCGCGTCGCCGCGTTCGTCCACGGGCTGAAATACGGCGCCGAAGGTCTAACGCGATGGGTGTGGCCCTACTCGGGCGGGCGCACATGGACACGGATCGCTGTGCTCGTCGTCCTCGTGCCCGCAAACCTCCTCGCCGCGGCCCTTTATTTCTGGCCTACGCGGCGCGTCGGCGCGCTCCGCCTCGGTGGCTGCGTCGCGATCGCCGTCCTGCTCGTGCTCGCCGGCGCCGCCAACTCGCCGAGCGGCGCCTGGCGGGTTCAGGGCGCCCTGCTCGCGCTGCTGCTCTTCGGGCTGCTCTGGCTGCCGACGGTGGGCGGACTCGACGGCGCGCGCGCGACCGTTTGGCTCGGCGCGTGCCTTATCGCTGCGCTGCTCGTTGCGCCCGCGCTGCGCACCACCGCGTGGCTGCAGCTCACCGGGGGCTTGGGCGGCAGCGGTTCACTCTCATTCGAGTGGGACCAGCTCTACGGTCCCACCGACTGGCCGCACTCCACCCGGACCGTGATGACGTTCTCCGGCGGCGCCGGCGATCTCGTGCGGGTCACGTCGCTGGACCGATTCGACGGCCTGCGCTTCATACGGTCGGACTCGCCGCCGTCGACCGTTCGCCTGGAAGCTGCACTCGCGCGACGGCATCCGGCCTGGGTCAAATCTGCCCGCTTCACCATCGCAGGCTTGAAAACGTCACTCCTCGCCGGGCTACCCGGCGGCAACGCCGGCGTCGGGCTGAAGCTCGGCGAGCGCGAGCCGACCGTCGCGACCGACGGCACACTCGAATTCGACGAAACGCTCCCGCAGGGCGCGCGCTACACCGTGCGCGCGTACGCGCCGTCGCCGACCGTGACGCAGCTGCGCCGCGCGCCGCACGCAGTGCCGCGCGCGCTCGTTCCGTACACGCGCTTCGACCTGCCGGCGCTCGACGCGAGCGCGTTCGTCGCCCCGGACCTCGCGGCGGAGGCGGGAGCGAGACGCGCCGAACGGGCGATCGCGCTGCCGTGGGATCTGCGGCCGACCAGCGCCACGCTCGCGTCGGTCCGCGCGGTCGAGTCATCTGTGTATGCGCGTACGTTCGCCCTCGCACGTAGCCTCGCCGCCGGCGGGCGCTCGCCGTACGGCGTCGCGCTCAGAATCGAACGCTACCTGCGCACCGGCTACGCCTACACCGAAGACCCGCCCCTGCGGCGCTACCCGCTGATCGCCTTCCTGTTCCGCGACAAGCGCGGCTACTGCGAGCAGTTCTCGGGCGCGATGACGTTGCTGCTACGCATGGACGGCATTCCGGCGAGGGTCGGCGTCGGCTTCAAACCGAGCCTCTACGACGCGCCCCGTCGCGAGTGGATCGTCCGCGGCGTCGACGCACACGCCTGGGTCGAAGTGTTCTTCACCGGGATCGGCTGGGTCACGTTCGACCCGACGCCGCTCGGCGCACGCGGCGCGGCCGCCGGGCTCGGCGTGTCGAAGGCGGCGCTGCTCCGCCGCACGCACCACACCGGGCGCGGCGCCACGCTCACCGGCTCTGCCCATGCGACGGCCGGCGGCTCCGGTGCAGCGTCGGTCGCGGCGCGTGCCCTCGCAGGACTCGCGCTCGCGCTTCTCGCGGCCTTCGCACTGGCTTGGATCCGCGGCGCGAGGCGGATCCGCCTCGCGCTCGCGGGCAATGGCACGCTCGCGCTTGCCGAGCTGACCGACGCCGTCGCGGCCGCCAACTTGGGGACCGGTCAGCACACGACGCTGGAGGTCATCGCGCACCGCATGGACGCGAGCGGCGATGCCGCGGCGGCGGCGTACGTCCGGCTACTCAGGGACCTGCGCTTCGCTGCGCCGGACGCGCGGAAGGTCACGGCATTCGGCGACGCCCTCGGCAAGCGCGCGGCGCTACGGCGCGCGCTATGCCGTGGCGCTGGGGCGCGCACCCGACTCGCCGTCCTGCTGCGCATGCCGCCTGGCGCCATGTGGAAGCGCGGGTGAAGGCGGGAGCGCCACGCGTCGCCGCCCCGGCTCGCGCAAGCTAAGGTGCTTTTCGACGCCAGGTCGGACTTCGACGGCCCGACCGGCGCGGCCGATGCCGACGTAGCTCAGCTGGTAGAGCACTTCACTCGTAATGAAGGGGTCCCCGGTTCGAATCCGGGCGTCGGCTCTGAATACGCGGGCTATCTAGCGATCACCGACCTGCGAACCGCCCGGATTGGTACGCGTGACCCGCGGCGACTGCGTACTCGCGGCTCGGGCCGCAGGCGCTAGCCGCAGCGTCAAGCCGGCGTTCGACCTCATCCCGGATCGGAGCTGGGCATTAATCGTCCCGGTGCCGTGACCCTCATCTGAGGGCTGGTCAGCTGCTGGAGCGTCGCGCGAAACGGGAGCGTTCAAGGGCCCTGAAGCACCAGCGAGGTCTTTCCGGGCCGGTGTCGAAGCCTTGGCCGTGCTCGCTGGAGCTTCGGCTGAAACATTCGCTGCGCGAACCGTCGACTCGCTCGCGGCGCTTCTACGCTTCGTCGGCTGGATACACGAACCGGGGGACGTGTGGTGAGAAGAGCGGCGGTCGCAGGCGCCTCATGGACGCTTCGGATTTGCGAGGTGCGGATCGGGAGGCTGCGACGACCGCGGCACGTCACGCTCGTGCTCCTCGGTTCGCTCCTCGCCGCTGTCTCGCTCGCCTCGCCGGCCAGCGCCGCTGCCAAGCCGCCGGCGCGTGTTGTGACGCTCGTCAGCGAACCGCCCTCATGCATCGGGCAGGGAGTGAACCGGCTCTTCACGTCAGGGATCTCCGTGCACGGCAACGCGGAAGAAGTCGAAGTTGAAGTCAAGTCCGGCGAACAGCGGTTCTCAATCGACTTCGCCGCGCCGTCAGGGGAGAAACTCGCCGACGGTACCTACAACAACGCTGAACGCTTCCGGTTCGAGCACAACGCCTCGCCGGGCCTCTCCGTCTCCGGCGACGGCGATGCCTGCAACGAAGACTTCGGTCGGTTCGTGATCAAAGACATCCACTTCAACCCGCGCGGAAAGGTGAATCGCTTCTGGGCGAACTACGAACAGCACTGTGAGCGGACCGGCGGACCGGCCGTGTTTGGCGAGATCTCGGCGAACGAGAGGCCTGCGACGACGCCGGAGGCCGCCCTACCGTCCGCCGTCGAATGGCCTCTCATGCTGGCTGGCACGGCGGGTTATCCGGTCCCGGTCACGATCACCGGCCAGCGCCCTGGTGCCAGGGTCACCGCGGTTCGCTTGGAAGGCGCCGACGCCGGCGAATTCGGCATCGCGGCCGATGGTTGTGAAGGCGACTCTCTCGCGCCGGGCGCGAATTGCGTCATCTCAGTCGCGGCAAAGCCGAAAATCCACGGCACCCGCACGGCCGAGCTCGTCGTGGACTTTGCATCCGGCGCCCAGACGAGGGTCGCACTCGCGGTACCCGCCGAACCGATGTTCGCGTTCGCTTCGGCGAACTTCGTCACCGACACCGGTGACGCCCTCCTACCAGGCGGCGCCAGGCTCTTCGACACGCCGGATGCAGTCGAAATCAGCCACTGGAGCAGCGCCGGCTGGGTCACGGTGCTCGTTGAAAGAGGGGACGAAGACTTGGAACTGCAATTCGCCTCTCACAACGGGATGCCCCTCGAAGCAGGCGAATACGCCGGTGCCGAGAGCTGGGGCTCGGCGTCCGCCGACACTCCGGTGTTGTCCGTGTCTGAGTCGGTGGAAGGCCAGGGAAGGGGGTGCTCGGGAGAACACGGCCGCTTCATCGTCAAAGACGTCCACGTCAACGCCGCGGAACGCGTCGACCGCTTCTGGGCGCTGTTCGAAAGCTATTGCGGAGACTCGGGCGGGGCGCCACTGATCGGCGAAGTGCGCGTCGGCGAGCCGCCGGCTGAAACCCCGGAGACCACGGTCCCCACGACCTTCACTTGGCCCGCGACCGCGGTTGGAGCGCGAGCCAAGCAGGTGCCCATAACCGTCATCGGCGGCGAAGCCGGCGCTCAGGTCGCGGGCGTCGCGCTCCGCGGAGACGACGCGGGCGACTTTCGCGTGACGAGCGACGAATGCGAAGGCGCGGTCCTGGCTCCCGGCGCGGTTTGCGAGTTGGACATCGCCTTCACACCGAGCGCCGCGGGGACCCTTTCAGCAGAGCTTGTCGTCTCGGACGCCTCGGGCGCGAAGGTGACCGTGCCGCTCACGGGCGAAGGCGAGCCGCCCCCGGCCCCGCCGATGACGAGCAGCTGGGCGACGCTCGTCAGTGAAACGGACGATCCGATCGGCGCGGGTCAGGACCTTCTGATCGACGCGAACGAAGCGCTCTCGCTGAGCGGCGATGCCGCCGGCGTGGAAGCACAGGGCAAGCTCGGAGCCGAAACCTACGCGTTCCGATTCGCGCCGCCCGCCGGACAAGAACTGGAAGCCAGGGAATACACGACCGCCGAAGTGGAAAATGCCGCCGACGAAGGGCGCCCTCTGCTCTCGGTCTCCGGCAACGGACGCGCATGCCCGCAGAGCTTCGGCCGCTTCACGATCAAAGAAATCCACTTCAATGACATTGGCGAGGTCGACCGCCTCTGGGCACTCTACGAACAGAGCTGCGAAAGAACCGACGAACCGGCTCTGTTCGGCGAAGTTCGGGTCGGAGCACCGGCGTCGGGAGCTCCCGAGCTCGTAGCACCGGCTGTCGTCTATTGGCCTTCCAACCCCGTGACCGTCAGTTCGGACGAAGTTCCAGTCACGATCGGTGCCGGCGAATCGGGCGCCGACATCGCCGACGTGAAACTCGGCGGTGAAGACCCGGCCGACTTCGAAATCACCAGCGACGACTGCCGATACGAACACGCGATGCTTTGGCCGTTCGCCCGTTGCGAAATTTCCGTCAAGACGATCCCGCTCAGGCCCGGGACGCGACGCGCGACGCTGACGGTAACGGACGCCTCTGGCGAAAGCACGACGGTACAGTTGAAGGTCGATGCGACGCTCAGCAACGCGAAGAGGGCGGCGCTCGACCAGCAAGCCGAGGGCATGGCAGAAGTCGCGTACGCGACGACGGAAGAGCACAGCGCGCCTCCGCAGCGTTACGAAGGCCTCACGCCGTCGTTTCTCGCCGGCTGGAACGACTCGCTCGTGATCGCACCGAGCCCGGGACTGCCCTACCTGAGCGAAGCCGCGCCGATCGAAGAAGACGAAGGCTTCAGCGTCACGACGACTTCTGTCTCCGACGACACGTTCACCATCATCAGGCGCGCCGACGGGACGATCGAACATTCGTGCACGCTGGTCACCGGCCCCGGCGAAGAAGCCATCGAGTGCAGGAACGGCACTTGGTAGCGCGGCTGGCTTGGCTCAGTTAAGCCATTTTGGACCAGCTCAGGACGGTTCGCTGAGGCTCGGATTTGCTCGGAGCCTCTCGTAATGAAGGGGTCCCCGGTTCGAGTCCGGGCGTCGGCTCCGACTTTCCTCGTCCTCGGGCCACAGCGGGGGCGGCAGTGCAGAGTCGCCGAGCGACCGTCTCGGCTTCGCGCACCTCGCGTCGCCGGCTATGCACCACGGCGCGATCGGGCCTGCCACCTCGATGAGTTCGTCGTCGGGCGCCGCGCCCGCCCGACTAGAGGCCGGTCTGGGCGAGCCTCGCGCGTCCGCATTCCGGGCGCACCGCGGCAAGACTGGATATGCAGCGAGCCGCCGTCGGCGCGCCCGGATGCCTCGTTAGCTTTGGTTGAAAGCAGCGGCGACGTCGGCGCACCCGCCGCTCGTCCCGGAACCAACCGAGAAACCAAGGATGCCGGCGAACTGCTTGCCGTCGCTCGCAGCGAACGTGAAGGGCTCTGTGCGGCCCCCGGAGGTGCCTTCCCAGTTCCAGACGTCCAACGCGGCGTTTTCGACGAGGCTGTTCGTGTCAGCCACCCACTCGATCGATGCCGCGACGGTTGAGACGACGTAGATCTGATTGAGATAGCGGGAGCCACCCTTGGAGATGCACTTCGAGGTGATCGTGAGCGGGCCGTCCGTGAGCAGCGTCTTTTCTTCTTCGCTGCTCGGCGCGAAGTCGACGCTGTTCCAGCTCGTCGCGCCGAACGCCGAGGCCGGGAGGCCACCGAGATCGTTCGCGTCCGGGACCGGCCCGAGTGTCGAAGCCTTGATCTGGGCGCCCGTCAAGGACCCTGGCGCGACCTGTGCCGCGCCGACAGCGCCTTTGCCGATCTTCGCGCGTGTCACCGCTCCCCGCTTGAGCTGTCTGGTGCCGACGCTGTTCGCGGGCAGGCGGGTGGCGGCGTACGCGCTGCCACCGATCGCGAGCATGAAGGCCAGGGTCGCCATGACGTTCGCGTAGTTGAGATGACGAGTGAGACTGCGCATTTAGCACCTCCGTGAAGTGGGTCGGTGGGGCAGGCTAACGCGCGCCTGTGTGCCGGGGCAAGGCGTCCTTCACACCCGGGGCCGTCGCGAGCGCCGTCTCAGAACTTGCGAGGCGCGGGATCATTCGGCGGGTAGCCGAGTGGTGAGCGCTCTCCGAGGCCGCCGCCGCCCTCGTGGGGGTCGGGGCGGGCGATCGGGCCGCGGGGGATCGTGTCACCCGCGCAACACCGCGCGTCGCGAGTGGTGCCATTCCGGGCTTCGGGACCGGTCAGAGAACTCAGCCGACGGGGGCGCGCGCCGCAGTCCGTCGACCGAGCGCGAGGAGGCGGGCAGCATCGCCGGCGGCGAGCGGCGCGGAGAAAAGGTAGCCCTGCGCGAGGTCGCAGCCGAGGTTCCGGACCGTGCGCAACTGCGACTCGTCCTCGACGCCCTCGGCGACCACCTGCAGTTCGAGCGCGTCGGCCATTCCGACGATCGCCGTCGTGATCGCCTTTGAGCGCTCGTCGTTCGTGATCGAGCTGACGAAGGACCGGTCGACCTTCAGCACGCTGATCGGCAGGCCGCCGAGGTAAGCCAGCGACGAGTAGCCGGTGCCGAAGTCGTCGAGCGCGAAGCGCACGCCGGTTTGCGCGATGCGCTCAAGCCTCTCGCTGGCGGACTGCGGCTCGTCGAGCAGCACCGACTCGGTGATCTCGAGGCACAGGCCCGACGGGTCGAGCGATGTCTCGGCGAGCGCCTCGGCGACCATCAACTCGAAGTCGCGCTGCAGGAACTGGCGCACCGAAAGGTTCACCGAGATCGCGAGCGGCGCCGCATCCGTCAGGTGCGCCTGCCATTCGGCGAGCTGCCCGCACGCGGTGTGCAGTACCCACCGCCCGATCGGCTCGATCAGCCCGGTCTCCTCGGCGACGGGCACGAAGTCGGCTGGCTTGACGAGCCCGCGCTCCGGGTGCTGCCAGCGAAGCAGCGCCTCGAACGAGACGATCGAGCGGTCGTGTAGCGAGACCACCGGCTGGTAGACGAGGCGCAGCTCGTCGCGGCGCAGTGCACGCCCGAGATCGTTCTCCAGCGCGAGGCGGTCGATCGCGCCGACGCGCATCGCGCGATCGAAGATCTCGAAATGCGCCCGACCGCGCCGCTTGGCGACGTAGAGCGCGGCGTCCGCGTCCTGGAGCAGGCTCGCGGCAGTACTCTGGCCGGCGTGCCCGGCGAGCGCCACGCCGAGGCTCACCTTCGCGAGATGCTCGTGCGTGCCGAGCCGGAACGGGGCCTCGAACGCCGACAGCACACGTTCGGCGAACCGCCGCGAGTTCGCCGGCGAGGCGTGCTCCAGCAGCACCACGAACTCGTCGCCGCCGAGACGGGCAATCACGTCGCCCTCGCGGACGACCTCCTTCAGGCGCGGGGCGATCTGCTTGAGCAGCTCGTCGCCGGCGGCGTGGCCGAAGCTGTCATTGACGAGCTTGAAGTTGTCGATGTCCATCATCACGAGCGCAACATTGTCGGACCTGCGTTCCAGCGCGCCGCTGATCGACTCGAGCAGCATGCTGCGATTGGGCAGGTCCGTGAGCGGGTCGTGCAGCGCGCGGTAGCGGATCTCCTCTTCGGTCGCTCGTCGCTGGATGGCGTCGGCGATGATGTTCGCGATCGACTGGACGAAGTTCCCGTCGGAGCTCGCGAGTTCCCGGCTCGTGCCATCGCCGACCCAGACCGCGCCCCAGAGTCTGCCGCGGCATACGATCTGTCCGATCGCGCCGCCGGCGAGGTTGTACGGCAACGCGGAGCCCGCGGCGCGGCCGTGGCCGTTCGCTCCCTCGGCCGCGGGGCGCGACGGCGCGCGCTGTGCCGCCGCGTCGTGGGGGCCAAGGCCGATCGCGCCGGCGAGCACCAGCGTGCCGCCGTCTGCCTGACGTTCGAGTACTGCGCCCATGCGGACGCCGAGCACGCGTGTCGCCTCGCCGAGCGCGTCTCGCATCAGGTCGTTGACGTGCTTGCCCTCGAGCGCGTCGCGGCCGAGGCGGGCGACCACGGCCTGCTGGTCGACGCGCCGCTCGAGCTCGGCCTCGGCCAGCTTGCGGTCGGTGATGTCGAGGATCACGCCATGCCAGCGCTTGTTGCCGGCGACATCGCGGATCAGGCGGGCTTCGTCACGCAGCCAGACGACCGAACCGTCGCGGTGGCGCATCCGGTATTCGGCGGGTACGTCGGGCGTGGTCTGTTCGTGGTGGTAGATGCGCTCGCGGTCGTCGGGGTGCATCTGCCGCGCCCAGAGGGTGGGATCCTCGCGCCACTCCTGCGCGGTGAAGCCGAGGATCCGCTCGATCCCGGCGCTGACGTAATGCCAGCGCCCCGCGTCGCCCTCCTCGGCGACGTAGAGCACCGCAGGGAGATGCGCGACGAGCTCGCCGAGGTACCCGGGAGGCGAGTCGGCGATCGCGGGGCGCGGCGCAGCGGTGCGGAAGCCGCCGGAATCGGCGCCCGCTGTCTGTCGATTCGGTTCGGACATGCCTCGCGTTCGTATCGGCAGCTGTGCCCCGTCTGCTGAAACTGCGCGGTCGGGCTGCCGGGAGCAAGCACGCCGTCGGCGCACGTCCGGCGCGGCGCGGACGCCCGCCGGCGCACGCGGTGCAAGCGAGCCTCGGCGAAAGCGGCGAGCCCCGCCGCGGCACGATCGCGCGCGTCAGCCGGATCCGAGCGCGCGCTCGCGCTGATAGCGGCGCAGGACGCGCGCAGCGAGCCAGAGGGCGGCGATCAGGAGCCCGAGCGGGATTATTACAGCGAGCGCTATCAGCAGGACGGCGCCAAGCACGGTGAGCACGTGGCCGGCGTCGTGCAATCCACGCCCGATCGTGAGACCTCCGCCTGCGTGCGCCGTTTCGCCGACCACCTCGACTTCGATTTGAGCCTCGCTTGCCGTGTGGGCGATCTTCGCCTCCTGGCGTTCGGCGGCGGCGATTGCCGCGTTGGCGCGCGCGATCCGCAGGTGAAGGCTTTCCACGGCCGCGGCGCTTTCGGCGCCCGCGAGCGCGCGCAGCAGTGCTTCGCGTTCGGCCCGCGCCGCCGCGAGGCGCGCCGCAACGGCGTCGTAGTGTCCCGTGAGGTCTTGCAGTTCCTGCGTCTCCGCGCGCACCGGCGCGAGGCGCTGCAGTGTCGCGAGGGTACTCGCGAGCTTGGCGCTCGGGACGCTGAGCGTGAGCGCAGCTTCACCGGCCGCGCCGTGCTGCAGTTCCACCTTCGAACTCACGACGTAGCCGCCCGCGGACACCGCCACGTCGCCGACGCGATCCGCCACCGCCTGCACGCCGGATTGGCCGCCGCCGAGGCTGATCGTCGCGCCGAGCTGCTGGAGGCGCTTGGCGCTCTCGCCGGGCGCGGCGCCGGAATCCCGTTCCTCGGCGGGGCCGAAGGTCGCGTCGGGCCCCGCAACCGTGCCGGCCGATTCGCCGCTGCCGGTGGCCGCCGGGCCCTGAACGACCGGGCCGTGGTCGCTTTCTTCCCCCTGGGCGCGATGGGCCTGCAGCGGGGACGCTTCCTTGCCGTAGTCGCGAATCGTCCCGCTCCGCCCGCCGCCGGAGGTCAACGCGGCGCCGGCGAACACGAGCGCCGCGAGCAGCACCACGGCCGTCCCGGCGGCGAGCAACCGCTGTCCGCGCAGCCGTCCGCCGCGGAGAGCGAGGGTGAGCCGTCGGCCGCCCCGCGGCCGCTGCCGCGAACGGCGCAGCTGCTGCTCGAGTGAGCTCTGGAAGGCGGCGTCGATGGGCGCGGGAAGCGAGCGGACGTCCGCGCGGAGCTCGCGCCACGCCTCCGCCTGCGGGCCGGTGCCGTCGCCGTCGAACGCCGCCTCGAGTTCGGCGAGCACGGCGGGGTCGACCGTCTCTTCGCGCCGCGTTGGAAACGGGATCACCCTCATGCGACCTGCTCCCGCTCCGCGACGCAGGCTGTGCGCAGACGCGTCAGCGCGCGGTGCAGCCGCGTTGCCGCGTTCGTCTCGCTTATGCCGAGTGCGCGCGCGAGCTCGGCGTTTGAGAGTTGGCCGTGGAACTTCAGCAGCACGAGCTCCCGTTCGCGCGGGCTGAGCGCAGCCAGTGCTCCCGCGACATAATCGCGCCGCTCAACCTGTTCGAGCTCGTCCTGGGAGCGTGCGTCGGCACGCTCGGCCGCCGGCGCATCCGCGACGGGCCGGCGAGCGCGCCTGCGCAGCTCGTCGAGGGCCGCGTTGCGCGCGATCGTGAAAAGCAGCCCGCGGGGCGACCCTCGCCCGGCGTCGAGCCTGCCTCGCGCGCGAAAGAGCCGCTCGAACGCGACCGCGGTCACGTCCTCGGCTGCGGCGCGGTCCCTGAGCAGGGCGAAGGCGTAAGCGTGCACGTCGCGCACGCAGGAACGGAAGATCGCGTCGAAGTCGTATCCGACGTCGGCGCCGGAGCTGCCCCCGTGCGGCGGTGTCCTCGCCTCGCGGGACTGCGGGTCGGGCCTGAGCAGGCGCATCACCATTACTACGTCCTGCTCGCGCACTTCATCACATCCCTGCGGTGCGACGGTCGCGGGTCGCGTCGCGCGGCCCAGCCTCTAAGGTGGCCGCGGGTGGCGGGGAATAGCGGCACAGACGCAGTCGTGATCGGCCCGGATGGGGTCGGCGCCGCCGACGTGGTGCGCGTCGCCCGCGACGGCGCGACCTGTGTGATCTCGCGCGAGGCGACGGAAGCGATGTCCGCGAGCGCCGCCATAGTCGCTCACCTCGCGTCGGAGTCCGCGCCGGTCTACGGGGTCTCCACCGGCTTCGGGTCGCTTGCGACAGTGCCGATCGCCCCGCCGCAGCGCGAGCAGCTGCAGCTCGCGCTCGTGCGCTCGCACGCCGCGGGCGCGGGCGGCGCCGTCGAGCGCGAGGTGGTGCGGGCGATGATGCTGCTGCGGGCGCGGACGCTCGCGATGGGGCGCTCGGGTGCGCGCCCAGAGGTCGCCGCGACGATCGTGGCGCTGCTCAACGCCGCGGTCACGCCACTCGTCCCCGAGCACGGCTCGGTCGGAGCGAGCGGCGACCTCGCGTCGCTCGCGCATTGCGCGCTGGCGCTGATCGGCGAGGGGGAGGTCGCCGTGGGCGACGGCGGCGAGATCGTCGCTGCGTCGGACGCGCTCGCCGCCGCTGGCATAACGCCGCTGCGGCTTACGGCCAAGGAGGGTCTCGCGCTCGTCAACGGCACCGACGGCATGCTCGGCATGCTCGTTCTCGCGCTGGCGGACCTCGAAGCCCTCCTCGCCGTCGCCGACGTGACCGCCTCGATGTCCGTCGAGGCGCTGCTCGGCACCGACCGGGCATTCGCCGCGGACCTCATCGCGCTCCGGCCGCAGCACGGCCAGGCCGACAGCGCCGCGAACATGCGCCGGCTGCTCGACGGCTCGGCGATCGTCGCGAGCCACCGCCACGGCGACCCGCGTGTCCAGGACGCCTACTCGCTGCGCTGCGCGCCGCAGGTGAACGGTGCCGCGCGCGACGCGCATGCGCACGCGCGCGCCGTCGCCGAGCGCGAGCTCGCGGCGGCGATCGACAACCCGATGGTGCTGCCCGACGGCCGCGTCGAGTCGTGCGGGAACTTCCACGGCGCGCCGTTAGCGTTCGTCCTCGACTACCTCGCGCTCGCGGCGGCCGAGCTAGGCGCGATCGCCGAGCGGCGCACCGACCGTCTGCTGGACCCCGCGCGCTCGCACGGGCTGCCGCCGTTTCTCGCGCGCGAGCCGGGCGTCGACTCGGGGCTCATGATCGCCCAGTACACGCAGGCCGCGCTCGTCGCCGAGAACCGTCGGCGCGCCACGCCGGCGAGCGTCGGCTCGCTGCCGACGAGTGCGATGCAGGAGGACCACGTGTCGATGGGGTGGGGCGCCGCGCGCAAGCTCCGCCGGACCGTCGGGGCGTTGCGGCAGATCCTCGCCATCGAGCTGCTCGTCGCCGGGGCCGCCATCGACCTGCGTTCGCCGCTCGCGCCCGCCGCCGGCACCGGCGCGGCGCTCGGCGCGCTGCGCAGCCGGGTCCGCCCGCCCGCCGGTGACCGCGTCGTCGCGCCGGACATCGCCGCCGCCGAGCAGCTGCTCCTCGACGGCGCGGTCCTCGCATCCGTCGAGGACGCCGTGGGGCCGCTCGCGTGAGTGGCCCGCGGCCCGTACGCGCCCCGCGGGGGACGTCGCTCAGCTGTAGTGGCTGGCCTCAGGAGGCGGCGCTGCGGATGCTGATGAACAACCTCGACCCGGACGTCGCCGAGGACCCCGACGCGCTCGTCGTATACGGCGGCACCGGCCGCGCCGCGCGCTCCTGGGACGCGTTCGACGCGCTCGTCCGGTCGCTGCGCGAACTCGAGGCGAACGAGACGCTCTTGGTGCAATCAGGCAAGCCCGTCGGCGTGTTCCGCACCCACGAGTGGGCGCCGCGCGTGCTGATCGCGAACGCGAACCTCGTGCCGGAGTGGGCGACGTGGGACGAATTCCGGCGCTTGGAAGAGCTCGGCCTGACGATGTACGGCCAGATGACCGCGGGCTCCTGGATCTACATCGGCACGCAGGGGATCCTGCAGGGCACCTACGAGTGTTTCGCCGAGATCGCGCGGCGCCGCTACGGCGGATCGCTCGCGGGCACCGTGACGGTCACGGCGGGGCTGGGGGGCATGGGCGGCGCGCAGCCGCTCGCGGTCACGCTCAACGGCGGCGTAGCGCTCTGCATCGAGGTCGACGGCGAGCGCATCGAGCGGCGCGTCAGGACGCGCTACCTCGACGAGGTCGCGGTCGACCTCGACGACGCCGTCGAGCGATGCTTGGCCGCGCGCGACTCGCGGCGCGCGGTCAGCGTCGGACTGTGCGCGAACGCCGCCGACGCGATCCCCGAGCTGCTCCGCCGCTCATTCCCGGCCGACATCGTCACGGACCAGACGAGCGCCCACGACCCGCTCGGCGGCTACGTACCCGGTCGCATGTCGCTGCGCGAAGCGCAGCAGCTGCGCACGAGCGACCCCGACTCCTACGTCGCCGCCGCGCGGCGCTCCATCGCGGCGCACTGCGCCGCGATGGTCGGATTCCTGGACCGCGGCGCCGAGGTGTTCGACTACGGCAACAGCCTGCGCGCCGAGGCGAAGCTCGGCGGGTTCGAGAGGGCGTTCGCGTATCCCGGGTTCGTGCCCGCGTACGTGCGCCCCCTCTTCTGCGAGGGCAAGGGACCATTCCGCTGGGTTGCGCTCTCGGGCGAGGCCGCCGACATCGCGGCGACGGACCGCGCCGTGCTCGAGGAGTTCCCCGACGACGAGCACCTCGCGCGCTGGATCCGCGCCGCCGGCGAGCGGGTCGCGTTCCAGGGCCTGCCGGCGCGCATCTGCTGGCTCGGCTACGGCGAACGTGCCCGGCTCGGCCTTCGTTTCAACGAGATGGTCGCGGCGGGCGAGTTGTCCGCGCCGATCGTGATCGGCCGCGACCATCTCGACGCGGGCTCCGTCGCGTCGCCGTACCGTGAGACCGAGGCGATGGCCGACGGCTCCGACGCGATCGCCGACTGGCCGCTGCTCAACGCGCTCGTCAACACGGCCGCGGGCGCCAGCTGGGTCTCGATCCACCACGGCGGCGGCGTCGGGATCGGCCGCTCGATCCACGCCGGGATGGTGTGCGTCGCCGACGGTACGCCACTCGCGGCCGAGAAGCTCGAGCGCGTGCTGACGAGCGACCCGGGCATGGGCGTGATCCGGCACGCCGACGCGGGCTATCCGGCGGCGCGCGACGTCGCGCGCGAACGCGGCGTGCGCATACCGATGAACGAGCCGCAGTGAGCGCGCTCCAGATCGTGACGGCCGGGCACCCGGCGCTGCGCGAGCCGGCGCGCGAGGTCTCGCGCGAGGAGCTCGGCCAAGCCGGCACCCAGCTCTTCATCGACGAGCTCATCGGGACGATGCGCGACGCCGCCGGTGCCGGCCTCGCGGCAAGCCAGGTCGGGGACGCGCGGCGAATCGCCGTCGTCGAGGTGCACGGGAACCCGCGCTACCCGTACAAGCCCGACATCGAGCTCACGGTGATGGTGAACCCGACGATCGAGGCGACGAGCGAGGAGACGTTCGAGGTCAACGAGGGCTGCCTGTCGGTCCCCGGGCTGCGCGGCGTGCTGCGCCGCCACGCCGAGGTCCGCGTCAGCTACCTCGACCGCGACGGCGAAGCCCACGAGGAGGTGCGGCGTGGCCTGACGGCGGGCACGTTCCAGCACGAGATCGACCACCTCGACGGTGTCCTCTTCCTCGACCGCGTCGCCGACCCGCGGACGTTCATGACATGGGAGCAGTTCGACCGCTTCCACCGCGCCGCATTCGAAGCGCAAGCTCGCGCGATCGTCGCGCGGTACGGCTCGTGAGCGAGCGCTACTGGTGCGAGAACGCTTGGCTCGGCGGCGAGCGGGCCGAGAGCGGGGTGCTGCTCGAGCTCGACGGCGAGCGCATCGCCGACGTATCGACGGTGCCCGTCGCTCCACCGGGCGCCCGGCGCCTGGCGGGCCTTACGATCCCGGGCCTCGCGAACGCGCACTCGCACGCCTTCCAGCGCGCCCTTCGCGGCCGGGCACAGAGCGGCCCGGGCACGTTCTGGACGTGGCGCGAGCAGATGTACCGGCTTGCTGGCACGATCGACCCGGACCGCTACAGGGCGCTCGCGCGCGCGACGTTCGCGGAGATGGCGCTCGCCGGGGTCACCGTCGTCGGCGAGTTTCACTACCTGCACCATGCGCCCGGCGGTGCCCCCTACGCAGACCCGAACGAGATGGGGCGGGCGATCATCGACGCCGCCGCGGCAGCCGGGTTGCGCCTCACGCTGATCGACGCGTGCTACCTGCGCGGGGGCGTCGACACTCCGCTCGCGGGTGCGCAGGAGCGCTTCGGCGACGGCGACGCCGACGAGTGGGCCGCGCGCGCGTCGGCGCTCGAGGCGACCTCCGCCGCGCGCGTGGGCGCTGCGATCCACAGCGTCCGTGCTGTGGCGGCGGACGAGGCACGGACCGTCGCGGCGTGGGCGGAGGCGCGCGACGCGCCTCTGCATGGGCACCTCTCCGAGCAGCAGGCGGAGAACGAGGCATGCCTCGCCGCGTACGGGATGACGCCGACCGCGCTCCTCGACTCCGCCGGGGCGCTCGGCGCACGCTTCACCGCCGTCCACGCGACGCACGTCACGGCGGACGACATCGCGCTGCTCGCCGGCGCCGAGGCGACGTGCTGCATCTGCCCGACGACGGAGCGCGACCTCGCCGACGGTGTCGGCCCGGCGCGCGAGCTCGCGGCGGCAGGCGCGACGCTCGCGCTCGGCAGCGACTCACACGCCGTGATCGACCTGCTCGAGGAGGCCCGCGCCGTCGAGCTCGACGAACGACTCGTCACGGGCGAGCGCGGCCGCCACCGAGCCGCTGCGCTGCTCGCCGCCGCAACCGAGGGCGGCTGCCGGAGCGTCGGCTGGCCGGAGGCAGGACGCATCGAGGTCGGGGCGCTCGCGGACCTCGCGACGATCTCGCTCGACACGCCACGCACGGCCGGCGCCGACGACCCACTCGCGGCCGTCGTCTACGCGGCCGGCGCGGCCGACGTGAGGAACGTGATCGTCGGGGGCCGGACGGTCGTCAGCGAAGGGAGACACGTGGACATCGACGTCGCCTCGGAGCTCGGCGCCGCGATCGCCGCGGTGGACAGGTGACCACGCTCGTCGTCGACAACATCGCGCTGCTCGTGACGAACGGCGACGAGGGCGAGGGGCCGATGGGCGTCCACCGCAACGCGTCGCTCGTGCTCGACGCCGACGCGGGAACGGTGCTCGCGGTCGGTCGGCGCGGCGCCGCCGCGGACGAGCGCCTCGACGCCGCCGGGCGCTGTGTGATCCCCGGTTTCGTCGACAGCCATACGCACCTCGTCTTCGCCGGCGACCGTTCGGCCGAGTTCGCCGCCCGCATGGCCGGCCGGCCGTACGCGGCGCGCGGGATCCTCGAGACCGTCGAGGCGACGCGGGGCGCAAGCGACGCCGCGCTGCGCCAGGCGGCCGCCGCGCGGCGCCGCGAGGGCCTGCGCGCCGGAATCACCCACGTCGAGGTCAAGTCGGGTTACGCGCTCGACGTCGACGGCGAAGCGCGGCTGTGTGCGCTCGCGGCCGAGCTCACCGACGACGCGACGTTTCTCGGCGCGCACGTTGTCGCGCCTGGATATGAGCATCGCACCGACGATTACGTCGACCTGGTCTGCGGCCCGATGCTCGCCGCGTGCCGCCCGTTCGTGAGGTGGATCGACGTTTTCTGCGAGCGCGGCGCCTTCGACGCCGAGCAGGCGAAGGCGGTGCTTGCGGCGGGCCGCGACGCGGGACTCGGGCTCCGCGTCCACGCCAACCAGCTCGGCCCGGGCCCCGGGGTCCGCGTGGCAGTCGAAGCCGGAGCCGCGTCGGCGGACCACTGCACCCATCTCGATGGCGAGGATGTCGCCGCGCTCGCCGCGAGCGACACAGTCGCGACGTTCCTGCCCCTCACTGACTTCTGCACGCGCCAGCCGTACCCCGACGCACGCAAGGTGATCGACGCCGGAGCGACCGTCGCGCTCGCGACGAACACGAACCCGGGATCGAGCAACACGACCGCGATGTCGCTCGCGCTCGCGCTCGCGGTGCGCGACATGGGGATGACCGTCGAGGAGGCTCTCGTCGCCGCTACGAGCGGCGGCGCGCGCGCCCTCCGGCGCGAGGACCTCGGCCGCCTGACGCCCGGCGCCCGCGCCGACGCGGTGCTCCTGGACGCGCCGGCGCCGGATCACCTCGTCTACCGGCCCGGAGTGCCGCTCGTCGCTGCGACGGTCGTCGCGGGGCGCGTCGCCTGGCGTGACGGGCCCCGTTAGCGGCCCGCTTCCCGTGGCGCCGCCGGTCGGCGGCGTGTCGTCAGGGCAGCCCGGTCACCGGCGTCGGCGTTGTGACGCGTTCGCCGGTGGTGCCGTCACCGACGGCACCACGCTCGTTTTCGCCCCAGCAGTCCGTCGTTTCGTTCACGAGCACCGCGCAGCTGTCGCTCTCCCCGCTGGCGACGTCAGCGGCCGTCGTGATGCCCTGCGCTTCGACGGCGGACGCCGCGTCCAAGCGCGTTTCGCCGTTGCCGAGCTGCCCGTTTTCGCCGTAGCCCCAACAGAAGACGTGACCATCGCTGATCGCGCAGAGCGTTCGCGTCCCCTGGCCCGTGTAGGACACCGGTCCGAGACCGTGCGCGACCGCCGGCGTTTCAACGGGGGCCCCGGTGGCGCCGTCGTCGGCTTCGCCCAATTGGTCGCCACCCCAGCACTCGTCCTGGTGGCCGCTCGTCACGGCGCAGAAGTCGTACCACGACGCCGCGAGCTGCGTGACCCCGCTGACGATGGCTGAGACGGGTGTTGTCACAACGACATCCGCGGTCAGTTTGCCGTCGCCGAGTTGGCCCAGTTCGCCGTCGCCCCAACATTTGACCGTGCCGCCCTTGATCACCGCGCACGTCGATTTTTCGCTGACCGCGAGCGAGACGACGTTGCTGACGCCGATGACAGTGGTCGGCGTGTAGACGCTCAGCACTTCTTCGTTGGAGTTACCGTTGCCAGCCTGATCGGTCTCGTCGTTGCCCCAGCACTCGGCGCTGGCGTTGCGCAGGACGACGCACGCGTCGCCGTCGCCCATCGAGAGCGACTTCGCGCCCGTGAGTCCGGCCACGAGGGTCGGCTTCGGGATGGGTTCGGGCGTGGGCGGCTGGCCAACCACCCCCCGTTCGTCGTTGCCCCAGCAGTAGACCTGGCCGGTCGCGAGCAGCGCGCACGCAGCGCTGTATCCCGCGCCGACCTGTACGGCCCGCGCCGGAAGAGTGACCTGCGCGGGGGTCGGCGAGGCCGCACTGACCGTGCCGCGTCCGAGCTGGCCCTCGAAATCTTCGCCCCAGCAGTAGACCTTGCCGTTGATGAGCTCGCAGCCGAATTCGACGCCGAGCGCGAGTTCGGGCGCGCCGAGGACCTGGAGCGTCAGCTTCTTGTGTGCAGCGTGGTGGCCGCGCTTGGCCGTGATGGTGATCGTCACGCTCTCCACGGCGCGGCTTGCGTTGCGCGGAACGCGGAGGGTGACGTGCGCCGTTCCGTGCGAGCACTTGACGCTGCGCGGGACCTTCACGAAACGGAGCGACGACTTCAGTGAGCACTTGCTGGCGTGCTTCGCCTTGAACGTGAGCTTCGCGTGCCCGCCCGCGCTCGGCAGAAGCGCCGGCGAGAACTTTGCGTGGCCCACCGAGGGCTTCGAAGCCTGTGCGGCGGACGCCGCCACAGACAGCGCGAGAAGCGACGCACAGACCAAAATGGTCACCCGCCTGTAGACGCTGAACGCGGCCCGCGGCATCGCGGCAACGTATTCGCGCGCCGCCGCCATGTCAAGAAGGAACCGCGACGACACCGGTTCTCGTCGCCCGTCAGGCGGACGGCGCGCCCGGCAGGCGCTGGACGAGCGACAGCGCCGGGGCCAGCAGGTCGCCGTGACTGGCGACGCGCGCGAGGACGTCCCCGGGGGCGAAAATCAGGCTTCCCGCGGCGGCGCCGCCGGCGACGGCCTCGACCTCGTCCCAGTCGAGGGGCGTCGAGACCGACGGATACTCGACTGCGCGCAGCGAGTAGGCGGCGACCTCGGTCCGCAGCACCTCGTTCTGGCGCCAGTCGATCAGGACGCGTCCCTCGCGGTCTTCGCGCGAGATCGTCGAGACGACCTCGTCCGGCAGTTCGCGTTCGAACATTTCCGCGACGGTCCGCGCGAACGACTTGACGTCGGGGTAGGAGGCCCCGTCGCCGTTCAGCGGCAGAAACATGTGCAGCCCCTTTTTGCCGGACGTCTTGACGACGCAGGCGAGATTGAGCTGCTCGAACATCGCGCGCAGTCGCAGCGCGACGCGGCAGCAGTCGCTGATGTCCGTGCCCACGCCGGGGTCGAGGTCGAACACGACCGCGAGCGCGCGTTCGATGCGCGGGATCCGGCCGAGCGTGACATGCAGTTCGATGGCGGCGCTGTTTGCGGCCCAGACGAGCGCGGCCGCGCTGTCCGCGAGCAGATAGTCGATCGTCCTCTCGGACGTCTCGATCGCCGCGGTGTGGATCCAGTCGGGATGTTTCGGCGTCTGCTTCTGGAAGAACGATTTGCCGTCGACGCCGCCGGGCCAGCGCACGAGCGTCACCGGCCGGCGTTCGAGGTGCGCGAGCATCGCCGGCGCGACGGCGGCGTAGTACTCGATCATGTCTCGCTTCGTGAACGAGGCGGCGGGGTACATCGGCTTGTCGAGGTTGGTGAGCGCGACGTCCAGGCCGCCGATGCGTCCGACGCTCCGGCGTGCGTCGCTTTCGATCGCAAGCTTCATGGGGCCGTCGGGCTCGGGGAGGTCGCCGCCTTCCTCGCGTACCACCTCGGCTGCCGCCTTGTCGCTGCGCACGCCGAGGAAAACGGGGTGGCGCAGGTTTCCTTTCTCGGTCCACTCCGCGAAACGCACCTCGACGACAACGGTCGGCGCGCAGAAACGCGCGTCTTTGGGCGGTCGCCCGCTGCTGAAGGGCGAGCGGTCAACGGGTTCGAGCAGCCCGGCGAGTTCGTCGCTCGTCTCCTGCGAGAGCCCGCTGCCGACGCGGCCGACGTAGCGCAGGTCGCCCGCGGCGTCGTGCACGCCGAGGAGCAGCGCGCCGATCCGCTCGCCCGCGGTTCCGCGCTGCTGCAGCCAGCCGCCGACGACGAACTCCTGGCGGTGCACGGACTTCACCTTGACCCAGTCGCGTGATCGACGTCCGGGGACGTAGGGTGACGAAAGGCGCTTGGCGACGACGCCCTCCAGGCCCCGCTCGGCGGTCGCCGCGAGCAGGCCCGCGCCATCGGATTCGTAGGATTCGGGCACGTTGATATGCGCCGAGCCGAGCCCGAGTTCGGTGAGTCGCTTTCGCCGTTCGCTGTACGGCTCGTCCATGAGCGAGTGGCCGTCAAGCCAGAGCAGGTCGAATATCGCGTAGATGGCCGGGGCGGAGCGCGCGAGCTCGCGCGATCGCGCGGGCTTGGTCGTGCGCACGCGCTGCACCAGCGCCCCGAAGTCGGGGGTTCCGGTGGCGTCGAGCGTGAGGATCTCGCCGTCGAGCACGGCGCGGTGTTCGCCGAGCGCGGGCCCGAGTTCCCTGAGCTCCGGGAACGTCGCGCTGATGTCGCGCAGGTTGCGGCTGCGCACTATCACGGTGCCGCGGTCGCAGCTCGCGATCGCACGCACGCCGTCCCACTTGACCTCGTACGCCCAGCCGTCCCCGGCGGGAAGCTCGCCCGCGGTCGCGAGCATCGGCTCGACCTGGTCGGGCATCGGCCCGGCGGTGGGGTCGGCGGCCTCTCCCATGCGGTGGATCATCCACTGCTTGGGTGGCTCGTCCTTGTCGGTGGCGAACAGCACGTAGCGCTGCTCGCCGTGCACGCCGTGCAGGACAACGTCGACCTCGCGCTCCCAACACTTCAGGCACTCGTACGTCCCGTGGTCGGCGATTTTCATGTCGCCGGCGCCGTACTGGCCTGCGGGGATCTCGCCGTGGAAGCTGAGGTACTCGAGCGGATGGTCCTCCGTGCGGATCGCGAGGTGGTTCTTCGCCGGGTCGTCGGGGAGGCCCTTCGGCAGGGCCCAGGACGCCAGCGCGCCGTCGTGTTCGAGTCGCAGATCCCAGTGCAGGCGCCGGGCGTGATGCTCGTGCAGCACGAAGCGGGGGTTCTTGCGCCGCCGTTTCGCTTTCGCCGGCGCGGGCTCGGGCGTGCGCGCGAAGTTGCGTTTGGACTCGTACTCGCTGAGCCCGCGGCTCTTCTTCCCGGTGCCTGCGGCGCCGGAGCGCGGCACTAGCGTTTGCTGCGGCTCGCCGCCGGTTTGCGCGAACGCGCCGCTTTCGCGGGCGTCGCGCGTGGTTTGCGGGTGCGCGGTTTGACGCCGGCGTCGCGCGCGGCGTCGAGGCTCGCCTTGAGCGCCGCCATCAGGTCGGGCACGGTCTTGCTGGCGGGCTCGGCTTCAGGCGGGCTGACGACCTGCTTGCCCGCGGCCTTGCGCTCGATCATCGCGAGGACCTGTTCGCGGTAGGTGTCGTGGTACTTGGCGGGGTCGAAGTCGGTCGCGAGCGAGGAGATGAGCTGCTCGGCCATCTCGAGCTCGCGCTTGGTCGTCTTAGCGGACTCGATCTCGGCGTACTCGTCGAGGCGTTCCGCGGAGAGGACTTCGTCGGCGAAGACCATCGTCGACATCGTGATGACGCGGCCGGTGGCGCGCAACGCCACAAGCTGCTCCTTGGAGCGGATCACGACCTGTGCGATCGCGACGCGCGCGGTGTCGCGCATCGCGTCGACGAGCAGCCGGTAGGGCTTGACGCCGCCGGCCGCGGGCGCGAGGTAGTACGGGTGGTCGTAGTAGATCGGGTCGATCTGCGAGAGCTCGACGAAGTCCTGGATCTCGATCGTGCGCGTGCGCTGCGGCGCGATCTCCTCGAGCTCGGCGGGGTCGATCAGCACGTACTGGCCGGGGGAGAGCTCGTACCCCTTGACGATGTCCTTGTACTCGATCTCCTCGCCGCTGGTGGGGTCGACGCGGCGCATCGAGATGCGCGCCCCGCTGTCGCGGGAGACCTGGTGGAACTGCACCGTCTTGCGTTCCACGGCGCTGTACATCTTCACGGGGACGCTCACCAGCCCGAAACTGATCGCGCCGCTCCAGATCGCTCTGGCCACCAGCCGAGCATACCCGCGCTCGTGCGCCGCCGAACCCCTGCACGCGGTCGCCCGAACAGCACAACCTGTCGCGCAGCGGCGCCATTGGTAGGGCGATCCCTACCGTCCGCGCGCGCCCCGTCGTTCATCATCCTCACGTGCCCGTTTCAGTCCTGATAGTCGACGACGAACCGACGTTCCGTGGTCACGCCGGCGAGCTCGTGGAGCTCAGCGGCCTGCACGTCGCCGGCGAGGCTGCCGACGGCCCGGAGGCGCTGCGCCTCGCGCGCCAGCTGCGGCCCGCCGCAGTGCTGCTCGACGTGAACCTGCCGGGAGACGACGGTCTGAGCGTCGCGCGCTCGCTCGCGAGGCTGCCCGAGCCACCGCGGGTCCTTCTCGTGTCCGCCGACGCCGACGTGGCCGACGAGGAGGTCCGTGCGTGCGGTGCGGTGGCCTTCATCCCGAAGGAGGAGCTGCCGGTCAGCGATCTGCACGCGCTCCTCGCCGCGCCGGCCGGCGACGCTTGACGGGCGGGATGGCGTTGCGCGTCGTCATCGGCGAGGACCAGGTGCTCCTGCGCGAAGGGCTCGCGCGGCTCCTGGACGGCGAGGGGTTCGAAGTCGTCGCGCAGGCCGGCGACGCGACGGACCTCGTGCGCAAGGCGCGGGCGCACCGCCCCGACGTCGTCATCGTCGACGTGCAGATGCCGCCCGACCGTACCGACGACGGCATCCGCGCGGCCGTCGAGCTGCGCGAGCTCGGCGAAGGGATCGGCGTGCTCGTGCTCACCCAGTACCTGGAGGAGAGCTACGCGCTGGACCTCGTCGGCGACAGCGCCGAGGGCGTCGGATATCTGCTCAAGGACCGCGTCAGCGAGATACCGTCGTTCGTCGACGCGGTGCGCCGTGTCGCCGGCGGCGGTTCGGCTCTCGACCCCGAGGTGGTGGCCCGGATGCTCGGCCGCCGTCGCGCGCACAGTCCTCTCGAGCAGCTCACTCCGCGCGAGCGCGAGGTGCTCGAGCTGATGGCGGAGGGGCTCTCCAACCAGGGCATCGCCGACGCCATGGTCGTGACGGTCGCGGCCGTCGAGAAGCACGTGACGAGCATCTTCGCGAAGCTCGATCTCCCCGTCGAGCCGAGCGAGCACCGCCGCGTGCGCGCGGTCCTGCTGCTGCTCCAGCAGTCCTAGTCGCCGGCGTCGCGCGCGAGCGGGAGCCGACAGCTGACGGACGTGCCGCGGCCGGGCTCGCTGACGACCCGGAGGGTCCCGTCGAGTGCCGCGACGCGGTCCGCCAGCCCGGCGAGCCCGGTTCCCACCCCGGGATCGGCGCCGCCGCAGCCGTCGTCGTCGACCGAGACGTGCAGCTGGCCGTCGGCGACGACCGTTCGCACCACGGCACGCGAGGCGCCCGCGTGCTTGACGACGTTCGTCAGCGCCTCGCTGACGACGAAGTATGCGGCGGCCTCGGCGGCCGGGTCGACGCGCACTTCGTGCAGCTCGTCGTGCCGGACCTCAAGCGGCGTGCGGCCGGCGAGCGAACGGATGGCGTCGGCGAGGCCGCGGCTGGTGAGTACGGCAGGGTGGATTCCCGCCACGAGCTCGCGCAGCGCGAGCGTGCCCGCGCGCGCTTCCTCGCGCGCGTGGCGCAGCGACTCGAGCGCGCCGTCGGGGTCCAGCTTCAGGCTGCGCGCGGCGAGCTCCAGGCTCAGCGCCAGGTTGACGAACTGCTGCTGCGCGCCGTCGTGCAGGTCGCGGGCGATCCGCCGGCGCTCTTCGTGAGCCGCACGGACGAGGCGCCGCCTGGCATCGCGCAGCTCGCCCTCGGTGCGGATCCGGTCCGTGAGGTCGCGGTAGTAGGTCGTGTAACCGACGATGCCCGCCATTCGCGCGACGGCAAACTCGACCGGGAACTCGCGGCCGTCGGCCCGCATCGCCAATGCGTCCTCGGAGCGCGTGAGTACCTCACGGTCTTCGCGCTGACGGCGTTCCCACCACGCGCGGTACCGCTCGCGCAGGTGGGGTGGACCGACGAGCGTGATGAGGTCCCGGCCGACCGCCTCCTGTGGCGCATAGCCGAAGGTGCGCACCGCCGCCGAATTCATGTAGGTCACGTGCAGCTCGTGGTCGACGCTGATGATCGCGTCGAACGCCGCCTCGAGAATCGCCCGGTAGCGGAGCTCGCTCGCGAGCAGCTCGGCGTTGCGTACCTCCAGTGCCTGGCGCTGGCGGCGGTCCTCCTCCGCGACGCGCCGCTCACCGATGTCGCTGAAGGCGACGACGGCGCCGCGCCCCGTCGGCGTCTCGATCGGCGAGGCCACGTAGCTGACCGGGAACATCTCCCCATCGCGGCGGAAGAACCAGTCTTCGTCGCTGCGCACCGTCTCGCCGGTTATCCGCGGCCGCAATATCTGACACTCGCTGGCGGGAAACGGTCGGCCGTCCGGATAGCGGTAGTGGATCGTGTCGTGGCTCGGCTTGCCCCGAAGTTCGTCGAGGCTCTCGTAGCCGAGCGTCCGCAGCGACGCCGGGTTCGCGAAAAGGACCTTGCCATCGTGGTCGATCACCCACACGGGCTGCGCCACCGATTGCAGCACGACAGCGAGGAAGTCCCCCGCGTCGAGCCTCCACCCCGCGAGCCCCTCAGTCGCCTGGCGCTTCATCGTGACCCCTGTCTTCGGTGCGGATGATTTAACCACCACTTTTGCCGAGGCAGCGGCGCGGCGGGCCGGATGGCGGGGTTATCCTTCCGGCGCACGACGCGCCGGTGCCGAGGGCAGATTGGAGATCGCAGTGTCGGAATACGTGAAGGACGTGCTCGTCGAGCCCTCCTGGCTCGCCGCGCACCTCGGCGACGAGTCGCTGCGGGTGGTCGAGGTCGACGAGGATCCCTCGCTCTACGCAGCGGCCCACATCCCGGGCGCCGTGGGTCTGGATTGGACGGCCGACCTGCAGGATCCGGTGCGCCGCGACTTCCTCGACGCCGCGGACTTCGCAGCGCTGCTCTCCAGCCGCGGGATCGGCAGCGAGCACACGATCGTCCTCTACGGCGACCGCAGCAACTGGTTCGCCGCCTACGCCTACTGGTACCTGAAGTACTACGGCCACGAGGACGTCAAGCTGCTCAACGGTCCACGCGAAAAGTGGATCGCCGACGGCTACCCGACGAGCGCCGAGGTGCCCTCGTATCCACCCGCGTCGTTCGTCGCCCGCGACGGCGACGCGGCGATCCGCGCGCGCGTGGGCGAGGTGTACGCCGCGCTCGAAGGCGACGTCGCGTTGGTGGACGTGCGCTCGCCCGCGGAGTTCGCCGGCGAGCTCATCACCCCGGCGGGCTACGAGCAGGAGGGGGCGCAGCGCCCGGGGCACATCCCCGGCGCGCTATCGATCCCCTGGGGGCAAGCCGTGAACGAGGACGGGACCTTCAGGTCGGCCGCGGAACTGCGCGAGCTTTACGGCGCGCGGGGTGTACTCGACGGCGGACCCGTCGTCGCGTACTGCCGCATCGGCGAGCGCGCCGCGCACACCTGGTTCGTGCTCCACGAGCTGCTCGGCGTTGAGAGCGTGAAGAACTACGACGGCTCCTGGACCGAGTGGGGGAGCCTCGTGGGCGCGCCGATCGAGCGCGACACCTGAAGCGCGTGCTACCTGCCGGCCTGCCCGCGCGGCGCCGGCGGATCGCCTCATGGCGCTCCTGGAGCTTGCTGGAGAACGCCTCGTACGCTTCCTCGTTCGCGAGCTCCGCGGCGGCGCGCGCTCGCCGGCTCGCGTGGCGCCTGTACCGCCGACGCACGACGGACTGGGCGGTGGGTAGCGGCGCGCGGTTATGATCGCCGGGTCGTGAGGCCTGCCGCCCTCACCGCGATCCTCGCCTGCGTCGCGCTGCTCTCGGCCGCGGCGTCTGCGTCGGCGCTCTCGATCTCGGTATCCGGCAACCACTTCGTCAACGGCGAAGGCAAGACGATTCGGCTCTTGGGCGTCGACCGCCCGAGCACCGAGTACGCCTGCGCCGACGGCTACGCGTACGCCAGCGGCGGCGAAAACACCGCCGAACCGCTCGACCCGCTCGACGAAGCCGACGTCGAAGCGATCGCGGCGTGGAAGGTCGACGCGGTACGCATACCGCTCAACGAGGGCTGCTGGCTCGGCCACGGCGGCGAGCCCGTCGACGAAAAGGAGCCGCTGACCGCGGCCGGTTACCGCGCGGCGATCGCGTCCTACGTCAGCGACCTCAACGCCCACGGCATCTACGCGATCCTCGACCTGCACTGGACGGCACCGGGAGAAGAAGGCGCCAACGGCCAGCGCTCGATGCCCGACGCGAACTCGCTCGAATTCTGGACCTCGGTCGCGGGCGAGTTCAAGAACAACCACGCCGTGCTTTTTGACGCGTTCAACGAGCCGCACGGCAGCACCACCTTCCCGGTCACCTGGTCGTGCTGGCTCGAAGGCGGCTGCGAAGTCCCCGACGAACTCGAACCCGCACAGGCGGACAGCCCCACGTACCAGGCCGTCGGCATGCAGCAGCTCGTCGACACGATCCGCGCAACCGGCGCCGACCAGCCGATCCTGCTCGGCGGTCTCGAATGGGCCAACGAACTGGGCGAATGGCTGAACTTCGAGCCCGAAGACCCCGACCACCAGCTCGTCGCTTCGTTCCACAACTACCAGGGCGAGGTCTGCGAAACCGAAGCCTGCTGGAACGACACGATCGCGCCGCTCGCCGAAAGCGTCCCCGTCGTCACGGGCGAGTTCGCCGAAGAAGGGTGCCCGGCGTCGAGCCTCGGTCCGGAAACGTTCGACAACCGCTTCATGCGCTGGGCCGACGAGCACGGCGTCAGCTATCTGGCGTGGGGCTGGATCGTGCCCGAACACCTCGAATGCGGCGCCGAATACGCGCTCATCTCCAGCTGGAGCGGGACGCCGCTGGCGCCGAACGGGGTCGCGCTCAAGGCGCACCTCGAAGCTCTCGCCGCGGGCCCGCCGCCGGCGACGGCCGCGCCGCGCGCCGCCGGCCGCCCGCGGGTCACGGGCCGCGCCATCCCGGGTCACACCGTCCGCTGCGTCAGCCACTGGGTCGCCCTGCCGGCGCCGACGCTCTCCTACCGGTGGCTGCGCGACGGCAGGACGCTGCGCGGCGCGACCCGCTCGACTTACCGCATTCCGCGATCTGCCCACCGCTGGCGGCTGCAATGCGCCGTCACGGCGCGCAACAGCGCCGGGCGCGCGACGGCGACCAGCGCCGCCGTGCGCACGTAGCGCGCCGGATCAGGGAAGCCAGTCGGCGGCCGGCTTGACGGGCGTGTCGGGCCCGATGTCGGCGTAAGCCTCCTTGGGGCTGCGCGTCTCGGTCTGCACGCCCGCGCCGTGGCGCCGGGCGACCTCCGAGTCGGGGTAGACGACGTCGTCGGTGAGGCGCGAGCCGACCGCGAGGAGCGTGCACGGGCCGTCGCCCGCACCGACGAAGACGTGCTCGGTCCACGCCGGCGTGTGGACGAAGTCCCAGGTCTTCAGCGGCCGCTCCTCGCCTTCGACGATCAGCAGGCACTCGCCCTTCAGGACGAGGAAGTCCTCCTGCTCGTCCTCGCCGTGGTAGTAGCACGCGGGCTGGCCCGGCTCGAGCACGCCGATGTTGAAGCCGACGTGGGGGAAGCGGCTCTCGCCTTCAAAGCGCGTGTAGGCGCCGAAGTCGCCGGTCTTCCAGAGCGCGTCACGCGCGTTGAGCACGAACCAGCCGGGGCCGACCGGGACGAGCCCCCCTTCCTGCTCCTCGAGCCGTGCCTCCTCGCTCACGCGCCCGAGTATCGCAGGCCTCAGAAGTGCGCGGTGCGCGCCGGCGGGTAACCTCGCGCCATGGCTGCGAAGCCGCCGCGCGTGATCAACGTCGATGAGGTGGAGGCGCTCAGCGGGCCCGGCACGCTGATGTGGAAGCCGATCCGCTTCACGCTCGGCGTGCGCGCGTTCGGCTGCAACGCCTATGTCGCGGACCGGCCGGGCCGCGAACTCATCGAGCCGCACAGCGAGAACCCCGCCCTCGCGCACGAGGAGCTCTACTACGTCGCGCGCGGGCGCGCGAGCTTCACGATCGACGGCGAGCAGTACGACGCCGGCGAGGGCACCTACGTCTTCGTGCCGGACCCCGCCTCGCACCGCGCCGCCGTCGCCGCCGAGCCGGACACTCTCGTGCTCTCGTTCGGCGGGCCGCCGACGTTCGAACCCTCGGCGTGGGAGTGGACGTTCAGAGCGGCCGCGCTCGCGCGCAGCGACCCGGCCGCGGCGCGGCAAATCCTCGAAGAGGGGCTCGCGGCGCACCCCGAGTCGCCGTCGATCCGCTATCAGCTCGCCTGCCAGTCCGCGATCGACGGCGACAGCGACGCAGCGCTCGAACGCCTGGCCGAAGCCGTGGAGCTCGAGCCCGGCCTGGTCGACTCGGCGCGTGGCGACGGCGATTTCGACTCCGTGCGCCAGGAGCCGGACTTCCTGCGCCTCATCGGCGACGACTAGGCTGCCGCCGTGCGCATTCACGCGCTGAGCACCGGGACCGTCGTCGTCAAGGAGGCGTTCCTGCACCCCCGGCCGGGCCTGCGGCGCCAGGCGGACCTCTTCCTGCCCGGACCCTGGGCGGCCCCGCTGCCGATCCACTGCTGGGCGGTGGAGCATGAAGGACGGCTGCTGCTCGTCGACAGCGGCGAGAGCGCGGACGCACGCGACATCGCGTTCGCGCGCTTCTCGGTTGACCGCGACGAGGAGCTCCCCGGGGCGCTCGCCGCCGCCGGCCTGTCGCCCGACGACGTCGCGGAAGTCGTGCTCACGCACCATCACGGCGACCACGTCGACGGCATCGTCCACGTGCGCTGTCCGGTCCGGATCGGACGCGAGGAGCTTCGCTACGCACAGTCGGCCTTCCCGTCGGTCATGCGGCGCGTCCTGCGCCAGCCGCTGCCCGACCCCTTCGCGCCCGAAATCTTCGAAATCGCCGGCGAGCCCTTCGGCGCCTTCGACCACAGCCTGCCGCTGAGCGTCGACCGTCGCATCGTCGCCGTGCCCACGCCCGGTCACACCCCCGGTCACGTGTCCGTGATCTGCATCGATGACGACGGCCGGCACGTGATGCTCGCCGGCGACGCGACGGACACCCTCGAGCAGCTCCTCGCGCTGCGTGCCGACGCCGTCGCGCCCGACACGCGGGTGCACGTCGCGACCCTCGAACGGATCCTCGCCCACTGCCGCGAGCACCCCACCGTCTACCTGCCGTCGCACGATCCGGGCTCCGCCGGGCGGCTCGCGCGCGGCGAGACGGTGAGCGCGCCCTGATCCTCGCGCGGCTAAGCGCAGTCTTACCGACAACGGCGCGGCGCTGCCCTAACTTCGAGCTGTCCCCCGGGCATGGAGGTCCCGGGGGATCACTTCGTTAGCGCCCGGCTCAGGCGACCGGCGCCCGCCGCGGCATGAGACGTTCCACTGTCTCGCGCGAGCCTTCGAAGTGGAGTCCCTTCGCGACCGCCGCGTCGAGATCGAGGTGCCCCGAGATGAGCCCGAGCAGCGGCGCGGGGGCGCCGGCGAGCACGGCGTCGGGGTGCTCGGCCGGTCCGGGCGAGATCGCGACCTTCCCTTCGCTCGCGCGGACCGCCATCGCCTCGTCGTCGACGCGCATCTCGAGGCTCGCCGGCGGCCCGTCCGGCGCACCGTCGGTGAGGAAGAGTTCCGCGGGGAACGTGAGCCAGTGGCAGCGGAAGCTGTCGTCCGGCGCGGGGCCGTCAACCATGTACTGAAGGCCCCACATGCCGAGGTCGTGCACGATCGGCACGAGCGCGCGGCCCCGGTCGGTCAGTTCGATCAGTGCCGTCGCGACCGGGGGAGGGGCGTCGCGGCGCATGAGGACCCCGGCGGCTTCGAGCTCGCGCAGGCGCTCCGCGAGCAGGTTCGTCGCGATCCCGGGCAGACCGTCGCGCAGGTCGGTGTAGCGGCACGCGCCCCGCAGCGCGAGCTCGCGGATGATCAGCAGCGTCCAGCGGTCGCCGACGACGTCGAGTGCCTTGGCGACCGAGCAGTACTGGTGGTAGGAGCGCATGGCCCAAGTCTAACCTCAGTTGAGGTCGTAAAGCAAGTACTTGACTTTCTTGTCTGCATGCTTTACTAATGCGACCGATGGCGGGTCCGCGCAAGCCCCTGATCCTCGTGGCGCTGCTCCTCGCGGCGTTCGCGATCAACCTGGACACGACGATCGTCAACGTCGCGCTGCCGACCCTCGTGCGCGAGCTGCACGCGTCGAACAGCCAGCTGCAGTGGGTCGTCGACGCGTACAACCTCGTGTTCGCGTCGTTCATCCTCGCCGCGGGCACGCTGTCGGACCGCCTCGGGCGCAAGGGCATGCTGCTCGCGGGCCTCGCGGTCTTCGGCATGGCCAGCGCAGCGGGCGGCTTCGCGGCCGACTCCGGCCAGCTGATCGCGGCCCGCTGCGTAATGGGACTCGGCGCGGCGATGGTCTTCCCCTCGACGCTTTCGCTGATCTCGAACGTCTTCACCGAGCGTGCCGAGCGTGCCCGCGCCATCGGGCTGTGGGGCGCCACCGCGGGTGTCGCCATCGCGCTCGGCCCGATCATCGGCGGCTGGCTGCTCGCGCACCACTCCTGGCCGAGCATCTTCTTCGCGATGACGCCCGTCGCGGCGATCGGCGCGCTGCTCGTCGCGCTCTTCGTGCCGACCTCGCGTGACCCCTCCGCGGCGCCGCTCGACGGCCCCGGCGTCGCGCTCTCGACCGTGGCGATCTCGCTGCTCGTGTTCACGATCATCGAGGCGCCCACCGCCGGCTGGCTGAGCGCGCGGAGCCTCGCGGGCTTCATCGGCGCGATGGCCCTCTTCGCCGCCTTCCTCTCGCGCGAGCGGCGCACGGCCGCGCCGATGATCGAACTTGCGCTGTTCCGCAATCCGCGCTTCACGGCGGCCTGCGCCGCCGTGACCGTCGCGTTCTTCACGCTGTTCGGCTTCATCTTCCTGATGACCCAGTACTTCCAGTTCATCAAGGGCTACTCGCCGCTCTCCGCCGGCGTGCACCTGCTGCCGGTCGCGGCATCGGTCGGCGTCTCGTCGGTGCTCGGCACGCGCCTGGCGGTGCGCGCCGGCACCAAGCTCGTCGTCGCGGCGGGCATGGCGATGGTGGCCCTCTTCTATCTCTGGGTGGCGACGTCCGTGACGCCGCACCTCAGCTACGGCGTGATCGCCGCGCAGATGGTCCTCTACGGCACGGGCATGGGGCTCACGAGCGCGCCCGCGACCGAGGCCATCATGGGTGTCGTCCCGCTCGCCAAGGCCGGCGTCGGCTCGGCGGTCAACGACGCGACGCGCCTCCTGGGCGGGACGCTCGGCGTGGCGGTAATCGGCAGCGTTTACGCCTCGACGTACGCTGCGCGCCTCGCGGCGAGACTGCCCGCCCACCTGCCCGCGCCGCTGACCGCGGCGCTCAGCTCATCGGTCGGCGAGGCGCTCGCTGTCGCCAAGCGCCTCGTCGCGCGCGGCGACGCCGGCGCCGGCCTGGCGCTCCACGGCGCCGCCACACAGTCCTTCATCGACGGACTGAGCGTCGGCTGCTTCGTTGCGGCGGGGGTGGCCCTCGCGGGCTGCGCCGCTGCTGCCGTGCTCCTGCCCGCGCACCCCACGGCGCGGCAAGACGAGCAGCCGCAGCGGGTCGACGCGCCGGCGGCCGCAGCCGCGTTCGCCGACGTGTCGGCGCCGCGCTGAAGCCGCCGGCGCCGACGCTCCGCGCCGAGCCCGTTCTCCGGGCCGTCAGCCGAGCAGCTTGGCCTTCTGCGCTGCGAACTCCTCGTCCGTGAGCACGCCCTGGTCGTGCAGCGCGGCGATCTGCTTCAGCTGCTCGATCGGGTCCGGCGCCGCCTGTGGTGCCGCGGCCTGCTGCTGCTGGGCCTGCTGCATTTCCTGCTCCTGCCAGCGGCCCTGCTGGCGCCGCGCGACGCGCCCGGATACGGCCGTTGCCGTGCCGGCGACCACCGCCGTGCGTCCCGCCATTCTCAAAAGTGGCATTTCGTTTTCTCCTTTCGCGGTTGCGTCGTCCGGTCAGTCGCCGAGCAGCTCGGCCGCGGCCATCAGGTCCTCGGCGCCGACGCGCTCGTACGCCAGGACGTGGCCGCCGTTGCGCGCCACGGCCGCCACGAACGGCGCCGCCCACGTGTTCTCGAAGACGATCATGATCGCCGACGACCCGGGCTCCATCGCCTCGGCGGCCGTGGCCATGTCCTCCTCACCGATGAGGCCGCTCTGCGCGCCGTCGAAGTGCGCAAGATCGACCACGCCGTCGGCGACGTCGGCGTTGAAAGCCGTGTACGAACCGTCCTCCTCGCGCCGCAACCCGGCGACGTCGAGCACGCGGATCACGCCGCGGTCAACCAGGTCGAGGAAGATCGGTATCGCTTCGCCGGTCTGCGGCGCGTCGGCCGCGTAGCCGATGACGACGATGTCCACCGGCCCCATGATCGTCTCGTTCTCTTGCGCGCCCATCGCGCGGCTCCCTTCGTTCGAGTGTCGTCGCCCCTGTGAGCCCAAGACTACGCGGTCGCGTCGGCCGGCGGCGCTTTGCGCCCAGCCCGCGTAGGATCCCGGCATCAGGCCGGCCACTGGCCGGCGAAGCGCAGAAGGAGGTGGCGATGCTCACGCTCAACGGAATCGATGAGGTGCGGGCCCGCGTCGGCGAGGAGCTCGGCGTGAGCGACTGGCACGAGGTCACGCAGGAGGACATCAACGCGTTCGCCGACGTGACCGGCGACCACCAGTGGATCCACGTGGACGTCGAGCGCGCAGCCGAAACGCCCTTCGGCGGCACGATCGCGCACGGCTACTACACGCTGTCGCTGGCGCCGAAATTCTCGTATGAACTCTTCACGTTCACCGGGTTCGCCTTCGCGCTGAACTACGGTCTGAACAAGGTTCGTTTCCCGGCGCCGCTCCCGGTCGGTAGCCGCGTCCGGATGCGCGCGACGCTCGCATCGGTCGAGGACATCCCGGGCGGCATCCAGGTCGCGACCGCGCTCACGTTCGAGCGCGACGGTGGCGAGAAGCCCGTCTGCGTCGCCGAGACACTGATGCGCGCCTACGCCGGCTGAGAGTCGGGAGCGGGCGCGTCCAGGGCGCCGCCGTCGAGGGCGAGGCCGGCGCGCGACGGCGTGTCCGCCGCCGCGAGGTAGCGCTCCTCCTGGCGCGCCCACATCTCCCAGTGCTCGGCGAGCGCACGGCCATCGCGCGCGATCGCGCGCCGGCGACGCTCTGCGGCGCCGAGCTCGAGCCAGACCAGCAGGGCCGTATACGCAGCGGCGCGCGGGGCGCCCGCGCCGACGCCCTCGACGATCACGAGCGGCGGCCGCGAGAGCTCGGTGGGCTCGCCCCAGCTTTCGGCGATCCAGTCGTAGCGGGGAACTGCGGCGCGGCCCGACTCGGCGAGCGGGGCCAGCACCGCGTCGACGAGCAGTTCGGAGCCCCGCTGCAGGCCGTCCCAGCCGCCGTAAAGCGCGTCCATCTCGACGACCGGCACGGCGAGCTCGCGCGCGAGGCGGGCAGCGAGCGTCGACTTGCCCGCGCCGGCACGCCCGTCGATCGCGACGACCGCGCTCTCGCCGGCGCTCGGCGGGGCGGCGCGGACCGCCGCGAGCAGGCGGTCGTAGGCGCCGGCGGCCATCAGTGACCGGGGAGCAGCGAGTTGGTGAAGAGTTCCTCGCTACTCGGCTCGTGGCCGCGCAGCAGGCCGGCCTTGGCGAGGATCGCCTCCAGGGCGGTGAAGGACGAGGAGTCCATCGGGCCCCAGCGCCCCGCGGCGTCGAGAAAATCGTGGGCCGTCGCGTTGCCCGTCGCCGTCACGATGCGGGCGCTGTTGCCGAGCGCGGTCTCGTTTTCGGCGATCAGGATGCGCTCCGCGGCGGCGGGGTGGCGTGCGGCGAATTCGTAGCCCTGCGCGAGCGCCGCGAGCGCCGCACGGAGCACGGACGCGCGGTGTTCGATCTCGGCGTCGCTCGCGACGAAGACCGAGTTCGGGAACTGGCCCGCGGCGCCGAGGTAGTCGCGGTAGGGGAACGTGCGGAGCTTCACGCCCTGCAGCGCGGCCGTCACGTCATCGATGCCTTCGAAGACCGCCGTGTAGCCGATGCGGTGGCTGCCGAGCGCCTGCGTCACGCCTGTATTGAGCACGACTTCGCGGAAGGAGGGGTGCCGCGCGCCGTCGTCGCGCATGATCGTTTCGATCACCGGGCGGTCGCTGCTCAGGCCGAACCCGCCGTAGAGCAGGCCGCTCAGCTGCGCGGGGCGCGTGACGGGCGAGGAAGCGAGGACCGCGAGGCCGGTCGTGTTGCCCGCCACGAGCGCCGCGACCGCCTTGTACCGCAGCCCTCCGGAGCGGCTGATTATCACCTGCGGCGGGTAGCTGATGGCGAGATCGGCCGCACCGCTGCGAATCAGCGGCTCGGCCGGTGTTTCGGCGTAGGGAACGATCACGGGATGGATGTGCTCGCGCGCGAAGTAGCCATTGTGGATCGCGGCGTAGATGCCGAGGTAGTCGACGTTTGCCGTGTAGTCGAGCGCGATGCGCACCGTGCGCGAGCCGTCGCTCGCCGTCGAGCCGCACGAGGAGAGCGCGAGGGCGCAGGCGCACAGCGCCGTGGTGGCCGCGAGGCGCCGCCTCACGCCTCCGTCCGCCGCCTGACCGTCACCGACGCGCCGGTACGCTGCACGGGATGAGTCTCGCACCTGCGCCAGCGAGCGTGCTTCCAGCGCGGCGCGAGCGCCGCCGCGGGTTCGCGCGGCTGTGGCCGCCGCTGCTCGTGCTCGTCGCTCTGCTGGCCGCCTGGGAAATCGCGACGCGCCTCTTCGCCGTCAGCCCCGAAATCCTGCCCGGCCCGCGCCTGGTCGCGAGCGCGTCGTGGGCCGATCGCGCGAACCTCGGGTCGGCCATGTGGACGACGACGCGCGAGGCGCTGCTCGGCATCCTGCTCGCCACGATCTGCGCCGTGCTGCTCGCCGTCGCGATCGACTGGTCGCGAACCGTCAGGCGAAGCCTGTACCCGGTTCTGCTCGCCTCGCAGACGCTGCCGATCATCGTGCTCGCGCCGCTCGTCGTGATCTGGTTCGGCTTTGGCACGGGCCCCAAGGTCGCGCTCGTCGCGCTCTTCACCTTCTTCCCGATCGTGGTCGGGGCCGTGCAGGGCCTCGCCGCCGCGGATCCCGAAGCGATGGCGCTGCTGCGCACGATGGGCGCCACGCGGCGCCAGCTTCTGCTGCGCGTCCGTGTACCCGGGGCGCTCGGCCACTTCTTCACGGGGCTGAAGGTCGCGGTCACGTACGCATACGTCTCCGCGATCTTCGCCGAGTACGTCGGCGCGCAGCAGGGACTCGGCGTCTACATGCAGTCCGCGAAGAATGCGCTGCGCACCGAACTCGTCTTCGGCGCGATCGTCGCGACGGCGCTGCTCACGGCGCTGCTCTTCGGCGGCGTCGCGCTGCTCGAACGGGTTGCGATGCCCTGGCGCCGCCCGGCGGCGGCGGACGTCGTCTGGTGAGCGCCGACCTGCTCACCAGCTCCGGCTCGGTCACGTCCGGCGCGTCGCTCGAGGTGCGCGCCGTGCACCGCACGTTCGACGGCGAGTCGGGCCCGGTGGCCGCACTCGCCGGCGTCAGCCTCTACGTCGAGCCGGCGAGCTTCGATGCCGTGATCGGACCGAGCGGCTGCGGCAAGAGCACGCTCTTCCAGATCCTCGCCGGCCTGCAGCAGCCAGACGCCGGGGACGTGCTGATCGACGGGCTGGCGCGGCGTGACCGGCTTGGCATCTGCGCCTACATGCCCCAGCGCGACGGCCTGCTCGAGCACCTCAGGACCGTCGACAACGTCGCTCTCGGCCTCACGTTGCAGGGCGTCGGACGCGCCGCGGCGCGCCAGCGCGCGCAGGAGCTCCTCGACCGCTTCGGACTCGGGCGCTTCGCCGGGGCCTGGCCGTGGCAGCTCTCGGGGGGAATGCGACACCGCGCCGCGTTCCTGCGCACGGTGCTGCTGGACCGCGCCGCGATGCTGCTCGACGAGCCGTTCGGCGCGCTCGACGGGATCACGCGCGGCGAGCTGCACACGTGGCTGCTCGACGTCTGGGAAGCGGTCGGCTCGACGGTCGCGCTGATCACGCACGACGTCGCCGAGGCCGTCTTCCTCGCCGACCGCGTCCATGTCATGACGCCGCGTCCGGGCCGCGTCTGCGCGACGTTCCCGATCGAGCTGCCGCGGCCGCGTACACCCGAGATGCAGGAGTCCGCGGCGTTCGCCGGCTACGAGGCGCAGCTCCGCGAGGCGCTGCGCGAGCAGCGCGCCTGACGCGTCAGGCGCAGACGAGCTCGCGCCCGATCTCGCCCCAGCGCAGCACGCCGCCATCGACGACGTGCAGGACGCGCGTCGCGCCGTGCAGGGCGAGCAGGCTCGCGGCGGTGCCGGCGCGCACACCGCCCGCGCAGATCGTCGCGATCGGCCGCTCGGCATCGACCCCGGCGGGCAGCGAGTCGATGTCGTGCCAGGGCAGCGAGAGCGACCCGGGGATGTGGCCGGCGTCGAACTCGCCCTCCTCGCGCACGTCGAGGACCTGCAGCGAGTCGTCGGCGGCGACGAGCTCCGCGAGCTGTTCGACGGTGATCCGCTCGCGCTGGCCGACGGGCTGGCGCTCCTGCCGCCATGTCGTCATGCCACCCGCGAGGACGCCGGCGACGTTGGTGATGCCAACCGCGGTCGCCAGGCGCGTCGCGCGCTGGCCGTCGGCCTCGTCGCGGCCGATGAAGATGATCTCGCGGTCGTGGTCGGCGATCCACGCGAGCTTCGTGCCGAAGCCGGGGCTGAAGGACGGCACGGACACCGAACCCTCGATGTGCGCCTCGTCGAACTGCAGGTCGGTGCGCACGTCGAACAGCTGCGCGCCGTCGTCGCGCCGGGCGAGGACCTGGTGCGAGTAGAGCGCGGGCGCCTGCCCCTGCGTGGTCAGCAGGCGGCCGCGGTTGATCTCGACGATGCGCGCGAAGTTCGGTGGCTGCGGCCCGAGGCCGGCCAGCGCGTGCGCCACGAACTCGTCCTCGTCGTCGATCGCGAGCGAGTGGTTGTGCCGCTTCTCGTAGCCGATCGTCGAGCAGACCTTGAGGTCCAGGCCCGCGCCGCCGCACATCGAGCCGCCGAGGTGCGACGGCCACACCTCGCAATCGTCCGGTAGCGAGAGGAGCTTGGCGTGCAGCGAGCGGAAGATCTCGCGCGCCCCCTGCGTCTTCTCGATCGCGAGATCCGACCGCGCCGTGTCGCCGACGAAGAGGCTGTCGCCGCTGAGGACGGCCCACGGCTCGGCGCCGCGCGCCGTGTCTATGAGCGCGAACGCCGTGTGCTCGGGGCGGTGGCCCGGCGTATGCAGTGCGCGGACCAGGATCGCGCCGAGCTCGAGCTCCCAGCCGTCGTCGAAGGGCTCGTGCTCGTAGTCGGGGGCGGCCAGGCGGTGGACGTGGATCTTCGCGCCCGTCGCCGCGACCAGGCGGCCGTGGCCGGAGACGTGGTCTGCGTGGTTGTGCGTCTCGAGGATGTGCTCGATGCGGACGCCGCGGTAGCGCGCGAGCTCGAGATACTCGTCGATCTCGAGCCGCGGGTCGACTACCGCCGCGACGCCGGCGTGCTCGTCGCCGACGAGATAGGAGGCGCAGCCCAGGTCGTCGTGCGTTATCTGCTTGAAGAGCACCGTTCGTCGCCTTCCGGGTTGTGCACCAGCATACTGAGGAATATGTTATCGGGCCGCCCGCATCTTTAGCGCCGCATGATGAGAGCCTTAGTAGCCCATCATCCGCTCTTGCGAGCATCGGCGCATGAGAGCAATTCGTAAAGCGCGCCGCCGGGCCCACGGCGTGCGCGAGCGGTTCGGATTCGCGGCGGGCCTCGCAGCCATCTACGTGCCCGTGGCCGGCGTGCTGCTCACGCCCTGGCCGCCCGCCAACAAAGCGCTCGCACTCGTCTCGTGCTGGGCGCTCGAGGGCATCGTCTGGTTCTGGCGCAGCGAGCGCTCGACGCGGCGGACTTTCAGCTCCTCGCCGCCGCGAGCCAACGGCTGAGGCCCGCGGCGCTCGGACCCGCGAGCGCCACCGACGAGTAGTCGTCCGCACCGCGGGGCGGAAGCCGCTCGCCGAGCCAGCTCGCCAGTTTCGCGACGAACGCCTCCTCGCCCTCCCGGGCCCACATCTCGTGGCGGTCCAGCGCTTCGCGTATCAGCGCGAAATGTGCCGCGGCGTCGTCCACAGCGCCGAAGTGGGGCAGAAGGAGCCGTGCCGGCTGCCAGCGTTCGACCACGCCGAGCGACGAGCGCCACGCGTCGAGGTCGATGTCCGGCGGCGGCGTCGGCGGGATCACGATCCCCGGCGCGAGACAGACCCCCGCGATGTCGCCCGGAAAGCAGTCGCCCGACCCCGGGTCATGGAACGCGACGTGATGCCACGCGTGGCCAGGCGTCCATGCGGAGCGGTAGCCGGCGACCTCGGCGCCATCGTCGATCAGCTTGATGTTCGCCGCGGGAACGGGGATCACGTCGCCGACGAGGCGCTCGAAGCTCGCGCCGTACACGCGACGTGCGCTCGCCACCAGGCGAGCCGGGTCGACGAGGTGGCGCGCGCCGCGCGGGTGCACCCAGACCTCGAGGTCCGGCCAGCGGCGGACCAGCTCCCCGGCGGCGCCCGCGTGGTCGAAGTGGATGTGCGTCAAGAGCAGGCGGCGCGGCCGCCGTCCGGCCAGGCCGCGCAGCAGTTCCGGGGTGCAGGCCTGCGGGCCGCAGTCGATCAGTGCGTCGCCGGCGAGCCACGCGCCGACGGCGCGCTCGCGCCCGCCGTAACGCACGTCGATGATCTGCGCCGGCTCCATCGGCGGCGGCAATATAGCGGCCGCGCGCCGCGCCCTGCGTGTAGCCTGCGCGCCATGCGCGCCCACCACGTCAGGGTCACGCGGACCTTCTCCGCGCCCCCCCAGAGGGTCTTCGACTACCTGGCCGAGCACGAGAACCTCGAAGCGCTCTTCGGCGCGAAGATCACGCGCCTGGCCGACGGCGCCGACAGCGCGCGCAACGGCGTCGGTTCGGTCCGCCGCCTGCAGATCGGCCCGCTGCCGCCGTTCGAGGAGACCGTGACCGAGTTCGTGCCGCCGGAACGGATCGTCTACCGCATCACCGCAGGCTCCCCGCTGCGCGGCCACGTCGGCGTGATGCAGTTCTCGCCGCACGGCGAAGGCACGCGGCTCGACTACGACATCAGGCTCGCGTCGCCGGTGCCGTTTCTCGCGCTTCTGGTCCAGGTCGCCCTGACGCGGAACATCCTCAGCGGCCTGAACGCGGTCGAGCGCGCTGCTTGAGCGCCGTCACGGCCAGAGTTCGAGCGCGTTCATGAGCAACGTGTAGTTTTCGACCGCGCGGGCTTCGAACGCTTCGATCTTTTCTTCCAGCCGCGCGACGCGCGCCGCGAGCGACCGGTTCGCGCCCCGCTCGATCCGCACGAGCGCGCCGGGCTGGTCGCTCGTCGCGACCCACACATCCATGAACTTCGGGGCGAAGGACCTCGTGAACGAGGTCAGCAACGGCGGCGCGCGGCTCGCGCGCACGTTCGCCGCCCAGGCTGCGACGTCCTTGCACAGCGACGGAATAGGCAGGGCGATCATCGCCTTCAGGTCCCCGACGTACGCGTGCACCGCACGGTTCGCGGCCGCGTTGCGCCAGTGCAGGTGCTCGGTCGCACGGATGAACGTGTGCAACGGGCCGGCGATGTTGCGGTTGACGCTCAGCACCATCGTGCCGATCAGCTCGTCGCTGAGGAGCGTTGATTCTTCGTCCTCGGGTGAGCCCGCGGCGGCGTCCGGGCATTCGCGCTTCAGGCGCGACAGCAGGCGCGTCAGCGTCTGTTCGCCCTCGTGGATCTTCGCCGCGCCGACGCGCGCGAGCGCATCGTCGGCGCGCAGGTACGCGGACGTCGCCGCGGTATCAGCCGACGCAGCGTTCGCGGCGGAGGGCAGCGCGAGCGCGCACGCGACTGCGAACAGTGCAGCGAACCTCCCCATGCACTGAACGGTAAGCGATCGCGGGGCGTCGACGCGCCGCCGGAGCTTCGAGCGGCGCCCGTCACGGCGGATATTCTGTGCCGGTGCAACCTGCGCCCGAGCACGCCGCGGCCGCCCGTTCCGGCCCTGCGAGTGCCAACAGCCGCTGCGCCCGCTGCTGACAGATGAAACGTTTCGGCTACTCGGTACTGCTCGTCGCGGTCCTCGCCTGGGTGATCGTCGCCGTGGTGCTCTCGGCGAAGGGCAGCGCGAAGGTCGAGCTGCCGCCCAGCGGGCCCTCGCCGGACTGCCTGCCCGGCCACGTCGACCGCAGCGCAGCGATCGCCGGCACGCCGCTGGACGTCTCGCCGGCGCCGTACAGCGTCACCGCGACGCCGTCGACCCAGATCAGCTTCCTCGGCGTGCCCGTCACCGACATCTCTAACGTCGACGTCGAAGGGGCCTCCAGCGGCTACCACCACGGGCACCTGGACGGCTACTACCAGGGCGACGGCGGCTCATTCGTCCCGAACAAGCCGTTCGACGACGGCGAGAAGGTCACGGTACGCGCCGACGTCACGCTGCGCGGGGCGCGGCACGCGATCGATTACAGCTTCCACGTCGACACTCCCTACCCCAGCGAAGAGCTGCCGGAGTTCCCGAACCCGCCCGCGCCGCCCGCGACCGTGCAGCAGTTCACGTCCGCGCCGGGCCTGCAGGCGCCGCGCCTGGAAGTGACGGCCGCCGACCGCGATCCGGGGGCCGGCGACATCCTGATGACCACGGGACCGGGGCCCGGCCAGCCGGGTCCGCTCATCTACGGCCCCCAGGGCCAGCTGATCTGGTTCTCGCCGCTCGCGTCGGGCACGAACGCCCTCAACCTCACCGTCCAGCGCTACGAAGGCAAACCGGTTCTGACCTGGTGGCAGGGCCACGTGCGCCAGATCGGCTTCGGCCAGGGCGAAGACATCGTCATGAACAGCGCCTACCAGCGCGTCGTCACGGTACACGGCGGCAACGGCCTGCGGGCCGACCTGCACGACTTTCGCATCGCTCCCGACGACGTCGCTTACATCACCGCCTACAACGTCATGCGCTGCAACCTCGAACCGGTTGGCGGCAAACGCAACGGGACGATCATCGCGCCGGCGATCCAGGAGGTCGACATGAAGACCGGACTCGTGCGCTGGGAATGGAACAGCCTCGACCACGTCCCGGTTCGCGCGTCGCACACGCCGCAGCCCGAAGTGTCCGTGCCGTGGGATTACTTTCACCTGAACTCGATTGACGTGCTCCACGGTTCGCTGCTGATCTCGGCGCGCAACACATGGGCGCTCTACAAACTCCGCGCCGGCTCGGGCACGATCCAGTGGAGCCTCGGCGGCGACGAATCGTCCTTCGCGGTCGAAAAGAGTGCCAAGACGGCCTGGCAGCACGACGCGCGGATGCTCCCCGACGGCCAGATCACAGCCTTCGACGACGGTGCGAGTCCGCGCCAGCACTTCCAATCGCGCGGCGTGCGTCTCGCGATCGAACACGGCCGCGTCCGTCTGCTGCGTGTCTTCTTCCATCCCGGGGCGCCGCTGCTCGCGGGCAGCCAGGGCAACGTGCAGACGCTGCCGGACGGCGACGTCGTCGTCGGCTGGGGCGCCGTTCCCTCCGTGAGCGAGTTCTCGCCCGGCGGCGAACTGCTCTTCGACGCCCACATGGCGCCGGGCAACTCGTCGTACCGGGCCTTCCGTTTCAAGTGGAACGGGCACCCGCTCACAGCGCCTGCGATCGTCGCGCGCGTGATGGCGGCAAGCGACAGCACGGCGGTCGCCGTCAGCTGGAACGGCGCCACCGGCGTGCGTTCGTGGCGCATCCTCGCGGGCGAGAGCTCGGACGCGCTGACCGCGCAGGCGACGGTGCCCGACGCCGGCTTCGAAGCCACCGCCCAGCTCGCGGAACCGTTCAAGTACGCCGCGGTACAGGCCCTCGGCGCCCACCGCGAAGTCCTCGCAACGTCACAGACGATCTCCGTCACCCCGGCGCCGCCGACCCCGAAGTGATCTCCGTGGCGGGCGAACGATGAGCACCAACGTCGCATCGCTCGCCGCGCGGCGTTTCGAACGCCAGCGCCGCGACAGCCCCGACTCGGGCCACGGCCTCCTGCTCGGCGTCTGCTGCGTCGCGCAGTTCATGGTCATCCTCGACGTCTCGATCGTCAACGTCGCGCTGCCGTCGATCCACCGCAGCCTCGGCTTCAGCGCCTCGAACCTCGTCTGGGTCGTCAACGCGTACACGATCACGTTCGCCGGCTTCTTGATGCTCATGGGGCGCGCCGCGGACCTCTTCGGTGGCCGGCGCACGTTCGTCACGGGCCTGCTGCTCTTCGCGACCGCCTCGCTGCTCGGCGGCACCGCCGCGACGCGCGGCATGCTCGTCGGCGCGCGGGCGCTGCAGGGTCTCGGCGGCGCCGGCATGGCCGCCGCCTCGCTCGCGATCATCACCTACACGTTCGCGCCGGGGCCGGCGCGTCACCGTGCGATCGGTCTTTGGGGGGCGATGAACGGCGCGGGCGGCGCGGCGGGGACGCTTCTCGGCGGGATCATCACGCAGGAGCTCACCTGGCGCTGGGTGCTCTTGATCAACCTGCCGATCGGGGTCGTCGCGGCGGTAGTCGCGTACTCCGCGATCGCCGAGCACCGCGGCGATAACGTCCGCAGCTTCGACCTCGCCGGCGCGCTCACGATCACACTGGGCCTGCTCGCGTTCGTCTACGGGGTCGTGAGCGCCGGGCCGCACGGCTGGGGCTCGAGCCAGGCGCTCGTGCCGATCGGGATCGGCGTGCTGCTGCTCGCGCTCTTCCTCTTCATCGAGGGGCGCGTCGCGACGGACCCGCTGGTGCCGCTGAGGATCTTCCAGAGCCCGATGCTGCGCGCGTCGAACATCGTCGTCGTGCTGCTGAGCGCCGCGCTCTTTCCGATGTGGTACTTCTCGTCGCTGTACCTGCAGGAAATACTCGGCCTCGGGCCGCTCGACGCGGGCCTTGCCTTCCTGCCGATGGCCCTGACGATCATGGCCTGCGCGGGCCAGGCGGGCGTTCTCGTCGGCCGTTTCGGCGCCGGACGGGTGCTCGCGGCGGGGCTCATCCTGATGGCGGCGGGGCTCGCGCTGTTCCTGCGCCTCTCGGTCGACGGCAGCTACGTCAAGGAATTCCTGCCCGCGAGCGTCCTGATCGCGGTCGGCGTGGGGCTGTCGATCGTGCCGTCGACGATCGCCGCGACCTCGACCGCCGCGCCGCGCGAGGCGGGCCTGGTGTCGGGGCTCGTCAACACCTCGCGTCAGATGGGCGGCGCCGTCGGCCTCGCGCTGCTCTCGACGCTCTCCGTGCTGTTCGCCCAGCACCTCGTCAATGTCGACTATCGCGCACCAGTGCTGGCCGTGATGGATGGTTTCCATCTCGCGTTCGCGCTCGGCGCCGTCTTCTGCGCGCTCGCCGCGCTCGTGACGTTCTTTTTCCTGATTCGCGTGAAGCCCGCCGCCGCCGCGCCGGCGGCCGGACACGTCGCCCCGCCCGCGGGCGGCGGCGCACCACACGACGGCCCCCGCCCGGCCGAGCACGGGGCTGCGCCTGCCGCCCCGGCGCCGGCGCCCGAGGTCGCCCCGGCGCCGGCGCCCGAGGTGCCCCCGGTGCCGGCGCCCGAGGTCGCCGGTGCCCCCGCGGGGTCCACGGCCGGCGAGATCAGCGTGCGGCTCACGTGCCCGGGCGGCGCGAGCTGGGCACTACCGACGCAGAGTTCGAGCACGCTCGCCTTTCGTCAGGCGGCAGCGCCTTGAGGCTCGCCGGGCCCCGCCGCGCGCTGGCGGCTGTCGGGACCTGTGCCGCGATCTCGGTTCTCGCGGGCTGCGGCGCGGACGGCGTCACGCCGACGGCGCTGCTCGACGCCGGAGAGGACACGAGCTCCGGCCCGGTGGCAGTCTCGCCGCAGCCAGGGACCCCCGACGCTTCGCCGACGACGCAGATCAGCTTCCTCGGCGGTGCGGGCACGCGCGTCCTGCGCGTCTCCGTGACCGGCTCGCGCAGCGGTATCCACGAGGGGCGCCTTGAGGCTTACTCGACCGGGACGGGCGAGAGCTTCCTGCCCTACCGTCGCTTCGAAGCCGGCGAGCAGGTCCTCGTGCACGCGCTCGTCGATGACCACGGCCGCCGTGTCCGGGTCTACACGTACTTCACCGTCGCCGACCAGGCCACATACGCGCGCACGGAGTTTCCCGAGGAACCGGGCGACGCCGCGGACATCCAGCACTACCTCAGCGCGCCCGCGATCACGCCCTCGACGGTCACGATCACCGTGCCGCCGCAGCACGGCGCCGCGCCCGGCGACCTCTTGCTCGCTCCCTATCAGGGCCTCGGCGCCGCCGGGCCGATGATCACGACGCAGAGCGGGCGCCTGCTCTGGTTCCACCGCCTCCCGCGCGGGATCGTGGCCACCAACCTGCATGTCGCGCGCTACGAGGGCAAACCGGTGCTCGTATGGTGGCAGGGCAGCGTGCTCGAACTCGGCTTCGGTGAAGGCGAGGACGTGATCTACGACGACCACTACCGGCGCATCGCGACGATCCACGCCGGCAACGGCTACCACGCCGACCTTCACTCGCTGCTCGTCACCAAGCAGGGCACTGCCTGGATCGACGCTTTCGACCCGGTGCGTGAGGACCTCGCGAGCGTCGGGGGCGAAGCGGAAGGCGCCGTCAGCGACTCGGTCGTCCAGGAGATCGACATCCGCACGGGGCTCGTGATGTGGGAATGGCACGCGCTCGGCCACATCCCGCTGACCGAATCGCACACCACGCCGCCGACGAGCGTCGGCGGCGGAGCGCTCTCGACGAACGAAGAACCGTGGGACTACGTCCACATCAATTCGATCGACCCGCTGCCGGACGGTCAGGTGCTTTTGTCGGCGCGCAACACGTGGGCGCTGTACGACGTACAGATGCGCGGCGGCGGCGTCCGCTGGCGCCTCGGCGGCGACCACAGCGACTTCCGTCAGCTGAAGGGAACGAAGTTCTACTGGCAGCACGACGCGACGCTCCAGGGCGGCGGGCGCATCTCGCTCTTCGACAACGGCTCGGATCCGCCGATGCAGGCGAGCTCGCTCGCCCTGCTGCTGCGCGTCAACACGGCGGCGCACACAGTCAGGCTCCTGCACGCCTACAGGCCGCACGAAAACCTGCTCGCCAGCAGCCAGGGGAGCATGCAGGCGCTCGGCGGCGGCGACTGGATGGTCGGCTACGGCGGTCTGCCCAACTTCATCGAGTACGGCAGCCACGGCCACATCCTCTTCGCGGGAACGCTCGGCAAGGGCGTCCAGAGCTTCCGCACATATCTGCAGGAGTGGAGCGGCCAGCCGCAGAGCCGCCCTGCGCTCGCGGTGCGCGGCGCCGCCGGCGGGGCGCAGCTCTACTTCAGCTGGAACGGGGCGACCGATGTGCAGCGCTGGCGGATACTCGCGGGCGCTACGCGACACGCTCTGAAGCAGGTCGGCGAGGTCGGGGACGAGGGCTTCCAGACGAGTTTCACGTTCGCACGTCGCCCGCGCTTCGTCGCGGTCCAGGCGCTCGGCGGCCACGGCTCGGTGCTCGCCGCGTCGCGGGTCGCGCGCGGCTAGCGCGGCACGCCGACGGGCGGCGGGCGCAGCAGCGCGCGGTCGCCCAGCGCGTGGTCGATCAGCGCGCGTCGATGCTCCGCGGCGACGAGCGCGTCGCGCTGCGCGACATCGAGATAGTTCGCGAGCCCCCGCCGCTGCGCGGGCCGCAGCGACTCCGGGAGCGGGGCGCGCAGCTCGCGTTCGGCGGCGTCGGCGAGCCTTGCGCCGAGCTCCTCGGTGAGCGCGGACCGCGCGGCCGAGTTCTCGGTCTCAAGGCGCCCGTCGTCGTGGCGGTAGTCGTACAGCTCCTCTTCGCGGCCGGCGTTCGTCGCGATCGTGGTGCCCGCGATCCAGTTCGAGTACGTCGCGTACTTGGCCCGCTCGGTGCGGATCATCTGCACGTGCAGCGGCGCGTCGGCCGCGTACGGTTCGAGGGCGAACTCCGTGACGATCTCGTCCGTCGCGTGCAGCACGAAGCTTCGCCCCGGAGCGGCGGGGTCGGCGAGCATCCGCGCGAGGTCGGCGCGCCCGGCCAGGTGCGCGTAGTGCGCCTCGCGGCGCCACGCGTCGGAGCCCGCAGCGATCGTCAAGAGCAGCGGCGCGAGGTCGACCGAGGACGTGAGCCGGCGCCGTACGAGCTCGGGGCGCCTGGTCAGCAGCCCGCGCGGGTCCTTGACGATGAGCGGCACGCGGATGCCCTCCTCGTACACGCCCGCGCCCTTGCCGCGCAAGCCGTGCGAGGCCGCGTACTCGCCGTGGTCGGCGGTGAAGACGACGACGGTGTTCGCCGCGATCTCGGGCCGCTCTTCGAGCGCATCGAGCGCCGCGCCGACGTGCTCGTCGACCATCCGCTGCAGCGCGACGTAGAGATCCAGCATGCCGCGCCAGTAGGCCGCGGTGTCGGGTCCTTCGAACGGCACGCCCCCGAACGAGACGGCGGCGGTCTGCTGCAGCGAACGCTGCAGACGCGGCTTGCCCTGCCGCGCCAGGTCCGCGGGGGTCTGGAAGTTCGGCGGAAGCCCCGCCGCGACGCGTGGCGAGGAGGCCTCGGCCTTCACCCGCCCGCTGAGGGCGTACCACCAGGCGATGTCGTGCGGGTTGACGAACGAGAGCGTCGTGCACCACGGCCCGCCGGCGCCGTCCTCGCGCAGCCAGCGCCTGAACGCGTCGACGATGACCGGGTCGCGGTGGTAGCCCTGGCCCGGCGACCCGTTCGGTGAGGGGAAGATGCCGCCGGCGAAGCCGTAGCGCTCGAGCGCGCGTTCGCCGGTCGCGTGGTTCCAGTGCCGGTCCCCGTGCGTGAGGTGCCACTTGCCGAGCCAGCGGGTGTGGTAGCCGTGCTCGCGCAGCATCCCGCCCCAGGTCGGGAAGCCCGGGTCGAGCGTCGAGCCGCCGGTGATCAGCGTCCACGTCTGGTGGGTGTACAGGCCCGTCAGCATCGTCGAGCGCGCGGGCGAGCAGTCGTTCGAGGCGGCGTAGTGGCGGGCGAAGAGCACTCCCCCGTCGCGCAGGCGCTGGATGTTCGGCGGGAAGGCCGCGCCGGCGACGCCCGCGGCAAGCCACTGCGGGTAGCGCATCTGGTCGACGACGATCACGAGAATGTTGGGCTTGGTGGGGCGCCGGGGACGGCGCCGTGTGCGCGCCCCGGGCGTCGTCGCCGTGGTCGCGGCGGCTGCGACCCCGGCGGTGGCGGCGAGGCCGCCGGCGACGGCGGCGCCTCGCAGCAGGGCGCGGCGGGTCAGCTGCGGCGAGGCGTCGTGCTCGTCGGCCATCCAACGGGATCGTAGGCCGCGCGTTCGACGGCGCGGACGTTCGGTTGCCGGCGCCGGCTGCCTATTCGTACGTGTATTCGTCGGCGGGGCGCGTCACAGCTGCCTTCTCCTTGCCGATCGAGAAGAGGACGGTGACGGCGCCCGCCTCGCGCCCGGCCGGCACGACGGCCGTGCAGAGAGTGAGCGAGGAACATTCGACGTTCGTCGCGACGCCTTTGCCGAACTTGAGCTCGGTGGCGGGGCCGCCCGCGAGCCCGACGCCGCGGAGCGTGACCGTGTTGCCGCCGGCGAGCGGCCCGCTCGCGGGTTCGATCGCCGTGAGCTTGGGAACGATCTTCACTTCGTTGCCCTTCGCGGGCGCGCTCGTCGCGTCGGTGTTCGTCACCGTCACGTTCACCCGGCCGCCGGCCCGTTCGGGCGAGACGGCGACGATCGTCAGTTCGCTCTCGACGACGAACGACTTCGCCGGCACGCCTCCGAAGTCGACGGCGCTCGCGTCTTTGAAGTTGGTGCCCGTGATCGTCACGCTCGTCCCGCCTTCGGCGCCGAGCGTCTTGGGTGAGACCTTCGTGACCGTCGGCGGCGCCTGGAAGGTGTAGCGGTCGCCCGGGACGATCGGGCTCACCCCGGCGGCGCTCGAGGCGGTGACGTTGACGAGGCCGCTGCCGGCCTGGGTGACGGCCGTGATCGACGTCGCGGAGTTGACGGTGAAGCTCGCAGCCGGCGTCGAGCCGAAGTCGACTTCGGTGACTTCGCTGAGGTTCTCGCCGCTGATCGTGACGGTCGTACCGCCGCTTTCCGCGCCGACGTCGGGGCTGACCGCCGTGACCTGCGGCAGCGGTTCACCGTCCGCCATGGCGAACTGGGCGCCGGCGGCGATGAGCTTGACTTCGCCGAGCCCGGAGACGCTCACGGGGCTCGCGCTCGGCGCGCCGCTCGAGCCGTCGCCGAGCGTTCCGTACGTGTTGGTTCCCCACGCGAGCAGGTGGCCGTCCTTCTGCAAAGCGAGGCTGTACTGGTCGCCCGCCGACAGGTACGCGACTTCACCGAGGCCCGTGATGGCGGTCGGTTTCGTTACGGTCGCCTTGAAGGTCCCGTTGCCGAGCTCGCCTTCGCTGTCCTGGCCCCAGCCGTAGACGGTGCCGCCGCTCGTCAGGGCGAGGGCGTGCGTCGCCCCCGCCGCGATCTGGTTCACGGAGCTGAGCCCCGCGACTTCGACTGGCTTGTCGACGAATTCGGAGTGTTCGCCTTCGTCGGCGATCTCGTCGTACTGGTCGCTGCCCCAGATATCGACCTTGTGGCTGGAGAGCAGCGCCATCGCGAATTCGCCGCCGGCCGCTATCGCGGTCACACCCGAGAGGTTTTTCACCGGCTGCGGGATGTCGGCGCGGGCCGTCCCGCCGTCGCCGAGCTGGCCGAGTTCGTTTTCGCCCCACGCCTCGACGGTGCCGTTTTCGAGCAGCGCCATGCTGTAGTTCGCGGCCGCGGCGATCGCGACAACGCCTTTGAGCGAGCTCACCGTCACGGGCACGTCGCTGCTGCCGGTGCTGCCGTCGCCGAGCTGGCCCTGTTCACCGTCGCCCCAGGCCTTCACCGTGCCGTTCGCGAGCAGCGCGAGGCAGTGGTTTTCGCCAGCCGCGATGGACGTCACTTCGGACAGGCCCGAGACCTTCACGGGGACGGACGACGTTCCTTCTTCGTCCGACCCGTCACCGAGCTGGCCGTCTTCGTTGGAGCCCCAGTCGCGCACCGTGCCGTCTTCGAGCAGCGCCATGCCGTTGCGTGTGCCCGCCGCGATCGCCTTGACGAAATTGAGTTTGCTGACCGTCACCGGCGTGTCGCTCGACGGGACGTCGGTGCCGCTGCCGAGCTGGCGCGACTCGTTCTGCCCCCACGCGACGGCCTGGTAGCGCGACGTCGTGATCGTCAGGCGCGCGTATTCGCTCGTCGCGGTGCCGGCGCTGTCCGTGAACACGGCACGGAAGCGGTAGCCGTTTTCGGCCGCGTGCACGGCCGCGATCGAATACGTCGTCGATGTCGCCCCCGCGATCGGGCTGAAGCTCGTGCCGCCGTTCGTGGAGCGTTCCCATTGCACCGTCGGCGCGGGGTGGCCGGTCGCCGTCGCGGTGAAGCTGACCGGTTCGCCGGCGAGAGCGGTCTGCCATTCGGGCTGGCTAGTCACTTCGGGCGGCACGGTCACGGTGAGCGTTGCCGCGTTCGTGTAGGTCGTGCCCGCGCTGTTGGCGTAGGCGGCGCGGTACTCGTCGCCGTTCAGCGAGTAGCTGACGGACGCGAGCGAGAGGCTCGCCGATGTGGCGCCTTCGATGTTCGACCATTCGGCGCCGCTGTCGGTCGAGAGCTGCCACTGCACCGTTGGCGTCGGGAAGCCGTTCGCGGCCGATTCGAATTTCGCGCCCTGCCCCTGGATCGCGGTTGTCGACGAGGGCTGTTTCGTGATCGCGGGCAGCGTGTCGACCGTGAGCGTGGCCCCCGTCGTGACGACGCTGCCGCCGACGTTAGTGAACCGGGCGCGGTACTCGTAGCCGTTTTCCGCGAGCTTCGGGTCCGCGAGCGTCAGCGTCGGCGAGGTCGCCCCGCCGACCGCGGCGTATTTGCCGCCGCCGTTGGTCGAGACTTCCCACTGCACCGTGGGGGCCGGGAAGCCCGACGCGGCGGCGCTGAACGTCGCCGTGTGTCCTTCTTCGACCGTCGTCGACGTGGGGTCTTCCGTCACCTGGGGCAGCAGGTAGACGGACAGCGTCGCGGCGTTGCTCGTCGCGCTGCCGGCGGCGTTCGTGAGCGTGGCGCGGTACTCGTAGCCGTTCTCTTCGGTCGTCGCGGAGACGACCGCGAGCGTCGCTTCGGTGGCGCCCGCGATGTTGCTCCATTCGCTGCCGCCGTCGGTCGAGAGCTGCCACTGGACGGTCGGCGTCGGTGTCCCGCTGCCGGCGACCGTGAAGCTCGTCGACCCGCCGGCTTCGACGGCGCTCGACGCGGGCTGCGTCGTGACGGCGGGGGCCTGCTCGACCACGAGCTGGGCCGCGGCGCTGATCGCTTCGCCGCCTTCGTTCTTGAACGCCGCGCGGTAGAGCTTGCCGCTCTGGCTCAGCGCGACGTCGCTGATCGTGAGCGTGCGCGAGGTGGCGCCGCCGACGTTGGTCCAGCTCGCGCCGTCGTCGCCCGACTGTTCCCACTGCACCGTCGGCGTCGGGAAGCCCGTTGCTTCCGCTTCGAAGGTGGCGTTGTGGCCGACGAGCACGACCTGTTCGCTTGGCTGCACTGTGACGTGCGGTTTTGCGTACACCTTCAGCGTCGCCGCCTTGGACGTCGCGGTCCCCGACGCGTTCGTGTACGTGACGCGGTACTCGTAGCCGCTCTGCGACGTTTCGGCGCTCGCGATGATGTAGTCGGGACTCGTCGCGCCCGCGATCGTGTTCCAGCTCGAGCCGTTGTTCGTCGAGCGTTCCCACTGCGCCGTCGGCGTGGGTGAGCCCGTCGCGGCGCTCACGAACGTGGCCTGGGTGCCCGCTTCGACCGTCTGGTTGGGCGGGTTGGTGGTGATTCTCGGTGCTTTCGGCGTTTCTTCGCGGCCGCTCGCGAGCTCGCGCGCGCCGGCGGGGCCCGCCGCGAGCATCAGCGCGGCCGACGCGACGAGGATCAGCTTCGCTGAACGTGCTCGAGCGCTGCGTGCCATGCGGAACTCCATTTCCTGCGCTGTGCGGCTGCGGGGCCGCCGACGGCCCTCGGGCTGGTGCGACACCGGCGGATACTACGCCGTCCGTCCAGGCCGGTCCACCGGCGCGCACGAATCTGTACACATTTTCACAAGCGCACGCCGGTGCACCGCGCGCTAGCGTTCGCCCCGGTCCTACCGTGACGTCCGACTTCCCGCCCGGCCCGCGCCTATCACCGCTGCTACAGACGGTCGGCTTCTGGTATCGCCCGACGGGCTTCGTACGCCGCGCGCGCGAGCGTTACGGCAGGACGTTCACGATGCGCCTGCTCGGGCGGGAAGAGATCGTCATCGTGAGTGACCCGGACGCGGCGCGCGAGGTGCTCACCGCGCCGCCGGACGTGCTTCACCCAGGCGAGGGGGCCCGGATCCTCGAACCGCTGCTCGGCCCGAACTCCGTGATCGTGCTCGACGAGGACGACCACCTGCAGCAGCGACGCGTCATGCTGCCGCCCTTCCACGGCGAGAGCCTCGCCGCCGCCGGCGAGCTGATCGAAGGCTTCTGCGAGCGCGAGACCGACAGCTGGCCGGTCGGCGAAGCCGTTGCGCTGCACCCGCGCCTTCAGCGCCTGACGCTCGAGATAATCCTGCGCGTCGTCTTCGGCCTCGAGCAGGGAGCCCGCCTCGAGCGTCTGCGCGAGGCGCTCGTCGAGACGCTCGCCTTCGGAGAAAACCCGATCGCGATCCTCTGGTCGATACCGCTGCTGGCGCGCAACGGCGCGCGTGTCCAGCAGGACCGGCGTATCGCGCGCGTCGACGAGATGCTGTTCGAGCTGATCGCCGAACGCCGCGCCGAGGGCGCCGGCGGGAACGACGTGCTCGCGCTCCTGCTCGCCGCGCGCCACGAGGACGGTTCGCCGATGACCGACCGCGAGCTGCGCGACGAGCTGGTCACGGCGCTCGTGGCCGGTCACGAGACGACGGCGTCGCAGCTCGCGTGGGCGTTCACCGTCCTCGCGCGCGCACCGTGGGCCGTCGCACGGGTCCGCGAGGACCTTCGCGCCGGAAGCGACGCCTATCTGACCGCGACGATCCAGGAGGTCATGCGCATCCGGCCGGTCCTCTCGACGGCGGAGCCGAGGATCGTCCGCCGCAGGTTCGAGCTCGCGGGGCGGACCTACGAGCCGGGGACGATCCTCTCCGTCTCAGCTCTTCTGATGCATCGCGACCCGCTGATCTACGAGCGCCCCGAGCGCTTTGACCCCGCACGGTTCCTGGATTCGCCGCCAGGGACGTACACGTGGATCCCCTTCGGCGGCGGGCGGCGTCGCTGTATCGGGGCGAGCTTCGCCCTCGCGGAGATGCACGCGCTGCTGCGCAGCGCGCTCTTGCGCTACGACGTCGCACCGGCGCCCGGCCCGCGCGAGCGCACGATCCGGCGCGGCATCACGTTCAGCCCCTCGCGCGGCGCCGCCGTCGTGCTGGCGCGCGCGGTGCCCGCAGCCGAGCCGCAGGTGGCGGGCGCGGCGCTCGCCGTCTAGCGCGTCAGTCGTCCCAGAAGCCCTCCGGCGCGGGCACACCGTCGCCGTCCTCCGGGCGCGTGCCACCGACCGCGATGAGCTCGAGGCCGTCGCTGCCCGCCTCGAAGGACCGCACGACCTCGGGCGCGACGCGCAGCACGTCCCACTGCGAGAGCTCGACGATGTCGTCGTCGAGCTTCACGCGGCCGGACCCGCGCACCACGACGTAAGCCTCCTCCTGCTCGCGGTGGCTGTGGCCGAAGGGCGCGCGGCGCCCGGGTTCGTAGCGAAAGTAACTGACACCGAGCTCGCGGGAGTCGATGTGTTTGCGCGCGAAGCGTCCCTCGACGCCGATGTCGCGGTCGGCGAGAAAGTCTTCGATTTCCATCATGTTCTTCAGCGTGTAAGCCGACATTTGCGCTCCCGTTCGCTTGCCGCGTGCGGCTCACCGGTGGCCGCACCAAGGCCTGTCTACCACGGGCGCGCGAGCCTCGCGGTGCCGGCGCGGGCGCCCTACGCGGGGTCGGGACTTGCGCCGCGTGGGAAGATGCGCATAGCACATCCGCATGGTAAGCTCGACCGATTTTCTAGCAACCTCGCAGGGGGCGTCATGACAAACGCATGGAACGAACATCGCGCTGCTCGCAGCGCAACACGGAGGGCAGGGCTGCTCGCCATGGCGGTCCTTGCCCTTGCATTTGCAGGCGCTTTTGCCGCCTCTGCTGCACAGGCAGACCATGGTGAAGGCACAGGCGTGACCGAAATCACGTGTAACCACGTGACCTTCAAGTACTCCGGTTTCGCGAACGCCGAACACAACGTCGTGTTCGAGCGGGTCAAGGTGGCCGGCAAACGCGTTTATGAAGGTTTTTTCACGTTCAACGGGTCGTCGGGGTCGAACACGATCTCCTACAGCTCGCCTGAAGGCTCGGTGAAGGTCGACGCGCGCGCGCGTTGGACGACGCATGGCGTCACCGGGGACTTCGACCACGCGGGCAAGGCGCTTTGCGGCCCATCGATCGCGATCGTCAAGGAACAGCGGATCGAAGGCACCAAAGAACCGTTCACGAAGGAACTCATCGTGACCGAAGAGGGCCGCAGGGTCGAATACAAGATGACGATCACGAACACCGGCAACCAGCCGCTCGAGCTCGAAAACTTCGAGGACGAACACTGCGACCCGGGGACCATCTCCGACCCGCCCAAAGTTCCGCTTGAGCCGAACGAATCGATCACGTACACGTGTTCGCACCTCTTGGTCGGTGGCGGCGTGTACACCAACCAGGCGTCGATTGAAGGCAAAACCGAAGGCGGCAAAACCGTCTCCTCGGAATCGAACGTGGTGGTCGTCGAGACCAACGCGAGGCCTTCGTTCAACATCGAAAAGACGCAGCGCATCGGTGAGGAAGGCCCGTTCGTCAAGCACGTGATCACCGGCCACGTCGGTGAATGGGTCGAGTACAACATCACCGTCACGAACACCGGGAACACGTCCCTGACGTTCGGGGAACTGGTCGACGCGCACTGCGACGCTGGCACGATCTCCGGCGGGCCGGAAGGTCCGCTGGCGCCCGGCGAAAGCGCGACCTACACGTGCGCTCACGCGCTCACGGTTCACAACAGCTACTACGAAAACTGCGCGACGGACACTGCCTACCCGCCGGAAAACGAAGGCATTCCGATCACGAAGAATTCGAACTGCGTCGTCGTGAACCTCCCGAGCAAAAAACGCACCACCGAAGAAGGCGGTAGCGAAATCAATTGCCACGAAGCGACGTTCTACTTCTGGGGCTTCCCGCTCGGCGAGAACACGGTCACCGAGAGGATCAGCTACGGGGGCAGCGGCCGCAAAGTGGCCAAGGAAGAAACGTTCACGTTCGAAGGTCCGGAAGGCATGAACACGGTGATGTTCGAAGTGCCGGAAGGCACGACCGTGATCGACACGAACGTGTCGTGGGACGGCGGGGGCTTCGACCACCACTGGGTCGGTCTCTGCGAAAACGAAGACAGGTAGCGCGAAAGTCAACAGGCGAGTGAGGGCGTAGGGTCGCTGCCGGCGCCGCGAGGCGCGGGCAGCGACCGGCCCTCACGAAGTTCGCGGCGGCGCCCCTGCGCCGCGGTAGGCAAGTAGAAACGAGCGGCCCGGCCTCAGCCGGGCCGCTCGCTTGTCAGCGGCCGGCGCCGGGCGTGCCGCGCGGACGCTGGACGCGCGGCGAGGCGAAGGAGGGGGAGGGATTCGAACCCCCGGGACGGTTGCCCGCCCAATGGCTTTCAAGGCCACCGCAATCAACCACTCTGCCACCCCTCCGGGTGTCGGGACAGGCTACGGCAGCGCCCCGGCGGGCGTGCGCCTATTCGCTCTCGGACTCGCTCGAAGGCTCGTGGTCGGCTTCGCCGTCGGCGCGGACCGACTGGTCCTCCTCGACCTGCCCCTGGTCGTGCAGCACCACGTGCGCCGGCTCGTCGTCGCCGTGCGAGGCGTGTTCGATCAGCTCCCGCTCTGCCTCCTCGAATCCCTCCGCCTCGCCGCCGCCGCCCTCGAGCACGGCGCGCATTGCGGGATCCGCGCTTTCCGGGTCGACGTGACCGCCGATCTCCGCCGCTTCGCGTTCCGCCGCTTCCAACTCGCGCTGTTCGAAATCCGGATCGCTCAACTCTCACCTCGAATCCGCGCCAGGGGCACACCTCGTGCCCCGATAGCGTCCATTCCTAGCACTTACCCCGCGCGGGCGCGGCGCCCGCGACGGGCGCGCCCACCATCTAGAATCGCCGCACCCCCGGGAGAGGTGGCCGAGAGGCTGAAGGCACTCGCCTGCTAAGCGAGTATGGGGGTCAAACTCCATCGCGGGTTCGAATCCCGCCCTCTCCGTACAGACCGTTGCGCGCCGCGGACCGGGACGGTACGCTCGGCCGGCCGCACGAAGCGGGCGCGACCGAAGGGGGAGGCGTGTACACACGGAGGGATCTGCTGAAGGCCGGAGCGGGAGCCGGCGCCGCGGCGCTGCTCGCCGACCCCGTCATCCAGGCCGCGCTCGCCGCGAGCCCGCGTCCGGGCACGCTCGAAGACATCGAACACGTTGTGATCCTGATCCAGGAGAACCGGTCGTTCGACCACTACTTCGGCATGATGCCGGGCGTCAACGGCTACGCGCAGGCGGTCGCGAGCGGCGTCTACGCCCAGCCCGGCTACCCCGTCGAAGGCTACGAAGGGGTGCTGATGCCCTTCCATCTGCAGACCAACGGCGCGCCGCAGTGCTTCCCCGACATCACCCACCAGTGGGGGCCGCAGCACGAGAGCTGGGACAGCGGCGCGATGGACGGCTTCATCCGCGCGCACCTCGCCGTCGACGGCCCCAAGGCCGGGCCCGCGACGATGGGCTACTACGAACGCGCCGACATCCCCTTCTATTGGGCGCTCGCCGAAGCCTTCACGCTGTGCGACGGCTACCACTGCTCGGTGCTCGGCCCCACCGACCCGAACCGCCTCCTCAGCATGACCGCGACGCTCGACCCCGAAGGCGGGCAGGGCGGCCCGCTGATCGAAACGCTCGAGGGCGAACGCTCCAAGTACAGGGGCACGTTCACGTGGCAGACGATGCCCGAGGCGCTCAGCGCAGCCGGGATCAGCTGGAAGATCTACAACGGGACCGGCGGCGGGCTCGGCGACAACGTCCTCACCTACTTCAAGTCCTACGTCGAAGACCCTGCGCTCGCCGCGCTCGCCTTCGAACCGACCTACCCCGAAGACTTCGTCGCCGACATCGCGGCCGGCACGCTGCCGCAGGTCGTGTGGATCAACGCCTCGCTGGATGAAACCGAGCACCCGGGTTACTCGACCGCCGCGATCGGCGAGCACACCGTTTCCAAGCTGCTGCGGTCGATCTGGGGGAACGCCGAGCTGTGGTCGAAGGTGGCGGTGTTCATCACGTGGGACGAGAACGGCGGCTTCTTCGATCACGTGCCGCCGCCGACACCGCCGCCGGGAACGGCCGGCGAGTACCTCACGGTCCCCGACCTGACCGGGGCAGAGGATGGCTACACGGGCCCGGTCGGCCTCGGCTTCCGCGTTCCCGCGCTCGTCATCTCCGAGTACAGCCGCGGCGGGTTCCTGTGCTCGGACAGGTTCGACCACACGTCGCTGTTGCGCTTCCTGGAGACGCGCTTCGGCGTCGAGGTCCCGAACCTCTCGGCGTGGCGCCGCTCGACGACGGGCGACATGACGAGTTCCTTCAACTTCGTCGAACGCGTCAAATCGCACCCCAAGCTGCCGCGCGTGCCGCTCTCGCCGGCCGAGCTCATGGAGGGCGGCTGCGCGACCTCCGGGCCGGTCACGGTGCCGCCGAACTCAGTGCCCCAGCAGCCCTCCGGCGGCTCGTGGCGCACACCGAGCGGGCCGACGTAGGCTCCGGCTAGAGGATGCCCTCGGGCGCCGGCGGCGGCGCTTCGGGCGCGCTCGCCGGCAGGCCCGCACGGACCTCGGCGGGGTGGAAGAAGCGGCCGGTCACGGTGGGCCGGTTGAGCTCCTCGCGCACGATGTACAGCGGGCGCCGCTTGACCTCGTCGTAGATCCGCCCGATGTACTCGCCGATCAGCCCGAGCGCTATCAGCTGGATGCCGCCGAGGAGCAGGACGGCGATCGTGATCGTGGAGAAGCCCGGCAGATAGGAGCCGAGCAGGCGCAGCGTGATAACGACCGGGATCGCGACGAACGCCACGCCGGCGCAGAGCATCCCGAGCCACGTGGCGAGCTGCAGCGGCACGTGCGAGAACGCCGTGATCGCGTCGAGCGAGAAGCGGAGCATCCGTCGCAGCGTGTATTTCGTCTCGCCCGCGTCGCGCGCGTCGCGCTCGTACATCACGGCGGTCTGGGGGAAGCCGACCCAGACCGTCATGCCGCGCAGGAAACGCGAGCGCTCGGTCATCGAGAGCAGGGCGTCGAGCGCGCGGCGGTCGAGCAGGCGGAAGTCGCCCGAGTTGTGCTCGAGCTCGACCTGCGTGAGGCGGTCGAAGAGGCTGTAGAACCACCTCGCCGTCCACAGCTTGAACGCGGTCTCGCCGTCGCGCTCGGCGCGCACCGCGTACACGACGTCGTAGCCGCGGCTCCACTCGGCGACCATGTCACGGATCAGCTCGGGGGGATCCTGCAGGTCGGCGTCGATCATCGCGACGACGTCACCGACGGCGTGCTCGAGGCCGGCGGTGAGCGCCGCCTGGTGGCCGAAGTTGCGCGACAGATGCACGACGCGCACGCGCGGGTCCGTCGCGGCGATGCGGTCCAGGATCGCCGGCGAGTCGTCGCTCGAGCCGTCGTCGACGAGTACGAGCTCGAACTCGTAGTCGGCGACGGCTTCCTTGGTGCGCGTGACGAACCGCTCGACGAGCTCCTGCTCGTTGTAGATCGGCGCGACGACGCTCAGCAGTGAGGGTGTACGAAGTGAAGTGTCTGGCATCTGGTCTACCGGTATGCGGCGCTTTTGCAATGCGAACTATGTACCCCGCTCATAACGGCAACCTGAAATTATCCTCGAAGTTCGCTACGAATGAACGTGACATTGCCCGAACGCCCCCCAGTCCGGCGCAGCGGACCGTTCCCGCTGCCTGAACGCCACATCGGCGTCGCCCGGCAGTTCGCGAAGTTCGTGCTCGTCGGCGTGTCGAACACGCTGCTGACGCTCGCCGTATACACGATCCTCCTGAAGGGCTTCGACGTGTGGTATCTCGCCGCTTCGGCGATCGGGTTCATCGTAGGGGCGACGAACGGGTTCATCTGGAACCGGCGCTGGACTTTCAGCGGTCACGTCGGCGACGCGTACACGCCGGTGCGCTGGGGCGTCGTCCAGACGTTCGGCCTCGCCGTCAACGAGCTGCTGCTGTTCGCGCTCGTCCGCGGCGCCGGCCTCGGCGAGCTGATCGCGCAGGTCCTCGCGACGGCCGTCGTCACGGTGACGACGTTCATCCTGAACCGCGCCTGGACGTTCCGCATCCACCCCGTCGCCGTGGAGGGCGAGGGCTGACGCTCCGCTAGGCGCCGAGCGCCGCGTGCAGGAAGGCGATCGTGCGCTCCCAGGAGAGCTCAGCGAGCTCGCGATCGTAGGTGCCCAGGCGGTCCGTGTCGTTGAAGAACGCGTGGCCCGCACCCTCGTAGTGCTCGAAGGTCACGTCGACGCCTGCGGCGCGCATCTCCTGCTCGAGGGCGTCGGCGTCCTCGCGCGGGATGAAGTCGTCGGCCGTGCCGAAGTGACCGAGCACCGGACCTTTGATCTGCGCGAAGTCGGGCCGGCCGTGCGGCATCACGTAGTAGTAGGAGACCGTCGCCGCGATCTGTGGGCACGCCGCGCCGGCCCACACGGCAAGGCCCCCGCCGAGGCAGAAGCCGACAGCGCCGATGCCCTCGCCGCGCACGCCGTCCAGTCCCGCGAGGTACGACGCCGCGCCGCACAGTTCGCGCTCGGCCTCTTCGATGTTGAGCGCCATCATCTTCTGCTGCGCCTCGTCCGGCTGCGACGCGGTCTCACCGCGGTAAAGGTCCGGGGCGAGCGCGAAGAACCCCGCTGCCGCGAAGCGGTCGCAGACCGAGCGGATGTGCTCGTCGACGCCCCACCACTCCTGGCACACGATCGTCGCCGGACCCTCGCCGGACGCCGGTGTCGCGAGGTAGCCCATCGCCGAGCCGCTGCCGGTCTGGAACTCGATGTCGCCCATGCTCTTCTCCCTTGCGCTAGCTGGCGGTCGCGACGATACCGCGCCGCGCTCAGTAGCGTCCGGCGATCGATTCGAACGGCTCCTCGCCGGAGAAGGCCGGCACGCCGCCGTCGATCCGCCGCAGCGACCGTGTGGCGGCCGGGAGGAGTCCGAGCGCGAACGAGATGAACGCCAGCGCCGAGCCCGCGACCATCACGTTGACGGCGCCGAACCGATCGCCGAGCGGCCCCGCGATCAGATAACCGACGGGCAGCATGCCGCCGGAGACCATCCAGTCGTATGCGGTCACCCGCGACAGCCGGTCCGGCGGGATGCGCTCGGTCAACGCCGTGATCCACCACACGTCGAACAGCGAGATGCCGGCGCCGGCGAGCACGGTCGCGGGCAGCACCACCGCGAGCGTGATGCCGCTCGCATAGAGGATCGCCGCGACGGGCCAGATCATGATCGCGAGCATCGCCATGCGCATCGGGTGAAGCGGGCGCCAGCCGACGCCGACGAGTGAGCCCACGATCGTGCCGACGCCGATCGCGGTCTCGGCGAAGCCGAACACGGCGATGTGACCGTACTGCTCGCGCGCGATCGTGGCGCCGAGAACGAACCACGGCGAAAGGCCGAAGAAGAGTCCCGCGCAGAACGACGCGAGCGTCGCCCAAACCCACGGGCGCGTGCGCACCTCGTGCAGGCCCTCGCGGATCGACTCGAGCGTGCTCTCGCCGCCGCTGTCGCCGGCGATGTGTGCGCCCGCCGCCTGGACACGCCGGCGCGGGCTGAGCTGCACGAGGAAGAACATGCTGACGACGAACGTCGCCGAGTCGAGTGCGAACGCCCAGCCCGCACCGGCGCCGAGGACGAGCACCGACGCGAGCGCGGGCCCGGCGAATTCGGTGACGTTCCGCGCCATCGTCGTCACGGCGGTCGCCTGCTGCACGTCGCTCTCGTCGACGGTCTGCGGCAGCAGTCCGTTCGACGCCGGCCGCGAGAAGGCCTCCGCGGCACCGTAGAAGACCTCGATCACGGCGAGCTGCCAGATCTCGATCGTGCCGGCGAAGATCAGCGCCGCGAGCAGCGCATGCAGCAGGCAGCGCACGAGGTCGGTGACGACCATGACGCGGTGGCGTGGCAGGCGGTCCGCCCAGACCCCGCCGAGCAGGAGGAAGGCGACCAGCGACAGCGCGTGCGCCGCGAGCACGATGCCGAGGTCGGTCGCGCTTCCGGTGCGCTCGGTGACGAACAGCGCGAGCGCGACGAGCACGAGGCTGTCGCCGACCCAGCTGAACGTGTTCGCGAGCCACAGCAGCCGGAACTGCCGCTGGCGCAGCACGCGCGTGATGTCGCGCAGGTTCTCCACGGGTGAGAGCTTCGCAGCGGCGCCGACAGGCGCCGTCTACAGCTGGGCGATCGTGCGCTCGGAGGCGACCGACACTTCGATGCCGGTCCGCTGCAGCGAGTCGCGCAGAGCGTCGAGCTCGTCGTCCGTGCGGGTGTGACGGTGGTGGAAGACCGCGACGGCGCGCGCGCCGGCGACCTCGCCAAGGCGCACCGCGTACTCCGCGGCGGCGTGGCCGAACGGTGCCTGGACCGGCAGCTCGTCCGTCAGGAGCTGTCCGTCGTGCACGAGCAGGTCGGCGTCCTTGGCGAGGGTGACCGCCGCGTCGTGGTAGGCGCCGAGACCGTCCGGGCCCCAGCCGAGCTCCGTCGGGCAGTGATCCGGCATGTACGTGAAGACGTGGTCGCCGTCCGAGATGCGATAGCCGAACGTGCGCCCGCCCTTGTGCGGAACCTCGAGGGCGAGGACCTTGTAGCCCTCGATGTCGTGCTCGCCCTCTTCGATGCCGGTGAAGCTCCATTCGCCGCGCAGAAGGTCGGGTTCGATCGGGAAGTACGGCGGGCGCATGATGCCTGCGACCGCGTGGTACGCGTCGACGCCGTCGCCCTGCTCCGGGAGCAGCAGGCGCACGGTGCCGTCGGTTCGGTCACCGGCGGGGAAGAACGGCAGGCCCGTGATGTGGTCCCAGTGCAGGTGCGTGAGCAGCACCGTGCCGTCGAACGGACGGTCCTTGAGCATGCGCGCCGCGACCGCGATCCCGATCCCCGCGTCGAGCACGAGCTTCGGCGCTTCATCGTTGCTGCCGACGGCGACGCACGAGGTATGGCCGCCGTAGCGAAGGAAATCCTCCCCCGGAGCGGGGGAAGAACCACGGACCCCGAGGAAGTGAACCTGCATCGAGGCGAGTTTCTGCGGCTGACGCGCCGCTGACTCGGACACACCAATCGTGGACATCACGGCATGGTATCGGCACTTGGACGGAATTCGTAAGGCATGGTCGCGGCGGTACGCAGCGCCGGCGCGGATCCTGCGAAGCTGCCGGTGATGCGGGCGGCGGTGCTGAGCGAGTATGGCGTACCCGCGGCCGGCGACTTCCAGCAGCCCGCCGCCGCGCCCGGCCAGGCCGTTGTCGAGGTGCTCGCGGCGGGGCTGAACCCCGTCGACGTGACGACGGCGGCGGGGACGTTCTACGGCGGCCGACCGCGACTGCCGTGCGTCGCCGGACGCGAGGCGGTCGCGCTGCTCGACGGGCGGCGCGTCTACTTCGACGCGCCGATCGCACCCTTCGGGTCGATGGCGGAGCGGTCGCTGATCGACCCGGCCTCGGCGCTCGCGGTGCGTGACGACGTGGCCGACGGCGTCGCCGTGGCGCTCGGCATCGCCGGCCTCGTGGCCTGGCTCGCGCTGACGTGGCGCGCCGAGCTGCAGCCCGGCGAGCACGTCCTGGTCCTCGGCGCGAGCGGCATCGTCGGGCAGGTCGCGCTGCAGGCGGCGCGCGTCCTCGGCGCCGGCCGCGTCGTCGCGGCGGCGCGCTCGCGCGACGGCCTGGCGCTCGCGATCGAGCGCGGAGCCGACGCGGCAGTCCCGCTCGACGAGGCCGATCTCGCGCCGGCGCTCGCGGCGGCCGGCGAGGGCCGCATCGACGTCGTCGTCGACCCGCTGTTCGGCGAGCCGCTCGTCGCGGCGCTGCACGCCGCGAGCGTCGGCGCGCGGGTCGTCCACCTCGGTGCGAGCGCCGGGAGCGAGGCCACGATCCCCTCGCCGCTTCTGCGCGGCAAGCTCCTCACGCTGATGGGGCACTCGACGTTCGCCGCGCCGCCGGCGGTCAAGGGCGCGGCGTACGAGTCGCTGCTCGCCGCCGCCGCGGCCGGAGAAATCGTCGTCGACGTCCTGGAGTTCGGCCTGGACCGGGTCGAGGATGCCTGGCGCGCCCAGCGCGAGGGCACGCGCGCGAAGATCGTGATCGTGCCCTAGCCAGCCGTCGGCGAGGATGCCGCCTGCGCATCGCCCGCCTCCGGCGCAGCCTCCGCCTCGATCGTCCAGACGGGGACCTTCTGCACGCGGCCGCGGACCTCGAGCTCGCCGACCTCCTGCATGCCGGGGTACTCGTGGTGCAGGCGCGCCCGCGTGGAGTCCGCGAAGAACAGCATGTGGCCGGAGCCCTTCGTCATGCCCTCGAGGCGCGCGGCGGTGTTGGTGGTGTCGCCGAGCGCGGTGTATTCGACCCGGTTCTCGGCGCCGATGTTGCCCGCCATCACGGTGCCGCTGTTCAATCCCACGCCCATCGCGAAACGGTGGTCGTGGCCGTTCGCGTTCATCCAGTCGTTGAAGTGCTCGAGCCGCGGGCCGATCATCTCGAGCGCCGCCTGGACGGCGCGGTCGGCGTGGTCGGGCTGGTCCAGCGGCGCGCCGAACACGGCCATGATGCCGTCGCCCATGTAGCAGATCATCGTGCCGCCATGGTCCTGGATCGCGTCCGTCATTTCCGAGAGGTACGTGTTGATCACGTCGATGACGCGTGCGGCGGGCTGCGTCTCGGAGAAGCTCGTGAAGCCGCGCAGGTCGCTGAAGAGGACCGTGCAGTCGCGTTCGACGGCCGTGAGGCGCAGGTTGTCGCCGGCGCGTTCGACGACCTGCTCGATCACGTCGGGCGCGACGAAGCGGCCGAAGAGGTCGCGCACGCGCTCGCGTTCGGCGGCTTCTGACTGGTAGAGGACGAGCAGCGTGCCGAGCGTCGCGAGCAGCAGCGCGAGCATCGCGTAGACGAAGCTGACGATCAGGCCCGAGTTGAACGCGACCTGCACGCCGACGGCGTAGAGCGCGGCGAGCGGGATCGCGAGCAGCGTCGACGCGACGCCCCTCAGGCGCAGGCAGGCGAGCGGCACGACCGCGCCCATCAGGCAGATGAGGAGGATGTCCAGCCACGCCGGAGCGCGCTTCAGGGGCACGCCGAGGGCGAGCGTGTTCTCCACGTTGGCCCAGATTTCCGGTCCCGACATGACGCGCGAGCCGCTGGTCGCCGTGTCGTGCACGTCCTGGAGGATCGGCGCGGTGGCGCCGAGCAGCACCGTCTTGCCGCGGAACTCGTTGGCCGCGTATTCGCCTTTGTCGACCTTCGAATACGAGATTTCGGGGATCGATTCGGGCGGCCCGACGAAGTCGACGGGCAGCGCGCCGTGATCGAAGGTCGAGCGCGAGACGTGGCGGTGCGAGGTGAGTTCGTACGCGACGACGCCGAGGCTCTGCAGATCGTTCGTGCCCCACGGGAAGTTGCGGACGACGCCGTCGCTGTCGAGCAGCAGCACGGCGCTCGCGGGCCGGGCGCCGATTTCCTTCAGGAATTCGTTGCCGCCGAGAATGTTCGTTTCGCCGTGCGGCCCGATTTCTGCGGTGGCGAGCGCGATTTTCCCGTGCGCGCTTTCGACCGCTTCGGCGAGCGCGATGTCTTCCGCGCGATTTGTGCGCTGCGTGAACTGGAGGTCCACGGCGATCGACTTCGCTCCGGCGCGGACGAGGTTTTCGATCACGCGTGCGGTGTAGTGGCGCGGGTACGGCCACTGGCGGCGGATCGTTTCGAGCGTTTCGTGGTTGACGCCGACGATCACCAGATCCCGCGGTGTCGGCTGGCGGCCGCGGATCGAGTAGCGCGCGTCGAGAGTCTGCTGCTCGCTCGAGCGCAGCAGGTTCGTCGCGTACGCGGCGATGGCGAGGGCGACTGCGAACAGCGCGACCGCAACTAACTCGAGGGTTCTGCGTTTACGCCAGTGTGCTGCCGCCACGACGTGAGATCGTAAGAGACTGCCGCGATCGGCGTCGCACGGATGGGGACGCTGAATACATGAGGAAACTCTTCAGTGCTTGACCGGTGCTCCGCGCCCCCGTACCGTCCCTTGGATACACGCGATCGGTGGCGCGCGGGATGCCGTCACGCTACCCTGGACGGATTTTCAGCTTGGCACGGAACGGACAAGATGGTTGAATCGATGGTGGCGGACGGGAAGTTCCGCCTGGAGGGCGGGAACTAGTCGGCGATGGAACGCGTACTGAACGCAACGATCGGACGGGCCGCCCGGCCACAGCATTCACGGGCCCTTCTTGCCGCGGCCGCGCTGCTCGCGGCCATCGCCTGCGGCGCGCTCGCGCTCGCGCTGCGCGACACCGGCGCACCGGTGAGCGCCGCGCGCGCCGGAGCGCCCAGCCCACTCGCGGAGGGGTATGGCCCGGGCTACTGGGCTGTTCCGCTTGCGGGGAGCGCGCTCGCGGGCTCACCGGCGCAGCACCTGAGCGAGCGCTACAGCGCCGGCGGCGTCTCGCTGCGCCATGACGGCGCCGTCGTCACGCTGAAAGCCGACGCGCTCGCCACGTCACGCCCGCGTACCGAGCTCAACCGCGTCAGCTACACGGCGCCGGGCATCAAGCAGTGGTTCGCCAACAGCCCGCACGGCGTAGCCCAGAGCTTCACAGTCGCACAGCCCGCGCAGGCGGCATCGCGGACGACGCTCGACATGACCGTCGGCGGCAACACCGTAGCCACGCTGCGCCACGGCGAGGTGACGTTCTCGCGCGCCGGCAGGACGCAGCTGCGCTACGGCCACCTCGCGGTCCGCGACGCGACCGGGCGCGCGCTGCCCGCGCACCTCGCGCTGAACGGGCGCCGCCTGCAGATCGTGATCGACACGCGCGGCGCGAGCTACCCGCTGCACGTCGACCCGGTCTTCGAAACCGAAGAAGGCGCGAGCATCGTCAGGATCCCCGAAGCGGGCGAGGGCGAAGTCGGCGCATCGGTCTCCGTCGACGCGAACGGCCAGACCGCGATCGTCGGTGCGCCTCGCACCTCCTACCTCCCGGGCGCCGCCTGGATCCTCTACCGCCTCGCCGGCCACTGGTACCAGTTCACAGGGTTCGTCAACCCGAACACGCGCGCCGCCGGCGGGACGTGCTCGGGCTCGATCGAAAACGAACTCGAAGAAGCCGAATGCTCCTTCGGCATCTCGGTCGCGATCTCCGACAACGGCAAAGTCGCCGCCGTCGGCAGCCCGGAGGCCGACGAAGATCGCGGCGAAGTGCGCCTCTACGAAGTGTCGAACGTCGGCATCTCGCCGAAGTGGAAACAGGTCGAACGGATCGCGGCGCCGGAAAACTCCAAACGCCTCACGCGCTTCGGCCGCAGCGTGGCGCTCTCCGAAGACGGCAGCACGCTCGCCGTCGGGGCGCCCTCCGACTACATCGCGCGTGGTTCCGCGTGGGTCTTCAAGCGCCCGTCCGGCGGCTCGCAGTGGGCGCAGGTCGGTCCGCGACTAAGCGGCGGGACGGGCGACGTCGGCGAAGGGCGCCTCGGCCGCTCGATCGCCATCTCCGGCAACGGCCAGACGGTCGTCGTCGGCGCCCCCGGCGTGGCCGAGCCCGGCAAGTGGCACGGCGCGGCGTTCGTCTACCGCCTCGACGAAACGGGCGAAAAGCCCGAATACAAGCTCGGACCCGGGTCGATCCTCTCGGACACCAGCGAAGAAGGCGAAGAGCGCTTCGGCGTCAGCGTCGCGATCTCGCAGGACGGCTCCACGATCCTCGTCGGCGCGCGCCAGGACGACGCGAAGTCGGGTGCCGCGTTCGTCTTCGTCCCCGGCACCGAAGGCTGGAACCAGCAGGGCGAAAAGCTGCAGGCGATCTCCCGCACCGAAGGCCCCGAAGGCCAAATCGAAGAAAGCGTGGAAAGCCTCAGCCAGTTCGGCTACAGCGTCGCGCTGAGCGGCAACGGCAACGAGGCGCTGATCGGCGGGCCGACTACCGGGAAGTACACCGGCGCGGCATGGGTCTTCACGCGTGAACTGTCCAAGTGGACCGAAGCGGAGCGGCTCGAACCGACCGAAGTGACCGGCAAAGTCTGGTTCGGCGACGCGGTCGCGCTATCCGCCGACGGCAACTCGGCGCTGGTCGGCGGCGAGCAGAACGAAAACGACGCCGGCGCCGTCTGGAGCTACATGACGGCGGGCGAGCTGCAGGCCGAAACCGAAGCCGGCGAACTGCCGGAAAAGGAAAAGGAACGCGAAGAACTGGAACAGCAGGAACGGGAAGAACGCGAAAAGCTCGAAGAAGAGAGCCGCGAAGAAGAAGTCCGTCTCAAGGAAGAAGAAGAAGAACAGAAAAAGAAGGAAGAAGAAGAAAAACAGAAGATCGCCGGCGAACAGTCCAAACCGAAGAAGGGCGTCCAGGCCGACGTCCTCGGCGTCACCGGCACCGTCACGATCGAACAGCCCCGCGGCTCCGGCAAATTCGTCACGCTCACGCCGCCGATCACCGTCAAGAACGACAGCGTCATCAACGCCGCCAACGGCGTCGTGACGCTCGAACTCGAAGGCGAAAACGGCAAGATGGAGACAGTCGTGCTGCACGGCGGCGAGTTCGAGATCGAACAGACAAGGAACGGCTACACCTTCTTCACGCTCAAGGGCGGCAATGCCAAATGCCACAAATCCAAGGGCCGCAAAGTGCGCCACGGCCGCGCGAGCGCCGCACGCCGCCGCCGCCGCCCGTACCGCCGGCTCTGGGTCGAAGGCCACGGCAAGTTCGCCTCCAAAGGCTCGTACGCGTCGGGCGCCGTGCTCGGCACGCGCTGGGAGACGCTGGACTCCTGCGAAGGGACCGAAATCGTCGTGATCACCGACAAGGTGCTCGTCACGAACCTGCGGACCCACAAGAAATACGTGGTCAAGGCCGGCCACCACAGGTTCATCCAGGCCTGACGCCGACACGCCGCGCCGCCCGTCTGTGAGACTGGCGCGGTGAGCGGGAGCATCTCCCTCGCGGTGGTCGGCCACGTCGAGTGGGTCGAGTTCGCCCGCGTCGACCGCCTGCCCTCCGCGGGCGACGTCTGCCACGCCGAAACGCTCTTCACTGAGCCCGCGGGCGGCGGCGCCGTCGCCGCCGTCCAGCTCGCGCGCCTCGCGGGTGCCGCCGACTTCTTCACCGCGGTCGGCGAGGACGAGCACGGCGCGCGCTCGCGCTCGCGCCTCGCAGAGCTTGGCGTCACCGTCCACGTCCAGCCCGCAGGCGAGCCGACGCGCCGCGGCATGACGCTGATCGACCACGACAGCGAGCGGACGATCATCACGCTCGGGCGACGCCTCGAGCCACCCGGCTCGTGCGTCCAGGCCCTCGGCCCGTGCGACGGGCTCTACTTCACCGCCGGCGACGCCGAGGCGCTCAAACTGGCGCGCGAACGCGCACGCGTCCTCGTCGCGAGCCCCCGCGCTCGCGCCGCGCTCGCCGCCGCCGATGTCCGTCCCGACGTTCTCGTCTACAGCGCCGCCGACCGCTTCGAGGCCGCCGCCGCCGCCGAGCTCGGCGACGTCGCCGAGCTCTACGTCGCAACACGCGGCGAGGCCGGCGGACGCTGGCACGACGCCCGCGGTCGCACGGGCGAATGGTGCGCTGCACCGCTGCCCGGCCAGGAGCGGGACACCTACGGCGCCGGGGACACGTTCGCCGCCGGCGTCACGTATGCCCTCGCGGCGGGGATGGAGCTCGACGGTGCGCTGGCGCTCGCCGCGCGCTGCTCGGCGACGTGCCTGACGGGCAACGGGCCGTACGAGCGCATGCTCGGCGCCGCCGACCTCTAGGCTTGCGCGCCATGGACTACGAACAGATACAGGCCGAGCTGAGCGACGCCGTCCTCACGATCACGCTGAGCCGCCCCGACCGCCTCAACGCCTGGACGGCGCAGATGTGCGCCGAGCTGCTCGACGCCTTCGACCGTGCCGACAGCGACGACGATGTGCGCTGCGTGATCGTCACCGGCGCCGGCCGCGGCTTCTGCGCCGGCGCCGACCTCGAAGCCGGCAGCGCGACGTTCGACTATGAGGCGCGCGGCCACACCGGTCCCGCGCGCGACAACGGGGGCGAGCTCACGCTGCGCATCTTCCGTAGCCTGAAGCCCGTCATCGCCGCGATCAACGGCCCGGCCGTCGGCGTCGGCGCCACGATGACGCTGCCGATGGACGTGCGTCTCGCGAGCGAGGACGCGCGCATCGGCTTTGTCTTCGCGCGACGCGGGATCATCCCCGAGGCCTGCTCGAGCTGGTTCCTGCCGCGCATCGTCGGAATCTCGCAGGCCATGGAATGGGTGGCGACGGGACGCGTCTTCGACGCCCGCGAGGCGCACGAGCGCGGTCTCGTGCGGAGCGTTCACCCTGCCGGCGAGCTGATCGACGCCGCCCGGGACCTCGCGCGCGAGATCGCCGACAACACCGCCCCCGTGTCGGTCGCCCTCGCGCGCCAGCTGATGTGGCGCATGCTCGGCGCCCCGCACCCGATGTTCGCCCACCGCGCCGACTCCCGCGGCATGGTCGCACGCGGGCGCTCCGCGGACGCCGCGGAGGGCATCACGTCCTTCCTCGAGAAGCGCGCCGCTGACTTCCCGGACCGCGTCAGCGACGGGCTTCCGGAGACGATGCCCGGTTACAGCGAACCGCAGTTCGAGTAGCAGCGCGGGCGAGGCGCACGGCAGCGGCGCGGGCTAGAATCCCCGCCGACGCGGGCGGGAGGCGGCGATGGCGAGCACGGAGCGCGACATTCAGGAGCTCGAACTGACCGAGGACGGCCTCTGGTCGGAGGGCCCGCCGTACGCCGCGTTCCGCGAGATGCGCGCGCGCTGCCCGATCCACTGGACCGGTCACTTCAGCGAATTCCCTGACGAGCCCGGATTCTGGTCGGTCACCACCGCCGACGACATCTTCACCGTCAGCCGCGACTGGGAGACCTACTCCTCCGAACTCGGCGGGGTCCTCGCCGCGAACCTCGGTTTCCCGATCGAGCTCGCCCGCGCCATGTTCATCGGCATGGACCCGCCGAAGCACGATCGCCTGAAGGCGCTCTTCCAGCGCGGCTTCACCCCCAAGCGGATCGCCGAGCACGAGCGGGCGATCCGGGCGATCACGAGCGGCGTCTTCGATCGCCTTGCTGGCAGCGAGGGCTGCGACCTGGTCACCGATGTCGCGCAGCCGGTCGTCTCGCGCGTCATCGGCAGCTTCATGGGCATCGACGAGGAGGACGACGCGGCGTGGGCCAAGCTCATGAACTCGACGCTCGGCGCCGGCGACGAAGACCTCAACCCGGGCGGCATCGAGGCGGCGATCAACGAGGACATCCCGAAGGTATTCGAGCGTTGTCAGAGTCTGATTGCGGAGCGGCGGGAGCGTCCGACGGATGATTTGACGAGTGTTTTGGTGCACGCGGAGGTCGAAGGCGAGAAACTCGAGGAACACGAGATCGTGATGGGTTTCTTCCTCTTGATGGCCGCGGGTAACGACTCGACGA
>DATJNQ010000007.1:0-2537 GCA_035507895.1 Solirubrobacteraceae bacterium | reverse complement strand
CCCGCTGAAGTACGACCTACGTCCCCCCATTGCGATCTGTTCAGGGCACCACCACTCGACGGCCTGCCCACGGTGATGACTGTGCCGTGAGCAGGCCGCCGAGTCCCGCAGTCCCCTACCCTTGCCGTGAGGGGCGGCAAGCTTGGGCGAGCATCCCGCGCCGACGCACGCGGAATGCTCGCGCGCTCCCTGGAGGTGGAGCGCCTCGTTACACCGCCAACCGAAAGCGGCGCAGCAAGCGTCATCGCGGTCTCCGCCGCAGGAGCAAGTCGGTACTCGAGCTCGTGCGGATTCGGCGGCCGTGTTCGCGCTTGCGCTGACGAGCGAGGGCCTGCAGGTCACGGAGCTCTGGAACCAGGTCGGTGAGCTTCTCGCGCACCGGCAGCCAGCGCGTGATCTTGCGCATGCCGCCGACGATCACTTCGCTGCGCGCCTCGCTGGTGGCGCGCGGTGCTGCGGCGCGCGGGCTGTCGCCGGCGGGCGTCTCGCCGAGGTCCGCTTCGAGCTGCCGGACCTTCGCGGTCCATTTCGTGATGGCTTCGCGAAGGATCCGATCCCTGGTCGCCTTGACTTCTGCCGAGCTGTGGTTGTCGGCTTCGAGGTCGCGCATGGCCTGGCGTGCTTTGGCGAGTTCGCGGCGGGCGTGTCGCAGCCAGTCGCGCTGGTGGTCGCGAAGGTTGGCCATCAGAATTCGCTCCCTGGGTAGACGAGCCCGGTGCCCTGCAGCGTGCCGATGCCGCTGGGGTAGAGCGATGTGAACGCGGCGACGTACTGGTGCCAGGCGAGCAGGACGGTGAGCTGGCCGGCGTCGTCGGTGCCGGGCATCGCGGTGAAGTGCGGCCCGGTCGGGTCTTCGAGCAGGATCACGTCGCGAGCACGGACCGCGACGATCGTGTCTTGGTTTTCGCCGGCGCCGAGGTCGGCCGGGATCGTCTGGTCCAGGTAGACCGGCAGGCCCGCGACGGGGCCGAACGGGCCGGTGTCGGCTTCGGCCGGGAACGCCCCGACGCCGACACGCTGCATCGGCGTGTTGCCGCTCCCGTCAGGGCTCGCCGCGATGGCGAAGTAGCGGCCACCGCGCATGAGGAGCGCGGACGGCGGCCGCTTGCGGACGTCGCTGATTTTGCCCGCGAGCTCCCCGATGCGCTTGATGAGTTCGGCGTTCGTGGGCGATCCGGCGGTGTAGGTCGTGAGCTGCGCCCCGGGGACGCCGTTCACCGCGGCCGTCGAGACCGTTCTCAGGCCTTCCAGCTGCCCGGTTTCGCCGGTGCCGTCCATGAGCTGCTGCTGGAGCACTTCGGCGTAGTTCTCCGCGAAGTCCCGGAGGATGATCTGGTCGGCGAATTCGCCTCCGCGGTCGAAGAGCTGCTGCGAGAGCAGCACGTCACCGCTGATCGTCGCGACGGGCCGCACGACTTCGTCGGTCGTGCCGTAGATCTCCGGTGCGTTCACGTTTTCCGCAGCGAGCGGCACGACGCCTGCGGCCGTGTCGAAGCGGGGAATGCGCAGTTCCATGCAGTCCGGCGGCAGCTGCACGGATGTCACGAGCCGGCGCAGCGGCGACACCGCGCGAGCGACGCTCGCCCACTGGTCGACCATCCAGCGCGGCGGCATGAACGCGGCAGCGCCCGACGTTGCGCTGATCGCCCGCGACTGGGTTGCCGACGCGGCGAGCGCATAGATGCCTCGGCGCTCGAGGTCCACGACGGCGCTTCGCTGCAGGAGCTCCTGCCTCTTGACGGTCGCCTCGCGGTGTCGTTCGAGGCGGTCGTGCGCCTGTGCGGCCTGCGCCGAACCGATGCCGGGACCCGCGGCGAGCGCGACGTCGCGGAAGAAGCTGTGGCGACCGTGGCGTGGGTAGATCGTCTCCTCGTCGGTCATCGGCGTGGCTCCAGCTCGAGGGCGCGTATGCGCCGCTCGAGAGCTTCGATCCGCCGGTCCTGCGCTGCGGCGCGCTCGACGAGCTGCGCGATCGGGTCGGCGCTGATCGCTCCTGCGGTTGCGCCCTCGATCGCCTGCTGCCGGACGCGCTGTTCCTCGGCGATGGCGGCGGCTTTCGCCCTGTTGATCGCGTCGTAGTCGATCGGCGGCGGGGCCTTCGGGCGCCGCGCGTACGGCGACCGGGTTCTCGATCGCAGGCTCATCACGCCGCCTTCCTGCTGCGCGGCGGGCGCTTGCGCGCCGGCGTGGGCGCCGCGCGCGTCGTCTCGACCGCGCCGGGCTCCGCCGGCGTCTCGTCGACGTCGGCCGCGGCTTGCGGCGCAGCGGCGGCGAGCAGTTCGACACGGGACGCTTCCAGGCGCTCGATCAGCTGCCGCAGAGCAGCCTCGTTGCCGGGCAGCGCCTTCGCGGTCGCCACGGCACTGGCGAGCGCCGCTTCGGCCTCGGCGAGCTTATGGCCGACGAGGTCGGCCTCGTGCACGGCGATCTCGGCCTCGAGTTCCTCGAGCCGCTCGGCCGGCGCGTTCGCGCCGATGCGAGCGAGCTCGTCGCGCAGCGAGCGAAGGTGCGCTTCCAGCCTCTCGGCGGGTCCTACG
>DATJNQ010000006.1:0-79881 GCA_035507895.1 Solirubrobacteraceae bacterium | reverse complement strand
ATCCGGCGCCCGCGCGCATCGCGGCGTGCGCCGTCATCTGCGGCGCCCCGGTGAGCCCGGGCGAGCCGCCGACGACGAGCACGTGGCCGCTGGAGAACTTCGTGGAGAGCGCGGAGCGCAGCGGCAGCTCGCGCGCGAGCGAGCGCTCGATCAGGCCCACCGCGCGGCTCGCCGCGACCTCGGACGCGCTCAGCGCCTCGCGCGGGATGCCGATGTCGAGCACGTGCACCTCCCCCGAGTGCTGCTTGCCGGGTGCGATCCAAAGCCCTGGCTTGGCGAGCTGGAACGTGACGGTCAGCGCGGCTCTGACGGCGCGCGAGCCGATCACGCCGCTCGAGGCATCGACGCCGCTCGGCACGTCAACGCTAACAACGGGCACGCCCGCGGCGTTGATCGCAGCGATCGCGTCGGCGACGGCGCCGTGCGGCTCACCGGCGAAGCCGGTCCCGAGCAGTGCGTCGACGATCGCGCAGGTGCCGGCGGGAAGCTCTGTGCGGAAGAGCGCGGGCGGCTCGCCGGGCAGGCGCTCGAGGTTCGCGCGCGCGTCGCCGGAGTACTCGGAGCGCTCGGCGGTGCAGAGCACGTGCACGGTGCGGCCGGCCTCGCGCAGCACGCGCGCGGCGACGAAGCCGTCGCCACCGTTGTTGCCCTTGCCGCAGAGCACGCACACGGGTCCGTCGCGCGCGAGCTGCTCGACTGCACGCGCGACGCCGAGGCCGGCGCGCTCCATCAGCTCGAGCGAGGGCACGCCGAGCTGCTCGATCGCGACGCGGTCGATCGCACGCATCTGCTCGGCGTCGGCGAGCACGCTGCACCAATCAGGTAGGAGAGCCACCTCGAGCGATCCTATTGCGAGGAAGCGAGCGCAGGACGCGAGGAGAGCGGGCTACTCCACCGTTACGGTCTTCGCGAGGTTGCGCGGCTGGTCGACGTCCAGGCCGCGCCGGCGCGCGATCTTGTACGCCAGCACCTGGAGGGGCACGACGGCGAGCAGCGGCTGCAGCATCCAGTCGACGTCGGGCACGGCGATCACGGCGTCGGCGACCCGGCCGATCCGTGCGTCGGCCGCCGCGACGGCGATCACGCGGGCGCCGCGCGCCTTGACCTCTTCGAGGTTCGAGATGACCTTGCCCAGCACCGGCGAGTCGGTCGCGACGGCGACGACGGGGGTCGACTCGTCGAGCAGCGCGATCGGCCCGTGCTTCATCTCGCCCGCCGCGTACGCGTCGGTCGCGATGTACGAGATCTCCTTCAGCTTCAGCGCGCCCTCGAGCGCCGCCGGCAGGCCGATGTGACGGCCGATGTAAAGGAAGAAGTCGCTCTGCCAGCAGCTCTCCGCGACGGGCTCGACAGCGTCCTGCACGCCCTGCAGCAGCTCGTGCAGGACGTGGGGCAGGTGCTTCAGTTCGCCGACGAGTTCGGCGCGCCGCTCGTCCGAGAGCGCTCCGGTCTCGTCCGCGAGGCGCAGCGCGAGCAGGTACATCACGGCGACCTGACAGAGGAACGTCTTCGTCGCGGCGACGCCGATCTCGAGCCCCGCGCGGGTGAAAAGGACGCCGACGGCGTCGCGCGTGGCCTGCGAGCCCATCACGTTCGTCACAGCGACGACGCGCGCGCCGCGCTCTGCGGCCAGGCGCATCGCCGCGAGCGTGTCGGCGGTCTCGCCGGACTGTGTGATGCCGAGCACGAGGTCGCCGGGGCCGACGACGGGGTCGCGGTAGCGGTACTCGGAGGCGATGTCGACCTCGACAGGGATCCGCGCCCACCCTTCGATCGCGTAGCGGCCGACCAAGCCGGCGTGGTAGGAGGTGCCGCAGGCGACGATCACGACGCGCTCGACGCCGCTGAGGAGCCGCTCGTCGAACGCCCCCTCCTCGCCAAGCGTGACGCGGTCACCGAGCGCCGTGCGGTCGGCGATCGCGTCGGAGAGCGCGTCGGCCTGTTCGTTGATCTCCTTCAGCATGAACGTCTCGTAACCGGCCTTTTCGGCCCGTTCGGCGTCCCAGTCGACGGTGACGGGCGCGCGCTCGACCGCGGTGCCGTCGACCTTCGTGAGCTCGACGCCGTCGCGGCGCAGCGCGACGATCTCGCCGTCCTCGAGGTAGAGGACGCGGCGCGTGTAGGAGAGGAACGCCGGGACGTCCGACGCGATGATGTTCTCGTCCTCGCCGAGGCCGACGACGAGCGGGCACTGCCGTCGCGCCCCGACGAGCAGGTCGGGCTCGTCGGCGCTCATCGCGACGAACGCGAAGTGGCCATCGAGCCGGGCGAACGCCGCGCGCACCGCCGCGACGAGGTCGCCGTCGTTGAGGCGGCCGATGAGGTGCGCGATCACCTCGGCGTCGGTCTCGGAGGTGAAGGGGCAGCCCGCGGCGGTCAGCTCGTCCTTGAGCTCGATGTAGTTCTCGACGATGCCGTTCACGACGACGTGGACGCGGTTCTCGCCGTCGAAGTGGGGATGCGCGTTCTCCTCGCTGACGCGCCCGTGCGTGGCCCAACGGGTGTGACCGATGCCCGTCGTGGCGGGCCGCTCCGCGAGCGCGACGGCGCCGCCGGCCTCCTGGCCCGCCTGGACCTTCGCGCGCAGCGCCTCGACCTTGCCGACGGTGCGCGACGCGTCGATCCGGTCGCCGGCGAGGACGGAGATGCCGGCCGAGTCGTAGCCGCGGTATTCCAGCCGCGCGAGCCCGTCAAGCAGGACGTCGCGGACGGGGCGCCCGCCGACGTAGCCAACGATTCCGCACACCCCTGCGAGTGTACCGATGCCCTTTCCCGGATCTAGGCGAGCTCCTGCGAGACGACGGTGACGAGCTCGCCGCAGACGCGCTCGGCCTCCTCCTCGGTCGGCGCCTCGACCATGACGCGGACGAGCTGCTCGGTGCCGCTGGCGCGCACGAGCACGCGGCCGCGCCCCGCGAGCGCGTGCTCGGCGCTCTCGACGGCGCTCGTCACGGCCTGCGCGCCCGGGAGCGCCGTGCGGTCGCGGACCGTCACGTTGACGAGCCTCTGCGGCAGGCGCGCGAACGGGTGGTGTGTCGTGAGGTCCTCACCGCCGAGCGCCTGCAGGGCGAGCAGCGCGCTCGCGATGCCGTCGCCCGTGGTGTTGAAGGCCATGTCGATGATGTGGCCCGACTGCTCGCCGCCGATCCGCCAGCCGCGCGCGCGCAGCTCGGCGAGCACGTACCGGTCGCCGACCTGCGTGACGTCGACCTCGATGCCGGCGTCGCGCATCGCTACGTGGAAGCCGTAGTTGGTCATCACGGTCACGACGACGCCGCCGCGGAGCTCGCCCTGGCGCTGCAGGTGAACCGCGGCGAGCGCGATCAGCTCGTCCCCGTCGACGACGCGCCCGGCCCCGTCGACGGCGAGCACGCGGTCGCCGTCGCCGTCGAAGGCGAAGCCGACGGCGTGGCCGCCCGCCTTGACCGCGGCGGCGAGCGCGTCGACGTGCGTGGAGCCGCAGCCGGAGTTGATGTTGCGCCCGTCCGGCTCGGCGTGGACGACCGTCACGTCGGCGCCGAGTCGTCGGAAGATCTCCGGCGCGACCGAGTACGTCGCCCCGTTCGCGCAGTCGAGCAGCACGTCGAGCCCGGCGAGGTCAAGGCCCGCGAAGTGCTCGCCGAGCTCGCGCAGGTAGTCCTCGTCGGCGGCGCGCAGGTCGCGTATCTCGCCGCCGGTCGGCACGGCGACGTCGGCGCCCTCTTCGAGCTCGCGCTCGATTTCAAGCTCGGTCTCGTCCGAGAGCTTGAAGCCGTCGCCGGCGAAGAACTTGATGCCGTTGTCGGTGTAGGGGTTGTGGGAGGCCGAGACGACCGCGGCGAGGTCCAGGCCGTAGCGGCGGATGAGCAGCGGCGCGGCCGGCGTCGGCAGCACGCCGCCGAGCAGCACTTCGCCGCCGGCGGCGCGGATGCCGTCGGCGAGGGCGCCCTCGAGCAGCCAACCCGACTCGCGGGTGTCACGGATGATCAGGACGCGGGGGCGTTCGGCGGGTGCGTGCGCGGCCGCGGCGCGGCCGAGGCGGCGCGCGAGGTCCGCCGTGAGCAGGTCGCCTACGGCGCCGCGGACGCCATCTGTGCCGAACAGCTTGCGGGCCATGCCCGGATCGTCAGCGCTTGGAGAACTGCGGGCGCTTGCGCGCCTTCTTCAGACCGGCCTTCTTGCGCTCCTTGGCGCGCGAGTCGCGCGTCAGGAAGCCGCGGCGCTTGAGCTCGCCGCGCAGGTTCTGGTCGGCCTCCAGCAGCGCGCGCGAAACGCCGTGGCGAAGCGCCCCCGCCTGGGCCGAGATGCCGCCGCCGTGCAAGCGTGCCACGACGTCCATGCGGTCCTCGTAGCCGACGGCCTCGAGCGGCTGGCGGACGTTGCGCTGCAGGGTGAGGCGCGGGAAGTGCTCCTCGAGGGCGCGGCCGTTGACGAGGTAGACGCCGGTGCCGGGCCGCAGCATGACGCGCGCGATCGCGGTCTTGCGCTTGCCGGTGGCGCGGTACGTGGCGCCCGCGGCGAGGTCGATGGCGACCGCCGCGATCGGCTTGGCGACCGCCGCGTCGTCCTCGGCCTGCTCGGCTTCCTCGGCCTGGGCCTCCTCGGCGGCCTCCTCGATCGCGTAGGGGTCCGCGTAGAGGTCCTCCTGGGCGCCCGCGCCGAGCGGGTCGGCGCCCTCGGGGACGATGTCGACCTCCAGGTGCGCGCCCGGTACGGCGGGCTTCTCGCGCGCCGGCTCTTTCACGGCGACGACGTCGGCCTCGACCTCGCCGTCGTGCTCGTCGACGGCGACTATGTCGATCTCGACGGTGGCGCCGTCGCCGGCCGGCGCCTCGGGCTCGACGGGCGCCTCCTGGGGCTGCTCGGCCGCGGGGGCGTCGGAGGCCTGGTCTTTCTGCGTCTCGTCCTGCTCGTCGCTCATCTGCTCTCCAGCTCTATCTTCCTCGGGCTCTGCGCCGCGTGCGGGTGGTCGGGGCCGGCGTAGATCTTCAGCTTGGTGATCTGGCGGCGCGCGAGGCGGTTACGCGGCAGCATGCCTTTCACGGCGATGCGGATGATCTCCTCGGGGCGGCGCGCGAGCATCTCCTCGAAGCTCCGCGAGCGAAGGCCGCCGGGGTAGCCGGTGTGACGGTAGTAGCGCTTGTCGGTGCGCTTGTTGCCGGTGACGTGGATCTTCTCGGCGTTCACGACGACCACGAAGTCGCCGGTGTCGACGTGCGGCGTGTACTCGGGCTTGCGCTTGCCGCGCAGCATGTCGGCTATCTGCGTGGCCAGGCGGCCGAGCGTCTGGCCGTTCGCGTCGACGAGCACCCAGTCGCGCTGGCGCTCGGCGGGCGAGGCAACGTATGTTCTCGTGGTCGGCGCCATGGCGTCAAAAAACCACGCGTTGGCCGCGCGGCTCCGGTGCATGATAGGCGATTGCGGGCACCGCGCGAACGCGCGGCGGGCGCGGACCTTTCGATCCGCGCCCGCGGGCCCTGCGGCGCCGGGGTCGGGGCGCCGCTGCCGGTTGGGTTCAGTTGTCGTAGTAATAGTTCACGGAGGCCGTCACCTGCGTGTGGTCCGGGCCTTCGACTCGCAGGTCGCCCACGAGGTACTCGGTGTAGTAGAGGTCCACCACGTTGAGCTCGTCCCAGTACTCGTCTTCGAAGAGCCAGGAGCGCGCCGTGATGAGCGGAGCAACGTCGCCTTCGAGCTGTTCGACGCCGTTGATGACGTGGTGGGGACCGCCGTAGACGGCTTCCAACCCGATGTCGTCAAGCTCGTTGTACGTCCCGTATTCGATGTGGCCGGCCCACGGCAGGTCCTTGGCGTAGAGGTGGACGTCGCGGTCGTACGGCGTGCCGTATTCGCCGACGCACTCCGAGAAGTTGAGTTCGGTGATCTTGTCGACGCCGCCGCTGAAGTATTCGGCTCCGCCTTCCTGCACTTCGCCTTCGTTCTCGGCCACGCCGACGCCCTTCGCCCGGCACGTGAGACGGTAGTTGCCGTATTCCTCGATCGCGATCTTGCCGCGCACCCGGATCGGAATTTCCTTGCCGATCGGGTATAGGCCGTGCTTGCCTGACCAGACGCCGTTCGCGTGGGCCGCAACCGGTGCGACAGCGAGGCCGGCGGCTGCGAGGATTGGCGCGAACGCGTAGATGAGCTTCCTCATGGTGCTCCTTTCGGTTGCGGCCCGGTCGCTCGGCGGCCGGGGTGATGTGGTTCCTGCTGGCGCCAAAACTGCCGCAAGCGGACGGCGCGCGCCATGCGGCGTGCCCTAGTCGGCGGGTAGGGTTTTCCCTAGTCCCGCGCGGAGCTCGGTTGCGCCGGCACGGACGCGGCGGGCCCGGCGCCGCGGGCGGCGGTCACTCCCACTCGATGGTGCCGGGCGGCTTTGAGGTGATGTCGAGCGCGACGCGGTTCACGTCGCGCAGCTCGTTGATCATGCGCGACGCGATCGCCTCGAGCAGGTCATACGGCAGGCGCGCCCAGTCGGCGGTCATCGCGTCGTCGCTCGTGACGGCCCTGATCACCACGAGGCTGCCGTACGTGCGCTCGTCGCCCTGCACGCCGACGGTGCGCACGTCGGGCAGCACGCAGAACGACTGCCACAGCTCGCGGTAGAGACCCGCGCCGCGGATCTCCTCCTGCAGGATGTGGTCGGCCTCGCGCAGGAGGTCGAGCCGCTCTTTGGTCGCTTCGCCGCCGATGATGCGGATCGCGAGACCGGGCCCGGGGAACGGCTGGCGCCAGACGAGGCGTTCGGGCAGCCCCAGCTCCGCGCCGACGGCGCGGACCTCGTCCTTGAACAGGGCGCGCAGCGGCTCGACGAGCTCGAACGTGAGATCGTCGGGCAGGCCGCCGACGTTGTGGTGCGACTTGATCGTCGCCGCGCCGGTGCCGCCGCCGGACTCGATCACGTCGGAGTAGAGCGTCCCCTGGACCAGGAAGCGCGCCCCCTCGCCGCCGCCCGCCAGGCGCGCCGCCTCCTCCTCGAAGACGCGGATGAACTCCGCGCCGATCGCCTTGCGCTTGGCCTCGGGGTCCGTCACCCCACGCAGGCGGTCGAGAAACCGCTGCTCGGCGTCGACGGCGACGAGCGGCACGTGGAACGTGTCGCGGAACGTCTGCACGACCTGTTCGCCCTCGTCCTTGCGCATCAGGCCGTGGTCGACGAAGACGCATGTCAGCTGGTCGCCGATGGCGCGGTGCACGAGCAGGGCCGCGACGGAGGAGTCGACGCCGCCCGAGAGGCCGCAGATCACCTGCCCGTCGCCGACCTGCTCGCGGATGCGCCGTACCTGTTCGTCGACGATCGACGCCGCCGACCACGTCGCCTCGCAGCCGCAGATCTCGGTCAGGAAGCGCGTGAGGATCTCGTTCCCGTACGGCGTGTGGACGACCTCGGGGTGGAACTGGATGCCGTAGATCGCGCGCTCGGTGTCCTCGATCGCGGCGACCGGCGAGGCCGTCGAGGATGCGAGCGCCGTGAAGCCGGCCGGCGCCGCGAAGACCGTGTCGCGGTGGCTCATCCAGCACGTCTGTTCGCGCGGCAGGCCCGCGAGCAGCGTGCCGTTCTCGGCCACGCGCAGGGCGGAGCGGCCGAACTCGCCGACCTCGGCCTCCTCGACGGTGCCGCCGAGTTCGCGCACGAGCAGCTGCATGCCGTAGCAGATGCCGAGCACGGGGACGCCGAGCTCGAGCAGGCCGCGCTCGAGCCGCGGCGCGCCGGGCGCGTAGACCGACGCCGGCCCGCCGGAGAGGACGATGCCGCGGGGTTTGCGCTCGCGGATCCGCTCGAGCGGCGTGTCGTGCGGCAGGAGCTCGCTGAAGACGCCGCATTCGCGCAGCCGCCGCGCGATGAGCTGCGAGTACTGGCCGCCGAAGTCGAGCACGAGCACGTCCTCAAGCGGACGGTCGAGCGGTCGCTCGCGTTGGACCGCCGCAGCCGCGGCGGCCTCAGTCATCGACGAGAGCCGGGACCTTCCCGCCGGTGGCACCCATGCCGACCTGCTGGTCGCGCTGCAGCGACTTGCCCTCAGTCTGCAGCGCGGGCGCGACGACGACCTCGGCGCGGTTGAACTCGGCGAGGTTCATGTGGCCGCACGTCGCCATCGAGGTCCGCAGGCCACCGAAGAGGTTGAACGTGCCGTCGTTCTCGTGCGCGGGGCCGACGAGGATCTCCTCGAGCGAACCGTTCTGCACCGTTGCGACGCGGGCGCCGCGCGGCAGCGTCGGGTGGAACGTCGCCATGCCCCAGTGGTAGCCGTGGCCGGGCGCTTCGTAGGCGCGGGCGAGCGGCGAGCCGATCATGACTGCGTCCGCTCCGAGCGCGATCGCCTTGGCGACGTCGCCGCCGTTGCGCATGCCGCCGTCGGCGATCACCTGCGAGTACTCGCCGGTCTCAAGCATGTGCGTGGAGCGCGCGTGGGCGACGTCCGCGATCGCGGTCGCCTGCGGCACACCGATGCCGAGGACGCCCCGCGTCGTGCACGCCGCGCCCGGCCCGACGCCGACGAGGACCCCGGCGGCGCCGGTGCGCATCAGGTGCAGGCCCGTGTGGTAGGAGGCGCAGCCGCCGACGACGACGGGAACCTCGAGCGAGGGGATGAACTCCTTCAGGTTGAGCGGCTCGGAGACGGTCGAGACGTGCTCGCCGGAGACGACGGTGCCCTGGATGACGAGCACGTCGAGGCCCGCGTCGAGCGCGATCTCGTGGTAGCGGCGCACGCGCTGCGGCGTCAGCGAGGCGGCTACGACGACTTTCTGCTCCTTGATTTCGGCGATGCGCTGGGCGATCAGCTCGGGCTTGATCGGCTCGGCGTAGATGTCCTGCATCTCGCGCGTCGCGAGCTCCTTGGGCAGCGTCGCGATGCGCTCGAGCTGTTCGTCGGCGTCCTCGTAGCGCGTGAAGATCCCCTCGAGGTTCAGCACGGCGAGCCCGCCGAGGCGGCCGATGATGCCCGCCGTCGTGGGTGAGACGACGCCGTCCATGGCGGACGCGAGGAGCGGCAGCTCGAACTGGTACGGCCCGAGCTTCCAGGTGATGTCGATGTCGTCCGGGTCGCGCGTGCGGCGCGAGGGCACGATCGCGATGTCGTCGAAGCCGTAGGCGCGGCGGCCCTTCTTCCCGCGCCCGATCTCGATCTCCATCAGCGGATACTCCCAGGGCGGGCGGACGCCCGCACGGCGCCCGCAGCCCGCCCTGCCCGCGTTCGGGCGACGTCAGAGCGGTGCTTTACCGACGGTGGGGCCAAGTGGGCTGAGCATATCAACGGCGGCTTTGGCCAGATCGCTGTCGGTATCCTCGATTTCGCATGAACGACCAGACGCTGCCCCGCTACGAGCCACTACAGGTCGAGGCTCGCCGTCAGCAGCGCTGGCGCGAGCGCGACGTCTTCCGCACGCCCGCCGTCGACGGCGATCGCGGGCACCTCTACATCAAGCCCTCCGCGCCTTTCACGTCGGGAAACATCCACATCGGTCACGTCCGCAGCTACTCGATCGGCGACGCTTATGCGCGCTTCCGGCGCGCGCGCGGAGACGACGTTCTCTTCGCGTTCGGCTTCGACGCCTTCGGGCTGCCCGCCGAGCTCGGCGCGATCGCAGCGGGAATCCCGCCCCAGGAGTGGGTGTCGCGCTGTGCCGAGCACATGACCGGCCAGCTGCTGCGGCTCGGATTCTCGCTCGACTGGGAGCGCACGTTCATGAGCTCGGACGCCCTCATGTACCGCTGGTCGCAGTGGCTCTTTCTGACGCTGCTCGAGCGCGGGCTGATCTACCGCGGCACGAGCAGCGTCGACTGGTGCGAGAACTGCCAGACGACGCTCGCCTCGATCCAGGTCGAGGCGGGCGGGACGTGCTGGCGCTGCCACGGCCCCGTGCGCCTCGTCGAGATGCCGCAGTGGTACCTGCGGATCAGCGAGTACGTGGCCGAGAACGACGCCCGCCTGGCCGAGCTGCGCGACAGCGCCATCTGGGACGACGTCGCGCTCTCCTCGCAGGAGTTCGTGCTCGGTCGCGCCGACGGCGTCGAGTTCGGACTGACCGGCGACGGCGGCCCGCTGCTCGTGTTCACGCCGCACGTCGACGCGCTCGGCGCCGCCGCGTTCGTCATGCTCTCGCCGCGCCACCCCGACGCCGAGGCGTGGGCGAAAGACGCCGCTGTCGTCGAGCAGCTCGAGACGGTGCGCGCCGGCGGCTGGGAGCGCAGCGAGCGCGAGGCCGAGACGGTCCCCGTGATCGACACGCGCAGCACGATCGTCGGGCCCGCCGGCACCCCGCTGCCGGTCCTCATCTCCCCCATCGTCGACTCGCGCTTCGGCGTCACCGCCGTGCTCGGCGTGCCCGCGGCCGACCGCAGCGACGAGGTGATCGCCGGCCGGATGGGGCTCGCCGCGCCCGCCGAGAGCGCGGCGGTCCAGATCGACACCCGCGCGGCGCAGCGCTACAAGGCTTTCGACTTCACGATCTCGCGCCAGCGCTCGTGGGGCACGCCGATCCCGATCGTGTACTGCGAGAGCTGCGGCACCGTGCCGCTCGCGAAGAGCGATTTGCCGGTGGAGCTGCCGCTGGACCTGATACCGACGGGCGAGGGCAACCCGCTCGCCGAGCGCGAGAATTTCGTGAACGCCGCCTGCCCGGCGTGCGGCGGCCCGGCGCGGCGCGAGACCGACACTCTCGACTGCCACTTCGACGCGCTCTGGCTGTGGCTGCCGGCGTGCGTCCCGGGCGGCGAGCGGGAGCGCTCGCTGGAGGAGATCCTCGCGCTCGAGGACCTTCGCCACTGGCTGCCGTCCGAGCGCCTGGTCGCGGGCTCGGACTCGGGCAACTTCGTGTTCGACCAGCGCATCGTCACGAAGGCGCTGCGCGACATCGGACCGCTCGCGTTCATGCAGGACGGCGAGCCGTTCGCTGGCTGCCTGTTCCACGAGATGGTGATCCGCGACGGGCGCAAGATGTCAAAGCACCTCGGCAACGTCGTCGACCCGGACGAGCTCGTCGACCGCTACGGCGCGGACACCGTGCGCCTTGCGCTGCTCTTCGCCGCCAAGCCGCAGCGAACGCTGAACTGGTCCGACTCGGCCGTGCTGCGCTGCCACCGCTTCCTGAACCAGGTGTGGGATTACGTGCAGTCCCGCGCCGCGCTCGAGGCCGCGCCGGCGGACGACGGCGAGCGCGACATGACCGAGCATCTGCGGGTGCGCCTCATCAAGTGGTGCGAGGCGGGTGTCGAGAAGATCACGGAGGACATGGTCGAGCTCGAGATGCACAGCGCGACGCGCAACGTGATGCGCCTCTTCGACCGCATCCGCGACTTCGAGAAGCGGGTGCTCGCCAAGGAAAGCGCGCTCTCGCAAGCCAACCTGACCGCTCTTATCCAGGCCCTCACCGTGTTCGTACAGACGCTGGCTCCGCTCGCGCCGCACATCGCCGAGGAGCTCTTCGAGCTCTTGGGCGGCGACGCGAACGTTGATTTCACACCTTGGCCGTCCGTATCCTTCACATTGAGCGCATGACGCAGACAGCGATAGACACCCGTTCGCGCACGCGCTCGTGCGCCCTCGATCTCACCTGCCACCGCTGCGGCATCTCCTATCCGCTCGCGCGATCGGTGTTCGTCTGCCCCGAGTGCGGCAAGGGCCTTGACATCACGTACGACTACGAGCAGGCGGCCGAGTACTTCAAGGAGATCCCGTCGGCGGAGCGTCCGCGGAACATCTGGCACTTCGAGGAGCTACTGCCGATCGTCAGCGCGAGCGCCCAGGCGCGTGTCGGGCGCTACGCGGGTTACACGCCGCTGCTCAAAGCCGAGCGCCTGGGCGCCGAGCTCGGCATCGCGAACCTCTACATCAAGGACGAATCGACCGCGCGGCCGTCGTTCTCCTACAAGGACCGCGTCTGCGCGATGGCCGTCGCGCGCCTGCTCGAGCTCGGACACACCGAGCTCGGGTGCGTGTCGACGGGCAACGTCGGCTCGTCGATCGCCTCGTACTGCTCGGCGGCCGGCGTCGACGCCTTCGTCTGCTACCCGAACCGCCTGGAGCAGACCAAGGCGAGGATCTGTCGCGCGCTCGGCGCGCGCGTCTTCCAGGTCGAGGGCAACTACGACGAAGCGAACCGGCGCTGCCGCGAAGTCGCCGAGGAGACCGGCATCGAGTTCGCGAACATCACGCTGCGCCCGTTCTACGCGGAGGGCGCCAAGACGGCCGCCTTCGAGATCGTGGAGCAGCTCGGCATGACGCCGCCGGACCACGTGGTCATCCCCGCGGCGGGCGGCACGCTCTCCTCGCGCGTGCACAAGGGGCTGAACGAGGTGAAGCTCCTCGGCCTCGCGGACACCGACCTGACGCGCATCCACATCGCCCAGCCCGCCGGCTGCAACCCGATCGCCGCAGCGATCGTCGACGGCCGGCCCGAGATCGAGGCCGTCGTCCCCGAGACGACGGCGCACTCGCTCGCGATCGGCGCGCCCAACGACGGCTACCTGGTGATCGACGCTGCGCTCACGCGCGGCGGCACCGCCGACGTCGCGAGCGACCCCGAGATCTTCGACGGAATCGACCTGCTCGCCCGCACCGAGGGCATCCTCACCGAGCCGGCCGGGGGCACGACGGTCGCCGTGCTCGGCAAGCTCGCCGCCGCCGGGCGGTTCGCGGCCGACGAGACCGTCGTCGCGATGATCACGGGCAACGGGCTGAAGACGCTCGACGACCACCCGCCGAAGAGCTGGCCGATGGGAATCGCCTGCGAGCCCGAGGCGATGATCGGCGCGCTGCGGGACCTCAAAGCGCGCCCCGTCTTCGACTGAGCAGCACGACGCGCGGAGCTCGGCGATGCGCGCCATGGTCCTCGAGCGGCAGCGCGCATCGCTCGTGGCCGCCGACGTCGCGGAGCCCGAGCCCGGCCCGCACGAGCTCCTGATCGACGTCGCCGCATGCGGCGTCTGCCGCACGGACCGCCACATCATCGACGGCGACCTCACGCGGCCCAAGCTCCCGCTCGTCCTCGGCCACCAGATCGTCGGCACGGTGCGCGCGTGCGGCGCGCAGGCGGACGAGTTCGCCGTCGGCGACCGCGTCGGGGTGCCGTGGCTCGGCTGGACCTGCGGCGAGTGTCGCTACTGCACGAGCGGCCGCGAGAACCTCTGCCTGCGCGCGCGCTTCACCGGCTACGACGTCGACGGTGGCTACGCGCCGCGGGCCGCCGCCGACGCGCGCTACTGCCTCGCGCTGCCGGACAACTACAGCGACGCGCAGACGGCGCCGCTGCTGTGCGCCGGGCTGATCGGCTACCGCGCGCTGCGTCTCGTCGGCGACGCCGAGGCGCTCGGCTTCTACGGCTTCGGCTCCTCGGCGCACATCCTTTGCCAGCTCGCGGCGCACGAAGGCCGGCGCGTCTACGCGTTCACGCGCCCCGGCGACAGCGCCGGCCAGGACTTCGCGCGCTCGCTCGGCGCCGCATGGGCGGGCGCGTCGGGCGACACGCCGCCCGAGGAGCTCGAAGGCGCGATCGTGTTCGCGGCCGACGGTGCCCTCATGGTCGAGGCGCTGCGTGTCTGCGCGCGCGGCGCGCGGGTGATCAGCGCCGGCATCCACATGTCAGCGATACCCGCGTTCGACTACGAGCTGCTGTGGGAGGAGCGCGCGCTCGGGTCGGTCGCGAACCTGACGCGCGCCGACGGGCGCGAGTTCCTGTGCACGGTCGAGGAGGCACCCGTCGACGTCGAGGTCACGACGTACGCGCTCGAGGACGCCAACCGCGCGCTCGGCGACCTGCGCGAGGGGCGCCTGCGCGGCTCCGCGGTGCTGCTGCCGTGAGGCGACAGCGCCCGGCGTAGGAGCGAGGTGCGATGGCCTGCCTGCCCTTCCGGACGGGCCCCCAGTCGGCCTATCGCACCTCTCGCCCCTTGTCCCTGACGCGGCCCCCCAGCCGCGCCTTGTATCGAGAGTAGCAAGGATCAGAGCGGCGCGTAAAGCCCGCACGGCGGGGCCCTGAATGGAGAACCCCGCCGAGGGCGGGGTTCTCGTTAGCGGGCCTGTAAGCCGGATTCTGTCGTTGAGCAGCCATCCATCTGAGCGACCTACCTGGACCTCGGCGGGCAGCCTGCAAACGGTCCTGTTTGGTCTTGCATCGGGTGGGGTTTACCCGGCCGCCGCGTCACCGCGGCGCCGGTGCGCTCTTACCGCACCATTTCACCCTTGCCGGCCCGCCGTTCACGTGGGACGGCGGACGTAGGCGGTTTGTTTCTGTGGCACTTTCCCTCGGGTTTCCCCGGGTCGCAGTACGACCACCCTGCCCTTTGATGTCCGGACTTTCCTCGAGGGCTGAGCCCCCGCGGCTGCTTGACCCGCGAGTTCAAGTTAGCGCCGATCCCCGGCGCGCGGCGGACGGGTCTTCTCAGACGCGGCGCATGAGGCCGACTACGCGTCCGAGCACGCGCACCTCGCGGCTGCGTATCGGCTCCATCGCCTCGTTCTCGGGCTGCAGGCGGACGTGATCCTTCTCGCGGAAGAAGCGCTTGACCGTCGCCTCCTCGCCGAGCAGCGCGACGACGACGTCGCCGTCGCGGGCGCTGTCCTGCGGCTGCACGACGACGAGGTCGCCCTCGAGGATGCCCGCGTTCTTCATCGAGTCGCCGCGGACCCGCAGCAGGTACTCGCCGTCCTTGCCGCCGACCGCGTCGGGCACGGCGATGTACTCCTCGATGTTCTCCTCGGCGAGGACGGGCGCGCCGGCGGCGACGGTGCCAACCAGCGGCAGTCCGGTCGGCGCGACGATGCCGCGGACACTGTCGACGGCACCGCCGACGGCGCCGCCCAGCAGCTCGATCGCGCGTGGCTTGGAGGGGTCTCGGCGGAGCAGCCCGATGCGCTCGAGGTTTGCGAGGTGCGCGTGCACCGTCGACGAGGACGCGAGGCCGACCGCTTTGCCGATGTCGCGGACGGTCGGCGGATAGCCGTTGCTCGCCGAGTAGCGGCGGATGAAGTCGAAGATCTCCTGCTGGCGCTTCGTCAGATCCACGGTGCCTCCCTGTCCGAGGATATTACCGAACGTGTGTTCGCACCATATACCGCCGTGACGACGGACGCCGGTGCTTGCGGCGCGCGACCCATGCGGGTCTATACTCCGCGTCCGCGCGCGCTCGTGGCGGAATTGGTAGACGCGCAAGGTTGAGGGCCTTGTGGGCTTTACGGCCCGTGGTGGTTCGAGTCCACTCGAGCGCATCGTTGTCAAACCGGCGGCGAACCCCCGCAAAATCGGGGGATCGTGCGTCGATCGCTCAGGTTGGGCGCGACCGGCAGTCGACCGTCCCTCGGACCCGGCGGGCTGTGCCGATTACTCGCCCCTGAGCGTCCCCTCCGGCTCGCCCTCGCGGTTGCTCATCGTGGCCGAGTGCATTGACGGTTCTCGGCTCGAAGCGTGCGGCGCTAGTCGAGATCGAACGCGGCCCGGATCGCCGCGCTGAGCACGGGCTCCTGTTCGTCGAGCAGAACGCCGATTTGAGCACCGATGGCCTGCTTGGGGATCGTCGTGACGTTGTCGCAGCTCACCACCGAGGGACCATCGAGCCCGTTGGCTGCACCGACGGGCACCTCGGACGACAGTCCCCGGACCGTCGTGGTTATCGGGGCGACCGTGAGCGCCGAGAGGTGAGGGCGAACGAGCTCACGGGTGAGAATTAGAACGGGCCTCGACTTGTCCAGCGAGGCGACGTGAATCGGCCGCATCAGTCGAGCTTGCGTTTCAGGCCGGCGACATGCTCGGCAAGACCCGCGAGGTTGGGGTCCGGCGGAGACGCGCCAAGAATCGCGGCGTCGCGCGCGGCGACGGCACGTCGCCTGTCGCGCTCGAGAGCGCGGGCTACCACCGCAGCCCGGCTGCGTCCCGCTCCAGAACCGACCTGCTCATCGACGAAGTCGACGAGCTCCTCGGGAAGGCGCACCGCGATCTGCTTGCTCATCCCAACATGGTAGCAAAACGGTACCGGGCGGGGATCCTGCCGCCAAGCCTGATTGCGGAGTGGTTTTAGCCTGTCTCGGTCCGTCGGCCGGTCAGCGTGATCCCGCGCGAACGTTTGCGTCGAGGAAGTCGGCGATTAGCCCGGGCAGCTCGTGGAGCCCGCTCAGGTCGCGTCGCCCCTGATGACGCAGCGAAAGCCGATGTGGCTCGTCGAGGTGTCCGTCGTCTCGGGCTGGCGTGCGGCAGGGCGGTATCGCAAGCAGTAGTTGGGCGCGCAGAGGTGCGAACCGCCCTTGACGACGCGGCGGTCAGCCGCGGCTCCGCGGCTGTTCGCGGCGTTGCCCGGCTCGGGCACCTCGCCGCGCGAGTCCGGCCCGGGGCCGCAACACGGTCGTTCCATCTGCTGGCGCTGCCCCTCGCGGAGGGCGAAAACGTCGGCGGTCCACTCCCACACGTTCCCCGTGATGTCGTAAAGGCCAAAGTCGTTCGGGGGGAACAGGCCGACCGGCGACGTCCCGCGCCAGCCCTTCGCGCCAGTGTTGAGCCATGGAAACTCGCCCTGCCAGTGGTTGGCCATCAGTTCGCCGCGGGGGCGCTGCTCGTCCCCCCAGGCGAAGACCGACGCTCGCAGGCCGCCCCGGGCCGCGTACTCCCACTCGGCCTCTGTCGGCAGTTGCTTGCCGGCCCACGCCGCGTATGCCCCGGCGTCCTCGTAGGCGACGTGGGTGACCGGGTGATCCTGGCGGTCGGCGTTGTCGCTGCGCGGCCCCCACGGATGCCGCCAGCTCGCCCCGGGAACGTATGCCCACCATCGCATCGGGTTGTCGAGCGGGACGGGGCCGGGGGTGGGCCGAAAGACCGCGGAACCGGGGACCAGCAGCTCGGGATCCGCGTCGGGATAGTCGGCGGCATCGGGCGGTAGCTCGGCGAGCGTGACGTACCCGGTCTGCTCCACGAAATCAGCGAACTGGCTGACCGTCACAGGTGCGCGATCGATCGCGAAAGCTCCTACCTCGACCTCCTGCACCGGCCGCTCCTCGGGATAGAAGTCCTCGCACCCCATCAAGAAGGAGCCGCCGGGGAGCTCAACCATGCCGGCTGCGAGCGGCGTGCTGTGAGAACAAGGCACGGTCAGCCGCACCCCTGCCTGATCGAGCTCGTGGGGCCTTTGACGATCTCGCCGCACCCCACGAGACGTCGCGTTGGCGCGGCACCGCTAGCTCGCGGTCTCGGCGACGCTCTCTCTCCCCTGCATCATGCTCCACCACGCTCCGATCCGCTCCAGCCCCTCCACGATCTCGGGTGCCTTTTCCTGGCAGTTGGCGATTTGCGGCGCCAGCCAGAGATCTGCGAGCGTCAGCGCCTCACCGACGAGGAACGGCCCGCCGACGCCGACTGATTCGGCGCGCTCAAGCGCCGTTCGCGCCGCCTGCGACTGCTCATCTGTCGGGTTCTCCCCGCGCGGCAGACCCCTCACGACGTCGCGAAAGAGGTAGTCGGCGCAGATGCCCATCCACGTCCGCATCCTCGCGCGCCCGTCGATGTCGTCCGGCTGCAGCGACGGGCCCGGAAACGCTTCATCCAGATAGCCCGTGATGGCGAGACTCTCGATCAGTACCAGCCCGTTCGCCTCGACTATCGGCATCCGTCGGAAGGGATGGAGCTCTCCATGCGCCTCCGTTCGGTAGGCGACGGGGACCAGCTCGTACGCGATCTCCTTCTCCACGCACGTCATCCTCGCCGTACGCGTCCAGGTGGAGATCGGATAGCCGTGGATTCGGACGCTCGCCATATGACATCTCCCCTCCCGCTTGCGGCAAGGAGCGCCGCAGGGACGCGAAGGGAGCGGGTGGCAAGCGTAGCGGCGCCGACGGAGGCGCAGCCGTGCCGGGCCGCGTGCGTCGGAGCGGCGTCGCCGGGGTCGTGTTCCGACCGCACAACGAGCCGCCGGGCGCAACTGGCCTCGCGCTCAGCGTTTGCGTGACGGACGGGCCGGGATCGAATCCACGCCGATGGCCCCGGACGATTCCGCGGTGATCACCATCTCCCATTCATTGGGGCAGGCGCGTCGAGGGAGCGGCCCGGCCCCGTTGCGGGCCGCTCCCCGCGCCCCCCCTTACTTCAGCGGCAGGTGAAGCGTCGGCGTGATGGCGTCTTCGGCGACCGAAGCCGGCGTCCACGGCAGCGTGATCCATTCGTTTTTGGAGAACCGCTGCGTCTGGTCTTCGTAGTAGGGAGACGTCGGGTCTTCCGACTGCGAGTAGGCCAGGAGCGCTTTGGAGATCGGTTCGTGCCCGGGTTGCAGTTCCGTGAACATCACGATGCTGGTGCCGCCCGTCACTTCGGCCTGTTTCGCGGTCGGCGACGGGAACGACGAGCCGATGGCCGCGTAGCAGCCGTCGCCCTCGAGGCACCCGGGCAGCGGGGCCGCGCCGGGCTGCGGCGCGCGCTGCACTTCGCCGATGCTGGCGTCGAGGGGGATGCCGCGTTCCTGCATCGCGTTCACCGCCGCCGCGAGCGCTTCCTTGCTCGCCTGCAGCGACGTGTTGAGAGTGTTCGGCGTGTACACGGGTTCACTCGCCGTCCAGGGGTGCAGCCAGAAGTCCGCCGCTCCGTTCGGCGCGCGTTCGAACCATTCCTGGAACAGCCAGCCGCCCTTGTCTTCGAGCGTCGCCGTCGCACCGTAGGCGTCGAGTACCGGGCACGCTTCGCTGACGTTGACCCCGTCGATCACGCCGCCTTCTTCGGCCACCGCGTTGTTGCAGATTTCGCGCAGGCCCGGCAGCGCGCGTTCGGCCGGCAGCGAACGGAACTTCGTCCAGTCTTCCTGCATCGTCTCGGCAGTGAACCCGGGCGTCGGCGAGAGACCGTCGGTCGGGACGCCGCCGTTGTTCGTGCCCATGCGCTGCGCGACCATGTCAATCGCCGTCTGGGCGCGCATGCCCGGGTCTTCTTCTTCGTTGCCGAGCGCGGGCGAGAACCCGGTCAGCGGGCTGTTCGCGTTCGCCAGCCAGAACGAGTTGTTGGAGTTCTCGACGTAGTCCTTGCGGACCAGCGCCGGCTCTTCGTCGCCGGCGAGGATGCCGGGCACGATCGCACCGGGGCTTTCCGGCAGTTCGCAGTCACCGTCGCCGACGAACGGCCCCTCGACCGACCCCGTCGCCCGCTCGACGTTGCAGTACGAGTCGACGTAGGCCTTCGTCAGGCTCGAGGCGACCGCGATCTCCGAATAGAACGCGTTGCCTTCCTCGTCGGCCCCGATCGTGTTCACCCAAGGCACGCCCTGGATGGTGCGCTCGGATTCGATGAGCTGCGACGCGTTTTCGGCTTTGCTGATCGCGAGCCACTGGTTGACGCCGCGCAGGTTGTTGGCGTTGGCGTCGTCGACCGCGACGGCGTGTCCTGCCTCCCAGATCACGGGCCCGTAGTGGCTGTAATAGAGCGTGTCCGAGCGCGGCACCAGTTCGCCGTGTTCAAGCGCCTCGACGGTGATGGTGCGGGCTTTCATCCGCAGCGTTTTGTTGTCGTAGATGTACGAGGTCGGGCTCGACAGCGCCGGGATGAGCGCCCAGAACGTGACCGTCGTGTTCGTCGAGACCGTGTGCGTCCACGCGACATGCTGGTTGTGGCCGATGTTGATGCCGGGAAGCCCCCAGATGCCGGCGCCGATCGCGTGGTATTTGCCGGGGATTTCGACGTTCATCTCCCAGAAGCGTTCCGAGCCGTGCCACGGGAAGTGCGGGTTTGCGAGCACGACGCCGCCGCCGTTGGTTGCATCTTCGCTGCCGACCGCGAGGCCGTTAGAGCCCATCAGGTTGCTGTGGCCGACGTGCGCGAGCTTTTCGATCGAGGCTCCCAGCGAGGCGGCTCTCACGCCCTGTCGGCGCGCCAGCGCGGCGGCCGCGTCCGACGGCGGGCCGAACGCCGGGTTCGCCTCTGCGTAGGGCCCGAGCGCCGAATTGCCCGCGAGATCGTCGACCTGGTAGATGCGGCGCCAGACTTCGGTCGCATCGATCGGCCTGACCCACGCGGCGCCTTTGCAGGCGGGGTTCGTGACGCCTGCCGCCCCGCCGATGTGCTTGAGGTAGGCGTCGTAGCCGGCTGCGTAGCCGCGCACCGCTTCGGTCGCTTCCGTCGCCGGCCCCTGCGGGTAGGGAAGTTTGAGGAGTTTCTGGATCGCGTGGTCCTCGTCGATCGACGTCCAGTAGACGTCCGAGTTGAGGTTCGTGAACACGAGCCCGCCCTCGGCTTCGTTCTTGAACGTCCCTTCCGGGCCGAGGAACTTGGATCGTTCGCCGTCCACCGTCAGGAAGGATTCGGCGAGCAGGCAGATTCCGTCCTGCGCCTGGGCGTAGCCGATGCCGTAACCGAGGTCGGCGAAGTTTTCGCCGGCGACGTTCGCGACACCGCCGGTTGTCCGGGTCAGCGACACGTGATACGACGCTGCGGCCGAAGCCGGGAAGCACATCGCGACGGCAGCCACCGCGAGGAGCGCGAGCACGCGGCCCCTCGTGAAGCGCCTGCCCCCGTTGCGCCCTTTCTGCCCGCAAGGCGCGGAATCCGTCCCCATGTTCCTCTCCCTCTCTGAATGAGCCCTACGATGGTGAGCGCCGCAATGGCGGACTGCTCAGTACTTCAATATCTCGAGTAAGGTACCAGGGTGTCCACTGCTGCACAAGCGAGTACCGGTCGGCTCCCGCGCGGACCCCACCGGCTCTCCCGCGAGGAGGTCGAGAGCCATCAGCGCGAACGCATCCTCGCGGCGGTCGTCGCGATGGTCGGCACGAAGGGTTACGGCTCGACGACGATCGGCGACATCAGCCGCCGGGCGCGCGTTTCGCGTGACACGTTCTACGAGCAGTTCCCGAACAAGGAAGAGTGCTTCCTCGCCGCCTATGACGCGATCACGCACGAACTGCTGGCCGAAATCGTAGCCGTCGGCACGAGCCAGGCAAGCTACGTCGACGCGGTGCGCGACGGCGTGCGCACCTACCTGAACTTCTGGAGCGAGCGCCCCGACGCGGCGCGCGCCTGCACGCTGGAGGTGATGGCGGCGGGCGAGAAGGCCCTCGAGCACCGCGAACGCACGCTCGGCAACTTCGCGCGCCTCTTCCGGACGATCGCCGAGCAGGCCGCGGCAGAGCACCCGGGGCTGCCGAAGGTCCCCGACATCGTTCCGCGCGCCAGCATCCTCGCCGTGCTCGATCTCGCCACCGAGTACGTGCGCCAGGGCCGCACCAGCTCGCTGCCCGAGATCGAGAACGAAATCGTCTACCTCTGGCTGCTGGGCCTCGCGGGCCACGAGGTCGCCGCGCGCGCCACCGAAAGCACGCAGCGCGCCCGCGACTGAAGTCGCCTTCGCGCGGGGCTCGCCGGCGCGAGCCGCTGTGGCAAGATCGGCGCGTGGCGCAAGCGCCGACCGTCGCGCCCCTCCTCGTGGCCGAGCTACTCGCTGAGGGCGAGCGCCTCCCGGTCTGCGTGCACGTCATCGACCACCCCGACGCGCGCGTGCTCGTCGACACCGGCATGACCGAGCTGCACCCGGCGGTCGCCGACCTCGATCCCCGTCTCGTGCCGCTGAGCGAGCAGGATTTCGACATCGAGAGCGTCGACATCGTCGTCAACACGCACCTGCACTTCGACCACTGCGGTGGTAACCACCTCTTCGCCGGCAGGCCGATCTACGTCCAGCGCCGCGAGCTCGACGACGCGCTCGGCGAGGACGAGTACACGATCCGCGAGTGGGTGACGGCGCCTGGCGTGCAGTACGAGCCGGTCGACGGCGAACTCGAATTGCTGCCGGGACTGCGCCTTGTCCCGGCACCGGGCCACACGCGCGGCATGCAGGTCGTGGTCGTGGAGACCGGCGGGCGCCCGCTCGTCGTCGGCGGCGATGTGGCCGTCTGCTTCGCGGAGCTCGACGACCCGCAGACGGAGGGCCAGCGCCTGGTGCGCGAACTGGAGCCGGAGCTCGTCTGGCTCACGCACGAGCGCGAGCCGTGGCGGCCCGCGGCCGCGTAGGCTGCGCGCTCTGCGCCCTGCCGCCGGATGTGCCCCGGCGTTTTTTCTCGCCGCGTCAGGTCGTCGCGTTCGCCGTCCGGCCCTACTGCCCGGGGAGGACGCCTCGGACCTGGGGCGTCGCCGCGCACGCGGCGACGCCTTGCGGCCCGGTCAGCTCGCCGGAGTCCAGCCGAGCTGCCCTTCGCACTTGCCGCTCGGGCCGCCGGTGACGACGTAGCTTTCGGAGTAGATGATGTTCTGACTCGAGTTCTCGCCGCTGTATTGGGTACTCGACGTCTGGTCGTCTTCCGCTTCCAGTTCTTCCCAGAAGGCCGGTTCGCTCGCCGCACCGTCCGTGAACGACTCGTTGCCGACCTCCTCTTTGGCCGTTTCGCCGTTGTGGATGGTGACGTATGACTGGCTGAACGACATGGGGTTCGGCGACGTGTACGTCATGATGAGGCGCGCCGCGTGCGTGGTTTCGTTTTGTGCGCACTCCGCTTCAAGAGCGATTCCGTCATAGCTGCCGACCTTAGTGAAGGTCGGGCTCGTCGACGCGGGAAGGTCAACGCTGAAAAGCACGGCGCCCGGCCCCGGCGGTCCGGCCGGGCCTTCTCTGCCGGTGGCGCCTTGTTTGCCTGCCGCCCCGGTCCGCCCTCTGAGCTTCTTGAGCACGCTGGGGCTGATCTGGTTTGTGGACCTGATGAGGTAGTGCTGCGCGGCGACCGCCGCTCCGCTCATCGCAAAGATGAGCGCGAGCGTGGCGACGACGTTCGCGTAGCTTAGGTGGCGTCGTATCGCTTTGAACATGCGTGGTGTGCGGGAGGCGCCGCCATCAGGCAGCGGCCTTGCGCGGGCGGGCGCTCTCCCGGCCCCCCTTTCCTTTTGAAGTTGTGCTCTGGTCCCGCGCGAGCGAGACGAGTGAGCGTACTTCGCGGCGCCCTACGCCGGGGTACCTCCGCGAGAAGCGAGCCGTGTGTGCTCGTCAGCTTCGGTGCTCGGGGTTGGGGTGGTCCGGGTGGCCGAGGTCCCAGTCCCGCGTCGAGTTGCCGTAGGCGGGGATGCCGCCGGCGTCGGTTATCAAACGCGCCATGTGCAGCGCGTTCCACGCGAGGAAGACCGTGTTGCGCGTCGCCCACGCGTTCCTCTCGCCGCCGTACTGCGGGTCCAGGTAGGACGGCCCGGGACCCGCCTCGCCGGTCCAGTAGGTGTCGGCCTGGGGCGGGATCACGAGGCCGATGTGCTGCAGCGCGTAGAGAACCTGGGCGCTCACGTGCTTGCCACCGTCGTCGTTGCCGGTCGTGACCGCGGCCCCGACTTTTCCGTAGTAGGACCACTGCCCCGCGGCGTTGACGTCAGAGGAGTAGGCGTAGAGGCGCTCGATGACCTTGCGTGTCAGAGAGCTCTGGTCGCCGAGCCAGACGGGGCCGGCGATGATGAGGATGTGCGCGGGGACGACGAGGCTCTCGTAGATCCCGGGGAACTCGTCGCGATCGTACCCGTGCTCGCGCATATCGGGCCAGAGCCCCGGTGGGATCTCGTGGTCGGCCGTGCGGATCTCGTCGAATTTCACTCCCACGCGCTCGAACACGGTGCGCACGATGGCGAGCAGTCCGTCGGTGTTGCTCGGCTCCGGTGAGCGCTTGGTCGTGCCGTTGAAGGCGACGGCGCGCAGGTCCGCGTAGCTCGTCGGCGCGGCGTCGGCCTGCTGCTCGATGAAGGCCTGGATGTTCGATGGGATCGCCACTGTTCTCCTCTCGGCGGGCGTTTTCAGGATTATCGGCTACGCCGGCGACTGGGGCCGACGGCTCGCCTCGTCGGGCCGCAGGGGCGCGCGGGCGACGGGCGCGTCTATGCCCCGGCGCGCCCGGCTTCGCGGGTGCGTGAGATACAACCTCGTTCCGTGCACGCGGCGAACAGCGGTACGGGATGGGCGCTCGCGATCGTCGGGCTCAGCGTCGTGCTCGTTGCGGCCTTCTCGCGTCGCCTGTCCGGCACGCCGCTTACGCCGGCGATCGTCGTCGTCGCGCTGGGGCTGCTCGCCGGGCCGCTCGTGCTCGACAAGCTGACGGCCGCACCGACGAGCTCGCTGGTGCGCACCCTCGCCGAAGCGACGCTCGCCGTGGTCCTCTTCTCCGACGCCTCGCGCATCGACCTGCACGCTCTGCGCCGCGATGCCGCCATCCCGGCGCGCCTGCTCGGCATCGGGCTGCCGCTCACGATCGCCGGCGGCGCGCTCGCGGCCGCGGCCCTGTTCCCGTCACTGTCGCTGAGCGAGGTCGCGATGCTCGGCGTGATCCTCGCGCCTACCGATGCCGGGCTTGGCAGCGCCGTCGTCACGGACGAGCGCCTGCCGCAGCGCGTGCGGCAGTCGCTCAACGTCGAGAGCGGGCTGAACGACGGCCTGTGCGTGCCGTTGCTGCTGCTCGCGATCGCGACCGCCGCGGGGCCCGCCGAGTCGGCGCACCCGGCTCAGCTGCTGGCTGAAGAGGTCGGCTACGGAGCGCTCGCGGGTGGCGCGGTCGGCCTTCTCACCGGCGGCGTGGTCGTGGCCGCCGAGCGCTTGAAGCTGATCGACACGCCGTGGCTCCAGCTCGTGCCGATCGCGGCGGCCGCGTCGTCGTTCGGCGTCGCGCTCGCTCTCGGCGGGTCGGGTTTCATCGCGGCCTTCGTGGCGGGGCTGGTCTACGGCCTGACGACGCGCGGCGAGAAGGCCGAGGAGATGCGCTTCACGGAGGAGGCCGGGCTGCTTCTCGACGCCGTGACGTTCCTGGTCTTCGGCGCCGTCCTGCTGAGCCCGGCGCTCGAAGAGATCTCGTGGCGCTTCGCTCTCTATGCGGTCCTCAGCCTCACCGTCGTCCGCATGGTGCCGGTGGCGCTTGCGATGCTCCGCAGCGGCGCGCGCTGGCAGACCGTCTCGTTCATCGGCTGGTTCGGGCCGCGCGGCCTCGCCTCGATCGTGTTCGCCGTCATCGTCGAGGACGCCGATCCCGCGCACGCGCCGACGATCCTGACCGCCGCCTACCTCACCGTCGGCCTGTCGGTACTCGTCCACGGCCTCTCGGCCGCCCCGCTCGTCGACCGTTACTCCTCCTGGTACGCGCGGCATGGGCGCGTGCGCGCGAAGATGGAGAGCGAATCCTCACCGGAGCACAGGCCGCGCCGTTCGTGGCTTGCGCGCTACGGGCAGGCGAGCGCCGAGCGCCCGCGCTGAGCGGCCGGTACCACTCGCGCGCGCGCCCGCACCGCCGCTCGCGCGTCAGTCGAGCTGGATCGCGCGCATCACGTGCTCGTCGGGGAGCTTCTCGAGCACGCCGCGCAGGACGTCGCGCTCGTCGGCCTCGGCGCGTCCGAGGTCGTTGACGAGAAGCCGCACGGCGGAGTGCGTGATCTTCATCTGTGGCGGCGTGAGCTCGATCGTGAGCCGCCCGCTGTCGTCGGGCTCGCCGTCGAGCTCGCCGAGCACGTCGCGCGCGAGCGCGCGGATGTCGGGCTCGTGCGCCTCGTCGCCGATCAGCAGGCGCAGCGAGCTCGCCGTCGCCGAGACCTCGGCCGCGTTCAGGATCAGGTGGTACGGGGGCTCGGGGGTTTCGTCCGGCGTCATCGCCCCCAGCCTAACGGTGCGCCGGCCGGCGCGGCCTCCACGCCGCGTCGATCGGGTCGCGCGAGCGCAGCTGAATGACGTTGCAACACGCAACCGATGGTTGCTATATAGTGGCGGCGAAGGCAACCGGTGGTTGCAGATCGGCGAGGAGGGACCATGGCCGCAGACAGCGTCGAACGGGAGATCCTGATCTCAGCGGACGCCACCGTCGTGTGGGACGTCATCACGGACCCCGACAAGATCAGCCTCTGGTTCACCGACGAGGCGCGCGTGGAAGCGCTCCCCGGTGCCGACGGCGAGCTCACCTGGCGTCGGGGCGGGCGCAACGGCGAGAAACAGGCCGACGTGTCCGTCCCGATCCGCGTCGTCGATGCCGAACCGTTCCGCCGCTTCTCGTTCCGCTGGAACCATGCGCCCGGGGAGGCTCCGGACGAGACGAACTCGGCGCTGGTCGAGTTCACGCTCAGCGAAGAGGCGGGCGGAACGCGGCTGAAGGTCGTCGAGAGCGGGATCGGGGCCGTCGCGCGCGAGGAACAGGCGCGGAGCAAGTACGTGGACGAGCACGGCGCGGGCTGGAGCAGGCACTTCGGCGAACTTGCGGCCTACGTGCGAACCGCCCAGAGCGAAGCGCCGCGGCCGTGAGCGCGGCGCCGGCGCAAGAGGACCTGCTCTGGTCCGCGGTCGCGGAGCCGATGCGACGCCGCGTGCTCGATGTGCTGCTCGAGCGCGGCGAGGCGACGGGCGCGGCCGTCGCGCGCGAGCTGCCCGTCACGCGCCAGGCGGTCGCCAAGCACCTGGCTGTGCTCGACCGCGCCGGGCTCGTGGCCGGTACGCGCCGCGGGCGCGAGGTGCGCTACGTCGTGCTGCCGGAACGGCTCGACGATGCCGCCGCCGCGATGGCGCGCGTCGCCGCGCAGTGGGACCGGCGCCTGGCGCGGATCAAGCGGCTGGCGGAGGCTGCGCAGGCCGACGTCTAAGGGGACCGGTGAAAACGAGAGAGAGGCTGAGATGACCAGGCAAAGGACAGGGACCCACGAGGAATGGCTCGCGGCGCGCATGGAGCTGCTCGACGCCGAGAAGGAGCTGACGCGCCGCGGCGACGAGCTCGCACAACGCCGCCGGGAGCTCCCCTGGGTCGCCGTCGAGAAGGAGTACGCGTTCGACACGGACGACGGGCCGGCGACGCTCAGCGACCTCTTCGGGGGGCGATCGCAGCTGCTCGTCTACCACTTCATGTTCGGCCCCGACTTCGCGGCCGGCTGCCCGTCCTGCTCGGCGATCGCCGACGGGTTCTCAGGGTCGGTCGTCCACCTGCAGAACCACGACGTCGCCTTCTGGGCCGTGTCGCGCGCCCCGCTCGCGCAGCTGCAGCGTTACAAGCGGCGGATGGGCTGGACGTTCCCGTGGGCGTCGTCGTCCGACGGCGAGTTCAACCGCGACTTCCACGTCTGGCACACCGACCGCGAGTGGCAGTCGGGGACCGTCGACTACAACTTCCGCGCCTGCGACGTCGGCTCCTCGGACCCGAGCCCCGGCCTGATCGCGATCGCGTCGGGCGCCGGCACCGACCCCGTGACGTTCAGCAAAGAGCGGCCCGGAATGAGCGCGTTCGCCCTCGAGGACGGGATCGTCTACCACACCTACTCGGCCTACGGGCGCGGCGTCGACGCTGTGTGGGGGATGTACGCGTGGCTCGACCGGGCACCGCTCGGCCGCAACGAGCCCGACGTCTGGTGGCGGCGGCACGACGAATACGGCGCCGAACCCGCGCCGACGGGCGGCACCTAGGACCGCGGGACCATGGCCTCCACGTCGGCCGGCGGCTCGCGCTCGAGCGGAACGCGCGTCGACTCGAGCACGCGGCTGACCATGTTGTAGTAGCTGACGAGCAGGATCACCTCCGCCGCTTCGCGGGCGCCGTAGCGCTCGACGAGCTCCTGCAGGGCCTCGTCCGAAAGGCGCACGTCGCGGCTGATCTCGTCGGCGACGCGGCAGAGGAAGTTCGCCTCCTCGTCGAGGGCGACGACGGTCGCATCGGCGGCGATCGCGGTGATCTCGGCGTCGTTCACGCCGGACGCGCGCGCGAGGCGCTCGTGCTGGTGGCGCTCGTATTCGGCGCCGGTCGCGTGGGCGACACGCAGCACCACGATCTCGCGTCGCCGCGCGTCCAGGGCGCTGGTGAGGACTGCGCGGCCGAGCTGCAGGAAGGGCTTCAGCCCCCAGCGCGTGCCCGCGAGCATGCGGAACACGTTGAGCGGCGGCACCGCGGCGAGCACCTCACGCTGGCGCTCGCCGAGCTCCTCGTCGGTCGGCAGCGGAATGCGGGCCCCCTGCGCCATCTCCGCGTGAGACTACATCCGCGCCGAAGCGGATCGCCGCTGCTCAGGCTGCCACCGCGCGCAGCTCCGCGAGCGAGTCGCGCAACACTGCGGCCAGGTCGCCGCCCGGCTCGCTCACCCAACGTTCGAACGAGACGCGGAAGACGGCCATGCCGGCCTCGGCCGTCAGCGTCGCGGCACGGGCGTCGACGCCGCGGGCGCGCAGCGCCGCGTCGACCGCCGCGCCGAGCGCGGCGAGCTTGATCAGCTCCCGCTCCCGCAGCTCCGGGCTCGCGCTGATGATGCGCTGCCGGCGCGCCGCGAAGTCGCGCCGCTCCTCGAAGATCCCGGCCACCGCGAAGAGCGCCGCTTCCACGGCCGCGAGCGCCGCGGCATCCGCGGGCGCGTCGCGGACGGACTCTTCGAAGCTCTCCTGAAGCAGCGCCGAACCGCCGAAGAGCACCTCGCGCTTGTCCGTGAAGTAGCGGAAGAACGTGCGCTTGGTCAGGCCGGCGCGCTCGGCGATCTCGGCGACCGTCGTCTCCTCGAAACCCTTCTCTTCGAACAGCTCAAGCGCCGCCTGCTCGAGGCGCGCGCGGGCTTCCGGTTGCCAGCGGCCCATCGGCACAGCGTACCTGATGACACTCGGTGACAACGATGTGCTACGTTCATGGCACCTTGTGACATCGCGGCGGCGTCCTCGCGACGCCGCCGCACACCCCCCCGGAGGTTTGGCAATGCGAGTTTTCATCACAGGAGCATCGGGTCACATCGGATCCGCCGTGGTCCCGGAGCTGGCGGCGGCGGGGCACGAAGTCGTCGGGCTCGCGCGCTCCGACGACAGCGCCGCAAAGATCGAGGCGGCGGGCGCCGAGGCGGTGCGCGGCGACCTCGACGACCTCGACGGCCTGCGCGAGGCGGCACGCGAGGCGGACGGCGTGATCCACCTCGCCTTCAAGCACGAGTCGATGATGACCGGCGACTACGTCACCGCGCTCGAGAGCGACATGGCCGCGATCCGCGCCCTCGGTGACTCGCTCGCCGGCAGCGACAAGCCTTTCGTCGGCACGTCTGGCTCGCTGCTATTGGCCGCGAGCGGCGTCAGTGGACGCCCGGGGACCGAGCGCGACACCGCAGAGGGCGGGCGCGCCGACGCGGAGAACCTCGTTATCTCGTACGCCGACGCGGGCGTCCGCTCTTCTGTGGTGCGCCTCGCACCGATCGTGCACAGCACGCTCGACAAGCACGGCTTCGCGCCGATCCTGATCGAGACCGCACGCCGCACGGGCTTCTCCGGCTATCTGGGAGACGGCGCGAACCGCTGGCCGGCGCTGCATACGCTCGACGCGGCACGCCTCTACCGCCTCGCGCTCGAGAGCGCACCCGCGGGCTCGCGGCTGCACGGCGTGGAGAGCGTCGGCATCCCGTTCGCCGACATCGCGGGCGCGATCGGACGCGGCCTGGACGTGCCGGTGCAAAGCGTCGCGGACGACGACGCCGCCGGGCACTTCGGTTTCCTCGCCGGCCTCGTCGCGATCGACAACCCGACGTCCAACGAGATCACGCGGGAGCTGCTCGGCTGGGAGCCGACGCACCCGGGCCTGCTGGCGGACCTGGCGGAGGGGCACTACTTCGCCCCGGTGCTCACGAGCTGACGTCCGCCGCGCGCGGCGGCCGGCCGGCGGCGACGATCGTCGCCGAGCTCCGGCGCGCAGCGCGGCAGCTCGGTGACGTAGCCGGAAGGTAACCGGCGCGCACGAGGCGATGGACTAGGGTCTCGATGGCCGCGCCGGATCGCCGGCGCGGGCCGAAAAAGACAACCCGGGAGGGCGGCCATGAAGCTCGGTATCCACTTCGTCAACTTCACGCTTCCGGGTGCGCCCGAGTCGCTGGCGCCGGCGCTGGCGGGGACGGCCCAGGCGGCCGAGGCCGGCGGCTGCGCGAAGTTCACGCTCATGGATCACTGGTTCCAGATGGAGCGCTTCGCCACCGCCCAGGACCCCATGCTCGAGTGCTACACGGGGCTGGGCTTCGTCGCCGGCAAGACGGAGACGATCACGCTCAGCGCTCTGGTCACCGGCGTCACCTACCGGCATCCGGGGCTACTCGCGAAGATCGTCACGACGCTCGACGTCCTCTCGGAGGGGCGTGCCCAGCTCGGCATCGGCGCGGCGTGGTACGAACGCGAGCACCTCGGGCTCGGCGTGCCGTTCCCGCCGATCAGCGAGCGCTTCGAGCGCCTCGAGGAGACGCTGCAGATCTGCCTGCAGATGTGGAGCGACGACGACGGCCCCTACGACGGCCGCTACTACCAGCTCGCGGAGACGATCTGCTCCCCGCCCCCGGTGCAGCGCCCGCGCCCGCGGATCATGATCGGCGGCAGCGGCGAGAAAAAGACGCTGCGCCTGGTCGCGCGCTACGCCGACGTCTGCAACCTCTTCGGCGCCGACCCGGCGGAAGTCGCGCACAAGCTCGACGTGCTCGCGGCGCACTGCGCCGACGCCGGGCGCGATCCGGGCGAGATCGAAAAGACGATCATCTCGACCGGCGCCGACCCGCTCGACGACGTCGACGCCTTCCTCTCGGCGATGGAGCAGTACGCGGCGCTCGGCGTCGAGCTCGTCGAGGTCGTGCCGCGCAGCGGCGACCCCGTCGCCTGGACGACGCGCGTCTGCGAGGAGGTCGTGCCGCGGCTCGCGCAGATCGGGGACGCCTGACCCGACCGCGCCGCTACGCGCGGGCCGTGAACGTCACGTCCATCCGCTTCACGCCGTGGATGAACGCGCTGCGCAGGAGCTCCGGTTCGCCCGCTTCGATGTCCGGCACGAGCCGCAGGAGCTCGGCGAAGATCGACCGTAGCTGCGTGCGCGCCAGGGACGCGCCCAGGCAGTAGTGGGGACCGCCGCCGCCGAAGCCGAGATGGCGGTTGGGCTCACGCGAGATGTCGAACTCCCAGGGGCGCTCGAAGGCGCGCTCGTCCCGGTTCCCGGAGTGGTAGAAGAGCACGAGCCGTTCGCCGGCGGCAAGGTGCTCGCCGTGGAGGCCGACCGCGCGCGTCGTCGTGCGGCGGAAGGTCAGGACCGGCGTCGCCCAGCGCACGAACTCCTCGACGGCGGCTCCCATCCGCGCGTCGGGGTCGGCGGCGAGCAGCGCGCGCTGCTCCGGGTTGAGCGTCAGCGCGCGCATGGCGTGCGAGGTCGTGTGGCGCGTCGTGTCGTTGCCGGCGACGGAGAGGAGAACGAAGAACGCGGCGATCTCGGCGTGCGTCAGGCGCTCGCCGTCGACTTCGGCGTGCACCAGTGCGCTCATCAGGTCGTCGGCGGGGTTCCGCTCGCGGTGCTCGGCCAACGCCGTCGCGAACTCGGTCAGCGTCCAGAGCGCCTGACCGAGCATTTCCAGCGGCGAGCTGTCGCCGAAGAACTCGGGGTCGGCGACCGAGACGAGCACGTCGGCGGCCCGCACGACGCGCTCGCGGTCCCCCTCGGGAACGCCGATCATGTCCGAGATCGTCACGAGCGGCAGCCGCTTGGCGATCAGCTCGACGAAGTCGCCGCCGCCGGTGGGAGCCGCGTCCTCGACGATGCGTCGCGCGTTGACGCGGATGTTGTCCTCGATGCGCGCGACCTGCCGCGGCGTGAACGCGGCGGAGACGAGGCCGCGCAGCTTGGTGTGGCGCGGCGTGTCCATCGCGAGGAACGACTGCGAGGCCTCGAGCAGCTCGCGTGGCGCGTCACCGAACTGGACGCCGTCGCCGGAGCGGAACGTCGCGGGGTCGCGCGAGATCGCGCGGATGTCCTCGTAGCGCACCACGGCCCAGTAGTGCGGCCGGCTGGACTCGGGCAGGCCGAGAATGTCCTCCGGCGGGTCGTGGCGCGAGAGCGGCTCATCGCGGCGGAGCGCCGCGAACAGCTCGTCGCGCTCGGGCGCCGGCAGGCCCCAGAACGCGAGCGAGCCGAGGGCGTCCGGTGAGCCGGTGACGTCGGATGCGGCCACGTGCGGCGACTCTATCCCGCGCCGCGCGGCCTGCGATGTTCCTAGTCGCCTTCCAACGCGACGTCCGCGGCCGTCGCCGTGCCCGCCGTGCGGCCCGGCGCGGTCTGGTAGGTCCAGTAGAGGTTGGTGTGCGTGATGACCTTCTCGGGCGGCGGTGCCCCCCAGTCCGTCGAGTCCTCGGTCGTGTGCGCGTCGCTCACGAGGATCGTGTCGTAGCCGCGCGCGAGCGCGCCGTGCAGCGTCGAGCGGATACACGCGTCGGTCTGCGCGCCCGCGACGACCAGGCGCCCGACCTCGAGGTCGGCGAGCAGCGCCTCGAGCTCGGTGTCCTCGAAGGCGTCGCCGTATTCCTTCTCGACGATCGGCTCGCCCTCGCCGGGCGAGAGCTCGGACACGATCTGCCATTTGTCGCTGCCGGGGACGAGGTCGTCGCTCGCGTGGCGCACCCAGACGATGGCGGTGTCGGCGTCGCGCGCGCGGTCGACGACCGCCGCGACGTTCGCGACGACGAAGTCTCTTTCGTGGGCGTCCGCCACGACGCCGTTCTGGACGTCGATCACGAGCAGCGCAGTGTTGGGACGGTTCTCGAGGGTCGTCATCGTTGCTCCTCTCTCGCTTGCGGTGCCGCTTCGAGCGTACCCCCATCTGCGCCGCGCGATACGCCCCACGGCGATCGCCGTTAGTCTCGGCTGACTGGACTCGGAAGGAGGAGGGCGATGGATCCGGTGGTGCACTTCGAGCTCCCCGCGGCGGACCGGGAGCGGATGGTCGCGTTCTACGAGCGGGCGTTCGGCTGGCAGACCGAACAGCTCGGGGCGGAGATGGGCAACTACACGGTCGTCAGGACGACCGAGACGGCCGACGGGCGGCCGACGACGCCCGGCGCGATCAACGGCGGCTTCTTCGAACGAACCGACGACGCCGCCTCGCAGGCGCCGCGCGTCGTGATCGGCGTCGCCGACGCCGAGGCGACGCTCGCCGCGGTCACCGAAGCCGGCGGGACCGTTGACAGCGTGCCGACGATGATCCCCGGCGTCGGCCTCTACGCGTCGTTCCGCGACACCGAGGGCAACCACCTCAGCATCCTGCAGCCGGGCGCCGGATAGCGACGCGTGGCGTACGACGAGCAGCTCGCGGAGCGGATCCGGGCGCTCACCGCAGAGGACGCCGACGTCGCCGAGAAGCCGATGTTCGGCGGCCTCGCGTTCCTCGTTAACGGCAACATGGCGCTCGCCGCGCGGTCCGGCGGCGGCGTCCTCGTGCGGGTCGATCCGGCCGACAGCGCCGCGCTCGAGCGCGCGGCGCACGTCAGCCCGATGCTCATGCGCGGCCGCCCGACGGACGGCTGGCTGACGGTGGATGAGGGCGGCGTGCGCCGCGCCGCGGATCTTGCGACGTGGGTGGAGCGCGGCGTGTCGTACGCGCGCGGACTGCCGCCGAAGTAGCAGGGTCAGCGCGGCGCGCCGTCGACCGCGGCCAGGCGCTCGTGCACATGGCTCACGACCGTCGCGCCCTCCGCCACCGCCGTCGTGCAGCGCTTCACCGAGCCGGCGCGGACGTCACCGGCGGCGTAGACGCCGGGGACGCTCGTCTCGAGCATGTTCTCGGCGCCGGCGGCGGCACCGGTGAGGACAAAGCCGTGCTCGTCGCGCGCGACGACCTCGCCGAGCCACTCGGTGCAGGGTTCCGCGCCGAGGAAGAGGAAGAGGTAGGAGAGATCGAGCTCGGCGCCGTCGGTGAGCTCGACGCCCTCCAGGCGCCCCTCCGTTCCCTGGAGCGCGCTTACTTCGCTGCGGTCGCGGACGGCCACGCCGAACTTCTGGACCTCATCGACGAGGTACTGCGACATCGTCTCGCGCAGGTCGCCCCGGCGGTGCAGGAGCGTGACGAGCGCGCCGCCGCGCGCCAGCCACACGGCGGCCTGGCCCGCCGAGTTCCCGCCGCCGACGACGCCCACGCGCTTGGCCGCGCACAGCTGTCCCTCGAGCGGTCCCGCGGCGTAGAACACGGACTGCCCCTCAAAGCTTTCGAGGTCCTCGACGGGTAGCCGGCGGTACGCCGCGCCCGTCGCGAGCAGCACGGCCTTGGCCTGCACCTCGGTTCCGTCGTCGAGCGTCACGAGGTGGCAGGTGCCGTCGGGCGCGAGGCTGCGCGCCTTGAACGGGGACGCGACGCGCGCGCCGAACTTGCGCGCCTGCGTGATCGCGCGGCTGGACAGTTCGGTGCCCGTTATGCCGGCCGGGAAGCCGAGATAGTTCTCGATGCGGCGCGAGCTCCCCGCCTGCCCCCCGAGCACCGTGCTCTCGACGACGAGCGTCGAGAGCCCCTCGGACGCCCCGTAGACGGCGGCGCCGAGCCCGGCCGGGCCGCCGCCGACGACGAGCAGGTCGACGATCTCGCGCCCGGCGAGCACGGTGCCGACGCCGATGGCGCGCAGGAGCTCGCCGTTGCTCGGCGCGTGCAGCTCGTCGCCCCCGGGGAGGCGGACGAGCGGCAGCGAGCCGGCCGCGCCGTCGACGCCGGCGTCCCGCGGGTCGACCCACGTGTGCGGCAGGCGCTGGGCGCGCGCGAAGTCGAGCAGGCGCCTCGTGTCGGCGTCCTCGCGATGGCCGACGACCTCGAAACCGACGCCGTGGACCTGCTGCAGCGACTCGCGGCGCTCGACGAACGCGCTGAGCAGCAGATCCGACAGGGCCGCGTCTTCGAAGAGGAGCTCGCGCAGCACTGGCCGCTCGACGGCGATGTAGCGCATCGGCTCCGTCACGACCGCCGTCAGAAAGACCGTCTGCCCGGAGAGCAGGTTCACCTCGCCGAGGAAGCCCGAGGGCCCGTGGCGCACGATCTCCTCGCCGGCCCCGTCGCGCACGGCGACCTCGCCCTCGATGATCGCGATGAACGGGTAGCTCTCGTCGCCGATGCTGAACAGCACGTCGCCGACGGCGGCGGTGCGCACCTCGCCGGCCTCTTCGAGCTGCCTGAGCTGGGAGGGCGAAAGGACGCGCGTCGTGATCGGCGACACGTTCTCAGCCGAGCGGCGACGGCGGGATGCGCGTGCTGCCGTGGACCGACGGGATCAGCATGCCGACCTCGTCGATGAAGCACCACGACCACCGTTCGCCCGGCTCGAGCGAGCGGATCAGCGGGTGGCCCGTCGTGCCGGCGTGCGCGCGCGCGTGTTTGTTCGGGGAGTCGTCGCAGCAGCCCACTTCGCCGCACTCGAGGCAGATCCGCAGGTGCAGCCACTTGCCGCCGGTGCGAAGACATTCGGCGCAGCCGTCGACCGATGCGGGAAGCTCGGTAACGCGGACCGTGTCCAGGTGCGTGCACTGGGGCATCGGGCGTCTAGCGTAGTCCACCGCCGCCCGCGCCGGGCACCAACGCCCGTCACGCCGGGCGTTGCGCGTGGGCGCCCGCCGGACGCCCACGCGGCCGCGTTCTCGTCAGAAGCCGTGCTGCTTGACCCATTCTCCCGCCGTGAGGTACTGCGTCCCGTCGATCCGCGTCGAGTTTCGTCCCGCCGGCGAGGGCAGGCCCGACTGCTCGTCGATCGCCGCGTCGACTTCTTCGCTCCAGGCGGGGTCGCTGGCGCAGCCTTCGACGCCCGGCGCGGCGAAGTTGTTGCTGACGATCGAGTCTTCGACGAGCGCCAGGATCGCGTGGCCTTCGCTGCGGCCGATTTCGTTCAGATGGCCGACCTGGCCGCTGATCGGTTCGGCCGGCGGCGGCGGCGCCGTCGTGCCGCTCGTCAGTTCGATCTCGATCGGTGCGGCGTCGGACCCCGAGTAGCAGTGTTCGCCGAGGAACGGGTTGTTGAAGCGGACCTTGACGGGAAGCGTCAGGAACGGGCCGCTGCCCGTCAGGAGGGCGAGATTGTTGACGGTTATCGCGGCGTGTTCGGGCGCGGCTTCGATCGTCACCGTCGCGGCGTTTTCGTGCTTCACAGCCGCGCGGAAGGCGGCGAGCGCTTCACCGCTGAGGAGCGCCGGGTCGACCATCGACCTCAGTCCGCCCGGGACCGTCTGGTCGACGGGCACGAGCTCGGGCGCACCGTCTTCCGGGCGGATCAGTTCCTGGCCTTCTTCGGGACCGAGCAGCTCTTTCAGGCCGCCCTGCAGGACGAGCGAGCGTTTCAGGCGGATCGTGACGTTGCCGGCCGTGAACTGGGACGGCGGCTCGGGCCCTTCCCACTGCGCCGGCTGGTTGTAGAGCGACTGCGCGTATACGCAGATTTCGTACTGTTCTTCGAACATCCCGCTGACGGGGCAGTTCGCGAACCTTTCCCATCCCTTGGCCGCGGCGGCGGCGACCGGGCTCGTCAGCGCGACGGCCGCGACAAGCACGGCTGCGCCCGCGACGCCGGTGAGGCGACGCGCCGTGACGGTCCTCTTCCCCATGACTCCTCCCTTGCCCTTGGGAGGCGGACCACCGCTGAACCTGCGGCACAGTCCAGGCCGCGGTCGCGTCCCCGACGTTTTCCTGGCCACCCGCCCGCGCTATGGCCACGGTCGGGCCGGCTGGCGCCAACGTAGACCGCGCGGCACGCCGCCGTCAAGAGGCGCCCGCCGGCGTCGTTGGTGAGAACGAGACGCCGTCCTGTTCGTCGTCGCGCTCCTCGTCCGTCCGCTGCTGGCTCGCGTCGGTGGTGGCCGGCGGCTCGCGCCACCGGCCACCGGTTGCCGCGCCCCGCTTTACAGCGGCGCGCCGTAGTTGGTGCAGGTCGCTTTGAACGACGGGTTCGGGCTCGAGCTGAGCTGGTTGAGCACGTTCTGCAGCGACGGCGAGTCCTCGAACATGCCGATGTGTCCCACCGGGTCGTTCGCGCATTGGCTCTGCACGAGGATGTTGACGACGCCGGAATCGTTGAGGAACGCGTTGGTGTAGGGCGTCACGACCTCGTCGTGTTCGGACTCGATGACGACGTATCGCACGCCGGCGACGACGGGGTCTCCGGAGCCGAACAGCTTCTTCATGAACGCCGAGCCGACCTCCTGTTCGGGCAGCGCCGGCGCGCCGAGGAATTCGAGCAGGCCGCCGATGATTTCGCCCGCGAACGGGAAGTTGTCGACGAGGCTGGTGAGGCCGTCGAGCGTGGTCCCGTGGTTGCTCGGCGCGAGGCCGATCAACTCGTTGACCTTGGCCGCTCCCCCGAGGTACTTGATGTAGTAGTTCGGCATCATGCCGCCCTGCGAGTGACCGACGATGTCCACCTTGCTCGCTTTGGTTTTCGAGAGGACCTTGTTCACGAACGACGACAGTTCTTCCGCCGAGTGTTCTATGCGCCCGAGGCCGTCGATGCGGCCGGGTGTCACGAACGGGATCAGCGGCAGCGACGCCGCCGTTTCGCCGTAGTTGAAGGCGTACACGCAGTAGCCTTCGTTGGCGAGCAGCGGCGAAAGCGTCACCCAGTTCGACCCCTCGTCGGCGAGCGTGCCGTGGACCAGCACCACCGGGTACGGGTGGGCGGAACTCGGTTTGCAGCTGCTCTTGTTGCCACCTACCAGCGTTTCCGGCGCCCACGCCTCGTTCCACGCGCCCTGCGCCAGGGCTTCGGCGCCGTACGGCACCGCGTAGCTTGCGCTCGCGCTCGCCGGCGCGAGCGCGCCAACCGCGAGCGTCGCGGCTGCGAGCGCCGCGACGAGTGTCCCTCCGGTCCTACTCACAGAAACCCCTCCTCGAATTGCCGTTGTCGGTCCGGCGCAACGGTCGCTGCGGCATCAGCGACCCTCGCTGCCGGCGCGAGCCTAGGCGGCGCGGCGGTGGCGTGTCAACGACGTCTTCAGGCGCCCGCGACGCGGTCCGTGAGCGCGTCGATGCCGGCCAGGCGCGCCGCCAGCTCGTCCGTGAGGCCGTAGCGCGCGGCGAAGGCGGCGGGCGCGAGATAGCTCATCTTCGTCTGCTCGTGGTCACGCCAGACGAGCACCTTCAGCGGCAGGTCGAGCGCGGCGAGCGGCACGGCCTGCATCACCGGCGTCCCCGCGTCGGGGCTGCCGAAGATGACGACCTTCGTGTCACGCAGCTGCAGGCCGTGGGCCTTGGCTTCGCCGGCGTGATCGATGACCGCGAACACGGTCAGGCCGGCACCTTCGGCGGCGGCGGTGAGTCGGCGCGTGACCTCGTCGACGCTGCCGGCTGCGTCCTTCGTCTCGATGCCGGTGCCCGAGCCGCTCATGCCTGCCGATCCTAACGGCGCGCCGTGCCCGCGACGAGCGCCCCGGCGTCACGCCAGGCAAAGCGCAGCTTGGACGGCGTTCCGGCAAGGCGCCCGGCGACGCCGCCCGGCGGCTCGACCGCGGCACGCTCGGTGCAGACGCCGCCGAGCGCACCGTAGAACTGCTGCGCGGCGCTGTTCTGCTCGAGCACCCACAGGTACAGCCCTTCCCGTGGCGCCCTCGCGGCGAGCGCCGCCGCCGTGCGTTCCATCAGCTCCCGGCCGATGCCGCCGCGGCGATGCCCCTCCCTGACGTGGAGGTTCTCGAGGAGCGCTCCCCATTCGGGGTCCCTCGCGCGATACGCGTTCGCGAACCCGACGAGCAGACCGTCGCCCTCCGCGAGGATCGTGACGCGATCGACGTCCTCGACGGCGAGCCGGTCGCTCCACACGGCGACGCGGTCCGCGACGACGTCGCCGTCGAGGAACGAGTCCGCGTACGCGCCGCGGTAGCTCCGGCGCCAGCTGTCGGCGTGCAGCTCGGCGACCGCCTGGGCGTCGGCGGCTCGCGCGTCGCGGAAGCTGATGTTCGCCGGCTGCGGCTGTGCGCCCATCGGCGCGGACTTTAGGTCGGGCGCATGAGAAGAGTCACACAAGACTGCGGCGCGCGGCCTTTTCCGGCAGTGTTCGCGGGATTTGCCGCTGGCCCTGACGGCACTTGCTTGACAGACGAAGCACAGCGACGTGAGCATCCCGATTGAAACGAGCAGTACGGACAGCAGATTTGCCGCCCCGTCCAGACACGCCACAGGGGTGCCCCACGGCACCCTCGACAGCCTCGCCACAGCCCTCGCCGCGCGGGGCGCGTGTGGCCGGCGCGGGGGGCACGCGCCGGCGTCACGCCGCCCGTGCGGCGTGCGCCCTGCTGCTCGCTCTTCTGCTGCTCCCGGTGCAGGCCGGGGCAGCGGGCGGCGAAGGAGCGAGCGGCGGTGAATCGCCCAACAAAAGCCCGACCGGCGTGCTGACGAACGTGTTGACGTCCCGCACGCTGGACCGCCGTGGCGGAACCCTTCACGCGCACCTGCGCCGCATCTCGCTGACGGTGCGGGTGCGCCGCCGCACCATCAGACGCGGCCGCGTCCAGGTCGTGATCACCGACCAGAGCCTCGTCGAACTCGGCACCTCGCTCGCGCGGCTGCGCGTCCACCACGGACGTCTGCGCGTGGCCGTCGGCATCTCGCTGCTGCTCGTCGACGGCCACGTCGCGCCGCGAAACACCCTGCGCCGCCCCGAGCTCGTGACCTTCACCGGATACGGACTCACGCGACGTGACCGCGTCCTCGCGCTCCGCGGACTGCGCGCGACGCGCCGCCTGCGTTCCCGCTACCGCCCAGGGCGGCCGCCCTCGATCACCGTCCCCGTCGCCGGCGCAGCCGAGCTGCTGGTCGTCTCGTGAGCGCGACGACGGAAACGATCACGCGGCCGGACCTCGACGTCGCAACGCGACGCCCCTCCGCTGGCGCGCCCGACGAGCCGGACGAGCGGCTCACGCCACACCGCGTCGTCTCGCTGATCGCCACGCTGAGCCTCTTCGGGCTCGCGCTCGCATCGTGGGATTCGGCCGTCGAGCTCCCCGCCGTCGGGCTGATGGCGGCGCTGACGTTCGGCGGCGGCCTCGTTCTCGCGGGCGCGATCCTCGTCGTGCGCAGCGAGCGTGCGCTCGAGCGCGTCGACGTCGCCGTGCTCGCGCTCGGCCTCGCGGTCCTCGTCGCGCGCGCCGTCGAGGCGCTGTACCACAACCCCGGCTACGGCACGGACGAGGCGGCCTTCGAGCAGGCCGCAGCGACGCTTCTGCTCCACGGGCACGACCCCTACGGAGCGAACCTGCTTTCGGCGCTCAGCCGTTTCCATGTCCCGATCCAGTACGCGACGTACAAGCTGAACGGCGGCGTCGTGTCGACGTACGGATACCCCGCCGCGCCGCTGCTGCTCGTCGCCGCATTCGTGCGGATCACCGGCGGCGCTCAGGCCGTGCCGATCGCGAACGTCGCCGTGCTGATGGTCTCGGCGGTGACGATGTTCAAACTGTTGCCGCGGCGCTACCGGGCCCTCGCGGTCCTCGTGCCGATCGGGTTGCCTCTCCTCTTCGGCTACGCGATCAGCGGCGTCAACGCGATCATCTGCATGGCGGCGCTGCTGCCCGTCGCGTGGCGCTGGACCGCCGTCGGCCGCGGCGGCGTGCTCGACAGCGCGAATCGCTGGCAGGGGGCGTGCCTCGGGCTGGCCGTCTGCACCCAGCCGCTCGCGTGGTTCGTCGCGCCGTTCGTGCTCGCCGGCGTCTTCCTCGTCCGCAGCGCCGAACTCGGGCGTCGCGGCGCGGCGCGCGTCGCGCTCGCCTACGGCGCCATCGCCGCCGCCGTGTTCGCCGTCCTCAACCTTCCCTTCATCCTCTGGAACCCGGGCGCCTGGCTCGCCGGTGTCGCCTCGCCCCTGACCCAGCACGCCATCCCCTACGGGCAGGGCCTGATCGACCTCACGCTGTTCGCGCACGTCGGGGGCGGCGCGATCGCGAGCTACACGTACGCCGCCGCGGCGTTCTACGTGGCGCTGCTCGCGCTCTACGTGCTCCGCTTCCGGCTCCTCGGCCGGGCGTGTTTCGTGCTCCCGCTGCTGCCGTTCTTCTTCTCGAGCCGCTCGCTCGCCGAGTACTTCATGACGGGCGCGGCCGTCGTCGCGGTCAGCGTGGCGACGGACGAACCGGCGGCGGTGCGCGGCGCGTCCGAGCTCTCCCGGGGCTGGTCCGCGCGGCGCAGGAACGCGATCGCGGCGGCGTGCCTCCTGCTCCCGTTCGCGTTCACGGCGAACGCGCTTGCGACGCCGCAGCCGCTCACGCTGAAGATCGAGGAAGCGAGCACGACCGGGGAGCTGCAGACCGTCTGGCGGCTGCGCGTGCTCGTCCACAACCGTTCGGACGAAGCGCTCGTGCCGCACTTCGCGACGAACGAGGTCGGCCAGGCGACGACGTTCTGGAACGTGCTGAGCGGCCCCGCGCGCCTTGCGCCGCACGCCACGGCCACCTACTCCCTCGCGGCGCCGAACGTCGGCTCGATGTCCTACATCACCTCGCCGTTCCTGCTCCAGGCCTTCACCGCGACGCCGCAGACCGTCAGCTCGAGCGCGCTGTTCACGCCGCAGCACTTCGTCACGACGCTGCTGCCGAGTTACGTCAACGGCGTCATCCCGGCCGGCGGCACCACGCACCTGACGGTCCAGCTCGAGTCGCCGCTCGGCGCGGCCGTGCAGCGCGCCGGCGTCCGCGTCGGCCTCGCGCAGCTCATCTACGGCCAGCAGGCACTGATCCCGGCCGAGGCTCGCATCGACGGCGCCCCCGAAGGCGCCACGCCCGTCTACGCGCTGACGGATGCGCAGGGCCGCGCGACGTTCGCGCTCACGGACAGCTCGCCGCAGGGCCACCCCGTCTTCTTCCAGTCGTGGGTGCAGCCCACGGGGCGCTACCCGTTCGGCTTCTCCGAGATCGTGTCGGTGCTATGGCGCTGACACCCGCAACGCGCATCGCCGCGTCGTGGAGCTGCGCGCGGGGGGCGCGCCTCGCGCTCGCGCTCGCCGCGGCGTTCGCGGCCTGCGCGCTCGCGCCGCAGGCGGCTCTCGCCAAGGCCGGCGCGCCGGAAGAGACCTCGCCGCCGACCATCACCGGAGCGGCGGTGCAGGAAGGAACTGCGCTCCACGGCGCGCCGGGGACCTGGAGCGGTCACAAGCCGATCCGCTTCGCGTTCCGCTGGCTGCGTTGCGCCGCCGGCGGTGGCGCATGCTCGGAACTGGAAGCCACGGCGAGGAAGTACACCCCCACCCTCGCTGACGTGGGGCACACGCTGCGCCTCCAGGTCACCGCGACGAACGGCGTCGCGAGCCTTACCGTGCAGTCGGCGCCCACGGCGCCCGTCACGGGGCTGCCGCCGTCAAACCACGGCCTTCCGGTCATCTCCGGCCAAGCCCGCGGCGGCGCGCAGCTCACCGTCAGCAGCGGCGTCTGGCGCAGCACCACAGCGCTCTCGCTCGCCTACCAGTGGCTCGCGTGCAACGCGGCGGGAGAATCCTGTGCGCCGATCGCGCAGGCGACGGGCACCTCCTTCGCGCCGACGGCCTCGCAGGTCGGCAAGACGCTGCGCGTCGCGGTGACGGCAACCAACAGCGCCGGTGAAGCTGGGGCGACCTCGAAGCCGACGAAGGTCGTCGCGGCGGGCGAACCGCCCGCGAACGTCAGCCTCCCTGAAATCACCGGCATCGCGCAGCAGGACCTAACGCTCACAGCTTCCGCGGGCACGTGGACGGGCGAGGGGCCGCTCTCGTACGCCTACCAGTGGCAGCGCTGCACCGGCCCCGGCGAATGCGAGGCGATCGCCGAAGCGCACTCGGGTAGCTACACGCCCGTCGCGGCCGACGTCGGCGACAGCCTGCGCGTGCAGGTGACGGCAACCGGCCCCCTCGGCAGCGCGTCCGCCTACTCGCTGCAGACCGCCACCGTCATCGGACAGGCCAGCGACCGCGGCGAACGCCTCGCCGCGGGCGAAGAACTTGAGCCCGGGTGGTACCTGCAGTCCGGCGACGGGCACTTCACGCTCACGATGCGCGGCGACGGCGACCTCGTCGAGACCGTTGCGACGGGGCGCGAACTGTGGTCGAGCGGCACCGCCGGCAACGCCGGCGCCCACCTCGCCATGCAGGGCGACGGCAACCTCGTCGTCTACTCCGCGGGCGGGGAGCCGCTGTGGAGCTCGGGGACCTCGGGCCACCCGGGCGACCACTTGCTGCTGCAGGACGACGCGCAGCTCGTGCTGTACAGCTCCGCGGCAGGCCCGGAATGCAACAACGCGCTCGGCACCCCGGTCTGGACCAACCACGCCGGTGATCCGACGCTCCAGGCCGGCGAAGAACTGCGGCCCGGGTGGTACGTGGAGTCGGCCGACGGTCACTACAGCCTTCAGATGGAAGCCGGCGGCAACCTCGTCGAGTTCGTCCAGGGCGCGCACGCGATCTGGAACAGCGGCACGGCGGGCAACGACGGCGCGCGCCTGGTCGCAGAAGAAGACGGCAACTTCGTGATCCGCTCCAGCGACGGTGAACTGCTCTGGCGCGCCGGGACCGCCGGCGCCGGGGACTCGCTCACGATCCAGAACGACGCGAACGTCGTCGTCTACTCGGCGACGGGGACGCCGCTGTGGGCCAACGGATCGACGACGCAGCAGACGCTGACGGCCGGCCAGACGCTCGAAGCGTGCCGTTACCTTCAATCCGGCGACGGGCGTTTCACGCTCGTCATGCAGGGCGACGGCAACCTCGTCGAGTACTCGCCGGCCGACGTCGCACTCTGGTCAAGCGGAACGTCGGGCAACCCCGGCGCCTACCTCGAACTCGCGGCCGGCGGACAGCTCGCCGTGCGCAGCGCCGCCGGCGAAACCTTGTGGAGCGTCGCGGGCGCGGCGGGCGACCACCTCGTCGTCCAGGACGACGGGAACGTCGTCCTGTACGAATCCGGCGGCGGCGCCCTCTGGGCCAGCGGTAGCGCGGAAGGCGGCTGACAGGCACCCGCTCGCGGCGCGCGCCGAAGCGAGGCCGCGCGCCCCTAGCCGCAGGCGAGAGCGCGCGCGACGAGCAGCTCGCGCTCACGCTCGTTGCCGCAGAGGGCGGCTGCACGCTCGAACTCCTCGCGCGCCTGCTCCGGGCGCCCGAGCCGCAGCAGGATGTCGGCGCGCACGCCGGGAAGCAGGTGGTAACCGCTCAACGCCGGCTCGTCGGCGAGCTGGTCGACGAGTTCCAGGCCCGCCTCGGGACCGTAGGCCATCGTCACCGCCACCGCGCGGTTGAGCTCCACGACCGGCGAGCCGGTGAGCGCCGCGAGAGCGTCGTACAGCGCGACGATCCTTGGCCAGTCGGTGTCCTCGACGCTCGGCGCCCGCGCGTGGCACGCGGCGATCTCAGCCTCCAGCGCGTACGCGCCCAGCGCGCCGCTCAGCTCCTCGGCGCGGCGCAGGCCAGCGAGCCCGCGCTGCACGAGCAGGTGGTCCCAGCGCGCTCTGTCCTGGTCGGCGAGCAGCACCGGCTCCCCCTGCGCGCCGACCCGCGCCCGCAGCCGCGATGCCTGCAGCTCCATCAAGGCGAGCAGTGCATGTACCTCGCCCTCGTCGGGCATCAGAGCCGCGAGGATCCGTCCCAGGCGCAGCGCGTCCGCGCACAGCGCGGGCCGGACCCACTCCCGGCCGGACGTCGCCGCGTAACCCTCGTTGAACACCAGGTAGATCACCTCGAGCACCGCCGACAGACGCTCGGCCAGTTCGTCGCGCGCGGGGACCTCGAAGGGGACGTGCGCCTCGCCGAGCGTGCGCTTGGCGCGCACGATTCGCTGCGCGACGGTTCCCTCGGAGACGAGAAACGCCCGCGCGATCTCCGGCGTCGACAGCCCACCGACCACGCGCAGCGTGAGCGCGACGCGTGCCTCCCTGGAGAGCAGCGGGTGGCACGTCATGAAGATCAGCCGCAGCACGTCGTCCTGCACCTCGTCGGCGAGCGCGGCGGCGTCGGTCTGGTCGAGCCGCTGCATCGTTTCCAGCTCTCGCGCGAGCAGCTCGTGCTTGCGTTGCAGTGCGACGCGCCGGCGTATCGCGTCGACACCACGGCGCCGGGCGGTGACCATCAGCCAGGCGCCGGGGTTCTCCGGGATGCCCGTGCGGGGCCACTGCTCGAGCGCGGCGACGAACGCGTCCGGGGCGAGGTCCTCGGCCGTCGCCAGGTCGCGCACGACTCGAGTCAGCCCGGCGATCAGCCGGGCCGACTCGATGCGCCAGACGGCGTCGATCGCGCGGTGCGCCGGCGGCGGCGTCCGCACGCGGCTAGCCCCGTGCGGCGCGCTCGCGCAGGCGCTCGTTCGCCTCACGCAGCTCGGGTGTCAGCTGCTCGCCGAAGTCGTCGGCCTCGAAGATCTCGCGCAGCTCGATCTCGATGCCGCCGCCGAAGGGCGCGCGCTTGAGCCACTCGATGGCCTCCTCGCGCGACCCGCACTCCCAGATCCAGTAGCCGGCGACGATCTCCTTCGCCTCGGTGAACGGGCCGTCGGTGACGGTTCGCTCGCTGCCGTCGAAGCGGACCTTCGCGCCGCTCGACGTCGGGCGAAGGCCGTCGGCGGCGAGCATGACGCCCGCCTTGACGAGCTCTTCGTTGTACCTCGTCATCTCCGCGAGGGCCTCGGTGCTGGGCATTTCGCCCGCCTCCGACTCGGGGCCGCCGGGGACCAGAATCATGAAACGCATTGCTCTCTCCTTGCGGTCGATGGTGCCTTACTACCCCCACGTCGAACGAGCGGGGCCGGAATCGACAACGCCGGCGGGTTCTTCTCGCGCGAGTTTGCCGCGGGCCGCGACGCGCGATCCCCGACCAGCCTGGCGAGGCCGCGATTTTTGGGCACGTCAGACGGTCCGCGTCACCTTCGTCAGCCCGAACGGAGCGTCGGCGGCGACGCCGCGCGCGCGGGCCAGACGCGCGGCGATCGCCTGCAGCGGGAGGATGGCGACGAGCGGGCTGAGCCATTCGGCGACCGGCGCGAGGCGGATCTCCTCGCACCCCGGCGGCGCTGCGGGCGGAACGTCGGCGAGTACGAGACAGGGCGCGGAGCGCTCACGCGCGGCGCGCACCGCGGCGAGGACGCTGTCGAGCGCCGGTCCCGCGACGGCGACGGCGAGCAGCGGCGTCGCCGGTTCGAGCACCGCGAGCGGGCCGTGCATCAGGTCGGCGGGCGAGAACGGCTCGGCCGCGACCCCGGTCAGCTCCTTGAGCTTCAGCGCGCCCTCGAACGCGGTGGCGTAGTTCGGGCCCCTGCCCGCGACGACGCAGCGGTCGACCCCGTCAAGGACGCGCGCGCCGCCGGCGACGTCGCGCGCGACCTGCTCGGCCATCGCGGCCGGCACGGCGGCGAGATCCTCGCCGAGGGCGTCGTCGTCCGCCAGCGCCGCGGCGAGGAGCGCGACCGCCGCGAGCGACGCGGTGTAGGTCTTTGTCGCGGCGACCGAGCGCTCGACGCCCGCGCCGATGTCGATCACGTGCTCCGCGGCGGACGCGAGCGGCGACCGGGGTGCGTTGGTGACCGCGATCGTGGGCTGCCCCTGCGCGCGCGCATCGGCGACGACCGCGCCGACGTCGGGGGACTCGCCGGACTGTGAGATGCCGATCACGAGCGTGCGCTCAAGGCGCGGGCTCGCGCCGTAGAGCGTCGTCAGCGAAGGCGTCGCGAGCGCGACCGGCAGCCGCAGCAGCCGCCCGAATATGTGCTGTGCGTAACGCGCGACGTTGTCGGAGGTGCCGCGGGCCGCGACCAGAACGGAGCTGACGCGCGCGGCGCGCGCCGCGGCGGCGGCGTTCGCCACCGGCTCGGCCGCGCCGGCGATGAGGTCGGCGACGACGGCGGGCTGCTCCGCGATCTCCTCTGCGAGGTACTCGCGAGTCACCATCGGTGGAGTGGCACCTGCGCGGTTGACATTCCGCTGGACACGAGGTTACAGTCCATCTGGTAAGGGAGTCTAACCAGATTCGGGGGATGAGAATGCGGGGACGAGGCGTAATGGCGGCGGCGCTTGTCGCGACGGCGCTCGGGGTGGCGGGCTGCGGCAGCAGTAGCAGCGAAACGTCGAACACGGCCAATCAGATTCCGGCCTTCAACCCGTCGCAGAAAGTCACGATCACCTACTGGGTCCCCTTCACCGGGCGCGAACTCGAATACGTCCGCGACGTCATCAAGGGCTTCGAAAAGGCGTACCCGAACGTGAAAGTGAACACGGTCGGGAACATCAACGACGAAAAGATCATCGCCGCCGTCCGCTCCGGCAACGTTCCCGACGCCGCCCTCTCCTTCACCACCGACAACACGGGCGTCTTCTGCCGCAGCGGCACGTTCGTGACCCTGGGCCCGCAGATCGACAAGGAACACATCGACGTCAACGACTTCCCGCCGGCCCAGCGGGAGTACACCGAATACAAAGGCACCCGCTGCGTGCTGCCGGCCATGGCCGACGCGTACGGGCTCTACTACAACAAGCGCATGTTCGCCAAGGCCGGCATCTCCAGCCCGCCGAAGACGATGAGCGAACTGACGGAAGACGCGAAGAAGCTGACCGTCAAATCCGGCTCGACGATCACGACCGTCGGCTACACGCCCTACTTCGGCTTCTACGAGAACGCCGCGGCGCACTACGGCCCGCTCTACGACGCCAACTGGGTGCTGTCGAACGGCAAGTCGGCGATCGGCACCGACCCCGGCTGGAAGGAACTCGCCGAATGGAACAAGAACCTGATCGACTACTACGGCCTCAGTCCGCTGGTGCGCTTCCAGACCGGCGCCGGCGGTGAGTTCACCTCCTCCAACGCCTTCCAGACCGAAAAGGTCGCGATGGAAATCGACGGCGAGTGGCGCACGGCGCTGATCCGCCAGGAAGCGCCGAAGCTCGAATACGGCACCGCGCCGATGCCCACGTCCGATAACCACACGAACGTCTACGGCGGCGGCTACACGACAGGCAACATCACGGGCATCCCGAAGGGCTCGCCGCATCCCGCCGCGGCGTGGGAGCTCATCAAGTACCTCGCGACGAACGACAAAGCGCAGGACGAACTCGCCAAGGACCTCGGCAACCTGCCGACGTGGATTCCCGCTCTGCCGCAAGCCAAGGCCGAAGCGAGCCCGCAGTTCCTCACGTTCCTGAAGATCGCCTCGAACGCGAACACGACGACGACGCCGATCGTGCCGAGCGGGGAAACCAACCAGCAGCTGCTCGAACGCTACCTCGAGAAGTACCAGGCCGGCCAGGGGGGCAACCTCGAACAAGGGCTGAAGCAGGTCGCCGCCGAGATCGACGCCGCGGAAGCCCAGGCGACGGCCGGCTCGACTCCGTGAGCAGCGAAGCCGTAGCCACGGCGCGGCGGAGGGCGCGGCGGCGCAGCCACTGGCGCCGCCGCCGCACCGTCGCGCTGCTGCTGGCGCCGTGGGCGATCGGCTTCGCCGCGTTCTTCGTCTACCCGCTGATCGGCAGCGCGTACTACTCGATGACGCACTACGACCTGCTTTCGCCGCCGCAGTGGGTCGGCTTCGCCAACTACAAGTTCATGTTCACCGAGGACCCGCAGATCTGGACCGCGGTCAAGAACACGCTCTGGCTGATCGTGTTCATGGTGCCGGCGCAGGTGTTCTTCGCGCTCGGCGTGGCGATGCTCATCGCGCGCGCCCGCCGCGGCGTCGGCGTGATGCGCACGATCTTCTACCTGCCGGCGCTCGCGCCGATCGTCGCCTCGACGCTGGCGTTCGTGTACCTGTTCAACCCCGCCAACGGCCCCGTCAACACGATCCTCTCCGCGCTCGGGATCGAAGGGCCGCTGTGGTTCAACTCGCCGGCGCTCGCCAAGCCGACGCTGACCCTGCTCGCCGTCTGGAGCGTCGGCAACACGCTCATCATCTTCCTCGCCGCCGTCCTGGACGTGCCGGCGCACCTGCTCGAGTCCGCCGAGCTCGACGGCGCCGGTCGCTGGCGGCGCTTCTGGCACGTCACGCTGCCGACGATCAGCCCGGTGCTGCTGTTCGCGGTCGTGATCGGCGTGATCGACGCGATGCAGTACTTCACGCAGGCCTACGTCGCGGCGAGCGTCGCACAGGGCGGCCAGGCCGGCGAATCGCTCGGCGCGCTCGGCTATCCGCTCGACTCGACGCTCTTCTACCCGATCTACCTCTACGAACAGGGCTTCACGCGCTTCAACATGGGCTACGCCTCGGCGATGTCGATGGTGATGCTCGTCGTCGCGCTGAGCGTGACGCTCCTGATCCTGCGTAACTCGCGCCGCTGGGTCCACTACCAGGGGGACTCGCGCTGATGGCGACCACCGCGGCGAGCCAGGCCGTCCCCGCCCCGCGGCCCGCGGCCGTGCGCCGGCGGCCGCCGCGCCGGCGCCGGCGCGAGCTGCTGATGTCGATCGCCGAGAACAGCCTGCTGATCGCGCTCGCGATCTGCTTCCTGTCGCCGTTCGTCTTCATCCTGCTGACCTCGCTGATGACCAACCACCAGGCGCTCTCGACCGACCTCTGGCCCTCGCCGATCGAGCCCGGCAACTTCATCCAGGTCTTCCGCGAGGAGCCGATCGCGCACTACGCGCTGAACAGCTTCATGTACGCGTCGCTCGCGACGATCGGCCTGTTGATCTCCAGCATCCCCGCCGGCTACGCGCTCTCCGTCATGCGCTGGCGCGGGCGCAACCTGGTGCTGGTGCTCGTCCTCGTCGCGATGATGCTCCCCGAACAGGTGACCGTGATCCCGGTCTACGTCCTCTTCTCGCACCTGCACCTGATCGGCACGCTGTGGCCGCTGATCATCCCCAACTGGCTCGGCGACGCGTTCTCGATCTTCCTGCTGCGCCAGTTCTTCATGACGATCCCGAGCGAGTACGCCGACGCCGCGCGCGTCGACGGCTGCGGCGAGCTGCGGATCCTCACGAGCGTCTACCTGCGCCTCGCCAAGCCCGCTATCGCCGCGGTCGCGCTCTTCAGCTTCTTCTACTGCTGGAACGACTTCTTCGGCCCGCTCATCTACACGGGCGAAACGCCGGCGCACTGGACGCTCTCCGTCGGCCTCGCACAGTTCCGCACGCTGCACCAGGTGCAGTGGAACCTCACGATGGCCGCGACGCTGCTCTTCATGCTGCCCGTGATCCTGATCTTCTTCGCCGCCCAGAAAGTCTTCATCGAGGGCGTGACGCTGACGGGGGTGAAGGGATGAGCATCAAGGTGGCCGTCGTCGGCGGGGGCTCCACTTACACGCCGGAGCTCGTCTCGGGCATCTCCTCCGAACGCGACCGGCTCGACGTCGGCGAGCTGTGGCTCGTCGACATCGACGCCGAACGGCGCGAGGTCGTCGGCGGCCTGGCACGGCGGATGCTCGACGCGCAGGGCTACCGTGGCCGGCTCGAGGTCACCGAAGACCTGGACCGCTCGCTCGACGGCGCCGACATCGTCCTCTTGCAGCTGCGCGTCGGCGGCCAGGACGCGCGCCTGCGCGACGAAACGGTGCCGCTCCCGTGCGGCTGCATCGGCCAGGAGACGACCGGCGCGGGCGGCTTCGCGAAGGCGCTGAGGACCGTCCCGGTCGTGCTCGAGATCGCCGCGCGCGTGCGCGAGCTGGCCGCGGACGACGCCTGGATCGTCGACTTCACAAACCCCGTCGGCATCGTCGTGCGAGCGCTGCTCGACGCAGGCCATCGCGCGATCGGCCTTTGCAACGTCGCGATCGGCTTCCAGCGCGCCATCGCCGGACTCTACGGCGTCGCGCCGGAGCGCGTGTTCGTCGACCAGGTCGGCCTGAACCACCTGACGTGGATCCGGCGCGCGCTCGTCGACGGCGACGACGTGCTGGCCGAGCTGATCGACGGGCACGGCGATTTGCTCGAAGAGCACACGGGGCTGCCGGCCGAGCTGATCCGCCTGCTCGGCGTGCTGCCGTCGTACTACCTGCGCTACTACTACATGCACGACCACGTGCTCGCGGAAGAGCTCGACCAGCCCGCGCGGGCAGAGATCGTGGCGGAGATCGAGCGCGAGCTGCTCGAGCTCTACCGCGACCCGGCGCTGATCAGCAAGCCCGCGGCGCTGGAGCGCCGCGGCGGCGCGTACTACAGCGAGGCCGCCGCCCAGCTCGTCGGCGCCCTCGTCGCGGACAGCGGCGAGGTGCAGGTCGTCGACGTGCGCGCGGGGAGCTCGTTGCCGGGCCTGGCCGCCGACGATGTCGTGGAGCTCCCGGCCCGCGTCACGGCCCAGGGCGCGCTGCCGCTGGATCAGCCCCCGCTCGCGCCGGAGCTGCTCGGCCTGACGCGCCACGTCGCGGCGTACGAGCGCCTCACCGCCGAGGCCGCCGTCAGCCGCGACCGCGACACGATGCGCCGCGCGCTGCTCGCGCACCCCCTGATCGGGCAGTTCCCGCTGTCCGACGCGCTGCTCGTGCTGCTCGAGCAGGCCGAGGGGGTGCGCGCGTGAGCGAGCCCGTGGTGATCGCCGTCGACGGCGGCAACTCCAAGACCGAACTCGCGCTCGTGCGTCCCGACGGCTCGATCGCTGCGCTCGTGCGCGGCGCCGGCTGCTCGCCCCACCAGATCGGCGCGGACGGCTGCCTCGAGCTGATCGGCGGTCTCCTTGAGCGCGCGCGCGAGCAGGCGGCGGACGGCCACCGCGCCGCCGCGGCGGTGCTGCTCGTGGCGGGCGCCGACCTCGATGAGGAGGAGGCCGAGCTCGAACGACGCGCCCGCGAGCGGGGCTGGGCCGACGACTTGACGGTCGGCAACGACACGCTCGCCGTGCTCCGCGCCGGCAGCGAGAACGGCCGCGGCATCGCGATCGTGTGCGGCGCCGGCATCAACGCCCTCGCCGTCGCGCCGGACGGCAGCGAAGCGCGCTTCCCCGCGCTCGGCGCGATCACCGGCGACTGGGGCGGCGGCGTCGACGTCGGCGTCGCGGCGCTCGGCGCCGCCGTGCGCGCCGAAGACGGGCGCGGCGAGCAGACCGCGCTCGCGCGGCGCGTCCCCGCACACTTCGCGCTCGCGTCCGCCGAGGAGGTCGCGTTCGCGGTCCACCGCGGCGAGCTCGCATACGCCGAGCTCGGCGACCTCGCGCCGCTCGTGTTCGCCGCCGCCGAGGACGGCGACGCCGTCTGCGGCCGGCTGCGCGAGCGGCTCGCGGACGAGATCGTCGCCTTCGCGCGCGCGGCCGCGCGCCGCGTGCTGCAGGACGTCGACGGCTACGACGTCGTGCTCGGCGGGAGCCTGCTCACGCACTCGCCGGCGCTCGTGGCGAGCATCGCCGCGCGGCTGCGCCACGAGCTGCCGGCGGCGCGCCCGCTCGTCTGCGACGTCCCCCCGGTGACGGGCTCGGCGCTGATCGGCCTCGAGCGCATCGGCGCGGGCGCCGGGGCGCGGGCGCGCCTGCAGAGCGAGATCCAGGCGCTCTCAGGGGACGGCGGAGCGAACGGGGCGGCGCCGTGACGGAGATCCGCTTCGAAGACGCGAGCCGCGTCTACGCCGGCAACCCGGTGCCCGCCGTCGACGCCCTGGACCTGCTCGTCGAATCGGGCGAGTTCATGGTGCTCGTCGGGCCCTCCGGCTCGGGGAAGTCGACGGCGCTGCGCATGATCGCGGGACTCGAGCAGGTCGACACCGGCGGTATCTGGATCGGCGGACGCGACGTCACCTGGGAGCGCCCGCAGGACCGCGACGTCGCGATGGTCTTCCAGAACTACGCGCTCTACCCGTTCCTGAACGTAGAGGACAACATCGCCTTTCCGCTCAAGATGGCGAAGGTCCCGAAGGCCGACCGCCACAAGCGCGTCGTCGCCGCCGCCGAGCTCCTCGAGCTCTCGGACCTGCTCGCGCGCAAGCCCTCGCAGCTCTCCGGCGGTCAGCGCCAGCGCGTCGCGATGGGGCGCGCGATCGTGCGCGAACCCTCGGCGTTCCTGATGGACGAGCCGCTCTCGAACCTCGACGCGCTGCTGCGCGTCCAGATGCGCTCCGAGATCGCCTCGCTGCAAAGGCGCCTCGGCGTCACGACCGTGTACGTGACGCACGACCAGGTCGAGGCGATGACGATGGGAACCCGCGTCGCGGTGCTGCGCGACGGTCGCCTGCAGCAGTGCGCGCGCCCGCGCGAGCTCTACGACAGCCCCGCGAACGCCTTCGTCGCCGGTTTCATCGGCTCGCCGCCGATGAACCTCCTGACGCTGCCCCTCGCCGACGGCGCCGTCACGCTCGGCGGCCTTCGCATCGAGCTCGGGCCGGACGCTGCGCGCGACGCTGGCGCCCAGGGGCTCACCGAGGTGACGCTCGGCGTGCGCCCCGAGAGCATGAAGCCGGGCGCCGCGTTCGGCGTTGCGGGGCGCGTCGAGAACGTCGAGCATCTCGGCGCCGATTCGCACGTCTCGCTCGCGACGCCGTCGGACGCGGGCGAGGCGACGCTCGTCGTGCGCATCGAGGGCACGCACCCGCCGGACGCCGGCGAAAAGCTCACGCTCGCGCTCGAGGACGGCGCGGCACACTGGTTCTCGCCGGCGACGGGCGACCGTCTCGGCGACCGCGAATGAGCGCCGGCGGCGCGACGGCCGGTTCGGCGCGCCCGCTTCTGCTGCGCCGCCTGAACGAGCAGTCGGTGCTGGAGACGATCCGCAGCGACGGGCCGGTGTCGCGCGCGGAGATCGCCCGCGTCGCCGGGATCTCCAAGCCGACCGTGTCGCTCGCGCTCAAGGCGCTGCTCGACGCGGGGCTCGTGCGCGAGTCCGCTGACGGCGTCGACGGCCCGACGTACGGCGCGATCTTCTTCGAGGAGGACCCCGAAGCGGCCGCCGCCCTCGGCATCGACATCGGCGCCCGCTACGTGCGCATGGCGCTCGCCGACGTCACGGGGGCGGTGCGCGCGCGCGAGGACGTGGAGGTCAAGCCGGGTGCGCGCGGGCTGCTCGGGCGAATCCCGCGGCTCGCCGAGCGCCTCGTGCAAGAGGCCGGCGTGCGCCGCGAGCGCGTCGCGTGTGCCACCGTCGGCGTGCCGGGCGTCGTGGAGGCGGCGAGCGGCCGCGTCGGCCTCGCGGAGAATGTGCCGGGCCTCGAAGGCAAGGCGGTGGCTTCGATCCTGCGGGAGCGCCTCGAGCTGCCGGTGGAGGTCTTCAACGACGTGAACCTCGCCGCTCTCGGCGAGCGCGACAGCGGCGCCGGGCGCGGCGTCGAGAGCTTCGTGTTCGTCTCCGTCGGGACGGGCCTCGGCGCCGGCGTCGTGATCGGCGGCGAGCTGGTCGCGGGCAGCCACGGCGCCGCCGGCGAGCTCGACCTGATGCGCCCCGCCGGATCGGGCGACGACCCCTCGGCGCACGCGATCCTCGAGTACGCGGGCTCGCTCGCGGGTGCGCGCCGCGGCCGTGCGCCGTGGCACGACACGGTCGACATCTTCGCGCGCGCGCGCGAGGGCGACGGGCGCGCGCTGCGCGTCGTCGACGAGGTCGCGCGGCGCATCGCCGCGCACGTGATCCCGATCGCCGCGGTCGTCGACCCCGGGCTCGTGATCCTCGGCGGCGGCATCGGCTCGAACGGCGACCTGCTGCTCGACCCGCTGCGCGCGATCCTTGCGCGCGCGCTCCCCTACCCCCCGGCCCTGACGACCTCCGAGCTCGGCCGCGACGCGGTCCTCGGCGGCGCGCTCGCCCTCGGGCTCGTCCAGGCGCGCGACTGGTCCTTCGCGAAGCGGCCGTGACGGCGTCGCGCGCCCACGCCGCGCTGGCGCTCTCGCCCCACCCCGACGACGAGCTCCTCGGCTGCCCCGCGCACCTCTTCGCGCTGCGCGACGCCGGCTGGCGGGTCGTCAACGTAGCCCTCACGCTCGGCTCCGAGCGCGAGTCGCGCCCGCGCCGGCGCGCGGAGCTGGAAGCCGCCTGCCGCGACGCCGGATTCGAGCTCGTGCTCGCGCCCGAGGGCCTCATGGACGGGGCATCCGCGGCGCCGTTCGTGCGGCGCCTCGCCGCCGGCACCGACGCGAGCGTGCTCGTCGCGCCGAGCCCGCACGACGACCACCCGCGCCACGAACAAGCCGGCCGCCTCGCGCTCGCGTGCCTGGCGGCCGGCGTCACCAGGCGCCTTTGGCTCTGGGGGCTATGGGCGGACGTCGCGCTGCCGACATCGCTCTGCCTCTTCGACGAGCGACGGCTCGCCCAGATCGAAGCGGCCCTCGCGCACCACGGCGGCGAGCTCGAACGCAACGACTACCGCCGCCTGCTGCGCGCCCGCGCCCACGCGACGGCCGTGCTCGCGCCCGAGCGCGTCTTCCGCTACGGCGCGCCGGGGCTCGCGGCCGACGAGTACGCCGAGGCCCTCTGCGAGCTCGGACTGCGCGACGACGGCGAGGTCGCGCTCTGTGCGCCGGCGCTCTTCGACGCCGCGGCCTACGATCCGGAGCCCGCCGCATCCGGGCAGGGCGCCGCGTGGCTCGCGCTGCCCTCGCCGCGCCGGCAAGCCGAAGGCGAACGGCCGCCGCACAACTAGGGCGCCGGCGCGGCTCTAGACTGCGCCCGGATGGCTCGAACTCCCGCGCGGTCGCGATGAGCACGCCGCCGATCAGGCTCGTGCTGAGCGACGTCGACGGGACCCTCGTGACGAGCGCGAAGGAGCTGACGGACGCTTCGGTGCGCGCCGTCGCCGCGCTGCACGACGCCGGGATCGCCTTCGCGATCACGAGCGGGCGCCCGCCGCGGGGCATGGCGATGCTCGTCGAGCCACTCTCGATCAGCACGCCGATCGCGGCCTTCAACGGAGGCATGTACGTGGACGGCACCATGAAGGTCCTGTCTGCACGCACGATCCCCGACGCGGCCGTCGCGCCGATCGTCGAGCTGTTCGACGGCCGCGGCCTGGACACGTGGCTCTACCGCGGCGCGCAGTGGCTCGTGCGCGACGGCGCGGCGCCGCACGTCGACCGCGAGAGCGCGACGGTGCGCTTCGAGCCGACGGTCGTGAGCGACTTCGGCGACGTGCTCGACGCCGCGGCCCGCGGCGAGGGCGCCCTCGCGAAGATCGTCGGCGTGAGCGACGACCACGAGCTCGTCGCCGACGTCGAGGGCGCCGCGAGGGACCTCGTCGGCGACGAGGTATCGGCCTCGCGCTCGCAGCCCTACTACCTCGACGTCACGAACCCGCTCGCGAACAAGGGCGAGGTCGTCGACCATCTGCGGGCCCAGTTCGGCCTCGACGCGTCGCAGATCTGCACGCTCGGCGACATGCCCAACGATGTCCTCATGTTCGCGCGCTCCGCGATGAGCATCGCGATGGGCAACGCGGACCGCGAGGTGCAGCGCGCCGCGCGCCACGTGACGGCATCCAACGACGAGGACGGTTTCGCGCAGGCGATCGAGCGCTACGTGCTGCCGGGCGGCAGCTGAGGGGGCTCGTGGCCGCGGACTGGAACGACGGCATCGCTCCGCTCGCCGAACGACCCGCGTGGCGCGCGCTCGCGGCGCACCGCGACGAGATCGCCGGCAGGACGCTGCGCGAGCTTTTCGCCGCGGAACCGTCGCGCGGCGATCGGATGGTGGCCGAGGACGTGGGCCTCTACCTCGATTACTCCAAGCACCTCGCCGACGCGCGGACGCTGCCGCTGCTGATCGAACTCGCCGAACAGTCGGGCCTGCGCGCCCACATCGACGCGATGTTCCGCGGCGAGCGCATCAACGTCTCCGAGCAGCGTCCCGTGCTGCACGTCGCGCTGCGGATGCCGCGCGGGCGGCGCCTCGAGGTCGACGGCGTCGATGTCGTCGCCGAGGTCCACGAGGTCCTCGACCGCATGGCGGCGTTCGCCGACGCGCTGCGCGGCGGCGAGTGGCGCGGGCACACCGGCAAGCCGATCCGCAACGTGGTCAACATCGGCATCGGCGGCTCGGATCTCGGCCCCGTGATGGCGTACGAGGCGCTGCGCCATTACTCGGCGCGCGAGCTGACCGTCCGCTTCGTGTCGAACGTCGACTCCACCGACTTCGTCGAGGCGACGCGCGACCTGGACCCCGCCGAGACGCTCTTCGTGGTCTGCTCGAAGACGTTCACGACGCTCGAGACGATGACCAACGCCCGCTCGGCGCGCGCGTGGGCGCTCGCGGCGCTCGGCGACGAGTCGGCGATCGCGCGCCACTTCGTCGCGGTCTCGACTAACGCACGCGGCGTCGCCGAGTTCGGCATCGACGTGTCGCACATGTTCGGCTTCTGGGAGTGGGTCGGCGGGCGCTACTCGATGGATTCCGCGATCGGCCTGACGACGATGCTCGCCGTCGGGCCCGACCGGTTCGGCGAGATGCTCGCCGGCTTCCACGACATGGACGAGCACTTCCGCAGCGCCCCGTTCGAGCGCAACCTGCCGGTCCTGATGGGCCTCTTCGCCGTCTGGTACCGCGACTTCTTCGGCGCGCAGACGGTCGGCGTGATGCCGTACGAGCAGTACCTGAAGCGCTTCCCCGCCTACCTGCAGCAGTTGACGATGGAGTCCAACGGCAAGCACGTCACGCTCGACGGAGCGCACGTCGACGCCGACACGGGCGCCGTCTACTGGGGCGAGCCGGGAACGAACGGCCAGCACTCCTTCTACCAGCTGATCCACCAGGGCACGACGATGATTCCGCTCGACCTGATCGGCTTCGGCCGCACGCCGAACCCGCTCGGCGAGCACCACGACCTGCTCACGGCGAACGTCTTCGCGCAGGCGCAGGCGCTCGCGTTCGGCAAGTCCGCGCAGGAGCTCGCGGCCGAAGGCGTGCCCGCACCCGAGATACCGCACCGCGTGATGGAGGGCAACCGGCCGACGAGCGTGATCCTCACGGACGTCATCTCGCCCTACCGGCTCGGCACCCTCGTCGCGCTCTACGAGCACAGCGTGTTCACGCAGGGGACGATCTGGTCGATCGACTCCTTCGACCAGTGGGGCGTCGAGCTCGGCAAGGTCCTCGCGCGCCAGATCGCCCCGCAGCTCGCGGCGCGCACCCAGCCGGCGCTCGCGCACGACTCCTCCACGAACGCCCTCATCCTCAAGTACCGCAAGCTCAAGCGAACATAGGAGACGACACGCGATGCCCACCGACAAGCCAATGCAGCTCGGGATGATCGGCCTCGGCCGCATGGGCGCGAACATCGTGCGCCGCCTGATGCGCGACGGCCACAGCTGCGTCGTCTACGACGTCGACGCGAAAGCCACCGCGCAGCTGGCGGGCGAGGGCGCGCTCGGCGCCGAGTCGCTCGCCGACCTGGTCGCGAGGCTCGACGCGCCGCGCGCGGTGTGGCTGATGGTGCCCGCCGGCTACGTGCAGGAGACCCTCGACGAGCTCGCGCCGCTGCTCGCGAAGGGCGACATCGTGATCGACGGCGGCAACTCCTACTACCGCGATGACATCGACCGCGCCGCGAAGCTCGCGCCAGCGGGCATCCACTACGTCGACTGCGGCACGAGCGGCGGCGTCTGGGGCCTTGACCGCGGCTACTGCCTGATGATCGGCGGCGAGGAGGAGCCCGTGCGTCACCTGGACCCGATCTGGCGCACGATCGCGCCGGGCGTCGGCAGCGCAGAGGCGACGCCGGGCCGCACGCGCGAGGGCACGGCGCCGGAAGGCTACCTGCACTGCGGCCCCAGCGGCGCGGGCCACTTCGTGAAGATGGTCCACAACGGCATCGAGTACGGCATGATGGCCGCGATCGCCGAGGGCCTTTCGATCATCAAGCACGCCGACGCGGGCCTCGGGCAACAGGAGGTGGACGCGGAGACGACGCCGCTGCGCGACCCCCAGTACTACCGCTACGAGATCGACGTGGCCGAAGTCGCCGAGGTCTGGCGGCGCGGCTCCGTCGTCGGCTCCTGGCTCGTGGACCTCACCGCCGCGGCGCTCGCGCGCTCACCGGACCTCGCCGAATTCGGGGGCCGCGTCTCGGACTCGGGCGAGGGCCGCTGGACCGTCATCGCGTCCGTCGAGGAGGGCGTGCCCGCGCCCGTGATCGACGCCGCGCTCAGCGAGCGCTTCGCCTCGCGGGGCCTCGGGACGTTTACCGGGCAGCTGCTCTCGGCGATGCGCAGCGAGTTCGGCGGCCACGCGGAGAAGAAGGACTGATGGAGCGCACGGAGGACCGCGCCGCGAGCGAGCTGCGCGAGTCCGGCAAGGGCGAGGCGGCGCGCGCGGCCGCGGAGATCGTCGCCGACGGGATGCTCGTGGGCCTCGGGACCGGGACGACGGTCGCCCACCTGCTGCCGGCGCTCGCCGCACGCGAGCTCGACATCCGCTGCGTGGCGACCTCGCCGCAGACGGAGAGTCAGGCGCGCGCCCTCGGCCTGCGCGTCGAACCGTTCGCCGAGCTGCCGCATCTCGACATCGCGATCGACGGGGCCGACCAGGTCTCGGCGGATCTCTGGTTGACGAAGGGCGGCGGCGGCGCGCACACGCGCGAGAAGCTCGTCGCCTGCGCCGCCGACCGCTTCGTCGTGATCGTCGACGAGAGCAAGCTCGTCGACGCGCTGACGCCGCCGGTGGCGCTCGAGCTCGTGCCGTTCGGCGTCGCGGGAACGCTCGCGCGGCTCGGCTCCGCCCGCCTGCGCGACGTTCCGCCGAGCCCCGACGGCGGGCTGATAGCGGATTACCTCGACGACTTCGCGGACCCGGCGGCGCTCGCCGAGCGGCTCTCGTGCACGCCCGGCGTCGTCGAGCACGGCCTCTTTCCCGCGGCGATGGTGAGCGCCGTCGCCGTCGGCGGCGCCGGCGGCGCGCGGTGGCTCGAGCGCGGCCGCTGAGGCGGGCGCCTCAGGCGCGCGCTAGCAGCGCGCCCTCGTGCTCGACCAGCCAGACCTTGTTCTCTATCCCGCCGCCGTAGCCGACGAGCCGGCCGTCGGCACCGACGACGCGGTGACAGGGCACGACGATCGCGAGCGGGTTGCGCGCGCAGGCCACGCCGACGGCGCGCGCCGCGTCGGGCCGCCCGACGGCCGCGGCGACCTCGCCGTACGTGCGCGTCTCGCCGAACGGGATGCGGGCGAGCTCGCCCCAGACGGCGAGCTCGAACGGCGTCCCCTCGGCGTGCAGCGGGATCTCGAAGCGCTCGCGTTCGCCCGCGAAGTACTCCTCGAGCTGGCTGCGCGCGGCGGCGAGCGGAGCGCTCGCGTCGCCCGGCGCGGCGCGCGGCGCCCGCCGCGCGAACGAGACCGTGCGAAGCGCCGTCTCGTCGCCGGCGAGCTCCAGCCGCCCGACGGGCGTCTCCAGGGAGCCCCGCGTGACGCGGCGGCGGAGCGTCGCGCTCATGCGGCCACCGCCTCACGGGAGCGGCGGCGCAGCCCCGCGCCGGTGTGGCGGGCGGCCAGCGGCATCGCCCAGAGGTGCATCACGGCGTAGGCGCGGTACGGGCGCCACGCCTCGGCGAGCTGGAGCTGGACGCGCGGGCCACCGTCGTGTCCAAGCGCGGCGAGCGCGCGGCGCACGCCGAGGTCGCCGGCGATGAACGCGTCGGGGTCGCGCAGCGCGCGCATCGCGACGTAGGCCGCGGTCCACTCGCCGACCCCGGGGAGCGCGCAGAGCGCCTCCCGCGCCGCGACGCGGTCGGCGCCGCAGTCGAGCGCGAGTTCGCCGGCCGCGGCGCCGCGCGCAAGGCACACGAGCGCACGCGCGCGGGCCGCGGGCAGTGCGAGCTCCTCGGGGCGGATCGCCGCGAGCGCGTCGGCGGACGGGAACAGGTGCGTGACGCGCCCGACCGGTGCCGCGAGCGGCTCGCCGTGCGCCGCGACCAGGCGCGCGGCGTGCGTGCGCGCCGCGGCGAGCGACACCTGCTGGCCGAGCAGTGCGCGTGTCGCAGTCTCATGGCCGTCGCCGCCGCCGGGGACGCGCAGCCCCGGCCGGGCGCGCACGGCCGCGCCGATGAGCGGGTCAGCGCCGAGCCGTTCGCCGATCGCCGCGGGGTCGGCGTCGAGGTCGAAGAGCTGGCGGCAGCGGTCCAGTGCGGGAGCGAAGTCGCGCATGTCCGCGAGCCAGAACGTCGCGCGGACGTTCCCGTCGCGCGGCTCGAGCTCGACGACGCCGGGGCCGTGCGGCAGCCGGAGGCTGCGGCGGTAGCAGCCGCCCTCGACCTCTTCGACGCCCGGGACGGCGCGCGCGGCGAAGAACGCGAGCAGCCGTCCGGCGTCGAAGGGCGCACGGTACGGCAGCGACACGGTGACGCCGGGCTCCCCGCCCAGCGCGGCCGGGCGTCGCCGGGCGCGCAGCTCGCTCGGCGTCGCGGCGAAGATCTCGCGGATCGACGTGTTGAACTGGCGTACGCTCCGGAAGCCGGCGCTGAGCGCGACCTGCGCCGCCGTGAGGTCCGTCCGTTCGAGCAGCAGCCGCGCCGTCTGTGCGCGCCGCGCGCGGGCCAGCGCCAGCGGACCGGCGCCGACCGCGTCGACCAGACACCGGTGCAGGTGGCGCTCCGTGAAGCCGACGCGCCGCGCGAGGCCCGCGACGCCCTCGCGGTCGACGACGCCGTCGGCGATCAGTCGCATCGACCGCCCGACGAGATCGCCGCGGCTGTCCCACTCGGGCGAGCCCGGCGCGGCCTCCGGACGGCAGCGCTTGCAGGCGCGAAAACCAGCCTGCTGCGCCGCCGCGGCCGTCGCGTAGAAGGCGACGTTGCGTTGGAGCGGCGTGCGCGCCGGGCAGCTCGGCCGGCAGTAGACGCCCGTCGAGGTGACCGCGGTGTAGAACCAGCCGTCGAAACGCGCGTCCTTCGCGCGAATCGCGGCGTAGCAGTTGTCGAAGTCGAGCACGGCTGAGAGCATCGCACGCGCGCTGGCGCGTGTCTGGCGGAAATCGGACTTCACGGCGGGGGACTATCTTGGTCGCGTGCCTGACCGCGACTTCGACCTCGTCTGCGTCGTCGAGATACCGAAGGGGACGCGCAACAAGTACGAGTACGACGAGGAACTCGGCGGTTTCAAGTTCGACCGTCTGCTCTCGAGCGCGGCGACCTACCCGGCCGACTACGGGTACCTGCGGGGAACGATCGGCCTCGACGGCGACCCCCTCGACGCCCTCGTCTGCCTGCAGGAGCCGACGTTCCCTGGCTGCCTGATCCCGGTCCACGCGATCGGCATGTTCCGCATGACGGACGAGAAGGGCAGCGACGACAAGGTGATCTGCGTGCCGCACCACGACCCGTACTGGAACCACTACTCGAACGTCGAGGAACTGCCGCTGCTCCTGCGCCAGGAGATCGACCAGTTCTTCTCGATCTACAAGGTGCTCGAGAACAAGGAGGTCGCGGTCGAAGGCTGGGCCTCGCGCGAGGAGGCGCTCGCCGAGATCGCGGCGGCCCGAGAACGCTCCCGCTGAGAGGGTCGCGTAGGTAGCTGGCATGAGCGCCGAGAGCCAGGTCCTCGAGCAAGGCGGCCACACCGCCTGGGGCCGTAACCTCGCGGCGCCGGTCCGCGACTTCTTGAGCAACGAGACGGGCGGCGCCGCGGTGATGCTCGCGGCCGCCGCGGTGGCGCTGGTCTGGGCGAACGCGACGCCCGGCGCCTACGAGCAGACGTGGACGACGGTGCTCGGCGTCCACCTCGGCGGCGCCGGCATCTCGATGGATCTGCGGCACTGGATCAACGAGGGCCTGATGACGCTGTTCTTCCTCGTCGTCGGGCTCGAGGCCAAGCGCGAGCTCGACGTGGGCGAGCTGCGCGAGCGCCGGCGCGTGCTCGGCCCCGCCCTCGCGGCGGTCGGCGGCCTCGCGGTTCCCGTCGTCATCTACCTGCTGATCAACGGCGGCGGCAGCGGCGCCCACGGCTGGGGAACCGCGATGTCCACCGACACGGCGTTCGCGCTCGGGATCCTCGCGCTGCTGACTCCGCGCGCCGCCACCCGCATGCGCGTCTTCCTGCTGACGCTCTCGGTCTTCGACGACCTCGGCGCGCTCGTCGTGATCGCGCTCGCGTACTCCGGCTCGATCTCCCTCGTGGCCCTCGCCGTCGCGGTGGCGCTCTTCATCGCGCTGCTGCTGCTGCGCTATCTGCCGGCCGGACGCACCGCCGCCTCGGTGCTGCTGGCGACCGCGCTTTGGGTCGCGATGTACAAGTCGGGCGTCGACCCGGTCGTGAGCGGGCTCTTGATCGGCCTCGTCACGGGAGCCTACCCGCCCGCACGGAACGACCTGGAGCGCGCCAGCTCGCTGGCGCAGGCCTTCCGCGAACAGCCGACCGCGGACCTCGCGCGCTCGGTCCAGCGGGGTGTCACCGCGGCGATCTCGCCCAACGAGCGCCTGCAGTACCAGCTCCACCCGATCGTCAGCTACGCCGTGCTGCCGCTCTTCGCGCTGGCCAACGCCGGCGTGCGCATAACGGGAGCGACGCTCTCCAGCGCGCTCTCCTCGCCGATCTTCCTCGGCATCGTGGTCGGCTACACCGTGGGCAAGCCGATCGGCGTCCTCGGCGGCTCCTGGCTCGGCTCGCGTCGTTTCCTGCACGGCGCCCGGCCGCTGATCAGCGGCCCGACGCTGACGGCCGTCGGCACCTGCGCGGGCGTCGGCTTCACCGTCTCGCTGCTGATCGCCTCGCTCGCCTTCTCCGGCCAGCACCTGATCGACGCGCAGCTCGGCGCCCTCGCGACGCTCGTGGTGGCGCCCATCACGACGGCGATCGCGATGGCGGTCGTCAGGCGCCTGCCGCAGTCGCTGCGGGCACGCCAGATCGCGCGTTCGGCGGGCGACATCCCGGACCTCGTCGACGACGTGGACCCCGAGCGCGACCACATCCGCGGCGACAACGACGCGCCCGTGACGCTGCTCGAGTACGGCGACTTCGAGTGCTCGTACTGCGGCCAGGCCGAGCCGGTGATCCGCGAGCTGATGGAGACGCAGGGCAGCGACGTGCGCTACGTGTGGCGCCATCTGCCGCTCAACGACGTGCATCCCTATGCGCAGCTCGCAGCGGAAGCCGCCGAGGCGGCCGGCGCGCAGGGCCGTTTCTGGGAGATGTACGACAAGCTGCTCGCACACCAGGATGCGCTGACGCCGCGCGACCTCTCCGGGTACGCGACGGAGCTCGGCCTGGACGTCGAGCGCTTCCGCGAGGACCTGCGCCGGCACGAGTACGCCGGGCGCGTGCTGGCCGACGTCGCGACCGCCGACGAGAGCGGCGTCTCGGGCACGCCGACCTTCTTCATCAACGGCAAACGCCACTACGGCGTCTACGACATCGAGGCGCTCACGACGGCCGTTGCCGCCGCCAAACGCCGCGCGCTGCTGCCGGCTCTCGCGGCGTCCTGAGCGGCCGGCGATCAGCGCGGGGCGGCGCGGCGCGTCGCCCGCCGCGCGGCGAGCGCGGCGAGCGCGACGCTCCCCTCGAAGAGCAGGTACAGCGGCACGATCTCGAGCGCCAGGGTCACGGCGTCGCCGGGCAGGAAGGCCGCGACAGCCGCGCACGCGACGAACGCGTAGCGGCGGTTGCGGCGCAGCTGCGCGGGCGTCACCAGGCCCCCGTTGACGGCCGCGATCACGACCACCGGCACCTGGAAAAGGATCCCCATCGCGAGCAGGACGGTCGCCGCGAAGCGGTAGTACTGGCCGGCCTGCACGAGCACGTCGAACTGGCCGGCGTTGAAGTTGACGAGGAAGTGGATCGCGGCCGGCAGGACGACGAGGTAGCCGAACGCGACGCCCGCCGCGAAGAGCGCGGGCACCGCGAACAAGAGTCGCCGCGTGGCTCGCCTGAGCGCGTCGTCGAGCGCCGGCTCGACGAAGCCGAAGAGCTGCCAGACGAGGACCGGTAGCGAGAGCAGGAAGGCGAAGAGCAGCGCGACGCCGACGCTCGCACTGAAGGGTTCGCCGATCGAGAGCGTGACCGGCCTCCCGGGAGCCGCCGACGAGGCCTCGCTGCGGGCCCGCGCAAGGCGCGCGGAAGTCCGCGCGAGCGTCCGTCGCGCCGGCCCGCTGAGCCCGCTCCCGCGCGAGCGGAGCGTGGCGAGGAGGCTGCCGAGATCGCCGGCGACGGCCCCGAGCGCGGCGCGTTCGCCGGCCGGCTCCGCGGCGCTGCCGACGTGCGCGCGCTGCTCGCCCGCGAGCGGCGCGTTGACGAATTCGAGCAGCGCCGGGCTCTGCCACACGCAGACGGCGAAGGCGGCCGCGAGGACCGCCACCGAGACGATCAGCCGGGCGCGCAGCTCTTCCAGGTGGCCGACGTTGCTCAGCCGCTCCTCGCCGCGCGCCCTGCCGATCGCGATCGCCACCGCCGTCGACCTCAGCCGAGGAACGGTTTGAGCTTCTTGACGGTCGCCGGGATCGTCGCGCTTTTCGGCAGCGCCGGCAGCACGCCGTGACCGCCCGCCTCAGCATCGAAGAAGCTGAAGTGAGTCGCCTCGTTGGCGGCGATTTTGGCCGCGACGGTCCGGAGTTCCTGTGAACTGAACGTTTCCGACGCGCCGAGGTAGGCCTCGACGAACGCCGTCTCGAGAGCCACGCCGGTGTTCAGCAGCGACTGCCCGGTGCGGGTCACGGCCGCCGGGATGTGGAAGCGAAGGCCGGTCGGCGTTTTGGAACCGAGCACGCTCGCGAGCAGCGCCTTGTGGTCACGCTCGTCGCCCAGGGCGTGTTCGAAGTAGTCGCGGTTTTCCAGGCGCGGGTGCCTGAACTTGTGGAAGTCGGCGAGGATCGCCGTGTAGACGTACACCGCGAGGCTCTCCGCCGTGTACGCGGCCTGCAGCGTTTCGATGTCGCTGCCCGTCGGGCCGCTCGCGAAGGCCGAGCTCGTCACCGACGCGAGCAGCCCGCCGCTCGCCGCGAGGACGAGGCCTCCCTGACCGGCGTTGCGCAGGAACTGGCTCCTGCTGACCGCATTTTTCTCGACGTCTTGCATTGCCGTCTCCTTGTCGCTGTGTCGCCCGCCGCGGGGCGCGTCGAGAGGTGATTCGCGCGGGGGCGGCGATCGGATCACCGCGGCGCGGCCGATCAGGACAGCGGCGCGTCTACGACCGGCGCGGCCGTCGGGCGCGTGGTGCCGCCGTCCGGCTCTTCGGTCACGAGAACGGCGCGGGCGCCGCTTCCGTGTTGCACGGCGACGGTCGCCACGCCGTGCGAGGTCGGGCTGAAGAGGCTCGTCGTCGGCGCCGGGAGCCGGCGGCCCGGATAGGTGACCCAGACCTCGTACACGTGGCCGGGGGCCGGCGCCGGCATGCCGGTCAGCGAAAGCCACGCGGTGCCGCCGTGCTCGTGCACGACGGCCGTCGCGCCGCGGACCGTGACGCGCCCGGTCAGCGTTCGCGTCGAGTTTCCCCCGCCCGCGAGGAGCACGGCGAGGACGGCGAGCGCCGCGACCGCCGCCGCCGCCGCGAAGGCCGGCGCGGTGCGGCGCGCGGAGCGTCTGCTCGCGCGAGCGCCTTGCGAGCGCTCCCTGGCGTCGGCGCGCACCTCCGCCATCACCGCGCGCTTGATCTCCTGGGGCACGGGGCGCTGCGGCACCCCCGCGGCGAGGCGGTCGACCGCGGGCGCGAGCGACGCGAGCTCGTCGGCGCAGATCGAGCAGTGCGCGGCGTGCACTCTGAAGCGCTCCGCCGCGTCGTCGTCGAGCAGGCCGAGCAGGTAGAGGGGCGCGTCGCCGCACATCTCCCGGGCGGAGTGATCGCTCATCAGCCTGTCTCCTCGTAGGCGTCCAGCGAGAGCCTCAGCTTGGCCAGCGCGAGCCGCATGCGGCCCTTCACCGTACCGACCGGCATGTCGAGCATGCGCGCGATCTCGGTGTGCGTGAAACCGCCGAAGTAGGCGAGCTCGACGACCCGGCCCTGCTCGCTCGGGAGGGCGCTGAGCGCGTCGCCGACATCGCGGGCACGCGCCGCGTCGAGGACCTCGCGCTGCGTATCGCCCGGGCCGGCGATCCCGGCGATGATCTCGTCGGCGTCGCCGGAGCCCTGTTCGCGCAGCGCCGCCCGGCGCACCGCGTCGATCGCTCGGTTGTGCACGATGCGAAGGATCCAGCTGCGGACGCTGCCGCGCTGCGGCTCGTATCGCTCGGCGGTCCGCCAGACGGCCAGAAAGGCGTCCTGCAGCACCTCGTCGGTGATCGCGGCGCGCCCGCAGATGCGGTACGCGAGCGAGTACGCGACGCCGCTGTGGCGGTCGTATACGAGCTCGAACGCGTCGGCGTCACCGCGGGCGGCGAGCGACATGAGCTCCTCGTCGGCGAGCCGCTCGTGCCGCGACCGGCCGCGGACGACGTCTCCGGCGCGGCGAAAAGAGGCCCTCATCTCGCGCCGCGGGCCCTACGCGGCCGGCGTGCCGCCGCCGTGCGGGATCTCCTCGACGGGCACGGCCGGCGTCGCGTCAGCGGTCCGCTCGACGAGCGCAGCGGGGGTCTCCGTGGAGAGCGCCGTCTTGAAGCCGCGCAGACCCTCGCCGAGCGAGCGGCCCATCTCGGGCAGGCGCTTCGCGCCGAAGACCAGCAACAGCAGCATGAGCAGAAACGCGATGTGGATTGGGTTCTCGAGTCCCACGGTCGAACCTCCTGATCGGATGACACGCTAGTCCGGCCGGCCGCGGCGCGGCGACCGTGTTGGTTGATACGCGTGCGCGCGCCGCCCGGATCACTGCCCCCGCGCTTGACGCTGCGACGCGCGCGCGACTAGGTTTCTGCCCCGACGGCCAGGCCCAGGCGCGCGCCGGGGTCGCGAGGCCTCCATCGCAGAGGGAGAGGGGACACATGGGGAGATCGATCCGCGCCGTGGCGGTCACGGCGTTTCTTGCCGCAGTTCTGGTGCCGGCGGCGAGCGCCTCGGCGCAGCAGTACGTCGCGCTCGGTGACTCGTACTCGTCGGGAGTCGGGACGCGCGTCTTCTACGAAGAATCGGGCGAATGCGACCGCAGCCCCGACGCGTACGGTCCGAAGGTCGCCGCGGCGAAGGGGTACACGCTCAGCTTCCAGGCGTGCAGCGGCGCCAAGACGACGGAAGTCGACGAAAAACAGCTCGGCACGCTGAGCTCCAGCACTTCGCTCGTGACGATCACGATCGGCGGCAACGACGCCGGCTTCAGCAACGTGATCATCAACTGCGCGCTCTACTACTTCACGTGCGGCTCGGCGATCAGCGAAGCGGACGAATTCATCGCGAAAAAGCTGCCGGCGCTGCTCGAAACGACGTACAAAGACATCCGCTCGAAGGCGCCGAACGCGACCGTCATCGTGCTCGGCTACCCGAAGCTGTTCACGAAGGAAGGCAAGACGTGCAACGTCAACTTCCTCACCTCGGGCAACGAGAAGAAAATGAACGAAGGCGCCGAAAAACTCGACGCCGTGATCAAGGGGCGCGCCGAAGCCGCGGGCTTCAAATTCGTCAACCCGACGAGCGCATTCGAAGCGCACGAGGTGTGCGCCGCCGAAGAATGGCTCAACGGTCAGTCACTGCCGCTGTCGGAAAGCTACCACCCGAACGTCAAAGGCCAGGAAGAGTTCACGAAGCTCGTCGAGGCCGCCATCTGAGGATGCGGGCGTGGTCCGCGGGGTTCGCCCCGCGGACTACGGCGCGCCGAGCGCCGCGACGCTCATCGCGTGCAGGAACTCGCTGCTGCTGGGCCATTCGAAGTCGGGCATCACCTGGCGCAGAGAGACGTAGCCGTGCATTGCGGTCCATAGCTGGAGCGCGGCGGCGCGCGGGTCGTGGCCCGGCGGCAGGCACTTCGCGGCGGCGGCGATGAGAGCGTCGAGCGCCTGTATCCCGGGGTCCTTCTCGTTGGGGCCGGGCGTCATGCCGAAGCGGCCGGGAGTGGCGAAGAGGATGCGGTAGACGCCGGGACGCTGCTGCGCGAAGGCGACGTATGCCTCGCCCATCGCGAGGATCTGCTCGCGCGGGTCGGCGGCGTGTGCGGCGGCGGCGGCGTTGATGTAGCCACCGAATTCTTCGAAGGCCTCGTCGCAGACCGCGCCCAGGAGCTCTTCCTTGTCGGCGAAGTGAAGGTAGAGGGCCGTGGGCGAGACGCCGGCGCGGGCGGTGATGTTGCGGATCGAGAGCGCGTCGGCGTTGCCGTGTTCGAGCAGCAGCTCGCGGGCGGCGTCCATCAGCGCCGAGCGGAGTCTTTCCCCCTCGCCGCGCGGGTTGCGCTTGCGCGCCGTTCGGGCCGCGGTGCTCGCCATGTAAAGCGATCGTAACATGGGGGCTTGACAAGTGTGTATGTACGTCTGTATATATACGGACGCCAACTTTGTCTCGTGAGGGGAACCCCCATGCTCAACGCAATCTCCCGCCTTGCCAACGCACACCCCCGCCGACTGGCCGCGGCCGTCGGGATCCTCTTCATCGTCGCCGTCGCGCTCGGCGCGTCGGCCTCCAACGACCTGAACGCCCGCAACGACTTCGCGAACCCGGGCTCTCCCTCGGCCCACGCGCGCGAGCGGATCGAACGAGCGACGGGAGCCGCGCCCGACGCCGGCGTCGTCGCGCTCGTGACGGGCGGCGAACGCGAAGCCGCGAGCGTCGCGCGCGCCCTGCGCGGCGACTCGTTCATCGCTCGCGTCTCGCCGCCCGTCCGCTCGCGCGACGGCAGCAGCGCGGTCGTCGCGGCGACGCTCCGCGCCGGCGCCGAAGAACGCGCGGCCGGTGAAAGCCTGAAAAGCCAGTTCGAAGACCGTCATGACGTCGCGCTCGGCGGGCCGGTGATCGCGCAGCGCGAGGTGGGCGCGCAGGCGTCGGCCGACCTCGGCATGGCCGAGGCGCTCGCTTTCCCGCTTCTCGCCCTGCTCGCGTTCTTCATCTTCCGCGGCATCGCGTCGCTGTTGCCGATCGCCGTCGGCGCGACGAGCGTCTTCACCGCCTTCGCCGTGCTGCGCGCGGTCAACGTCGCGCTGCCGCTGTCGGTCTTCGCCCTCAACCTCGTGATCGGGCTCGGGCTCGGCCTCGCCGTCGACTACAGCCTCTTCATGGTCTCGCGCTTCCGCGAGGAGCTCGGCGCCGGACGCTCGGTGGCCGAAGCCGTCAGGGTGACGATGCGAAGCGCGGGACGGACGATCACGTACAGCGCCGTGACGGTCGCGGTCGCGATGAGCAGCCTCACCGTCTTCCCGTTGCGCTTTTTGCAGTCGATGGGCATCGGCGGCGCGATCGTCGCCGTGATCGCCGCGGGCGTCGCGCTGACGCTGCTCCCCGCGCTCTTCGTGCTCTTCGGCGCGCGCCTGGGCCGCGTCGTCCCGCCGGCGCCGCGCGAGGGTCGCTGGTACGCGCTCGCGCAGTGGGTGCTGCGCCGCCCCGGTCGCGTCGCCGCCCTCACCGCCGGCGCGCTCATCCTGCTCACGGTGCCGGCGCTGCGCACCCATTGGAGCGGCGTCGACGCACGCGTGCTGCCGGCAAGCGCGAGCGCCCACCGCGTCGAAAGCGCGCTCGAGCGCGAATACCCGACGATCCCCGCGGCCCCCGCGTACGTCGCCCTCCAGGCGCCCGCCGGCGACGGCCCGGCGGTGCAGGCGTACGCGCGCGAGCTGGGCGCCCTGCCGGGCGTGCAGTCGGTCTCGCCGGCCCGCTACCTCGGCTCATCGACGTGGCAGATCCAGGCCGTCACGACCGGCGAGGCGATCGCGCAGCCCGCACAGTCAGCCGTCGCCGCGATGCGCGCCGTGAGTTCGCCCTTCGACCCCGAGGTCGGCGGCAGCGGCGCCGAATTCGCCGACCAGCGCAGCGCGATCGCGGACTCCCTGCCGGTCGCCCTCGCGATCCTCGTCGTCGGCACGCTGATCGTGCTGTGGCTGATGACGGGCTCCGTCGTGCTGCCCGTCAAGGCCCTCGCGATGAACGCGCTCACGGTCGGTGCCGCCACGGGGCTGCTCGTCCTGATCTTCCAGGACGGGCGGCTGACCGGGCCGCTCGACTACGCCCCCCAGCGGGGCATCTCGCAGAGCAACTACCTGGTCCTCGCCGCGATCGCGTTCGCGCTCTCGACCGACTACGGCGTGTTCCTGCTGACGCGGATCAAGGAGGCGCGCGACAACGGCGCCGACAACCGCGAGTCGATCGCCCTCGGCCTGCAGCGCACCGGCCGCATCGTGACGGCGGCGGCGGTGCTGCTGGCCGTCGCGATCGGCGCCTTCGCGACGTCGAACGTGATCTTCCTGAAGGAGATCGGCGTCGGTGCGGTGTTCGCGGTCCTGATCGACGCGTTCATCGTCCGCACGCTGCTGGTACCCGCGCTGATGGGCCTGCTCGGGCCGTGGAACTGGTGGTCGCCCGCGCCGCTGCGGCGCCTGCACCGGCGCATCGGCCTGAGCGAGGACGACGCACAGGCGCCGTCGCTGCCCGCGGGCAGCGCCGGCTCGGCGGCGGCGGGCTGAGCTAGGAGCCGGCGGCCGGCGGGCCCGGCGGCTGCGCCGGCGCGTCGGCCGCGGGCTTCGGCGGAGCCGCTGTCGGAGCGGCCGGCGCGGCGTTCGCGGGCGGCGCGGGCTCCTTGACGGCCGCTGCGCCGGCGGCGACGGGCGCCGCGGTGAGCGCCGCCGCCGGCGGCGGCGCTGGTGACGGTCCGGCGCCGGCGCCGACCGGGACGCGCCGCGGCGGGATCCGTGCCGCCGCGATCAGCCGCTCTTCCGCGGCGAGCTGGCGCTCGCGCTCCTCGGTCGCCTTCGTGCGCTCGCGCAGGGAGCGAAGTTCGCGCTGGCGCGCGAGCACCAGCAGCGACAGGAGCGCGACGACGGCGACCGCGAGCGCGCCGAGGGCGGCCGCGATGCGCGCCGCTTTGCCGCTCGTCTTGACCGGCGGCGCGAGACGCACGCGGCGCGCCGAGCGCGCCGCGCTGCCCGGCGCACGCGTCGCGCGCTGCAGCACGGGGGTCGTTTCCTCGGCCATCGCGAGCATGCTCGCCGCCGGGATGCCGTTGGTGAGGGTGTTCTCGATCCAGTACACGGCGCCGTGTTCGCGCCACGCGATCGTCTTCAGCGCTTCGCCCGCGTAGAAGAGTTCGTACGTCCGGCCGGCCACGCTGACCCTGCCTTCGGGGTTTGCGAGCAGCGGCGGGTTGCTCCACGTCGTGCCCTGCACGTCGTAGTACTGACCGAGTTCGCCCCGGTCGATGACGACGACATACGTCGCGTGCGCGTGGCCGTGCTGGTCGCGCAGGTGGTAGAGGCGCAGCATGTCCGGTTCGGCGCCGCCGAGCTGGGCTCGCGCGCGGGGGTACTCGAGCGGGAACGGCAGGAAGGGCGTCTTCGCCTCCGCCGCGGCGAGCTCTTCGGCGCTCGTCGGCGCGAGCGTCGGCTGATGCACGGGCGCGGCGGGTCTCGTCGTGCGGCGGGTCCGGCGCCGCCGGCGTACGCGCGGAGCGGGCGCGCGGCGGATCGCGGCCGTGCCGCCGAGGAAGCTGCGCACGGCGTGTTCGACCTGCGCGCGGGTCGCGGTGTCATACACGGGATGGAGCGTCACGGGGAAGGTGACCTGGCGGACCGGCTTGCCGGCCGATTCGATCAGCAGGTCGAGGAGCTGAAGCACCTGTTCTTCGGTGTGCAGGTTCGCGGTCTGCACCGCCCGGCCGAAGATCCGCTCGAACTTTTCGCGGTTTTCGAAGAGCGTCGGCCCGTACTGGGACTTTACTTCCAGCAGGAAGCGCTGGTCGCGCGCATCGCGCAACAGCGAGGTGCTTTCGTGCCGGTTCGCGACGAATTCGAGGGCTTCCTTGCCGCACAGGCGCTGGTAGCCGGGCTGCAGGTTGATTTCGAAGTACTGTTCGCCGCCCGGTTCGTTGACGTGGTAGTAGCGCTTGTCGATCGTCATGTAGACGCACCCCATTTCATCGACGGCGCTGCGGAAGTGCTTGAAGTTCGTGATGAAGACGCGGTTGACGGCGAGCCCCGTCACGCCTTTGATCGTTTCGAGCATCAGCTTCACGCCGCCCGCGACGCCGCCGGCGAGGTAGCCGTACGTGTAGGCCGAGTTGATGCGGTTCTCTTCGACTTCGCCGTCGGGCTTGTGGATCGGCACCCAGAGCTCGCGCGGGATCGAGAGCATCGAGATGGTCGGCTTGCTCGGGTCGATGCGGACGAGCAGCATCTCGTTCGAGTGCGGCAGCACGGCCCCCGACGGGTTGTCCGCCGGCGGCGGGCGTTCGTCGTTGCCGACGAGCAGCAGCGTCTCCGGCGCGCCGCGGGAGGTCGGCGCGAGCAGGCCCGGCGCGACGTGGACCGCCTTGTTCTGGTCGAGCGCGGCGACCAGGCCGCTGACCTCGTTGTGCGCGATCGCGACCGTCGCTCCGGCGCTCACGAGCACTATCCCGAGCGCCGCGAGCAGGAAGCGCTTGCCCACCCACCACAGGCCCCTCGTGCCCGTGACGCGCGGGTTCGTCCTGTCTCTGCCTTGCCCGGAAGCGCTCATCGCGCGATGCGGCCGCGCCCCCGCGCGCGGCCCGAGATGCGGAAGCTCACCGCAGGCAGTCTAAGCGCAGCCCACGCGGATCGCCGCCGCTGGCGCCGGCGCGGCTCGCTTGACGGGCGCGGCGCGCGCCGTTAGACATCGGCGCTGTCGACCGGGCGGCGCGGGCCGCCCTTACGGAGGTGACAGATGGCCCGACCGCGAGAGCTGCCCGACCGCGCGCGCATCGTCGTGATCGGCGGCGGCGTCGGCGGGACGTCGGTCGCCTACCATCTCGCGGCGCTCGGCGAGCGCGACGTGGTGCTGCTGGAGCGCAGCGAGCTCACCAGCGGCTCGACCTTCCACTCCGCCGGGCTCGTCGGCCAGCTGCGGCCCTCGCTCCCGCTGACGCGGATGATGATGTACTCGGTCGAGCTCTACCGGCGCCTCGCCGACGAGACAGGCCTTGACCCCGGCTGGATCGAGTGCGGCGGCCTGCGTCTCGCGTGCACGTCCGAGCGCGAGGAAGAGCTGAAGCGCCAGGTCGCGTGGGCGCGCACCTTCGGCCTGCCGCTCGAGCAAATCTCGCCGGCGCAGGCGCGTGACCTCTTCCCCCTGATGGTCACCGACGGCGTGCGCGCGGCCTCGTTCCTGCCCACCGACGGCTACCTCGACCCGTCGCAGCTCACATTCGCGCTCGCCGCGGGCGCGCGCGAGGGCGGCGCGCGGATCTTCACGCACACCCGTGTCACCGGCGTCGACGTGGAGCGGGCGCGCGTGCGCGGCGTGCGCACCGAGTGGGGCGACATCGAAGCCGAGATCGTCGTCAACGCCGGCGGCATGTACGCCGCCGAGATCGGCCGGCTCGCTGGGGTGCGCGTGCCGATCGTGCCCTTCGCGCACGAGTACCTGGTGACGCAGCCATTCCGCGAGCGCGGCGCCACGCATCTGCCGACGCTGCGCGACCCCGACCACCTCATCTACTTCCGCGAGGAGGGAGCGGGCCTCGTGATGGGGGGATACGAGCGCAACAGCGCGCCGTGGTCGCTGGACGGCGACCTCGTGGACCGCATCTCGCCGAACTTCAACGGCCAGCTGCTGGAAGAGGACTGGGACCGCTTCAAGGAGATCGCGGACAACTCGAAGATCCGCGTCCCGGCGATGGAGGACGTGCGGGTGACCCGCCTCATCAACGGCCCGGAGGCGTTCACGCCCGACAACGAGTTCCTCCTCGGCGAGAGCCCGGTGCGGGGGTTCTTCATCGCCGCCGGGTTCTGCGCGCACGGCCTGGCTGGCGCCGGCGGCGTCGGGCGCGTGATCGCCGAGTGGATCAGCGCGGGCGAACCGACCGAGGACGTCTGGGAGATGGACATCAGGCGCTTCGGCCCGCAGTACCGCTCGCCCTCGTACACGCTCAAGCGCGCGAAAGAGGTTTACGAGACCTACTACGACATCCGCTACCCGGGGCACGAGCGCCGCGCGGGACGCCCGCTGCGCATCTCGAGCGCGTACGACTGGCACGGCGCCCACGAGGCCGCGTTCGGCGAGAAGTCTGGCTGGGAGCGCGTCAACTGGTACGAATCCAACGCCGGCGCCGGCGACGAGGCGCTGCGCCCGCGCGGCTGGGCGGGGATGCACTGGTCGCCCGCGATCGGCGCCGAGCACCGCGCGACGCGCGAGCGCGCCGGCCTCTTCGACGAGTCCTCGTTCGCGAAGCTAGAGATCCAGGGCGCGGGCGCCGCCGCGTTCCTCGAACGTCTCTGCGACAACCGCGTCGCGCGCGCCGTCGGCGAGATCACCTACACGCAGATGCTCAACTCGCGCGGCGGCATCGAATGCGACTTCACCGTCACGCGCCTCGCGGAGGACCTCTTCTCGATCGTCACCGGCACCGCGTTCGGCAACCACGACGCCGCGTGGATCGCCTCGCACCTGCCCGCCGACGGCTCCGTTCGCGTCGCCGACGTGACGGCCCGCTCGTGCTGCTTCGCCCTTTGGGGTCCCCGCGCGCGCGACATCCTCGCGCCGCTCACGCCGGACGACGTCAGCGACGAGGCGTTCCCCTACATGAGCGCCCGCGAGATCACGGTCGGCGACGTCCCGGTCCGCGCGCTGCGCGTGACGTTCGTCGGCGAGCTCGGCTGGGAGCTGTACGCGCCGACGGAGTACGGCGCCGGGCTGTGGCGGACGCTCTGGAACGAGGGCCGCGGCCACGGCCTCGTCGCGGGCGGCTACCGCGCGATCGACACGATGCGCCTCGAGAAGGGCTATCGCGTGTGGGCCGCGGACATCACGCCCGACGAGAACCCCTACCAGGCCGGGCTCGGCTTCTGCGTCAAGGCGGACAAGGACGGCGGCTTCATCGGCGCGGACGCGCTCGCGGGCCGCGGGCAGGACGAGCGCCGGCTGCGCTGCGTGACGCTCGCCGACCCGCGGTCGGTCGCGCTCGGCAACGAGCCGGTGGCGGTCGACGGCGAGGTCGTCGGCCGCGTCACGAGCGGCGGCTACGGCTACACCGTCGAACGGTCGATCGCCTACGCCTACCTGCCCGCGCAGATCGAGCTCGGCGCGGCGGTCGAGGTCGACATCTTCGGCCGCTGGGTCGCGGGCGAGGTCGCGCGGGAGCCGCTGCTCGACCCCAAGGGCGAGCGGGTCCGCGGCTGACGCGCGCTAGCGCGCCGCCACCGTCACGTCGACGACGAACGTCGCCCGGTCCGGGCGGTGAACGTCACGCGCGTGCTCGAGCGGCGCTCCGCTCGCGCCGTAACTCGTGTGCTCCACGAGCATCAGCGGCGCGCCGACGGCGACGCCGAGCGCACCCGCCATCACGGCGTCGGCGCCGATCGGTTCAAGGCGCTCGGCCGCGCGGACCGGCCGGCTCGCGAAGCGGTCGTCGAGCAGCGCGTAGATCGAGCCGCTCAAATCCAGCCTGTCGAGGTCCGCGAAGCGCTCCGCCGGGAGCCAGGACTCCTCGAAGGTGCACGGCCCGGCCGCGCCGACGCGCAGCCGCTGCAGATGCCAGACGGGGTCGCCGGCGCCGAGCGCAAGCGGCGCCGCGACGCGGGCGTCCGCCGGCATGCACGTGACGGAGAGCACCTGCGCCTCGGGCTCGATCCCGTCGCGGCGCGCGAGCCCCGTGAAACCGGAGAAGTCACCGCCGTCGCGCACCAGCGCGTTCGCGGCGACGCGCGTGCCGCGCCGGCCGATGCCGCGTTCGAGCATCCCCGAGCGCGCCAGCGAGCTGAGCGCCGCCCGCGCGGTGGGCCGGCTCACGCCCGTCCAGTCCGCGAGGTCCCGCTCGGAGGGCACGCGGGCGCCGATCTCGATCTGTCCCGAGCTGACGAGAAAGGCGATGCGGCTTTCCAGCTGCGCGTACGCCGGCTCGCCGCTGTCGCGGTCGAGCGTCCACCCGTCGGCGAACAGGTCCTGCATGCGCTTGGCGGCAAGGGCGTGCATGGTCTCAACTACCGGCGGCGCCCCTCAACGCCGGTTGTCGTACTTGTACCATCCATCCGGTAGGCGCTGCGCGACTCCCGTCACGCGCAGCGGTCCAACCAGGGGGAGCGAGACGATGGCAACTGACACTCCGGTCGAGATCGACAGCGGCCGCGTCGCGGAACTGACGGCGCGTGAGCTCGAGCGCCTCAGCGCGGCGACGCGCGGCTCAGAGCGCATGTACGAGCGCGCGAAGCGCTCCCTCAGCGGCGGTGTCGCATCGTCCTATCAGCTGCTCGAGCCGTGGCCGATCTACCTCGTCGACGGCGAGGGCCCGCGCGTCACCGACATCGACGGCAACACGTACTGGGACTTCCACAACGGCTTCGGCTCGATGGTGCAGGGGCACGGCAACCCGGCGATCAGCGCGGCGATCGCGCGGCGCGCACCGCTAGGGACGCACTTCGCCGCCGTGACCGAAGACACCGTCGTCGTCGCGGAGCTGCTCGCCGAGCGCTTCAAACTGCCGCAGTGGCGCTTCGTGAACTCCGGCTCGGAGGCGACGATGGACGCGATCCGTATCGCCCGCGCCCTCACCGGACGCGACACGGTCATGAAGATCTTCGGCTCCTACCACGGCCACCACGACGCCGTGATGGTGTCGATCGGCGTGCCGTACGAGGAGATCGGCGACCGCGAGGAATACGCTTCGCTCCCGTACGGCGAGGGCATCCCCAAGGCGGTCAGCGACCTCACGGTCGCGGTCCCCTTCAACGACGCCGGCGTGATGGAGCGACGCCTCGAGCGCCTGCAGGGCGAAGGCCGCCTGCCGGCCTGCGTGATCATGGAGGCGGCGATGATGAACCTCGGCGTCGTGCTCCCCGAGCCCGGCTACCTGGAGGCGGTGAGCGAGATCACCGAACGCTTCGGGGTCGTGCTGATCTTCGACGAGGTGAAGACGGGCCTGGCGATCGCCGCGGGCGGCGCGACCGAGCGTTTCGGGGTGCAGCCCGACATGGTCACGCTCGCCAAGACGCTCGGCGGCGGGCTGCCCTCCGGCGCGATCGGCGGCAGCGAGCGCACGATGAGCGTCGTCGAGGACGAGCGCGTGTACCAGGTCGGCACCTACAACGGCAACCCGCTGACGATGGCCGCGGCGCGGGCGAGCCTCGCCGAGGTCCTGACCCCGGCGGCGTACGCCCACCTCGACGCGCTCAACGAGCGCATCCTCGCGGGCTGCGAAGAGGTGATCGCGCGCTACGGGCTACCCGGCTACGCCGTCGGCATCGGCTCGAAGGGGTGCGTGACGTTCTCGCCCGTGCCGATCGTCGACTACGAATCGTTCAAGGCCAACCAGGACGCGGGTATCACCGAACTCGCGTGGCTCTGGAACATGAACCGCGGCATCTACATGACCCCCGGCCGCGAGGAGGAGTGGACGCTCTCGGTGACGCACACCGAGGAGTCGGTCGACGACTACGTCCGCGCGTTCGACGAGATGGCGGCGGCGCTCACGTCCTGAGCGGCGCCGGCGGCGCCGCGCACGAGCCCGTCGACGAGGCGCGCCGCGGCGTCGATCGTCTCCCAGCTGAGGTTCGCGGGCACGTCGCTCGGCCAGTGGTAGTTGGCGGGCGTCTTCAGGTCGGTGACGGCGGCCAGGCAAGCGGCGCGGTAACCGGCCTTCAGCGCGGGCAGCGCGTCGCTCGCGCCCGCCCCGAGACGAAGGCCCCGCCACACGGGCTCGCCGGCCGCGTCGGCGGCGGCCTGCAGCTCGTCGCGCAGCGCCGCGTCGTAGTCGCGCATCCGCAGCATCCCCTCGCCCTCGAGGATCGCGAGGTGCGGGGAACCGAGGCACTCGAGCGCGACGAACGTCGTCTGGGCGGGGTCGAGCTCCGCCCGGTGGCGCGCGACGAAGCCACGCATTCCCTCCATGAACGACTCCTCGCTGCCGGTCGACAGGAGCAGCACCCGCACCCCCGCCGGCGGCCGCTCGGCGAAGCCGCGCGCGAGCGCGAGCAGGACCGCGACCGAGCTCAGGTTGTCGTTCGCGCCCGGCACGAGCGGCGAGCGGGCGACGTCGGCGAGCAGGGCGGCGGTGACGGCGCTCCAGAAGACGCCAAAGCGCCGCAGGCGCCGCAGGCCGAGCGCGCTGCCCACCGCGACGAGGAGCGGGCCCGTGACGAGCAGCTTGCCGGTCTGGGTGGAGGTCGTCTGGCGCGCGTAGAACCCAGGCGCGGCGCGCGCCACGGCCGGCACGAGCCCGGGATGGAAAAGCAGCCCCGTGCGCGCGGCGTCGTGGTGCGCCGCGAGCACGATCGTGCGCGTGGCCGCCGGGTCGCCCGCCCAGGCGAGGACGTTCGCCGCGGTGCGTTTGGGGAGCAGCCGCCTGAAGGCGTGGCCGCCGCAGTCGACGTCGTCGGCGATCACGGCGGCGGCGGAGCCCGCGAGCGCCGTCGCCGCGAGGCGCGAGCGACGCGCGAGCAACCCGGCGCCGGCCGCGGCCGCCGCGGCGAAGCCGCTCGTGCGCCAGTAGTCGCCGACCGCCTGCTCATGCTCGATCTCGGCGGCCAGACCCCGCTCCGCGAACATCTCGACGAGCAGCGCCGCGGCCCGCGCCTCGCCGTCCGTCGCAGAGCCCCGCTCGAGCGCTGCCAGCTCGTCGACGGCCGAGCGGATCGAGGCGTCGATCATTCCCGTGACTGTACGCGGCGCGGCGCGGCGGCGGCGCCCCGCGACGGTTGACTGGCTGGCCAGCTAAGCTTTCTGCGGCCAATTCGCAACGGGGGAGGAGCACCATGTCGGCGACCGAGAGGGACATCAGGGACGTCAGCCTGGGAACGCGCGCGACCTGGTCCGAAGGGCCGCCGCTCGAGGAGTTCCGCGAGATGCGCAAGAGCTGCCCGATCCACTGGACGCCCGAGCTCGAACTGGCCCCCGAAGAGGACGGCTTCTGGTCCGCGACGACGCAGGACGACATCTTCACCGTCAGCCGCGACTGGGAGACCTACTCCTCCGAACTAGGCGGCATCCTCGCGGGGAACGGCCCGTTCCCGCTCGAGCTCTCACGGGCGATGTTCATCGGCATGGACCCGCCGAAGCACGATCGCCTGAAGGCGCTCTTCCAGCGCGGCTTCACCCCCAAGCGGATCGCCGAACACGAAGAGGAGATCCGGGCGATCACGCGCCGCGTGCTCGACCGCCTCGGCGACCGCGACTCCTGCGAACTCGTGAACGACGTCGCGCAGCCGGTCGTCTCGCGCGTCATCGGCAGCTTCATGGGCATCGACGAGAAGGAGGACGCGGCCTGGGCGCACGTCATGAACGCCGCTCTCGCCGCGAGCGACGAGAAGCTCAATCCCGAGGGCCTCGACGCCGCCGTGACGAACGCGATCGAGACCGTCTTCGAGCGGTGTCGGAGTTTGATTGCGGAGCGGCGGGAGCGTCCGACGGATGATTTGACGAGTGTTTTGGTGCACGCGGAGGTCGAAGGCGAGAAACTCGAGGAACACGAGATCGTGATGGGTTTCTTCCTCTTGATGGCCGCGGGTAACGACTCGACGA
>DATJNQ010000005.1:0-34675 GCA_035507895.1 Solirubrobacteraceae bacterium | reverse complement strand
AGGCGCGCATCGGCCACTTCGTCGAGGCGCAGATCCTGGAGGCGCTGGAGATCGACTACATCGACGAGTCGGAGGTGCTGACTCCGGCCGACGAGGCCAACCACATCGACAAGTGGAACTTCAAGATCCCGTTCGTCTGCGGCGCCACCAACCTCGGTGAGGCGCTGCGCCGGATCGGGGAGGGGGCGGCGATGATCCGCTCCAAGGGCGAGGCGGGCACCGGCGACATCGTCGAGGCCGTGCGCCACATGCGCCAGATAGGAGGCGAAATCAAGCGCCTGACTACTCTCGCGCAGGACGAGCTCGCGACCGCGGCGAAGGAGCTCGCGGCGCCGCTCGCGCTCGTGCGCGAAGTCGCCGACGCCGGGCGCCTGCCGGTCGTGCTCTTCTGCGCCGGCGGCATCGCGACGCCCGCCGACGCGGCGCTGATGATGGCGCTTGGCGCCGAAGGCGTCTTCGTGGGATCCGGCATCTTCAAGAGCGACGACCCAGCGCGCCGCGCCCGCGCGATCGTCGAGGCGACCACCCACTGGCAGGACGCCGAGCGCGTCGCCGCCGCCTCGCGCGGACTCGGCGGCGCGATGGTAAGCCTCGAGAGCGCAAAGCTCCCCGACGAGCAGCTACTGGCACAGCGCGGCTGGTAGCCGTGGAGCGCCCGCCGATCGGCGTACTCGCCCTGCAGGGCGGGTTCGAGGCGCACGAGCGGATGTTCGCGCGCGTCGGCGCGCCGACGCGCGAGGTGCGCGTCGCCGCCGACCTGGACGGCGTCGCCGGACTCGTGATACCCGGCGGCGAGTCGACGACGATCGCGCTCGGCATCGAGCGCGAGGGTCTCGCCCAGCCGATCCGCGATCTCGCGGCCGCGGGCAGACCGATCCTCGGCACGTGCGCGGGGCTGATCATGCTCGACAGCGCGCACCTCGCGCTGATGGACATCACGGCGCGCCGCAACGCGTTCGGGCGCCAGCTGCACTCCTTCGAGGAGAACCTCTCGATCGGCTGCCTGCCGGGCGGCCCGCTGCACGCGATCTTCATCCGCGCGCCCTGGATCGAGCGCGCCGGCCCGGACGTCGAGGTGCTCGCGTCCGTCGACGGCCACCCCGTCGCCGCGCGCGAGGGCGAGCTCTTCGCCGTGTCCTTCCACGCCGAGCTCGGCGCCGACACGCGGCTGCACGCCGCGTTCGCGGAACGGACCGTGCTGTGAGGGTCTCCCTGTCAGCCGACGAGCTCACCGGCGTCGCCGGCGAGCTCGCGGGCGCGCTCGGCGCGCGCGGCGCGACGGTGAGAGCGCACGGGGCGCTCGCGCCCTCGGAGCCGTCGTCGTGGGCGGCCGCGTCGATCGCGGTGGCGCGCGAAGTCGCCGCCGGCGACGCGGACCTCGGCGTCGTCTGCTGCTGGACGGGGACCGGCGCGTCAATCGCCGCGAACAAGGTCGCGGGCGTCCGCGCGGCGCTCTGCGCCGACGCGGCGACGGCGCGCGGGGCGCGGCGCTGGAACGACGCGAACGTGCTCGCGCTCAGCCTGCGCACGACGACTGCCGCGCTGCTCGAGGAGATCCTGGACGCGTTCCTTGCGCCCGCCGAGGTCGACCCGCGCGAGCGCGCGAGCATCGAGCTGCTCGCGCGCCTCGAGCGCGGCGCCTAGGCAGGCTCGTACGTCACGACGGCGTCGTCCTCGCGCTCGGCGATCGAGCCTTCGCGCAGCAACAGGTCGGCGTGGCCGACGACCTCGGAGATCGTGAGGTAGGACTGCGTGACGGCGATGTTGCCCCACAGCTCGAGCGCGATCTCGTGCGCCGTGCGCGGGCGCTCCGCGATAAGGCCGCCGATCTTGCGCGCGCGGCGCTCGTGCATGCGCAGGCGTTCGTCGATCAGCGCGCGGTGGTCGACAAAGGGTTCGCCGTGCCCGGGCAGCACGAGCGTCGCGTCGAGCTCGCGCGAGCGGGCCATGGAGTCCATGTAGACGAGGAGCGACCGGGGCCGCTCGGCGTTCTCGCGCTCGGGCAGCGCCTTGGCGATCACGGGGTTCGAGGAGATGTGCGCCAGCAGGTGGTCGGCGGCGAACAGCATCGCGCGCTCGCGGTCCAGGAGGATCGTGTCCGACGGGCTGTGCCCGGGGACGTGGAAGACCTCCAGCATGCGGTTGGCGAGCTCGATGCGCGAGCCCTCGCTGAGCGCGTCGTCGATCTGGACCGCCTGGCCCCAGCGCCGGAACGCCGGCAGCATGGCGCGCAGGCCTTCGATCGTCTCGAGCGGCAGGCCGTGGCGCAGCATCACCTGCTGCGCGAACTCTTCTTCGGACTCGCTGAAGCGCTCGTAGTCGCCGAGCACGGGGACGAGCAGGTCGAGTGCCGCGACGCGCGCGCCCGCGCGCGCCGCGAGCTGCGCGGCGAGGCCGAAGTGATCCATGTGCTGGTGGCTGATGACGAGCAGCTCGAGGTCCTCGACCCTGTAGCCGAGCTCGCCGAGCCCGCGTTCGAGCTCCGCGAGCGAGCGCTCGGAGTGCGGGCCCGAGTCGACGAGCGTGAGCGGTTCGTCGTCGATCAGGTACGCGTTCACGCGGCCGACCTGGAAGGGCGTCGGCACGGCGATGCGGTGCACGCCCGCGGCCGCCGCGTCCGCGAGCGGATCGCTCACGAGCGGATCCGGGCGAGCACCTCGTCGCGGCGGCGCTCCATGTCCTCGCGCGAGACGAGCGACTCCAGGCACAGCCGCAGCAGCGGCTCGGTGTTCGACGGGCGCACGTTGAAGTGCCACTCCGGGTAGTCGACGGAGACGCCGTCGAGCCAGCTGACCTGCGCGTCGTCGTAGACCGCGGCGAGCTCATCCATCTTGGCCTCTTGGTCGGCGACCTCGGAGTTGATCTCGCCGGAGATGAAGTAGCGCTCACGGTACGGCGCGAGGAGCTCGGACATGCGTGCGCCCCGCCGGCAGAGCAGCTCGAGGATGAGCAGCGCCGGGATCGTCCCCGAGTCCGCGCAGTAGAAGTCGCGGAAGTAGTAGTGGCCCGACACCTCGCCGCCGAAGAGCGAGCCCTCCTCGCGCATGCGCGTCTTGAAGTAGGCGTGGCCGACGCGGTTGACGTGCGCGTGGCCGCCCGCCGCGATCACGGCGTCGGCGACGGCGCGCGAGGCGCGCACGTCGTAGAGGATGTCGGCGCCGTCGTTCTCGGGCCGTTCGAGCAGCGCCGTCGCGAGCAGCGCCGTGAGGAAGTCGCCGTCGACGAACTCGCCCTGCTCGTCGATGAAGAAGCAGCGGTCGGCGTCGCCGTCCCACGCGATGCCGAGGTCCGCGCCGCTCGCGCGCACGTTCTCGACGATCACGCGGCGGTTCTCCTCGAGCAGCGGGTTGGGCTCGTGGTCGGGGAAGTTCCCGTCGGGCGTCCAGTACGTCTCGTCGAGGTCGAGGCCGAGCCGGCGCAGCAGCGGTCCGACCATCGGCCCGGCCATGCCGCTGCCGCCGTCGACGACGACCTTGAGGGCGCGCGGCGCGCCGCTCACCACCGCTGGGTCGATGAACGCGAGGGCCGCCGCCTGGAAATCCGGGTAGATGTCGACCTCGCGGAGCTCGCCGGCGCGCTGCGCCGGCGGCGAGTCCGTTTCGGCGAGCTCGCGGACGCGTTCGATGCCGCTGTCGCCCGAGAGCGCGAGCGCGCCCTCGCGCACGAGCTTCGCGCCGGTGTAGGGCTTCGGGTTGTGCGAGGCGGTGCACATCAGGCCGCCGTCGAGTTCGCGCGAGCCGACGAGGTAGTAGAGCATCTCGGTGCCGACCTCGCCCGCGTCGAGCACGCTCGCGCCGGCGCTCAGCATCCCGTCGCGGTAGCGCGCCGCGAGCTCCGGGGCGGTGAGGCGCATGTCGCGTCCGAGGCCGATCCGCAGGTCGCCGACGGCGCGGCCCGAGAGCTCCGAGAGCACGCGCGCGAAGGCGCGCCCGACGCGCTCGGCGAGGTCGCCGTCGATCTGCTCGCCGTAGAGGCCCCGCACGTCGTACGCCTTGAAGACCGCGGCCGGGACGCTCTCGCTCATCGCGGCAATCCTATGCGGCGCACCCCGCCGGCGGCGACGGCCTAGACTCAGGACGCAGTGTCCGGGCATTCGAAGTGGTCGAGCATCAAGCACAAGAAGGCCGTCGTCGACTCGCGTCGCGGCGCCCAGTTCTCCAAGCTCACGCGCGCCATCACGGTCGCGGCGCGTGAGGGCGGGGGGGACCCCGACGGCAACGCGGCGCTCGAGACCGCGATCCGCAAGGCGCGCGAAGCGTCGATGCCGAAGGACAACATCGAACGCGCGATCGCGCGCGGCACCGGCGAGGGCGGCGACGGCGACGCGCTCGAGACAGTCATCTACGAGGGCTACGGGCCGGGCGGCGTCGCGATCCTCGTCGAGGCGGTCACCGAGAACCGCAACCGCACCGGCGCGGACGTGCGCCACATCTTCTCCAAGAACGGCGGCAGCCTCGGCGAGCCCGGTTCGGTCGCGTACCTCTTCGAAAAGAAGGGGGTCATCCTCGTCGACGGCGAGCGCTACGGCGAAGATGACCTGCTCGCCGCCGTCGAGGCCGGCGCCGAGGACATCAACGCCGACGACGGCGTCGTCGAAGTCGTCGGCGAGCCCGCGGACCTGCGCACGATCCGGGCGGCGCTCGAGGACGCCGGCGTCGAAATGGAGAGCGCGGAGATGATCTGGCGCGCGTCGAGCCTCGTGCCCGTGCAGGAAAGCGACGCGCGACGGCTGATGGCGCTGATCGAGCAGCTCGAGGACAACGACGACGTGAGCGCCGTGCACGCGAACTTCGACATCGCAACCGACGTCCTCGAGCGCGTCGCCGGCTAGCCGTTGCCCGACCGCACGCCGGTTGTCATCCTCTGCGGCGGCCGGGGGACGCGCCTGCGCGAGCACGCCCGCGAGTTGCCGAAGGCGCTCGTCGACGTAGGCGGGCGGCCGATCGTCGACCACGTCGTCGACCTCTACCTCGCGCACGGCTTCCGGCGCGTCATCCTCGCCGCCGGCTACCGCGGCGAGCTGCTCGCCGCGCACGTCGCGGGACGCGAGTGGCCCGACGGCGTGCACGTCGAGTGCGTGGACACGGGCGCCGACACGGAGACGGGCGGCCGCGTGCTCGCGCTCGCCCCGGAGCTCGCGGGCTGCGGCTGCTTCTGCCTCACGTACGCCGACGGTCTCGCCGACATCGACCTCGCGGCGCTGCTCGCGTTCCACGGCGCGCACGGCGCGCTCGCGACGATCACGGTCGTACGGCCCGAGCTGCAGTTCGGCGTCGCGCAGCTCGACGACGAGGACCGCGTGCTCGGCTTCGTCGAGAAGCCGCGCTCGGAGCGGTGGATCAACGGCGGCTTCATGTGCCTGCAGGAGGAGGTGCTCGCGCGCCTGGACGGCGACGCGGTGCTCGAGCGCGGGCCGCTCGCCGGCCTCGCCGCAGACGGCGAGCTGCGCGCCTACCGCCACGAAGGCTTCTGGCGCTGCATGGACACGTACAAGGACGCGGTCGCGCTGAACGACATGTGCGCCGGCGGCGCGCAGCCGTGGCTCGCGCCGGCCGTGCACGCGGCCAGCTAGACGCGGGCAGGCGTCCGGGCGCGGGCGCAGAATCACCTTGCATGATCGTGCTCGGCATCGACCCGGGGCTGGCCGCCACCGGCTACGGCGTCGTCGGCCGCGCCGGCGGGCGCCTGCTCGCCCTCGACGGCGGTGTCGTCGAGACGCCCCCGGCGCTCGCGCACGCCGAGCGCCTGCGCGTCGTCTACGACGCGGTCTGCGCCCTGATCGAGGAGCACTCTCCCGACGCGATGGCACTCGAGGAGCTCTACTTCGGGCGCAACGTCTCGAGCGCGCAGACCGTCGGCCAGGCGCGCGGCGTGGTGATGCTCGCCGCCGCGCAGCGCTCCGTGCCGTGCGCGGGCTACACGCCGCAGCAGGTCAAGGCGGCCGTCTGCGGTTCGGGTCGCGCCGACAAGGACCAGGTCGCACGGATGGTCACGGCGCTGCTCGCGCTCGCCGCGCAGCCGTTCAGCGACCACGCCGCGGACGCGCTCGCCGTCGCCGTGTGCCACGTCAACCGCGCGCCGCTCAGCGCGGCGCTCGCCGGGGCGCTCGCGTGATCGCCGCGCTGAGGGGCGAGCTCGCGGCGCGCGCCGAGGGCCACGTCGTCGTCGACTGCGGCGGCGTCGGCTACCGCGTCGCGGTCTCCGGCGAGACGCTCCGCTCGCTCGGGCCCACGGGCTCGCGCGTCACGCTGCACACGCAGCTCTTCGCCCGCGAGGACACGCTCAGCCTCTACGGCTTCTGCAGCGAGAGCGAACGCGAACTCTTCCTGCTGCTGCTGGGGGTGCAGGCCGTCGGACCCAAGGTCGCGCTCGCGGTCCTCACGGCGCTGCCCGCGAGCCAGCTCGCGGGAGCGCTCGCGGCCGGCGACAGCGCGCTGCTGCAGAGCGTGCCCGGGATCGGCAAGCGCACCGCCGAACGGATCGTCGTCGAGCTGCGCGAGAAGGTCGGCGACGGCGGCGAAGGCGCCGCCACGCCCGCCGGCGCCGACCGCGACGAGCACACCGTCGCGCGCGAGGGCCTCGTCGAGCTCGGCTACAGCGCCGTGGAAGCCGACCGCCTGCTCGCCGGCGTCGACGGGGAGCAGGCGGCCGACCTGATCGGCGGCGCCCTGAAGGCGGCGAGGATCGGCGTATGAGCGTCCAGGAGGAGCGCATCCAGACGCCGTACCTGGTCCCGGAGGACGACCTCGACCGCTCGCTGCGCCCGCACAGCCTCGCCGAATTCGTCGGCCAGGAGCCGCTGCGCCGTCAGCTCGCGCTCGCCGTCGAGGCAACCGCGGCGCGCGGTGACGCGCTCGACCACGTGCTGCTCGCCGGCCCGCCCGGTCTCGGCAAGACGTCGCTCGCCCAGATCATCGCCGCGGAGCTCGAGGTCCCCTTCGTCGCCACCGCGGGCCCCGCGCTCGAGCGCAAGGGCGACGTCGCGGCGTTCCTCACCGCGCTCGAGCCGCGCAGCGTGTTCTTCGTCGACGAGATCCACCGCCTGCCGCGCGGCCTGGAGGAGACGTTCTACCCGGCGATGGAGGACCGGCGGCTGCCGATCACCGTCGGCCAGGGCGCCGGGGCGCGCGTCGTCACACTCGATCTGCCGCCCTTCACGCTCGTCGGAGCGACGACCCGCACCGGCCTTCTGACGACGCCGCTCCGCGAGCGCTTCGGCATCCAGGCGCGCCTCGAGCCGTACGCCCCCGCGGAGCTCGCGGCGATCGTGCAGCGCTCCGCAGGGCTCCTCGGCGTGGAGCTCGACAGCGAGGGCGCGCTCGCGATCGCGCGCCGCAGCCGCGGCACGCCGCGCGTCGCGAACCGCCTGCTGCGCCGCGTCCGCGACTACGCGGAGGTGCGCGTCCGCGGGCCCGTCACCGAGCGCGCGGCCGGCGAGGCGCTCGCCCTGCTCGAGGTCGACGAGCGCGGCCTCGACCGCCTCGACAGGGAGATTCTCACCACCATCTGCGTCAAGTTCGCGGGCGGGCCGGTGGGCCTTTCGACGCTCTCCGCCGCCGTCGGCGAGGAGGCCGAGACGCTGCAGGACATCTACGAGCCCTACCTGCTCAAGGAGGGCCTCTTGCAGCGCACCGCGCGCGGGCGCATCGCGACCGCCGGCGCCTTCGAGCACCTCGGCCTGCCGGCGCCGGCCGCGCAGCTCTTCTGAGGTTGCTCACGGGCCGCCGCGCGCTGTCTCGTAGTCTTAGTCACGCATGACCCACCCCTACATCTGCCCCAACTGCGGCCACCGCACCGCGGAGCTCGACAGCCACATCGGGTTCACGCGCGAGCGCAAGGGCTGCGCAAAATGCGGTTTCGCGTTCCTCTTCGAGCTGCTCGACGACTACTTCCCGGCGCCCGACGCCGCGTTCTTCGTCTGCGACCGCGAGGGCCGCGTGATCGGCTGCGGGCGCAACTCGTTCTCCTTCACCGGCGTCGAGGAGCCCGAAGCGATGGGCCGTCCCGTCGAGGAGATCCTCGGCCTCGCGTTCGCCAGCGAAGACGACCCCGTCGAACGGGTCCTCGAGTGGGGGGTGCGGGCGCTCGAAGTGCCCGTCACCGTCAACGGGCGGCGCGACCAGCCCGCGAAGGCGAGCGCCGACATCTTCCCCGCCTATGACGAAGAAGGCGAGGGCGGACTGCTTCTCATACTCACGCCCGATAAGTAGGCTGGCTCGAGGATGAACGATCGCCGTCGCAACGTCTTCGTGCTGCTGCTCGTGGCGGGCCTCTTGATCGCCTCGCTCTTCGTCATCGTCACGATGCCGACGAAGCTCGGCCTCGACCTGAAGGGCGGCGTACAGCTGATCTACCAGGCCAAGCCGACCGCGCAAGCCAAAGTCGACAGCGAATCGATCGGCAGGTCGATCGAAATCATGCGCAAACGCGTCGACCAGCTCGGCGTCGCCGAGCCCGAAATCCAGCAGACCGGCGAACGGGAAATCTCCGTCGCGCTGCCCGACGTCTCGAACGCCCAGCGCGCCCAGAACGAGGTCGGCAAGACCGCGCAGCTCTACTTCTACGACTGGGAGCCGAACGTGATCGGCCCCGAAGGCAAGCCGGCGCCCGAAGACGCCTCGGTGACCGGGGGCGAGAATGCCGGCTCGGCCACGAGCGGCATCTCCGAGTACCAGGCGGTCGAGCGCGCGCTGAAACGGCCGCCGATCCTGCGCAAGAACTCGACGACGTGGACGCCGCCTCAAGGCAAAACTCCGGGCTGCACGCCCGAACAGAAGGACGGCTGCCTTTATGGAAGCTGGTACCTGATCGAACCGAAGCACGAACGCGTGCTCTGCCCGACCGTCGGCAAAGAAAAGGTCTGCGCGCCGGCCGAAACGAAGGAAGCGCTCTACGCCGACGGCTACAAACCGCCCAAGGGCGCGATCACGAAAGCCGTGCGCGTCAACCCCGGCACCGTCCTCGTCCAGGCCAGGCCCGTGGAAAACGCCGAAGGCAAGAAGCTCGTCGAATCGCCGAACAAGTGGTACGTCCTCAACGACGACCCCGTCCTCACGGGCTCGGACATCACGAACCCGGTGCAGGGCTTCAACGAAGGCAACGGCGGCAACGGCGCGCCGAACGTGAGCTTCGGCTTCACCGGCTACGGCAAGGAAGTCTTCGAAAAAGTCACGAAGGAAATAGCGCACCGCGGCCAGGAAGCCCAGCTGCCCGGCGTCTCCAAAGAAGCGGCCCAGCAGCACTTCGCGGTCGTCCTCGACGGCCAGCTGATCACCGTCCCCTCGATCGACTTCAGCGAATACCCCGAAGGCATCGACGCCTCGAACGGGTCGCAGATCTCGGGCGGCTTCACGCTCACGAGCGCACAGGAACTCGCGTCCGAGCTGCAGTCCGGCGCGCTGCCGATCCGCCTGGACCTGATCTCCCGCTCGCAGGTCTCCGCGACGCTCGGCAAACAGGCGCTGCAGCAGGCGCTGGTCGCGCTGCTCGTCGGCTTCCTCGTCGTGTGCGTCTTCCTGCTCGCCTTCTACCGCGTGCTCGGCGCCATCGCGGTCGGCGGTCTTCTGATCTACGGCATCTACTTCTTCGCGCTGATCAAGCTGATCCCGATCACGATGACGCTGCCGGGCATCGCGGGCCTGATCCTCACGATCGGCGTCGCCGCGGACGCGAACATCGTGATCTTCGAGCGCGTGAAGGAGGAGATACGCGGCGGAAGATCGGTGGTCGCCGGCATCGCGACCGGTTACCGCAAGGGCTTCGCCGCGATCGTCGACGCGAACGTCGTCACGTTCATGACGGCGTTCATCCTCTTCGCGCTGGCGACCGCCGAAGTGAAGGGCTTCGCGTTCACGCTCGGCATCGGCACGCTCGTCTCGCTCTTCACCGCCGTGCTCGCGACGCAGGCAGCGCTCGGCGTGATGAGCACGACCGGCGTCGTCACGCACCCGCGCGCCCTCGGCGCCGCGAAACTGGGACGCCGCTGGACGTTCGACTTCATGGGCCACGCCAAGTGGTTCTTCTCGCTGTCGGGCACGATCCTGTTGATCGGCGCGCTCGCGATCGGCGCCAAAGGGATCAACCTCGGCATCGACTTCAAGGCCGGCACGCGCATCCAGACCGGCTTCGTGAAGCCCGTCACGACGGCGGAGATCTCCGAAGAGCTCTCCTCGCTCGGCGTCCACGGCGCGACGATCCAGCGCTTCTCGAACGCGAGCGTCGGCGGCACGGGCTACCAGATCGCCACGCGCACGCTGCACCCCGAACAGCTGACCAAGGTCGAAGACGGCCTCCAGAGCGCCTTCGGCCTCAAACACTTCTCCGAGAAATCGATCGGCCCGACGTTCGGCCAGGCGGTCGCCAAGAGCGCGGTCATCGCGATCATCGCCTCGCTGCTCGTGATCAGCGCGTACATCGCGCTGCGCTTCGAATGGAAGTACGCGGTGCCGGTGCTGATCGCGTTGATGCACGACCTGCTGATCACGGCCGGCGTCTACGCGCTCACGGGGCGCGAAGTCACGACGGCGACCGTGGCGGCGCTCTTAACCATCCTCGGCTACTCGCTGTACGACACGATCATCGTCTTCGACCGTGTCAGAGAGAACGTGCCACGAATGCCCCGGGCCGCGTTCTCGCAGATCGTGAACCGGTCGATGTCCGAGGTGCTGACGCGGTCCCTGGCGACGAGCTTCTGCACGCTGCTGCCGGTCACGGCGCTGCTGCTCTTCGGCGGCGAAACGCTGCAGGACTTCGCGTTCGCGCTGATCGTCGGCATCGCGTCGGGCGCCTACTCCTCGATCTTCATCGCGTCCCCGGTGCTCACGCAGTGGAAGGAGCGCGAGCCGGTCTACCGTGCGCGCCGCGCCCGGCTGATCGCCGAGCACGGCGAGGTGCCCGCCTACGCGCTCGTCGCCGGCGGCAAGATGGAGGACGTCGAACCCGCGAAGCGCCCGCGCCGCACGCGCCGCGGCAGCCTCGTCGCGCCCGAGGAAGCGGGCGAGCAGATCTCCAAAGAAGAGTTCGACGAACTGGTCCGCGACCTGGACATCGACAACAAGCCGAAGAGCGCGGCCGCCGATGTCGAGCCGCCGCCGCCCGCGCCCGCGCCGAAGCGGGCGCCCGAGCCGCAGCCTGAGCCTGCCCCGCTGGTGGACCCGACGGCGGACCTCACGCCCGAGGACCTCGTGCTGAAGGACGCGCCGAAAAAAACGACGCGCAAAAACCGCAACCGCCGCCACGGGCGGCCACGATGAGAGGGAGCTGGGACTGATGGGGATGCTCGCCTGGGTGATGCTCGGACTCGCGATCTGGCACTACACGATCTTCCTGCCGGACCGCTTCTGGGGCGGCATCGTCGGCGCCCTGCTCGGCGCGCTCGCCGGGTCGGTGATCTCGGGTCTCGTGATCTACGGCGTCAAAGTCGGCGCGCTCGCGATCCCGGGCGAAAAGACGACCGACGTCGGCGTCGTCCTCTACGCCGTCCCCGGCGCGCTGCTCGGCCTCGCGGCCATCTACGCGCTCGGCGTGATGCGCGGCGAGCAGGTCCAGACCGTCTGATTTTCCGTCGCCGCCGCCGCCGCTAGGGTCGCGGGGGTGGACGACTGGCTCATCGACCTTGCGCCCTGCCCGCCGGAGATGGTCGAGCGGCTGCGCGCGCAGCTCGGCGTCGGCGAGGTGCTCGCGCAGATCCTCGTCCGGCGCGGCCTCGGCGAGCCGGCCGACGCACGCGCCTTCCTCGCGGCGCGCGAGCACCACGAGCCGTCGGAGTTCAACGGGATCGACGAGGCCGTCGAGCTCCTCGCCCGCCACGTGCGCGCGGGCAAGCGCATCACCGTGCACGGCGACTACGACGCCGACGGCGTCTGCGCGACCGCCGTCCTCGTGCGCGCCCTGAGGCGCCTCGACGCCGACGTCGACAGCTACATCCCGGACCGCGCGGAGGGCTACGGCCTGAGCGCGGCGACGGTCCGCGCGCTCGCGGCGCGCGGCACGGCCCTGATCGTGACTGTCGACTGTGCGATCGGCGCCGCCGACGAGGTGGCGCTCGCGCGCGACCTCGGCCTCGACGTGATCGTCACCGACCACCACGCCGCCGCTCCGGGCGCTCGCCTGCCCGACGCCCCGATCGTCCACCCGGCGCTGTGCGGCTACCCGTTCCCGTCGCTCTGCGGCACCGCGGTGGCGTACAAGCTCGCGCAGGCCCTGGAAAGCGAGTGGGGCGCCGATCCCGCGGGACGGCGCGGCGACCTCGACCTCGTCGCGATCGCGACGATCGCCGACGTCGTGCCGCTCGTCGGCGAGAACCGCGCGCTGGTCCGCTACGGGCTGCGGGCGCTCGCGCGGACCGCCAAGCCCGGCCTGCGGGCGCTGATGGCGGGCCTCTCGATCGACGCGCCGCGCGTCGACGAGCGCGACGTCGCCTTTCGCATCGCGCCGCGCCTGAACGCCGCCGGGCGCCTCTTCCGCGCCGATGCGGCGCTGGAGCTGCTGCTCTGCGAGGAGCGCGGGCGCGCGCTGCAGATCGCGCAGGAGCTCGACCGCGCGAACCACGAACGGCGCGAGATCGAAGCGGTCGTCTACCGCGAAGCCGCCGCGCAGCTGAGCGCAGCCGGCGACGCGCCGGCGTACGTGCTCGCGGGCGAGGGCTGGCACGCGGGCGTGATCGGCATCGTCGCCTCGCGCCTGGCCGAACGGTCCGGGCGGCCCGTGCTGCTCGTCGCGCTCGAGGAGGGCCGCGGCCGCGGCTCGGGTCGCAGCGTGCCGGGAGTCGACCTGCTCGCCGCGCTGCACGACTGCGCGGAGCTCATGGAGCGCTACGGCGGGCACGCCGGCGCCGCGGGCCTCGAGCTCGACGCGGCGAACATCCCGGCGCTGGCCGAGGCGTTCGCCGCCGCCGTGCGGAGCGTCGCGGGCGCCGACGCGCCGCCGGTGGAGCGCGTCGACGCGGTCCTCGACGTCGCCGACATCGGCCTCGACCTCGCCGAGGAACTCGCGGCGCTCGCCCCGTTCGGCGCCGCCAACCCGGCGCCGTGCCTGCTCGTGAAGGACGCGACGTTCGTCGATGTCCAGGAGATGGGGGAGGGCCGCCACGCGCGCTTCACGGTGGCGGGCGCGCGCGGGCGCGCGCGCGCCGTGTCGTTCGGCAGCGCCACGCTGCCCGTCGCGGAGGGGCGCCCGGCGTGCGCGACGTTCACGCTCGAGCTCAACGAGTGGAACGGGGTCGTCGAGCCGCGTCTGGTGCTGCGCCGCGCCAGCGAGTCCGCGGAGTACGAGCGCGCCGCCGCCTGACGCTCTTCTATCCGCCGTCCGCAGGCCCTAACCTTCTCCCCATGGCGATCGCGGGCGACTCGGGTCCAGCCGCCGCCGACCGGACTGCGGCCGGCGAGCTTGCGCTGAGCGACGCCGAGCAGCGGCTGCTCGACGACCTCTACGCGATCGTCGCCGAGCACGCCGCCGAAACGACGATCCCGATCGACCGCGAGCGCGTGCGCGACGCGTTCGTCTTCGCGTGCGAACACCACGCCGACCAGCGACGCATGTCGGGCGAGGAGTTCATCGTGCACCCGGTCGGCGTCGCCCGCATCTGTGCCTCGATGCGCCTGGACACCGACGCGCTCTGCGCCGCGCTGCTGCACGACATCGTCGAGGACACCTCCGCCTCGATCGAGGAGGTGCGCGAGCGCTTCGGCGACACGATCGCGGGCATCGTCGACGGCGTCACCAAGCTCACCGGGATCACGTTCACCTCGCGCGACGAGGCCCAGGCCGGCAACTTCCGCAAGATGATGGTCGCGATGGCCACGGACGTCCGGGTCATCCTGATCAAGCTCGCCGACCGCCTGCACAACATGCGCACGATCTCGGCGATGCCGAAGAGCAAGCAGCTCGACAAGGCACGCGAGACGCTCGACATCTACGCGCCGCTCGCCCACCGCCTCGGCATCCACGCCATCAAGTGGGAGCTCGAGGACCTCGCCTTCGCGACGCTGCACCCGCGCAAGTACCAGGAGATCAAGGCGCTCGTCGCCCAGCAGCGCGACGAGCGCGAACGCTTCGTGCAGGAGGCCGGCGAGTACCTGAAAGCCGAGCTCGCGGACGTCGGCGTGAGCGCCCAGATCTCCGGCCGCGCCAAGCACTTCTACTCCATCTACTCGAAGATGACCCGCAAGGACCGCGAGTTCAACGAGATCTACGACCTCACCGCGATGCGCGTCATCGTCGACTCCGTGAGCGACTGCTACGGCGCGGTCGGCGTGATCCACTCGCTCTGGAAGCCGCTGCCCGGGCGTTTCAAGGACTTCGTCGCGATGCCGAAGTTCAACATGTACCAGTCGCTGCACACGACGGTGATCGGCCCCGAGGGGCGGCCGCTGGAGATCCAGATCCGCACGCAGCAGATGCACGAGATGGCCGAGTTCGGCGTCGCCGCGCACTGGGCCTACAAGCAGCAGGCCGGCGAAGGCTCCTGGGAGGCCGGCGAGGACGCCAAGCTCAAGTGGCTGCGCTCGATGATCGACTGGCAGAAGGAACTGTCCGACCCCGACGAGTTCATGCAGGGGCTGCGCACCGACCTCTTCGAGGAGGAGGTGTACGTCTTCACCCCCAAGGGCGAGGTCCGCTCGCTCGCCGCGGGCGCGACGCCGCTCGACTTCGCCTACGAGGTCCACACCGAGATCGGCCACCGCTGCGTCGGCGCGCGCGTGAACGGGCGCATCGTGCCGCTCTCGTACGAGCTCGCGAGCGGCGACATCGTCGAAATCCTCACCGCCAAGCGCGAGCGCGGACCCTCGCGCGACTGGCTCGCCGTCGTCAAGACGACGCGGGCCCGCAACAAGATCAAGGCCTGGCTGAAGGCCGAGTCGCGCGTCGACACCGAGCACGCCGGACGCGAGCTGCTGCAGGAGCACCTGCGCAAAGCCGGCCTGCCGGCACAGAAGATCGTCGGCTCGGCGCTGCTCGCCGACGTGATCCGCGAAGTCGGCTTCCGCAAGGCCGACGACTTCTACATCGCCCTCGGCGGCGCGAAGGTCTCGCCGAAGCTCGTCGTCAACAAGGTGCTGCAGCGCCTGAAGCAGGGCGAGGCCGCGGACGGCACCGAGCGCGCAGCCGAGGCGCTCGGCACCCGGCCGCGGCGGCGCAAGGGCCGCAGCTCGGAGGCGTACGGCATCCACGTCGACGGCGTCGACGAGGTGATGGTGCGCCTCGCGAAATGCTGCCTGCCGGTGCCCGGCGACGACATCGTCGGCTACATCTCGCTGGGGCGCGGCATCACGATCCACCGGCGCGACTGCCCGAACACCGTCGCGCTTGCGCGCAACCCCGAGCGCTTCACGCCCGTCTCATGGGAGAGCGAGCGCCAGAGCGCGTTCACCGTCGAGATCCAGGTCGACGCGTGGGACCGCCACCGCCTGCTCGAGGACCTCTCGCGCGCCTTCTCGGAGTCCGGCGCGAACATCGTCGAGGCGCGCTGCATGTCGATGCCGCCGATGGTCAAGAACCGCTTCGTCGTCGAGATCGCCGACACCCACTCGCTGAAGGGCGCGATCTCACGCCTGCGCAACACCGAGTCGGTGTTCGACGCCTACCGCGTCATCCCCGGCGCCGCCGAGTAGCCACCGCACCCGCCGCTCCGCGACCCCGCTGCCGGGCGCCAAATAGTCACAGCGGGGCACCGCCAGCCCTGGCAACATGACGACGTGGGACTCACGGCCCATGCCCGTGCGCTGCTCGCGCCGCTCGCCGTCGCGGCGGCCGCATGTGTGGCGGTAGCCGCTGCGCCTTCGCTCGGCGCCCGCGCCGAGCACGCCGCGCCCGAGCTCGCCGCACGCTACAGCACCGAGAGGCCGGTCGGGCCCGCGATCAACTCCTTCGGCATCGACCTGATGCGCAAGCTCGAGGGCGGCAACATCGTGGTCTCGCCGGACAGCATCGCCACCGCGCTCGCATTCGCCGGCAGCGGCGCCAGGGGCCCCACCGCCGCGCAGATGGCGCGCGTCCTGCGCCTCGCGTCACCGCGCGAATTCGCCCGCGTCGGCCGGCTCCAGCGCACGATCGCCGCCGCCCAGCGCGCCGCCGCCGGCACCAGCACCGCCGCGCCGACGCTGGAGATCGCCAACGGGCTGTTCGTCCAGCAGGGCCTCGACCTGCGCCAGAGCTTCCTCGCAAGCGCGCGCGCGGCCTTCGGCGCGCGACCCAAGCCGGTCAACTTCGGCGACAGCAGCGGCGCGGCGAAGAAGATCAACGAATGGGTGAGCGCGCACACGCACGCACTGATCCGGGAACTCTTCGCCTCCCTGTCGCCCGAAGCGCGGCTCGTGCTCGCCAACGCGATGTACCTCAAGGCGGCCTGGCAGGACCCGTTCGCACCGTCCGCGACGACAACGGCTCTCTTCCACGGCGCCCGCAGGAGCGCCGCGATGAAGCTCATGCACGAGACCGAACAGCTGCCCTACGCCCGCGGCAACGGGTATGAGGCGGTGGAGCTCCCGTACCGGGCATCCAGACTGTCCCTGCTCGTCGTCCTACCCGTCGGCCAGAGCATCGCCGCGCTGCAACGGCGGCTCGGTGCCACAACCATCGCAGGGATCGTTCGCCGGTTGACGCCCGAACCCGTGCGACTGACGCTGCCGCGCTTTCAGCTGGCGATCCGCGCGGCGCTCAACGGCCCCCTCGGCCGGCTCGGGATGCACGACGCATTCGGTCCGGGCGCAAACTTCTCGGGCATCGCCGGCGGCGAACCGCTGCGGATCGGGCTGGTCGAGCACGCGGCGACATTTAGCATCGACGAATCGGGCACGCTCGCGAGCGCAGCGACCGGGGTCGAACTCGCCCCGGAAGTTGTGCGCCTCTTCGATCGCGTGATCGAATTCGACGCGGACAGGCCGTTCCTCTTCTTCCTGCGCGACGCGAGCACCGGCACGGTGCTCTTCGCCGGCCGACTCTCCGAACCGGCAGCGTGAGCTGCGGGTCGCCGGTCCGCGGCGGGCGCAGGGCCGGTCAGCTGACCACGGTGAGCGAGCCCGGCAGCACCGAGAACTCGGCGCGCTGCACGTCGCCGAGATAGTCGCCGTCGGCCTGCAGCGGCAGCGGGCTGCCGTCGATGCTTTCGATCGTCACCGACGCCGCCGGGCCGAACGCGCTCACGCGCCGGTGGTCGGTCACAGCCGAGCGCGAGGAGAGCGCGCGGCGCGCGACGCCCGGGAGGGTGAGGGGCGACGCCGAGTGCAGCACGCCGCCGGCGAGGCGCCCCGAGCGCAGATCGCCCTGCCGCGCCACCTCGATAGGACGCCCGCCGAAGAACGTGTACGGCCGCCCGTTCTGGATGATCGCCGTGATGCCCTGCATGCGCTCACCCCCCGCGGTCAGAACGAAGCGCGGCGCGCCGCGCCGCACGTAACGCCGGACCGCGGTGCCCACCGCCACCGCGGAGAAGAACCACGGCCCGAAGCGCGCCTTCAAAGCGGGGCGCGCGTCCACGCGCTCCACGACCGAAGCGTCGAGGCCGATGCCGGCGTTGAACGCGAAGAGGCGCTCGTTGACGCGCGCGACATCGACGAGTCGGGGGCGGAAATCGTCGGCGAGCGCGAGCGCGCGCGCCGTCGCGTCGACGAGGTCGCCGGGCAGGCCCAGCATGCGCGAATAGACGTTCGCGGAGCCGGCCGGCAGCGCGAGCAGCGGCGTCGTGCTGCCGTGCAGGCCGTTGACGGCTTCGTTGACGGTACCGTCGCCGCCGAGGGTGACGACCATCTCGCAGCCGTCGCCCGCGGCCTGCTGGACCAGCTCGCGGCCGTGACCCTGCGCTTCGGTAGGCGCCTCGCGCACCTCGTAGCGGCGCGCGAGCGCGCCGCGCACGAGCTCGCGCACGCGGCGGTCGACCTGAGCCGCATGCGGGTTGACGACGAGCATGATCCGCCTGCGCCGCTCGCTCAAGGCGTGCCGCCGTCCGTTGCATTGCTCCGCCGCATGTGCTGTATTATCGAGCCTACATAGCTGGACACATCCAGAGGGGTGGAGGGACTGGCCCGACGAAACCCCGGCAACCACCGTTACTGCCACGGCGGGAAGGTGCCAATTCCAGAGAGATGTGTGGCGAGCTCCGGCTCTTCGCCACACCGGTGGCGAGGCGAAGACGACCAGGGAGCGAAGCTATGGCGGCAAGTCATCTGCAGTGCAAGGAGTGCGGCGAGACATACGCGCTGGAGGCGAAGTACGTGTGCGAGGCCTGTTTCGGCCCGCTCGAGGTCGCGTACCGGTACGACGCGCTCGAGCGCGACATCGCCGAGCTGCGCCGGCGGATCATGAGCGGCCCGCAGAACATCTGGCGCTACGGCGACTTCCTGCCGCTCGTCGACGGACCCCCCGGACCGTCGGTGCGCCGCACGACGCGCGTCGGGCTCTCGCCGGGCTGCACGCCGCTCGTCTGCGCCGACCGTCTCGGCGCCGAGCTCGGCCTGCGCGACGTGTGGGTCAAGAACGACGCCGCCAACCCGACGCACTCGTTCAAGGACCGCGTCGTGTCCGTCGCGGTCGCGCGCGCCCGCGAGCTCGGGTACCAGACGATCGCGTGCGCCTCGACGGGCAACCTCGCGAACTCCGTCGCCGCGCATGCCGCCGCGATCGGCCTCGACGCGTACGTCTTCGTCCCCGCCGACCTGGAGGAGCAGAAGATCCTCGGCACCGGCGTCTACGGCGCGCAGGTCATCGGCGTGCAGGGCAGCTACGACGACGTCAACCGCCTGTGCACCGAAGTCAGCGCCGAACGCGACTGGGCGTTCGTGAACATCAACCTGCGCCCCTACTACGCCGAGGGTTCCAAGACGCTCGCGTACGAGATCGCCGAGCAGCTCGGCTGGCAGGCCCCCGACCGGTGCGTCGTGCCGGTCGCCTCGGGTTCGCTCTTCACCAAGATCGCCAAGGGTTTCGCGGAGTGGGCCGACATCGGCCTGATCGAGAGCGGCGCGGTGCGCATGTCGGGTGCCCAGGCGGAGGGCTGCTCGCCCGTCGCGACCGCCTACGCCGAGGGCGAGGAGGTCTGCCGCCCCGTGCGGCCGAGGACGATCGCCAAGTCGCTCGCGATCGGGAACCCGGCCGACGGCCCCTACGCGCTCGAGCTCGCGCGCGCCAGCGGCGGCTCGGTCGAGAGCGTCAGCGACGAGGAGATCCGCGAGGGCATCGCGCTGCTCGCGCGCACGACCGGCATCTTCACCGAGACGGCCGGCGGCGTGACGACCGCGACGCTCGCGAAGCTCGCGCGCCGCGGCGACATCGACCCGGACGAGCGTGTCGTGCTCGTGATCACCGGTGACGGCCTGAAGACGCTCGACGCCGTTCGCGGAAGCTTCGAGGTCGCGACGATCGAGCCGTCGCTCGAGGCCTTCGAGGCGTCGGTGCAGACAGTCGCGGCGTGACTGTCACGGTCAAGATCCCGACGCAGCTGCGCACCGCGTCCGAGGGCCAGGCCGAGGCGCAGGTCGACGGCGAGAACGTGCAGCAGGTCCTCGAGGCGCTGTTCGAGCGCTTCGGCGAGCTCCGCAGCCGCCTCGCCGACGACGACGGCTCGCTGCGGCGCTTCGTGAACATCTACGTCGCCGGCGAAGACATCCGCTTCCTGTCGGGCAGGGCCACGCCGGTCGACGACGGCGACGAGGTCACGATCCTGCCCGCCGTCGCCGGCGGCTGACCGCCCGCGGCGCGCGGGCGCCGACGGCGCTTTCGCTTCGGTATGGGCCGGCGGAAGCTGTTCATCTGAAGCCACGAGAGGATTCCGCTCGCGGCGCAGACCGGCGTTAGGGCGCAGCCGGCGATCGTTGCCCCCGCCTGGGTTTACGCGCGTGCACCTCGGTGATACGATCGCCGCCTTCCAGGGGAACGAATCGCCGCGCTGGATGCGCGGCGACGGGAGGAGGAGCGATGCTTGGACGTATTTCGCGACGGACGGGGAACGTTCGCGGACGGGCGGTCGGCGTCATCGGCGCCGCCGCGCTCGCCGGCACGGCTGCCCTGACGCTCTCGGCGGGTACCGCCGCAGCCAGCGAAGGGCCGTACGGCGACCAGTCGGGCGGGGCGTACCAGATTCTCGCTCCGGGCGAGGAAGGCGGCTTCGCCGCGGGCCCGGACTCCACCAACCAGGGCGAACTCTATTCCAAGCTGACGTCACACCAGGGCGACGTCACGACCAAAGATCTCGCCAAGTACTTCCTCTCGGAGAAGTTCGGCGTGCAGGGCGCGGTGATGCGCACCGAACACCCGATCCCCGGCCTCGAAATCAAGGTCGACAGCAACGACATCCCGCACATCTTCGGCGAAACACGCGCCGACGCGATGTACGGCTCCGGCTGGGTCGCAGCCCAGGACCGCGGCCTTCTGCTGCAGCTCGGGCTCGGCCCCGCGTACGCCGCGGCGCTCTCGATCCCGGGCATCAACCCGTTCGGCCTGCTGCTCGAAGACCGCTCCTTCACCCCGAGCGCCGAGGCGACCTCGTTCGTCGAAGCGCAGACCGCGTCGCTTGAAGAAGAGGGCGCCCAGGGCAAACAGGTGATCAAAGACCTCGAAGACTGGGCCGAAGGCGTCAACGGCTACGAGCAGACGCTGCCCGAAGGCGAGCGCCTGGAGCACGTGACGCTCGCCGACGCGATCGCGGGCTTCGCGTTCATCGGCTCGATCTTCGGCAACGGCGGCGGCCAGGAAGTGCAGAACTCCGAATTCCTCGCGCGGCTGGAGAAAGCCCACGGCGAAGCCGCCGGCGGTGAAATCTTCAAAGATCTGCGCGAGGTCAACGACCCCGAAGCGCCGACGACGGCGAAAGCCGAATTCCCATACGACCTCGAACCGACCGGCGAAACGCCGGGCTCGCCGCTCGTCGAACCGGGTTCGGCGAGCCGGGCGGAGCGCGCCGCGGCGTCGGCTGTCAAGGCCTCCCGCCGCAAGGCGTCGAACTTCCTGCTCGTCGGCTCGCAGGACGCGGCGGACGGCCACCCGATGGCCGTGATGGGCCCGCAGCTCGGCTACTTCTACCCCGAGATCGTGATGGAGGGTGAACTCCACGCGCCGGGCCTTGACGCCGAGGGCATCATCGCGCCGATCTCGCCCTATGTCTTCATCGGCCGCGGCAAGGACTTCGCCTGGTCGCTCACGAGCGAGACGGGCGAGAACACGATGCAGTTCCTGGACAAGCTCTGCAACCCCGAAAACGGTCCCGTCACGGAAGAAACGGACTCCTACGAATACGAAGGCAACTGCGTCCCGTTCAACACGTTCGACGCCGGCTACATCGGCGCGGGCAACGGCGAACCGGCGCACGAGGTGTACTTCAAAGAAAGCGTCCAGGGCCCGATCAGCGGCACCGTCCGCGTCCACGGCCAGCTGTACGCGGTCGCCAACGACCGCTCCACGCGCGGCCGTGAGCCCGCGGGCGAGGTCGCGTTCAGCGAGCTGGACAGCGACGAAGTACACAGCCCGCAGGAGTTCTTCAACGCTGCGAACCACCTCGAGACGACGTTCAACATGGCGTACGTCAACTCGAAGCACATCGCCTTCTTCTCGACCGGCCGGCTGCCGAAGGTCGCGCCCGGCACGAACCCGTCGCTGCCCACGCTCGGCAACGGCGAATACGAATGGCGGGGATTCCTCAGCGAGGAAGAACACCCGCACGAAATCGACCCCGCGTCCGGCACGCTCCTGAACTGGAACAACAAGCCGGCACCGGGCTGGGGCGCGGCGTCCAACGAATGGTCGTGGGGCCCGCTGCAACGCGTCCAGATGTACAAAGGGTTCAAAACCGGCATGGACGAGGCCAACGACGTCTCGATCATGAACAAGGCGGCGACCGAGGACTTCCGCGCGGAGTTCGTGTGGCCCTACCTCGAGCGCGTCCTCGCGGATGGCACGCCGACGAGCAAACTCGCCGAAGAAGCCGTCGACGAGGTCAACGCGTGGGCCGCCGAAGGCGGCAGCCTGCTCGGCACCAACCATCCGAAAGCGCCGGCGGCCGCGGTCATCGAGAAGGTCTTCGAACCGCTCGCCGAAGCCGTGCTCGAGCCGGTGCTCGGCGCCGAAGGGGTAGCGGAACTGAAGAGCCTCGACGGCGTCGACAACGGACCGAACTCGGGCGGCTCATCGTTCGGCGGCGGCTGGTACGGCTACGTCTACAAGGACCTGAAGACGCTGCTCGGCGAAGAAATCGCGCAGCCGTTCAGCCGGCCGTACTGCGGCAACGGGTCGCTGTCGGCCTGCTCGACGTCGCTCTGGAACGTCATCCAGAAGGGCGTCGAAGAACTCAGCGCAGAACACAAGACGAGCGAAGTCGCCCGCTGGCACGCACCCGTCGTGCGCATCACGTTCCCGCCCGGCCTGATCCCGCGCTACACGATGCGCTGGACCAACCGGTCGACCTACCAGCAGGTCATCGAATTCACCGGCGAAGCGCCGGAAGAATAGGGAGTCCGGGGGCCGGGGGCGCCGACCAGGGCGCCCCCGGCGCCTCACGCCGCCGCGGGCACCGCGAAGCTCACGCCCGTGAGCTCTTCCGAGAGGGCCCAAAGTCGCGCCGCGTCCTGCTCGTTGCGCGCCGCGCCGCTCGCGCCGACGCGCCGCGGATGGCCGCGGAATTCGCCGACGCCGTCGGGCCCGTAGTAGTCGCCCGAGTTCACGCCCGGCGCGGTGGCCGCGAAGAGCTGCGGCAGGGCGCCGAGGTCTGCGCTCTGCGCGACGAGCGGGTTCATGACCTTCATCACCGCGCGGTCGAGCGCCGGCGGCGCCGCCGACTGCAGGTTCGTGGCGGCGTAGCCGGGGTGCGCGGCGACGCTCTTGATCGGCGAGCCCGCGGCGCGCAGGCGCCGGTCGAGCTCGAACGCGAACAAGAGGTTCGCGAGCTTGGAGCGCGCGTACTGGCTCCAGCGGAAGTAGTGGCGTTTGGCCATCGGGTCCTCGAAGCTCATGCGGCCCATGTGGTGAGCGCCGCTCGCGACCGTCACGACACGCGGGTCGGTGCTGGCGGGCATGCGGTCGATCAGCTGCGCCGTGAGCGCGAAGTGACCGAGGTGGTTGGTGCCGAACTGCAGCTCGAAGCCGTCCTTGGTCTCGCCGCGCGGCGGCGCCATCAGCCCGGCGTTGTTGATGAGCACGTCGAGCGGCCCCGACGCCTGCTCGCTCGCCGCGAACGCCGCGACCGAGGAGAGGTCCGCGAGGTCGAGCGGCGCGAGCTCGACGTGCGCCTCGGGAGCACCGGCGAGGACCTGCTGGCGCGCGCGCTCGCCCTTGGCGAGGTCGCGGCACGCCATCACGACGTGGGCGTCGTGGGCCGCGAGCGCCTCGCACGTCGAGAGCCCGAGGCCGCTGTTGGCCCCCGTGACGATGAACTTGCGTCCCGCCTGGTCGGGGATCTGCTCTGCGGTCCACTTCGCGGCCATCGCGTCACCTCCGTCGCGTGCGCCCGCCGGGCGGCCGGCGCGCGGCAATCCTACGCCAGAGCGCGGTTCAGCCGACGGTGAAGGGGATACGCGGCGAGCTCGTCGTGCCGGCTCCGTCGGCGGCCGTGAGGTAGAGCTCGTAGGCGCCCGGCGCGAGGCGGCGCCCCGCGATCCGCATCCGCCTCGCGATGACGAGGCGCACGCGGCCGCGCCGCACGTGCTCGTCGATCGCCGCGAACGGACGGCAGCCGCGCGGGTTGTGCACGCAGACGTGCACGTGCACCGTCGCGCGCGCCGTCAGGCGGAACGTGACGCGGCCGTCCTCGCGCCAGCGCCGCGGCGAGATCCGCAGGTCGACGATACCCGGGCCGCGGCTCTGCACCTTCATTCGCAGCGTGGCGGTCGAGCGGATCCCGAACGCGTCGACCGCGGCCAGGTGCACGGTGTAGATGCCGGCGCGGCGCGGCCGGCCGGTCAAGATGCCCCGTTCGTCTTCGAGGCGGATCCCCGCCGGCAGGCCGCTCGCGCTCCACGTGTACGGCGCCTGGCCGCCCGCGGCGGCGAGCACGGTCCGGTACCCCGCGCCGACGCGCGCGACGCGCAGGGAGGGCGTGCGGATGCCCGGTTCGCCCGCGACGACCAGCGCGTGTTTCGCGAGCGCGCCGAGGGCGACGTCCTCGGCGCGCAGCGAGCCGGGCAGCGTCACCTGCTGGGGGAGCCAGTTGGGCGTGTTCGTGCCGAACGTGACCGTCGGGTTCGAGGGTTCCGCGAGGCTCGTCAACCAGCCGAGCTGGCCGAAGTCGTTTTCGCCAAACGTGTAGAGGCGCCCGCTTTCGGTCACGACCAGCGAGCTCTCTTCGCCCGCGGCGGCGTGCACGACGCGTCCAGCGTCCGCGGGCAGCGCGACCCGGCGTGCTTCCGCGTCGGCGGCGCCGGTGCCGGCTCCCTGCTCGGTGCCGAGCTGGCCGAAGCGGTTCTGCCCGAGCGCGTAGAGAGCCCCGGACCGGGTGACGATCAGCGCGAAGTGCTCGCCCGCGGCGACCCGGGCGACGCGTTCTCCGCCGAGCGTGACTTCGGCCGGTTCGTCGCTTGGCAACGGCGATTCGCGTCCCGTGGCGCCGTATTCGCCCAAACCGAAGGCGAAGAGGCGGCCGCCCGCAGTCACGGCGAGGCTGAAGTCCCAGCCGGCCGCGACGTCCGTGATCCGTTCGCCGCCCTCCTGCGGCGGGAAGTCGACTTCCTGCGCTTCGTAGCCAAGGGCGCCGCATTCCTGCTGGAAGTACGTGCTGTTGCCGAGCTGGCCGTAAAGGTTGCTGCCGAACCCGAAGACCCTGCCGGCCTGGGTCCGCACGAGCGTGAAGAATCGGCCGGCCGCGACCTGCGCCGCGCGTTCTTCGCCCGGAAGGCGGATCGGCTTGGGGTCGATGCCTTCGGCGGGCGGTGCGCTGCATTCCGCCGCGTCGAAGTCGGTCTTCACACCGGCCTGGCCGTGGTTGTTCACGCCCCACCCGAAGAGAGCCCCGGTCGTCGTCACCGCAAAACCGTCACCCGAGCCGGCCGCGACCTGGGCGACGACCCCGTCGCCGCTCTTCAGCGGCAGTTCGGCGGCAAGGGGCTGGTCGACCGGGCTCGCCGGGGTGGCCCGGCCGTCTTCCCAGTCGAGCGCGAGCTGGCGGAAGCGGTTGCTGCCGAAGGAGAAAAGCACGCCTTCCGCGGTGACGGCGAGGCTGAAGTTCGCGCCGGCGGCGGCGGCGATGATCGGCAGCCGCGCGACTTGGTCCGCCGCGAGCTCGCGTTCGCCCGGTTCGGGGCCGGGCTTTTCCGCTTCGTGCTCGAACGGCGCGAGCACACGAGGAGTCGGGTTCGCCATTTCCACGGCGCCGGCGCCGAGCTGCCCGTAGGCGCCTTCGCCGAAGGTGACGCCGACGCCGCTGCGTGCCCCCGCGAGCGCCGCGCCCGGCTGCGCGAGCACCGCGGCCGAGACGAGCGCGACCGCCACCGCGGCGGACCGGAACACGTCCCTGATCCTGCTCCCTCCGCACTCCATCGCGCAAAAGTCCCCGCGCAAATCCTACCGGGGCCCCGCCGGCCTTCCCGCCGGTCGGCTTAGCGGCGCATTAGGGGCGAGGCGTACGATCCCGCGTGCCTTCCGGCGGCAGGAGGGACCGGCGTTGGACCCGCGACGGCGGCATACGGCAGAGCACTGGAGAAGGGCGACGCGCGGCGGGCCGTACCGCGCGACGGCCTGGGACGCCCGCCACGAAGCGCGCGAGATCGCGGAGATGATCCGCTCCGGAAGCGCCGACAAACGCGTGATCCTGACCCCGCGCGGCGCTCGTGTGGTCACCTCCAGGGCGGTTCCAGTGGGCTCGCGCGAAACGGTCGACCTGCGCCGCAGGGAGCTCCTGACCGCGCTCGACGCGCTGCTGGCGGACGACTGGCGGCGCACCGGGACCACGTACCGACCGCTCTGAGCTCGCGCCGACGTGGCGGGCGGCGCGGCGGTACGCTCTGGACGGCGAGCGACGGGAGTGGAGTTGGCAACGCGGCGCAGGCTCGGATGGATGGTCATCGTGTGGCTCGGCACGGTCCTGCTGTGGCTGATCGGCGGCTTCGCCAACGGCAGCAATCCCGGGTCGCCGGCCGTGATGATCGGCCTCGCCGTCGGCTTCTGGGGCATCGTGCTGATCGGGATCGCGTGGTTCGTCGCGCGCCTCACGGCGCCGCTCGAGCGGCGCACGTGCCCGGGCTGCGGCCGGGCCGTCGACGCCGGTCGGGAGTCGTGCGCGAGCTGCGGGCATCGCATCGGCCACGGCGCGCTGCCCCGGCACAGCGCCTAGCCGCCCGCCGCCGGCGCGGCCCGGCGTCTGGTAGCTGTAACGCATGGAACTGCGGGCACCGCGGCCCGGCGAGGCCGAGAGCGTCGCGGCGCTTCTCGAAGCTCGCGACGTTGCGGACTTCGGCCGCCGCGACTTCACGCTCGACGACCTGCGCGCCGAGTGGGGCAACTCCGGCTTCGATCTCGCGCGCGACGCGACCGTATGCGAAGCGGACGGACTGCTGGCCGGCTACGCGATGGTCCGCAGGCGCGGCACTTTCGGCGCGGTCGCACCCACCCATGAGGGACGCGGGATCGGCACGCGGCTCATCCGCTGGACCGAGCGGCGCCAAAACGAGCTCGGCTGGGAGCGGTACGTCACGGGCGTCGCGGCCGGTAACGCTCGTGCCAGGGAGCTGGTCCTCTCCCGCGGGTACGAGCTGAGCTTCACGAGCACGCGCTTGGTGCTGCGCTTCCCCGCGACGGTCGTCGACGCCCCGCCGCCCGCCGGCGTGACGCTGCGTGCGCTCGACCCAGCCAAGGACGGGCGGGCCGTCTACGAGATCGACGGCGCAGCGTTCGCGTCCGCCTCGGACGTGCTCCCGCGTCCCTACCAGGAGTTCGCCGAGCGTCACCTCGCGGCGCACGACCTCGACACGAGCGTCAGCCGCGTCGCGGTCGACGCCGACGGCGTCGCGGGCTTCGCGATGACCCGGCGTTGGGCCGCGGAGGGCGCCGCGTACGTCGCGATCCTCGCTGTGGCGCCGGCGTCGCAGGGGAGGGGCATCGGCCGCGCGCTGCTGGGCGACGTAATCCGGGCCGCGCGCGCCGACGGGCTGAACGAGGTGCAGCTCAGCGTCGCGTCCGACAACCCGAACGCGCTGCGACTCTACGAGTCGTTCGGCATGCAAGGCACGGTCGCCGTGGACGTCTACCAACGCTCCGTCGCGGGCGGTCCGGCCGGACTCGGGGCGCGTGAGAGCTCCTGACGACTGGGGCCGACGTCCGCACCGGGGTTGAGCGCGACCAGGCGCGACGAGCCCGCGCGATGGCCGCAGCATGATTACGCGCCGACACGGCGTAGGAACCGCGGGCTGGCGGCGGCGATTAGGCCGTTGACGGTGGGTTGGCTGCGCTCATCCCGCGAGGTCACCGAACGCCTCGTCCACGAGGGCACAGCTCTGAATCAGGCGCCATCCGCCGACCGCGCCGCGCGGTCGCGAGGCGACTATGCTCGGCCGCGCCGCAGCGCGGAAGTGGCTTGCGGCGTCGCATCGGCATCGTGCCTGCGAAAGGGAGGAGAGACCATGAAACCGGCTGAATCGAAGTCGCTCAACACGCGCCCGCCACACTCGAGGGACGCTTGGCGCGCCGACGTTTCCCGCTCATTCCGAGGGCGGCGGACCGGCCGACTCCGAGCACGCGCCGCGCTCGCAACCGCGGGCGTACTCGTCGCGATTGGGGCGGGCTATTTCACTCCCGCGTCGGCCGCGGCGCTCGGCACGTCCGGCGAGACGATCTGGACCGTGGCGGGGCAGGAGCAGCTCGCCTGTCCGGCGCTCGCATGCGGGATTGGGGGGCTCGCCACCGGCGCCGAACTGTCCTCGCCCAGCGGCGTAGCCGACGACAGCGCGGGTGACATCGCGATCGCAGATCCTGATGAGCGGGTAGTCGACTTTGTCCCCGCGACGAGCGGCACGTTCTTCGGCCGCGCGATGACGGCCGGCCACATTTACACGCTGGCCGGTGAACTCGGACTGTACTGCACGGAGGATTGCGGGGAAAATGGCGCCCCCGCCGATGCCTCGCAGCTCAAGTACCCGTCCGACGTCGCGTTTGACGGGAAAGGAGACGTGATCTTCGCCGACAGTTCCGACGACACGATCCGTTTCGTCCCCGCTACCAGCGGCACTTACTACGGGCAGCCGATGACCGCCGGTGATATCTACACGATCGCCGGATCTAGCGAAGTTGACTGCGCCGGAGTGGTGTGCGGCGACGAAGGCCCGGCGACATCGGCGCAGCTCAAGGAACCCTCGGGGGTCGCGAGCGACGCGGCCGGCGACATCTACATCGCAGACAGCTTCGACGACGCGATCCGCTTCGTTCCCGCTATCAGCGGCACGTACTACGGGCAAACGATGACCGCCGGCGATATCTACACGATCGCTGGCCGCCTCGGAAAACCGTGCGGCGGCGGAAGTTGCGGAAACGGCGAACTCGCGGTGGTCGCGGAGTTGGAACAACCCGAACGCGTAGCCGTGGACGCCGCTGGCGACGTCGCAATAGCCGACGCCGGTGACGACATCGTCCGATTCCTGCCAGTCGCAAAAGGCGAATACTTCGCCGCCGCGATGTCGGCGAACCACCTGTACACAGTCGCCGGGGAGGCGCGCTCCGCGTGCACGACGGCTCCGTGCGGTGATAACCACCCGGCGACAGCAGCGGGCGTTGCCCTGGACTTTCCTTCGGGCGTCGCATTCGGCCCGCAAGGAGAAATCGTGATCGCAGACACGGAGGACGAGTCGATCCGATCTGTCAGTGAGCGCTCGGACGTGATCTCGCTCCTCGCCGGGATCGAGAAGTCGGCGTGCGAACTTGCCCCCTGTGGCGACGGCGGATCGGCGACCCGCGCCGAACTCTTCCATCCGGAGGGCATCGCGGCATACGGCGACGATGGCTTCCTCGTCGCCGATGCTTACGACGCCGCAATACGGTGGCTCACGGGGCCGCAGGCCGGACCGGAAGGCGCAGAAGGCGAACCCGGCAAAGAAGGGCCCGAAGGCAAACCCGGCAAAGAAGGCGCGGAAGGCAAACCCGGCAAAGAAGGAAAGGAAGGTGCGGAAGGAAGGGAAGGCAAGGCGGGCGCGCCCGGCAAGATCGAGCTCGTGGAATGCGCTCCCGCGATCGTGCATCGCAAACACGTGAAAAAGTGCAAAACGAGGAGCGTCTCTGGCACCGTGAAATTCACGACGGGCTTCTCCGAGCACCCCGCCGAGCTGATCAGGAAAGCGAGGGTCATAGCCCGCGGCGAAGCGTACGTACGCGGTCGGGATGTCAGCTTCGTGTCCGCCCACGTCGGCGGGCTCGGCCGCGGCACATACCGGCTCGCGTTCTCCGTCCGCTCGGGCCGGCGCTGGACGACGCGACGGGTGCAGATCCTCATCGACTGAGCGCGCCGGCTCGTGCCGAGAACTGCCGGCTCCCGGCCGACGACGGTCGTCCGGGAGCCGGCAGTTAGCGGCTTGCTCATCCTCCCGGAACTTCGCTGCCCGCCCGTTCCCGGGCCCGGGACAGAGCACGTCTCGGCCGGCGCGTCCGCGTCACGCGCCCGGGCCGATTCGAACGGCCGACCTCTCGCTCCGGAGGCCCGCTCCAGATCACGCGAAAATCGGCCCGAATCCCGCTCCAGCACAGGGATTCCCGGCCGCTGACGCGCGAGTCGGGTCGCGCGATATTCGGGGCGATTCCGGGCCGTTTCCGGGGGGTTCTGGCCAACCGTTGGCCATTTGACCATCAACCTCGCGTAAGGTGACCCGATGCGTTGGGCGTCATGTGCCGCCGTAGTCGTCCTTGCGGCGACCGCCGGGCTCGCAACGTCAAGCCAAGCCGCGTCTCGCGCTGCGACGCGACGCGCATTCGCTCGGAAGGCCGACGCATTGTGCACCCGCCACAACGTCTGGCTGCGCGAGAAGGGCTCGGAAGTCGACTCGATCAAGGCCGAAGTGGAAGGCAAACCGTCGCTCGGCGAAGCGCTTCACGCGCTGGGGCGCCTCACACGGCTGCTACGCGCGCTCGCGTGGAGCCGTGTGCACTTCGCCGGCGCGCTCCTGCGCATCCCGCACCCCGAAAGCGACCGGAGCTGGCTCTCGCGTTGGTACTGGACGCAGCTCGAAGTGGTCCAGGCGGAAAAAGAAGGCGCCACCGCAATCGAAGATCTGAACACGCGCGGATTCGATGAAGCGTGGAACGAAGCGCTCCGACACCTGTCGTTCGCGCACCGGCTGGCCCGCGCGCACGGTCTGCGCGTCTGCGGCAAGCACGAGGCGCACCGGATGCTCGTTTCCTGACCTCGGGACGCGCTCGCAGGGGCCTGCCGCGCGGCGCCATGCAGTTCGCTGTCAGGATTACGCGGTGGCGCGGTCCACCTCCCCGGACATCCGCATCGAGCTCTCGGGCGCATTCGTTCTTCAGCAGCGCCGATTTGAGCGCCTGATCCGGCTCCTACAGCCGCTCTTCGACCTGGAGTCCGAGGCGCGGGTCGAAGTCGACATGTCGCGCCTTGTGGCCGTCGGGCCGACGGCGCTCGCGCTGCTCACCGCCGCGCTGCGGCGTGCCGCCGACCGCGATCTGCTCCTAGAGGGAAGCGTTCTGGAGCCGCCGCGCACGCCACACGTGCGCAACTACCTGATGAGGATGAACTTGCTCCGCACGCTCACCGACGAAATCCTCGACGAACCGATCCAGCGACACGAAGAGCATGGGTTTCGGCCGTGCGAGATGTTCTCCGACGACAGCGACTACTGGAAGGTGTCCAAGGCTTTCGCGGACGCGCTCGCCGAAAGCTGCAGCACAGACCAGACCGCTCGGGCTGCCGTGCTCGTCTGTCTGTCGGAGGTGAGCGAGAACGTCGTGCAGCACGCCGAAGCCGACCACGGATTCGGCGCGGCGCAGGGCTGGGGCAAATCTCAGCGATTCGAGATCGGCATCGTCGACCTCGGCCGCGGCGTGCGCGCCAGCCTCACGGCGAACCCCACCTACGCCGATATTCAGGATGATGCGACCGCAATCGCGACAGCGCTCGACGCACGCGTCACCTCGACGCCCGAGCGAAACTCGGGCGTCGGGCTCTACCTCACGAGGATGCTGCTCGCCGCGAACGGGGGTTCCCTGCTTGTGCGCTCGGGCTACGGCGCCGTATACTCAGGCTCATCCGACGAGGTTCGGTCGGAGCCGGATTTCATGCCTGGCACGCTCGTAGCGCTACGCGCGCGAACCGACCGCCCCCTGGACATGGACGCCGTCTACCGCAGACTTGACGATGACCACCCTATGCCCGACAGCCATGACGATTAGGCTCGCCAGCGAGTTCGGCGCAGTGCTGCTCGGCCGCACCAGCGCTGAGGGTCTGCGCACGCGGGTCGAGCGCGCCGCGCGCGCCGGCAACCAACACGTCGTTCTCGACTTCGAGGGTGTCATCACTGTGTCGCCGTCGTTCGCCGACGAGCTTTTCGCGAAGCTCGACCCCGCCGTCCGCCGTTCCGGGCACCTCGAGGTGCGTGGCATGAGCGACGCGCTCGCGTCACTCGCGCGCTTCGTCGAGGCTGGGCGCCCTTCGTTCGGCGCGTAGCGCGCTCCCCACCGTGAACGCGAGCGTCGCCGCGCGGCTCGGGGTGTTCGTCGAGGCTCGTCAGCGGCTCTCGGCGTAAAGGGGCGCCATGGCCGACTGCCCGCACATGACCGACCCGGGAAACCTCGCTCCGGCGTGGTGCCCGTACTGCGGCGGCTGGGTCGACCACGACTGCGAGCTGATCGGTGCCGACGAGGCGGCGCGGCGGTATCCCGCGCTGCGTCCCCACATCGAAGCGACGAGTGCGCGGGTAGCGTCGGATCGCGCTGGGGCTCGCGCCCAGCGGCTTGAGTGGACCGGCTCGACGCTGAGAGATCTCGGCTGCCTCCTTATCGTGCTGCCCATCGCGTTAGTCGCGATCGTGATCGCCGTAATCGTCGCGACGCACTCGCTGTAGAGAACCCGTCGTGCCAGGGCTCGACGGGGTTCTGGGAGGTCGGAGCGCGCCGACCCGCGCTCCGCTGCGATGTCACGGGCACGGCCACGAGGACGGGCGGTCAACTTGTGGGCCGACGGGCCCGGACACGTTCGCCTGACGCCGGACGACGCGCTACGCTCGTCGAGCCGTCGCTTCGTCTGCATTCCAACTGCGAAGCACCTGAAAGCGCCTCCGGAGGCTTCCGCTGGGGGCGTTTTCTCGTTCGGTCCGGAGCGTCGTCTAGCTTCGTGCGTGGAATGCAGAACCGTGACCCACGATCGACGGCATGCACACGGAAGCCGACACGAGCGCTGACCTAACCGGCCTCGCGAAGCTGCAGGCGACGTTGGCGCCGCTCCAGGCTGAGCACGACGCGCTCGCCGCGAAGCTGGCACCGCTCAAGGCGCGCCGCGACGAGCTCGCGGCAAAGGCGGAGCTCGCCGCCCGCCTCGCTGACGAGCGAAGGTGGATTCGCGAACAGTATGTGCGCGACCCGCGCGGCTTCATCGACTACCTTGCCGGGTTCCCGGCGCGTAGGCCCAGTGACCGCGCGATACGCCCACGGCGATCCTGCGAGGGACGACGTCGCCCAGGGGCCCGCCGCGTCGTTCGCAAGGCGAACGCTCCGCCAGGCGACTCTGACGAACACGAGCCGGCGCTAGGCCGGCTCGTCGGCCGAGGAGCGGCGCCGTGAGCGCGCGACTCGGCCCAGACGCCGAAGCATTCCGTCGCCCCCTGGCGGGGGGTGCCGACGTGAACGACACGATCCGCCGTGCGCGTCTCGTCGACCCCGCGACGCTTGCGCTCGAGCTCGGCGTCTCGCGCGACTGGGTCTACGAACACAGCGCCGAGCTCGGCGCGCTGCGACTCGGCAACGGGCCCAAGCCGCGCCTCCGCTTCGACCCCGTCGCCGTTCGCGATGCGCTCTCGCCGAAGAGCGGTGACGAGCCAGCCGTCCCGCCGCGAGCAACGGGACGTCGCGCAGCGCCGTCCGCTGCGCCGAAGCTACCCGTCCGACCGAGACGGAGCCAGGCGTTGTGAGCATCCAACTCGTTTCCTGGGCGCTCCGCGACTCAGCCGCGAAGACGCCGAGCGATCTTGCGGTCCTCGTCGTGCTGTGCGAGGCCGACCGCGGCCAGGGCAAGGGCTCGTGGCTCGCGCTCGACGTGATCGCCAGCCGTGCGCGGATGGGGCGCCGGACCGCGATGGAACACCTCGAGCGCTTGTGCGCGTCGGGCGTCCTCGTCCCGGAGAAGCGCCCTGGGAAGACGACGCGCTACCAGGTCAACGTCACCGCGACCCGCGCGGAAGATCGCACGGGTGCGGAGGGCCGCACGGGTGCGGAGGGTCGCACAGGTACCCGTGCGGTCACCCGCATAGGGGGGTGCGGACAGCCGCACACGAACCGTAAGAAGCCGTCAGTTAACCGTGAGGGAGACCCCTCGGATCTAGACGCGCGGGTGATCGTCTCGTGACGCTCGTGACCGGAACGTGCGCCTGCGGCGCCGAGTGCGAGCGCGAGCTCGCCGAGGGACGCTACGCCGAGACGTTCAACCGCCGCCCGTTCATCTGCGCCGACTGCGACGCCGAGCGGTCAGCGCAGTGGGCCGCCGAACGCGAAGAGCGCGACAGCCGCGAGCTCCGCCGCCTCATCGCCGAGAAGCTCACGAGGCTCCCGGTCCTGCACAGCCGACTGCACCTCGACGAGCTCGACACCGCCGGCCGCGAGCGAGCACTAGACGCAGCACGACGCCTCATCGCCGGCGAGATCCACGGCCTCACTCTCATCGGCAGCATCGGCACCGGCAAGACCCAGATCGCAGCATCGACCGTGAGGGCGATGATCGAACGCGACCCCGAGCAGCCAGCGCCGCGGTGGGTGAGCGTCACGACGGTGCTCTCCGATCTCGGCCGCGCCTTCAACGACCCGCGCCGCCAGCAGGCTGTCGACGCGCTCTCATCGGACCGCGTCGGACTCGTCCTCGACGACCTCGATAAGAGCAAGCCGACCGCGCACGCCGCCTCCGAGATCTTCAACGCGATCGACCTCGCCACGACGCACGAGCGCCAGCTCATCGTCACGACGAACCTCATGCCGAGCCAGCTCCGCACTAAGTGGCCGGCGCCGTACGGCGAAGCGATCGCAAGCCGCCTCGGCTACTGCGAGCTCCACAAGATCACCGGCCACGACCGGAGGCTCTCGGAGGCCGCATGACGATGGCAGCGCGCGCGCAGATCAGTCGCCCAACCGGCCGCCGCAGGAGCGCGATCTACGCGTTCGCGTGCGTCGATGCCGAGCGTCGCGGCGAGACGGAAGTCGAGCCGGTCGAGGTCGACGGTGACACGGCGGGGGTACCCATAGCTTTGCGGGGAAGCGGCCTAGACCCCGGCCTCAGGGGTTTCTCCCCCCGGCGCCGAGGGTCGCGCAGTGGGGGCGTTTTGCGACCGCTCAGCTTGCAATGACCGGGGGCGCCTGGCATCGGTCGCGTCGGCCGCGGATCGAGGCTGCGCTCCGCGAGCTCGAAGCGAACCAGACGCTCGCTGACGGCATGACGCGGGAGGAGCGCCGGAAGGAACGCACGGCGCTGCACAAGCTCCAGGAGCTCGTCGCCGGGGTTGCGTCGGGCGTTCCGCCGGACCCGTGTGCTAGCGTCGTGGCCGCCGTAGTTGATGCCCCCCGCAAG
>DATJNQ010000004.1:0-44998 GCA_035507895.1 Solirubrobacteraceae bacterium | reverse complement strand
CTTCGTCGCTGACGCCGGTGAGCGTCACGGCCTCCCAGCTGTTGGGGTTCTTGACGGTGATTTCGCCGCTCACGGTCCAGGCGGAGTCGGTGCCGGCGTCGTGCGTGACGGTGACCTTGTAGCCCGTGGAGGCGCTGGCGCTGGAGTTGTTGACCTGTGCCGGTTCGGCGCTCTTGGTGACGCCCCATTTGTACGTGCGCGTGAACGCCGCGCCGGCGGTGTTCGTGACCGTGAGGTTCGCGCCGACGCAGTGCTTCACCGGCTGGCTGGCGGACGCTTCTGTGCCTGTCGTGCTGGTCTTGATCGTGGCGGTGTTTTCGTGCGTGGTGCACGTGCCGGCGGCGTCACCCGTGAATTCGTGGCTGTATTCGAACTTCTTGGGGCTCGCTTCTTCGTAGCCGACGGTGCCGAGTATGCCGGCGATCGTGTCTTTGACGCTCACGCTGCCGTCGATGATTTTCGCGGGGCTCGCGAAGGCCGCCGGGGAGCTCGTCGAAACGGAGCCTTCGGGTGTGCTCGCGGGGTTCTTTTCCCAGCTCGCCGTGGCGCTGTTCGTGAAGGAGTAGCTGCTCGGCGCTTTCGCGTACGTGCATTCGTAGCCGAGTTCGACCCTGCCGCCCGCCGCGATCGTCGCTTTCGCGTTGCCGCTCGTGATGTGGCAGGTGCCGCCGTTGCTGACTTCGTCGCTGACGCCGGTGAGCGTCACGGACTCCCAGTTGTTGGGGTTGGTCACGGTGATCGTGCCGGTGACGATCCAGGCGGAGTCGGTGCCGCCGTCGTGCGTGACGCTGACCGTGTAGCGGTAGCTCGCGGAGCCGGCCGCCGTCGACGATTCGGTCGGCGTGGCGCTCTTCGTGACGCCCCATTTGTAGGTGCGCGTGAACGACGTCGCTGACGTTTTCGCGATCGTCAGGTTCGCGCCGACGCAGTGCTTGAAGGAGGCGCTCGCGCTGCCCGTGGTGCCGGTCGTGTTGGTCGTGAACGTCGCCGTGTTTTCGTGCGTCGTGCACGTGCCGGCGGCGTCACCCGTGAATTCGCGCGTGTATTCGAATGTCTTGGCGCCCGCTTCCGTGGCCGCGGCGCTGCCGAGGTTGCCCTGCATGGAGTCCTTGACCGTGACGGCGCCGTCGATCACGGTCGCGGCGGCGCCTGACCAGGTGACGGGCGCCGTCGCCGTCGTCGTGCCTGCGCCCTGGAGTGAGCCGCGACAGGGTCCCTGGCCGGGCCACTTCACTTCCGCGGTGTCGGTCTGCGAGCCGCTCGCGGGGGCGGCCGAGTAGGTGCACGTGTAGTGCACTTTCACCGTCGAGTTGGCGTCGACCGTGAGGTTCGTGCCGCCCGCGACGGTGCACGTCGCGTTTTTGTCGTTGATCGAGTCCGTGACTTCGACGCCGCTGATCTGGTTGCCGGTCGGGTTCGTGACGGCGATTTCACCGGTCACCGTCCAGCCGCTTTCGCTCGCGCCGCTGTGCGTCACCGTGACGGTGTAGCTGGCGCTGGCGGGGCCCGAGTTGTCGACCTGCGCGGTCTTCACCGACTTAGAGATGCCCCACGTGTACTTGCGCGTCAGCGCCGGGTTTGCGGTGACGGTCGCCGTGATGCCGCTGGCTTTGTGTTCCTGTTCCTTGCACGGGTTGACGTAACAGGACTGCTCGTCGCCGCCGTAGAGCTGGCTGCACTCGTGGGAGTCGTCGATGTGCAGCACGATCTTCTGGCCGCCGGGTATCTGGCCATGCCAGTTGCCCCAGCCGATCGTCTGCGTGCTGCCGTCGAAGGGGGCGTTGTTCCAGCCGCCGTCGCCGCTGCCGAGGTCGAAGTAGCCGCTGCCGGAGGAGGTCGACCAGGCGCCGTTGATGTTCGAGTAGGAGATGCCGCTTTCATGCGGCTCGCTCGACGGGTACACGCAGTAGTCCATCAGGCCGGGGTCGTCGCCGACGGGGTTCCTGTTCGTCGACGCGAACGAGTAGTCGGCGGTCCCGTTCCATTCCGTGTACGACGCGTAGAGTTCGGGGTCTTCCTTGAGCGAGCCGAGCGACGAGCTGCTCGGGCAGCCCGTCTGGCCGCCGGAGGCGGCCGCCGTGGCGGTGAGGGAGGGCACGAGCAGCAGGGCGGGTGTCAGCGCGAGCACGCAGATCATGCGCTTCGCGATGCGGACGTGGCTGGCGACGGCGTCGCTACGCGCCGCCATGACGTTCCGGACTGCCTCCATGCTTTGCACCTCCGGGCCCGCCGGGGGCCCTGCCGACTTTCTTGCCGTGCCCGGTTTGTCCCGCGTTGTCGGGCTTTACACCGCGATGGTGCGCCCTGTCAACGCGACCGAGTCGCCGGAGCGTCACACATCCGTCCACTCAGTACAAGGTTCGTAAAGGATCTCTCACGCGCTGCCGAGGTGCGCGCCGGCGACCCGGCGTGACGGCCGCTCAGGCGCCGGCGAGCTTCGCGAGCGTGTTGACGTTGCGGTTCGTCGTGACGGCCCTGTAGCGCGGCCGCGCGAGCAGCTTCGCGAACGGCGTCTTCAGCGTCGCGCCCCGCTCGACCTGCCAGTAGACGACGCCGGTGCCGGCGGCGAGCGTCTCGGCGTCCGCGTCGACCGGCGCGCCGGCGAGCTCGCGCGCGGTCTCGGCGTCGGCGCAGAACACGACGTAGCTGTGGCGGCCCGGCGCAGGCGCGAACGGGTACGCGGCGAGCACGGCGGCGACGTCCTCGCGCGGGTAGACGTGCACGACGGCGTCGTAGCCGAAGCGCTCGCTGAGCGCCGGCTCGATGGTGCGCTTGAGCTGCGCGGCGTCGGCGTCCGAGTCGAAGGCGGCGTTGCCGCTCTGCAGCACCGTCTTCACTTCGGTGACGCCGAGCGAGCGCAAGAGCTCCGCGAGCTCGGCCATCGGCACGCGCACCCCGCCGACGTTCACGCCGCGCATCAGCATCGCGTAGCGCACCGGCGCCCCGGCTCAGGCGGCTTTGACGTGACTGACGACGGCCCCGAGGCCGTCGACTTCGACTTCGACGGTGTCGCCGTCGCGCAGGAAGATGCCCTGCGGCGCGCCGACGCCGGCGGGCGTCCCCGTGGCGATGATGTCGCCCGCTTCGAGCGTGATCGTCCGCGACAGCCACGCGACCATCTCCGCGACGCTGAAGATCATGTTCGCCGTCGTGCCGTCCTGCACGACGCGGCCGTCGATGCGGGCGCGCAGGCCGAGCGCGTCGAGGTCGCCGCACTCGTCGAGCGTCACCAGGGCCGGGCCGCACGGCGCGAACGTGTCGATCGCCTTGCCGCTCGCCCAGAGCGGGTTCTCGAACTGCAGGTCGCGCGCGCTCACGTCGTTGAAGGGCATCGCGCCGGCGACGTGCGAGAGCGCGTCCTCGACCGCGACGCGCTGCGCGGTGCGCCCGATCACGACCGCGAGCTCCGCCTCGTAGTCGACGTAGTCGGGGTGCGCGCGCGGCAGGATCACGGCCTGCCCCGAACCGACGAGCGAGTTCGCGAACTTCGCGAACCACATCGGCGCGTGGGGGATCTCCTGGCCCGTCTCTTCGGCGTGGTCGCGGTAGTTCAGGCCCATGCAGATGATCTTCTGCGGGTCCGGCACCGGCGCGAGCAGCTCGACGTCGGCGAGCGCGATCGCGTCGGCGGCGCCGGCGGCGCGCTCGCCGAGAGCGGCCAGGGCCGTCGCGTCGAGTACCGCGAGAAGGCCACGCACGCCCGGCGCGGGCGCGCCGAGCGCCTGGAGCGGGACGATGCGCTCGTCGACGAGCACCCCCGCGGCGGCGCCGGAGCCGCTCCGGTAGCTGACGAGGCGCACCGGCGCCCGCTACTCGGCGCGCGCCGTCGCCGGCACGAGCCGCTCGCCGAGGTACTCGTACCAGGCGCGCTTGGCGCACGGGTAGTGCTTGCGCGCCTCGACGGTGTCCATGAAGCCGACGATCGTCGCGTCGAAGCGCGCCTGCAGCTGCTCGTCGGCGATCGTCTGCTCGTCCGTGAACGCGTCGCCGGCCTGCGCGAGCGAGAACATGTTCGGGTAGAGGTGCGCGCCGAGGTGCTCGAGCGGCACCCGCAGCGCCCAGAGGCCGCGGTTGCCCCCGACCATCGACGGCGACGCGGACATCAAAAGGCCGTCGACCTCGTTGAAGGGCTGCGGCGCGAAACGCGAGACCCAGTCGATCGTGTTCTTGAGCATGCCGGGCATCGACGCGTTGTACTCCGGCGAGCAGATCACGAACGCGTCGCACCGTTCGATGCAGTCGCGCAGCGCGACCGCGCCGGGGGGAATCTCGCCCTCGTCCTGCAGGTCCTGGTCGTAGGAGGGCGTGTCGAACTCGCGCATCTCCGCGCGCCGCACATGACCGCCGTTGCGTTCGATCGTCTGCGCGGCGAGCTCTGCGAGGCGCCCGTTCAGCGACGCGGCGCGCAGCGAAGCGGCGAACACGAGGAAGCTGACGTCCTCGCGCTGTTCCGGACCGCCGTCGGCCATGCGGCGAGACTACCCGCTCGCGGGTCTCTCTGCGCGGCACTGAACGCGTTCATCTTGGCCGCCTTATATGGTCCCCGGCGAGGGGAGCACGGTAAGCCAAACCGGCGGTACGGGAGGCCTTATGGCCAACGAACTAGCAAGGTGGCAGTTCGCCACCACGAGCATCTACCACTTCCTCTTCGTCCCGGTCACGATCGGCCTCGCGTTCCTCGTCGCGATCCTGCAGACCGCCTGGTACCGCAACGGGCGCCCCGAGTACCGCTCGCTCTGCCGCTTCTTCGGCGTCCTGCTGCTGATCAACGTCGCCGTCGGAGTGGTCAGCGGCCTGGTCCAGGAGTTCGAGTTCGGGATGAACTGGTCGGCGTACGCGCGCTACGTCGGCGACGTGTTCGGCGGGCCGCTGGCGATGGAGGGCCTGGCGGCATTCTTCCTCGAGTCGACGTTCCTGGGCGCCTGGCTGTTCGGCTGGGACCGCCTGCCCAAGGCGGTCCACCTCGCGACGATCTGGTGCGTCGCAGCGGGAACGATCCTGTCCGCCGCTTTCATCATGGCCGCCAACTCCTGGATGCAGCACCCCGTCGGCTACGCCATGCACAACGGCAAGCCGGAACTGAACAACATCGGCGCGGTCTTCACGAACCCGACGTTCCTCTGGGGCTATGTCCACGTGATTCTCGCCGCGTTCATCACCGGCGCGCTGGTCATGCTGGCCGTTTCCGCCTGGCAGATCCTGCGCGGCAAGAGCCAGGAGGCGTTCACGCTCACCGCGAAGCTTTCGATCTTCGTGCTCGTGCCGGCGACCGTGCTGACGATGTTCGTCGGCAGCGAGCTCGGCGTCATCGAGGCGAAATATCAGCCGATGAAGATCGCCGCCGCCGAGGCGCAGTGGGAAACGTGCAAGCCGTGCGGGTTCTCGCTCATCCAGGTCGGCGGCGGCGCCGAAGACAAGACGCCCTCGCAGATCATCGAAATCCCGCACCTGCTTTCGCTGCTCGCCACGAACTCCTGGAACGGCGAAGTGAAGGGGCTCAATCAGCTGCAGGCCGAATACGAAAAGAAATACGGGCCCGGCAACTACGTGCCCGACGTCTTCATCCAGTACTGGTCGATGCGGATCATGGCCTACCTGGCCGGGCTGGTCCTGCTGCTCGCCCTGTGGGCGGGATGGTTGCTGCACCGCGGCACGTTCGCGACCTCAAAGCGTTTCCTGCGGCTTTCGATCTACGCCGTCGTGACGCCGTTCCTGATGAACACCGCCGGCTGGATGCTGACCGAGAACGGCCGTCAGCCGTGGATCGTCCAGGGCCTGATGAAGACGATCAACGCGAACTCACCGAACGTCACGTCCGCCGAAGTGTGGATCAGCCTCGTCGCGTTCGTGCTGATCTACGCGGCGCTCGCGGCCGCCGACGTGTACCTGATGCTGCGCTACGCCCGCAAAGGGCTGCCGGCGCAGGGTGAGGAAGAGGGCGGCGGCGCCGACAAGACGGCGATACCGGGGTTCGCGTACTGATGTCGCTGCACACGCTCTGGTTCATCCTGCTCGCGATCCTCTGGGTCGGTTTCTTCGTGCTCGAGGGCTTCGACCTCGGCGTCGGCATGCTGCACGCCATCGTCGGGCGCACCGAGGTCGAGCGGCGCGCGGCGCTCAACACGGTCGGCCCGTGGTGGGACGGCAACGAGGTGTGGCTGATCGTCGCCGGCGCCGGCACGTTCGCGGCGTTCCCGGCGTGGTACGCGACGATGTTCTCGTCCCTTTACCTCGCGCTGCTGCTGGTCCTCGCCGCGCTCATCGCGCGCGGCGTGGCGTTCGAGTTCCGCAGCAAATACGACAACGCGACCTGGCGCGAGACCTGGATGTGGCTGATGTCGGTCGGCTCGCTGCTGATCCCGCTGCTCGTGGGCACCGCGCTCGGCGACCTGTTGAACGGCCTGCCGATAAACGCCAACGGCGTGTACACCGGCAACTTCTTCGACCTGCTGACGCCGTACGGCCTGTGGACGGGCGTGACGCTCACGTGCCTGTGTCTGCTGCACGGCGCGATCTTCCTGCGCATGCGGACCACGGGCGCGGTCGCCGAGCGCGCGAGGGCGCTCACGCGGCCGCTCGGCTGGGCCGCGATCGCGCTCGTCGTCGGCTTCGTCGTCTTCACGCGCGTGGTCGTCGGCCACACGCAGGTCCCGGAGCCCGTGCAGGTGCTCGCGATCATCGCCGTCATCTTCGCCGCGCGCCTCGCTTTCACGGAGGGCGTCGGCTGGGCGTTCACGAGCTCCGCCGTCGCGATCGCAGCGACCGTCGGATCCCTCTTCATCGACCTCTACCCGAGGGTAATGGTTTCGAGTACCAGCGGCGCCTACAGCCTCACCGTGAGCGGCGCCGCCTCCGGCGAGTACGCGCTGAAGGTCATGACGATCGTCGCCGTCATCCTGCTGCCCGTTGTACTGGCCTACCAGGGCTGGTCGTTCTGGGTGTTCCGCGCCCGCGTCGTCGTCCCCGACGAGCCCGCCGCGCCGAGCGCGCCGCCTGCCGTCGCGCCGCCCGACGCGCCCGTCACGCCGGGCTAGTCCGCGCTGCGGCGCAGCGCCGTGTAGCGCCCGCCGGCGCGCAGCAGCGCCGCCTGCGACCCGCGTTCGGTGACGCGGCCGCCGTCAAGGACGAGGATCTCGTCGAGCTCCTCAAGGCCCGCGAGGCGGTGCGTGATCAGGACCGTGGTGCGCCCGCGCCGGCGCGCGAGGATCCGGCCGACGACCGCGTCCGCGGTGGGACCGTCGAGGTGCTCGCCAGGCTCGTCCAGGATGAGGACCGGGAAGTCGGCGAGCAGCGCGCGGGCGAGCCCGAGGCGCTGGCGCTGGCCGCCCGACATCAAGCTGCCGCGCTCGCCGAGATCGGTCTTCAGGCCCTCTGGCAGCGCACGCACCCAGCCGGCGAGGCGCACGTCCTCGAGCGCGGCGAAGAGCTCGTCGTCGCTCGCCTCGCGGCGCGCCAGCAGCAGGTTCTCGGCGACGGTGGTTGCGAACACGTGCGCCTGCTGCTCCGCGATGCCGACGACGCGGCGCAGCTCGACGCCCTCGAGCGCGGACAGCTCGGCGCCGTCGAGCGTCAGCAACCCCTCGTATTCGATGAGGCGCGCGAGTGCCCACGCGAGCGTCGTCTTGCCCGCGCCGCTCGGTCCGACCACCGCGACGTGCCGGCCCGGCGCGATGTCCAGATCCACGCCGTCCAGCGCACGGCGAGCGCTGCCGGGGTATGTGCAGCGCAGTCCGCGCGCCGCCAGCGCGTGCGGCCCGGCGGGAACCGGGCGCGGACGGTCGGGCTCGCGCACCGGCGCGGGCGCCGCGAGCACGGCGTCGACGCGCGCGGCCGAGCGCGCCACGTGCTCGCGGTTCTGCGCGGCCGCCGGCAGCGGCGCGACGAGTTCGAACGCGGCCAGCGGGATCAGCGCCAGACCGGCGAGCAGCACCCCCGCGAGCTCGCCGGACGCGACCGCCGCGACACCGACGGCGAGCGACCCCCACATGGCCAGGCCCATCAGGACGGTCGCCACGCCCTGCGCGGCGCCCGCGCCACGGGCCGCCGCCAGCGAGACCCTCGTCAGCTCGCTGTCGGCGCTGCCGGCCTCGGCGAGCGCGCCGTCGATCGCGCCGTACACGGTCAGCTCGCCCGCGCCGGCGAGTACGTCCACGGTCGTCGCCGAGAGCTCGCCGCGCGCGGCCGCGCGCGCCCCGGCGAAACGCGCCGCGTGCCGGCGCACGAGCCACGGGACCGCCGCGCACGATGCCAGCAGCGCCGCCGCGACGATCACCGCCGCCGCGGGCAGCATCGTCGCGAGCAAGACGACGACGCCCGCGCCGACGAGCGCCGCGATCGCGAACGGCGGCCAGACGCGCAGCACGAGCTCCTGCAACGAGTCGACGTCCTGGACGAGCCGCCCGAGCAGGTCGCCGCTGCGGAACGCGGGCAGACCGGCGGGCGCGAGGATCTCGAGGTGGCGGTAGACGCGCACGCGCAGCCCCGCGAGCAGTCGCAGCGCCGCGTCGTGCCCCGCGAGGCGTTCGCCGTAGCGCAAGAGCCCGCGGCCGAGCGCGAAGAACTGCACGCCCGCCGTCGCGACGGCGAGCGCCGACTCGGGCGGGCGCTGCGAGGAGCGCGAGATCAGCCACGCCGAGGTCGCGATCAGGCCGATCGCGCACGCGAGCGAGCCCGCGCCGAGCAGCGTCGCGGCCACGAACGGCCTTGCCGAACGGCGGTCGAGGCCGAGCGTGCGCGCGAGCGCCCGCGCCGACGGCTCGCCGGAGGCCCGCGCGCTCACGTCCTGACCCCGCAGGCGCCGACCTCGACGGTGCGGTCGGCGAGCTCCACGAGCGCCGGGCGGTGCGCCACGAGCAGCACGGTGCGCTCCGCCGTGGCACGCGCAACGGCGTCCAGGACTGCGCGCTCGCTCTCGCCGTCGAGCGCTGCCGTCGGCTCGTCGAGCAGCAACAGGGGCGCGTCGCGCAGCAGCGCGCGGGCGAGCGCGACGCGCTGGCGCTCGCCCGCCGAAAGGCCGGCGCCGCGCTCGCCGAGCATCGTCGCAGCGCCGTCGGGCAGGCGCGCGACGACGTCCGCGAGGCCGGCCTCGGCGAGCACGGCGCGGACCTGCCCGTCGGTCGCTCCCGGCGTGCCGAGCCGCACGTTGTCGGCGAGCGAGGCGTGGAACATGTGCGGACGCTGCGGCACCCATGCGAGCTCGTGGTGCCAGCCCTCCAGGTCAAGGCTCGCGACCGGCAGGCCCGCGACCGTGACGTCCCCCTCGTCGGGCGCGACGAGGCCGAGCAGCAGCGCGAGCAGCGTTGACTTGCCGCAGCCCGTGGGGCCGACGAGCGCGACGTGCTCGCCCGGCTCGACCGTGAAGCTCACGTCGCGCACCGCGGGCTCCGCGCGGCCCGGGTAGGTGAACGTCACGCCGTCGAACGCGATCACGGACGTGGCGGCGTCGGGAGCGGCAACGACGCCGCGCGGCGCCGCTTCCGCGTCCTCGATCACGGCGATCGCCTGGTGGGCGGCGGCGAGGCCCTCGGCGCTCGCGTGGTAGTTGGCGCCGAGGCGCCGCAGCGGAGCGTACGCCTCGGGAGCGAGGATCAGCGCGAAGAGGCCCGCCTTCAGGGCGATCGTGCCGTCGAGCAGCCGCAGGCCGATCGCGACGGCGACGAGCGCGACGGAGACGCTCGCGACGAGTTCGAGCGTCAAGCCCGAGAGGAACGTGACGCGGAGCGTCGCGAGCGCACGGCGCCGGTACAGGTCCGTGATGCGCGCGATCTCCTCGCCCTGCGCGCGCGCCCGACCGAACACCTTCAGCGTCGCCAGGCCGGCGACGGCATCGAGGAAGTGGCCCGCGAGGCGCTCGAGCGTGTGCAGCTCCGCGTCCGTGCGCTCCCTCGTTGCGAGGCCCACGAGCGCCATGAAGAGCGGCACCAGCGGGACGGTGACCGCGATGATCGCGGCCGACACCCAGTCGTCGGGGGCGACGGCGACGACGACCGTGACCGGGACCAGGACGGCGAGCACGAGCTGCGGCAGATACAGCGAGAAATAGCCGTCGAGAGCATCGATGCCGCGCGTCGCGAGGATCGCGACCTCGCCCGAGCGCGTCCGCATGCGGGGATCGGCGGCGTCCCGCGCCGCCGCCGCGAGCAGCGACATGCGGAGCTCGGACTTTGCGCGGGCAGACGCGCGTGCCGCGGTGAGTTCAGAGCCCCACGCCACGACGCCGCGCGCGATGACGAGACCGAGCAGCGCCGCGAGCGGCGCCGCCTCGTCGGCGAGCGAGCGCCCGTTCTGGAAGGCGGCGCAGACGATCGTCGCGATCAGCCACGCCTGCGCGATCAGAAGGAGCGCGAGGGCGAAGCCGAGCGCGACGCTCGCGGCGATGAAGGGTCGCGTGGCGCGCGCGTAGCGGACGAGCTGCGGGTCGATCGCGCCCGCGGCGCGCCGCCTCTCGCCGCCGCGCTCGTTCGGCGCCGCCGCGCTCACCGGCGGCTTCGGCGGCGCGGGTGTGCGGGGGAGACGTCGCCGTCCGCGGCTGCCGCTGTCACGCGCCTGATTATGTCGCGCGCCGCGGGACGCGCTCGCGCCGCGCCGGCGACGAGAATGGGGGCGATGGCCCCGCCGCCACGGGCACTCGCGTTCCAGCCGGTCGGCGCCGGCGACGGCGCGCTCCTGGCCGCCATCTTCGGCGACGTGCGCGTCGCGGCGTGGCTGCGGCCCGCGGGCGGCGAGGGCCCCTTCACGGCGACCGAGTGCGAGCGGATGGCGGCGGCGGGGGCGGCACGCTGGACGGCGCACGGCTTCGGCCCGTGGCTCGTCAGCGAGGCCGGGAGCCCCGTCGCTCACGGGGGCCTCGCGGTGAAAGTGATCGACGGCCGCGCCGAGGTCGAGGTCGCGTGGGCGGTCGCCGCCGAGCACTGGCGGCGCGGCATCGCCAGCGCGATCGGCGCACGGGCCCTCGCGCTCGCACGCGAGCTCGAGCTGAGGCGCGTCGTCGCGATCGCGCGCGTGGACAACGCGGCCTCGCGGGCGGTCGTGGGGCGCCTGGCGATGCGCGAAGAAGGCCGGATCATGCACGCCGGCCTGGAGCACGTCTTCGCGCTCGCGCCCGACGGCGGTGCGGCCTGCGCGCGGGCGCCGCAGGGCGGCAACTAGAATCGAGGGAGAGAACCATGGCAGCGACGAGCGAAAAAGCGGGCGCCGGCACGTGCAAGTACGTGATCGGCGACGAGGGTCTGGCACGGCTGCCCGAGGAGTACACGGCGGCGTGGATCGGGCTGCTCGAGGTCGCGAAACGCATGTCGCGCGAGCTCGACGGCGAGCTCGAGGCGGCCTACGGGATCGGTCTCAGTTCGCTCGAGCTGCTCGGCCGCCTCGCCGCGGCGCCGGAGCGGCGCATGCAGCTCTCCTCGCTCGCCGCCGCCGCGAACCTCAGCCTCAGCCGCGTCTCGCGCATCGTCGACGCGCTCGAGGGACGCGCGCTGCTGACGCGGCGCCAGTGCCCGAGCGACGCGCGCTCGGTCGAAGCGGAGCTGACGGGGGCGGGCCTCGCGCTCGCGCGCGAAGCGCAGGCGCTGCACGTCGCAGCCGTCCAGGAGCGGTTCTTCGGCCGCCTGCAGGAGGACGAGATCGCGACGCTCGCCGAGGTGTTCTCGCGCCTTGCGCCAGGCGCGAGCGAGGAGTGCAGCGCCGAGCGCTAGACGGTCAGGCCCGCCGCGAGCGTGTCCGCTGCGATGCGGTGCGCGTCACAGATCCGCCCCAGGTGCAGCAGCGAGTCGGTCTCCGCCGCGACGTCGCCGTCGCCCAGGCGCATCACCAGGGCCGTCTGCGGCGAGAGCTCCGCGGCAGCCAGGCACACCTCGACGTTGACGAGATCCGCCGACGTGACAGCGGCGACGGCGGCGCAGCGGCGGATGCCGGCGCGTTCGAGGACCTCGCGGTCGTCGCCGCGGCCGACCGAGACGGGGATCCCGGCGCGCCGCGCGAGACGCACGCACGGCGCCTCCGGGTCACGCTCGATGGCGAGCACCGGCGCGCCGCGCTCACGCAGCGCCTGCGCGAGGCGAAAGCCGACCTGCCCGAAGCCGACGAGCAGCAAGTGGCCGCGCCCGGGGGCCGCGCGCGGGCCGAAGAGCGTCGTCAGGCGCGGGCGGCTGAGGCGGCGCACGAGGGCCGCCGTGAAGACCGCGACGAGCAGCAACGCCGCGATGACGTCGAGCACGCTGACGATCTTGTACCAGAGCGGCGCGTGGCCGACGCCGGGGGTGCCCGCGACCGTCGCGACCGACCGCGTCGAGTAGAAAAACGCGTTGACGACGCCCTCGTGCAGCGCGATCGCGCCGCTCGCCGCGTCGACCGCGAGCGCGAGCGCGAGCCCGACGCCGGCGTAGGCCATCAGGCGCAGCGCGTCGTCGACGATCCGCACCCCGGCGCGCCGCGCGATGCGCCCCGCCGCGAGCTCGTAACACGCGTCGGCGAGCTCGCGCGCGACGAGTTCGGACGGCGAGACGATGTGCAGCGCCGGCAGGTCGTGCTGCAGGCCGCGCATCACCGTGCGGTCGAACATCGTCACCCACAACGGCAGCTGGGGCCTCACGTGGGCGCACAGCAGCGTCAGGCGCAGCGCGAGCACGTCGTCGCGGGTGACGATCGCGACCGCGCGCCAGTCGCCGGAACAGAGCTCCGCCGACAGCTCGCTATCGCTCGGCGTTCCCGCTGCGCGCGCCGGGGTCCCCGCGAGCTCGAGCCGGCGCAGCACCGCCGCCGCGAGCCCGCCCGTTTCGCCGATCACCAGCACGGCGCCGGTGTCGGCCGCCCCGGCGTCGTCCATCAGCCGGTGAGACGGACCGGGAGCGTCTTCAGCTGGTTCACGAACATCGCCTGGGCGGGCTCGGGCTCGCCGTCCAGCGCCACGCGCGGGTAGCGCGCGAGCGTCTCCTCGATCAGGATCCGCAGCTCGAGACGCGCGAGCGCCGTGCCGAGGCAGAAGTGCCTGCCGCCGGCGCCGAACGCCTGGTGCTCGGGGTTGCGCCGCACGTCGAAACGGTCGGGGTCCTCGTACAGCGTCTCGTCGCGTCCCGAAGAGACGTACCACATGACGACCTTCTCGCCCCGCCTGATCGGCTGGCCGTGCAGCTCCGTGTCGCGTGTCGCGGTGCGCCGGAAATGGGCGAACGCCGGGAACATGCGCAGCGCCTCCTCGACGGCGCCGGGAATGAGCCGCGGGTCGTCGATCAGCAGGCGGCGCTGCTCGTCGTCTTCCATCAGCGCGCGCATCGCGCTGCAGTACGTGGCCTTCGTCGAGTCGTTGCCGGCCGCCGCGAGCAGGAAGAAGCCCATCGCGATGTCGGCTTCGTCGAGTTTCTGGCCGTCGACCTCGGCGTGCACGAGCACGCTCGTGAGGTCGTCCGTGGGGTGCGCACGTCTCTCCTCGACCATCGCGCCGACGCGGCGGAAGACCTCGGGGATCTCTTTCTCCAGCACGCCGCGCATGCCCTCGGGGCTGAGGTCCTCGTCGTCGGGCGCGAGCACGGCGTTGACGATGCGCGCCCACACCGCGTCCTCCTCCTCGGGCAGGCCGAGGAAGCTGCCGATCACGCGCGAGACGACGGGCTGCGCCACGTCGCGGACGAGGTCGCAGCGCTCGCGGCCCTCGAGACGGTCCAGCACGCGGCACGTGATCGCGCGGATGGCGTCCTCGTGCTCGGCGATGCGCTTGGGCGTGAAACCGCGCTGGAAGAGCGCCTTGATGCGGTCGTGGCGCGGCGGGTCCATGCCGATGAACATCGCCCGCGCGAGCTCGATCGGGAACGTCTCCGCGAACACGGTGATGCCGCCGAGTTCGGAGGAGAACGTCTCCCAGTCGCGGCTGACGGTGTGGATGTCCTCAGCGGTCGTGACCGACCAGAAGCCGGCCTCCTGCGGGAATTCCTCGACCCCGCCCGTCCAGTGGACCGGGCAGCTGCGCCGCATCTCGCGGAACGCGTCGAGCGGCGGGCCGTGCTCCCAGGCCTCGCCTTTGGAGATGTCGGGGCCCGCGCTCGTGCCCTGTGGCGACTGCTGCATCTGTACCTCCCGCTCCTCGCGACCCCGACGGGGCCGCGAGGAATCCTACATCGGCCGCGCCGGCCTAATTGCGCCCGAACAGCTCGAGGAAGAAGAGGAAGACGTTGACGACGTCGAGGAAGATGCCGGCGGCGAGCGAAACGACTTCGCCGCGTCCCGCGCGGCGCATGCGGTTGAAGTCGACGATGGTGTAGCCGCCGAAGATGACCAGGCCGCCGACGGCGTACACGACGTTGCCGGCGGGCATCGACGCGAAGAGCGTCACGATCCCGAACACGATCAGCGCCAGCAGGGCGAAGAAGAGGAAGCGGTAGAGGAACGACAGGTCGCGCCGGATCGCGTAGCCCACCGAACCGAGCGCGCCGATGAAGAGCGCCGTCGCGGCCGCCGCGTTCCACACGGCGTCGGGCTGCGATTCCGCGTACGAGTGGAGCGCGCCGCCGATCCCCAGCCCGAGGAAGAGGCCGGCCGCGAACAGCAGCGTCACCGCGATGCCCTCGCTGCGCACGAAGTTGAGCCCGACGATGCACGCGAAGCCGAGAAGGAAGAACAGGATCCCGCCGGCGCCCGTCGCGCTGCGCATCAGGTACGCGCCGGCGGTGAAGAAGCAGAGCGTCACCGCGACGAGGCCCATCACCTGGCCGAAGACGCCGGCGGCGCCCACCGTCTCCACAGTCCCGAACGAGTTGCCGGCGTAAGCCGGTGCCTGCCGTGCCATCGTTGTCCGCCTTTGCTCGTGCGCCGCGGCCGCCGATGTTATGCGCCCGGAGCCGGACTCTGCTAGAAGCCCCCTTCATGCGGCGCGGTACCTACTCGATCGTCGCGCGCGACCCGGGCAGCGGCGAGCTCGGGGTCGCGGTGCAGTCGCACTGGTTCTCGGTCGGCAGCGTCGTCTCGTGGGCGCGCCCCGGGGTGGGGGCGGCCGCGACCCAGTCGGTCGCGGAGACCGCGCACGGGCCCGGGATGCTGCAGAAGCTCGCCGAAGGCCACGACGCGCCGTCCGCGATCGCAGCCGTGCTCGAGCACGACGACCTCGCGCGCTACCGCCAGCTCGGCATCGTCGACGCGCACGGCCACGCCGCCTCCTACACCGGGCCCGACTGCATCCCGTACGCCGGCGACGTCGTCGGCGAGGGCTTTGCTTGCCAGGCGAACATGATGGCCCGGGAGGGGGTTCCCGAGGCGATGGCGGGCGCGTTCCGCCACGCCGACGGCGAACTCGCCGAGCGCCTGCTCGCGGCGCTGCGGGCCGCGGAGCAGGCCGGCGGCGACGTGCGCGGGCGCCAGTCCGCCGCGCTCGTCGTGGCGCCGGTGTCGGGCGAGCCGTGGCGCACCCGCGTCGAGGTGCGCGTCGACGACTCGCCCCAGCCGCTCGACGAGCTCGCGCGGCTCGTGCGTCTCGCGCGCGCATACGAGCTCGCGGGCGCCGCGGACGAGCTCCTCGCCGAGGGCGAGGGCGAGAGCGCGAACGCGCTCTACCTGCGCGCGGCGGAGCTCGCGCCCGAGGCCGACGAGCTCGCGTTCTGGGCCGGGATCGGCGTCGCCGGCAGCGACATGGAGCGCGGCCTGGAGCTCGTGCGGCGCGCCGTCGCCGTCAAGGACAGCTGGCTCGTGCTGCTCGAGCGGCTGCCGGCCGACCTCGCGCCGGCGGCTTCGGCCGTCAAAGCGGAGCTCGAGCGTCAGCCGTAGCGGCGCCACGCCGCGACCCAGTCGCGCGCGATCAGCAGCTGGGCGCGCGCGAGCGTCATCGTGCCGGCGCAGACGCGGCGGTTCAGGTTGTACTCGAGCTGGTCCTTGGGGTTCAGGTCGTACCCCTCGCGGCGCGCGTAGTCGAGCTCCGGCCACAGGTTGCGCGGGTCGTTCGGGGCGCCGCCGAGCTCGAGCGGCACGAGGTGGTCGTACTCGTAGCGCGACGCGCTGCCGCGGACGCCATACGCCGCCATGCTCGCGTACTTCTCGCGCTCGCTGACCGACTCCGGCGGGCGCACCGTTTCGGTCCAGCCGGGGCGGCAGATCGTCGCGTAGATCGTGCGCTGGCGTACCGCGGGGTCAAGTGCGCCGGGTGTGCAGCGCGCGTCGGGGAGCGCGAACAGGCCCCGCCCGCGCGCGTGGCAGCTGCCGGCGGGCGGCTGGCGCTGGACGACGCGGGAGCTGTCGTGCGAGTAGCTCAGCGCGGGCGAGCCCGCCGCGGCTGCGCGCGGCAGCGCCGCTCCCGGAGCGGGCGAGAGCGCGGCGACCGCGGCGCAGAGCGCGCCCGACGCGCACACGATCGCGGCCCTGCGCATGGGGCGCAGTCTACGGTGCGGCGCGCGTCGCCTACGATGGTGGCGATGGCGGGCCTTGCGGTCACCGAGTTCACAGACTCCGGCTGCCCGTGGGCGTACTCGGCGAGCCCGGCGCTCGCCGTGCTGCGCTGGCGGTACGGCGCGCAGCTCGAATGGCGGACCGTGATGATCGGCCTCGCCGACGACCCGCAGGTGTACGTCGAGCGGGGCTACACCACGACGCGCGCCGCGGTCGGCGTGCTGTCCTTCAAACGCTACGGCATGCCGTTCGCCGCGGAGCCGCGCGCGCGCGTGCTCGCCACCTACCCGGGGTGCCGCGCCGTCATCGCGACGCGCATCCTCTTCCCCGAGCGCGAGCGCGACGTCCTCAGGGCGCTGCAGTTCGCCTGGTTCAACACCACGCTGCTGCTCGACGAACCCGACCAGATCGCGCAGGCGCTGCGCGCCGTCGACGGGCTCGACGTCGAGCGCGTCGTCGCCGCGATCGACACGCCCGAGGTCGAAGCGGCGTTCGCCGCGGACCGCGAGGAGACGCGCCGCGCCGAGGGCGGCCCCACCGAGTTCCAGGGCAAGGCGCGCCAGACCGACGGCCCGGTGCGCTACTCGGCGCCGTCGCTGATCTTCGAAGCCCAGGACGGGCGCGTGCTGGAGGCCGGCGGCTTCCAGACGATCGAGGCTTACGACGTCTGCGTCGCGAACCTCGACACCACGCTCGACCGGCGCGCGCCCGCGGAGAGCGCCGTCGCCGCGCTCGCGGCCTTCCCCGGCGGGCTCGTCACGCAGGAGGTCGCGGCGGTGATGACGCACAACAACATGCCGGTCGACAGGTACGCGGCCGAGACGCAGCTGATCGAGGCCGCCGGCGACGGTAGCGTGACGCGCACGCCGCTCGGCGACGACGCGCTCTGGCGCATCGCGTGAACGCGCGAGCGCGGAGGTGCCTGTGACCGTCACGGTCACGCTGCCCGACGGCAAGCCGCTGGCCCTCGACGGCGGGGCCACCGGCGCCGACGCGGCCGCCGCCATCGGGCCCGCGCTCGCGCGCGACGCGCTCGCGGTGAGGGTCGGCGACGGCGAGGCCGGCGAACTGCGCGACCTCGCGCGCGAGCTGCCCGACGGCGCCGTAATCTCGATCGTCACGGCGCGGACCGGCGACGCGGCGCTCGCCCTGATCCGCCACGACGCCGCGCACGTGCTCGCCACAGCGGTACTCGAGCTCTATCCGGGCGTGAAGATCTCGATCGGGCCCGCGATCGCCGACGGCTTCTACTACGACTTCGAGTTCCCCGAAGGCGTCAGCGTCAGCGAGGAGGACTTCGCCGCGATCGAAGAGCGCATGCGCGAGCACGTCCGCGCCGGCGAGCCGTTCGTCCGCGCCGACGTGCCCGTCGCTGGGGCGCGCGCGCGCTTCGCCGAGGCCGGCCAGGACTACAAGGTCGAGCTGATCGACGACCTCGCCGCGGCCGACCCGTCGCTGCAGACGGTGTCGCTGTACACGAACGGACCGTTCACGGACCTCTGCCGCGGGCCGCACGCACCGTCGACCGCGAGCATCGGCGCCTTCGCGCTCTCCTCGGTCGCGGGCGCTTACTGGCGCGGCGACTCGAGCCGGACGATGCTGACGCGGATCTACGGCACCGCGTTCTTCAAGCGCGCCGAACTCGACGAGCACCTCGTGCGCCTCGAACGTGCGCGCGAACTCGACCACCGGCGCCTGGGCCGCGAGCTCGGCCTCTTCACGTTCTCCGACGTCTCGCCGGGCGCCGCTTTCTGGCTGCCCGGCGGCACCGCCGTCTTCAACGCTCTCGTCGGCCTCTCGCGCCGCATGGGCGCCGAGCGCGGCTACAGCGAGGTCAAGACGCCGCTCATCTTCGACAGCGAGCTGTGGAAGACCTCGGGCCACTGGGGCAAGTACCGCGAGCACATGTTCCAGCTCTCGGTGGAGGAGCGCGAGATGGCCGTCAAGCCGATGAACTGCCCCGGCCACGCCCACCTCTTCGCCGCGACGCGCCACTCCTACCGCGAGCTGCCCGTGCGCTACTTCGAGCCCGGCCTGCTGCACCGCAACGAGTCCTCCGGCGTGCTCCATGGCCTTTTGCGGGCGCGCCTCTTCGCGCAGGACGACGCGCACATCTTCTGCACCGAGGAGCAGGTCGAGCAGGAGGTGCGCGGCTGCATCGAAATGGCGTTCGACACGTACCGACTCTTCGGCTTCGAGGTCGAACTCGAGCTTTCGACGCGGCCCGACGAGCGCGTCGGCGACGACGCGATGTGGGACCGCGCGGAGCGAAAGCTCAAAGCGGTGCTCGCCGAGCTCGACCTCGACTACCGGATCAGCGAGGGCGAGGGAGCGTTCTACGGCCCGAAGATCGACATGCACATGACCGACTCGCTCGGCCGCTCGTGGCAGCTCGGCACCGTCCAGCTCGACTACTCGATGCCCGAGCGCTTCGCGCTCTCATACACCGGCGCCGACAACGCCGAGCACCGCCCCGTGATGATCCACCGCGCGCTCTTCGGCTCCTACGAGCGCTTCATCGGGATCATGCTCGAGCACCTCGCGGGCGAGCTGCCGTCGTGGCTCGCGCCCGTCCAGGCCGTCGTCCTGCCGGTCTCGGACCCCCACAACGGCTACGCCGAGGACGTCGCGGCGCAGCTGCGCGAGCTCGGCGCGCGCGTCGAGGTCGACGCGCGATCCGAGTCGATCGGGCGCAAGATCCGCGACGCCGAGCTGCGCAAGATCCCGTACATGCTCGTCGTCGGCGAGCGCGAGAGCGCCGACGGCACCGTCGCCGTACGCGAGCACCGCGCCGGAGATGCGGGCGCGAGCACCGTCGCGGACTTCGCCGCGCGCTTGCGGGGCGAGCTATACTCGCCCGCGTTGGATACCGCCCAGAGCCCTGAGTTCCGCGACTGACGTCAGCTTGACGGCCGTCGCCCACACCTAGTGCCGGTTCCGCGCAGGCTCGACCGGCGCCCGCCCGAGCGGGACACGACACGGACCAACGAGCGCATACGCGTACCCGAGGTGCGCCTGATCGACGACGAGGGCAACCAGGTCGGCGTCATGGCGACCGCCGACGCGCTCGCGTTCGCGCAGGAGCGCGAACTCGACCTCGTCGAGGTCGCGCCCGAGGCCAAACCGCCCGTCTGCCGCGTGCTCGACTACTCGAAGTACAAGTACGAGCAGGCACAGAAGGTGAAGGCGGCGCGCAAGCACCAGCAGCAGATCACGGTGCGCGAGATCAAGTTCCGCCCCAAGATCGCCGAGCACGACTACGCCACGAAGAAGGCGCACGTCGAGCGCTTCCTGCGCCACAAGGACAAGGTCAAGGTCACGATCATGTTCCGCGGCCGCGAGGTGACGCACCCCGAGCGCGGCATCGCGATCCTCGACCGGCTCGCGGAGGAACTCGCCGCCTACGGCGTCGTCGAGCAGCGCCCGATGCAGGAAGGGCGCAACATGACGATGCTGATGGCGCCGTCCAAGGCGGTCCTCGCCGGCCAGGTCGACGGCGACGCGCCGCCGGCGGCCGAGGAGACGCCGCCCCCGGCCGCGCAGGCGGCGCCCGACGGCGACGCCCCGCCGGCAGCCGAGCAGACGCCGGCCCCCGCCGGCGCGCAGGCGGCGCCCGACGGCGAGCCGCCCGCCGCGGACAACGGCGTCGCCGCCACGCCCGGCACCGCACCCGTCGTCCGTGAGGCCGACGGCGCCGTGTCATAATCGCTCGGCGATGCCGAAGATGAAGAGCCACTCGGGCGCCAAGAAGCGCTTCAAGGTGACGGCCAAAGGCAAGGTCCTCGGCCGCCACGCCTTCACGAGCCACGTGCTCGAGAAGAAGTCGCCGAAACGAAAGCGCCACCTCGGCGCTCCCGCCGCGCTCTCGCCGGACGACACGCCGCGCGTCAAGCGCATGCTCGGCGGAGGCGGAAGGTGACCCGCGTCAAGCGCTCCCTGCACGCGCGCAAGAAGCGCCGCGCGACGCTGCAGCAGACGAAGGGCTTCCGCGGCGAGGCGCACTCGAACTACCGCCGCGCCAAGGAGGCGCTCTACAAGGCCGACGCGTACGCGTACCGCGACCGCCGCAACCGCAAGCGCGACTTCCGTCGCCTGTGGATCACGCGCATCAACGCCGCCGCGCGCGCCAACGGCATGAGCTACTCGCAGCTGATGCACGGCCTCTCGCAGGCCGGCGTCGAGGTGGACCGCAAGATCCTCGCCGACATCGCCGTGCGCGACGCCGACGCATTCCGACGCTTTACCGAGATCGCCCGGGAGGCGACCGCCTGAGCGAACCGCTAAGGCCAGGTCGCGAGAACCTTCCGGGCGTCGCTCCCCACACGGGGAGGGCGCCCTTTCTCTTTCCCGGGCCGAAACTATGACCACAACGATCAGCTCCCCCCAGAACGCGCACGTCAAGCAGATCCGCCGCCTCGCGACGCGCCGCGAGCGCGCCCGCACGGGGCTCTTCGCCGCCGAGGGGGAGGACCTCGTGCGGGCCGCCGAAGCCGCCGGACGCCGTGCCGTTTTCGGGCTGCGGGCCGCGGACTGCGAGGGCTGCGGCGCGGACTTCGCGCCCGCCGCGCCGGCCGCGCTCGCGGCGGCGTCCTCGCTCGGCTCATCGACGCGCGTGATCGGCGTCTACGAGCAGCGCTGGGCGGAGCTCACGGGGCCGCGCTGCGTCTACCTGCACGCCGTCGCCGACCCCGGCAACGTCGGCACCGTGCTGCGCGGCGCAACGGCCTTCGGCGTCGACTGCGTGGCGCTCGGCCCCGGCTGCGCAGACCCGCACGGGCCGAAGGCGGTGCGCGCGAGCATGGGCGCCATCTTCGCCGTCAACCTCGCGCGCGCCGGCGACCCCGGCGCGCTGCCGGGGCGCACCGTCGCGCTGAGCGCCGCGGCGGGCGAGGAGCTCGCCGCCGCGGTCCGCGGTGCCCGCGAGCTGACGCTCCTCGTCGGCGCCGAGCGCGGCGGCCTGCCCGCCGCGCTCGCGGACGGCTGCGAGAGGACGGCGCGCATCGCGATCCGCGGCGACTCGCTGAACGCGGCGATGGCGGCGACGGTCGCGATGTACGAGGCGACGCGCGAGTCATTTAGGGTGCCGGGCGCATGATCGAGCGCATCGAGCAGCTTCGCGGCGAAGCGCGCGAGCAGATAGCCGCCGCGGGCGACAGCGCCGAGCTCGAGCGTCTGCGCGTCGCGTGGCTCGGCCGCCGCGCCGAGCTGCCGCTCCTCCTGCGCTCCGTCGGCGAGCTGCCGCCCGAGGAACGCGGTCCCGTCGGGCGCGCCGCGAACGAGGCGCGCCGCGAACTGGAGGCGCTGCTCGACGCGCGCGCCAGCGAGCTCGCGGCGCGCGAGCTCGAGGCGAGCATCGAGCAGGGCGCGGCGGACATCACGCTGCCCGGGGCGCCGCCGCTCAACGCCGGGTCGCTGCACGTCATCACGCGCACGCGCCGCGAGCTCGAGGACATCTTCCTCGGCCTCGGCTTCACGGTGCTCGAAGGGCCGCAGGTGGAGACGGTCCACTACAACTTCGACGCGCTGAACCACGCGCCGACGCACCCCGCGCGCGCCCTCACCGACACCTTCTACGTCTCCGAGGACACGGTGCTGCGGACGCACACCTCGCCGATGCAGATACGCGCGATGCAGGCGCACCCGCCGCCGCTCTACGTCGTCATCCCGGGCCGCGTCTACCGCCCCGACTCCGATGCGACGCACACGCCCCAGTTCCACCAGATAGAGGGCCTCGCCGTCGACGAGGACATCACGCTCGCCGACCTGAAGGGGACGCTGCTCGAGTTCGCGCGCGCCGTCTTCGGCGACCGCCGCGAGGTGCGCCTGCGGCCCCACTTCTTCCCCTTCACCGAGCCGAGCGTCGAGGTCGACGTCTCCTGCTTCAACTGCGAGGGTCGCGGCACGCTGCGCGACGGCGCGCGTTGTCCGCTCTGCAAGGGCGAGGGCTGGCTCGAGGTGCTCGGCGCCGGCGAGGTCGACCCGAACGTCTTCGCGGCCGTACCCGACACCGACGCGAACGCGCCGGGCTACGACCCCGAGCGGATCCAGGGCTTCGCGTGGGGGCTGGGGGTCGAGCGCATCGCCATGCTGCGCCACGGCATCCCCGACCTGCGCCTGATGTTCGAAAACGACGTGCGCCTGCTGGAGCAGTTCTGATGCGCGTCCCGCTTCCCTGGCTGCGCGAATACTGCGACCCGCCGCTCTCGACAGCCGACGTCGAGCGCCGCCTGACGATGACCGGAACGAAGGTCGAGGCCGTCCACCACCACGGCGTCGCGGACGTCGCGAACTTCGTCGTCGGGCACGTCGAGGCGTGCGACGCGCACCCCGACGCCGACCGCCTGCGCGTATGCGCCGTCGACGTCGGCGCCGCGCACCCGGCGACGATCGTCTGCGGCGCGCCGAACGTCGCCGCGGGCCAGACCGTCGCCGTCGCGCTGCCCGGCGCCGTACTGCCCGACGGCACCACGCTGCGCCCGGCGAAGCTCCGCGGGATCGTCTCCGAAGGGATGATCCTGTCCGAGACCGAGATCGAGGTCGGCGCCGGCGACGAGGGGATCATCGTGCTCGCCGAGAACGCCGCGCCCGGCACGCCGCTCTCGGAGCTGCTCGCGATCGCCGCCGACGTACTCGAGCTCGAGGTGACACCCAACCGCCCCGACTGCCTCGGGCTCTACGGCGTCGCGCGCGAGCTGCACGCCGCGACCGGAGCGCCGCTCGCGCCCGCACCGTGGCTCGCGGACCCGGGCTCCGCCGGGCCGCTCGACGCCGTCGACGTGACCGTGCGCTGCCCCGACCTGTGCCCGCGCTTCACGGCAAGGGTGCTCGAGGACGTCACGGTCGCGCCGTCGCCGCTCTGGCTCCAGGCGCGCCTGATCGCCGCCGGCCAGCGCCCCATCAGCAACGTCGTCGACGTGACGAACTACGCGATGCTGCTGACAGGGCAGCCGCTGCACGCCTTCGACCTCGACCGCGTCGAGGGCGCCGAGCTGACGGTCCGCCGGGCCGCCGACGGCGAGCAGGTCACGACACTCGACGGGCAGACCCGCACGCTCGACGCGGGCATGGTCGTGATCGACGACGACGCCGGGCCCACGTCGATCGCGGCGATCATGGGCGGCGAGCGCTCCGAGGTCCACGCGCGGACGACGCGCGTGGTGCTCGAGGTCGCGAACTGGGACGGCCCGGCGATCCACCGCGCCTCGTCGGCGCTCGGCCTGCGCAGCGAGGCCTCGAGCCGCTTCGAGAAGGGGCTCGCGCCGGAGCAGTGCGACTGGGCGCAGGCCGTCGCCTGCGCCCTGCTGATCGAGCTGTGCGGCGCCCGCCTTTTGCCCGGCACGGTCGACATCGACGCGCAGCGCCCGGCACCGGCGCCGATCACGCTGCGCGAGCAGCGCGTCAGCGCGATCCTCGGCGTCGACGTCGAGCGTGGGCGCCAGGCCGAGATCCTCGCGGCGCTCGGCTTCGCGAGCGAGCCCGTCGCCGAGGGGCTCCTGGTCACCGTCCCGCCGGAGCGGCGCAACGACGTCACGCGCGAGGTCGACCTGATCGAGGAGGTCGCGCGGATCGACGGACTCGAAGACCTGCCCGCGCGCCTGCCGGCACGGCGCGGGGCGGCCGGCCGCCTGACGCACGGGCAGCGCGTCAAGCGGCGCGCCGAGGACGAGCTCGCGGGCCGCGGGCTGCACGAGGCCGTCGGCTGGAGCTTCGCCGACCCCGCGGTGCTCGACCGCCTGCGCCTCGCGCCGGGCGACCCGCTGCGCGACGTCGTGACGTTGCGCAACCCGCTCTCCGAGAGCCAGTCGATCCTGCGCCCGACGCTGCTCTCCTCGCTGCTCGACAGCGCCGCGCACAACGCCGCGCGCACCGGCCCGGACCTCGCGCTCTTCGAATCGGGCACCGTCTTCCGCGCCACGGCCGCCGGCCTCGCCGAGGAATACCACGAGCTCGCGGCGCTGCTCTGCGGCGCGCTCGCGCCGGCGAGCTGGCGCGGCCAGGCGGGCGGCGCGGACTTCTACAGCGCAAAGGCGCTGCTCGAAGGCCTCTTCGGCGCGCTTCACCTGAGCTTCACCCTCAGCCGCGAAGAGTGGCCGTTCCTGCACCCCGGCCGCAGCGCCGCGATCGAGGTCGCCGACGCGCGGCTCGGCTGGATCGGCGAGGTCCACCCGCTCGTCGCGGGCGCCTGGGACCTCCCCGGCGCCGCCGGCTTCGCGCTCGACCTCGACGCGCTCGCCGTCGCCGTGCCGCGCGATCTGCAGTTCGTCCCCTTCTCGCCCTATCCGCCGCTGCGGCGCGACATCGCCGTCGTGCTCGACTCCGGCACGAGCGCCGGCGACGCGCTCGCGGCGATCCGCGGCGCCGCCGGCGACGCGCTCAAGGACGCGCGCGTCTTCGACGTCTACGAAGGCGAGCAGGTCGGCCGCGGACACCGTTCGCTGGCGATCGCGCTGACGTTCGCGGCGCCCGACAGGACGCTCGCCGACAGCGACGTCGACCCCGCCGTCGAGCGCATCGTCGCCGCGCTCGCGGAGCTCGGAGGCACCCTGCGTGGCTGACGTCGCCGCCCAGCCCCACGCCGACGGCGCGCCGCGCGTGCTCGTCGCCGGAGCGTCCGGCTTCGCGGGCGCGCTCGCGGCGCAGCTCCTGTGGCACCACCCCGACTTCGAGCTCGCCGCCGTGACGGCGCGCTCGGGCGCCGGCGCGCGCCTGCTCGACCTCTACCCGCGCTACCGCGTCCCGCTCGTGCTCTCCGAGCTCGACACGGGCGCCGTCGACGCCGACGCCGCCGTGGTCGCCTACCCGCACGGCGCCTCCGGCGAGACCGTCGCCGCGCTCGCCGAGCGCGGCCTGCGCATCGTCGACCTCTCGGCCGACATGCGCCTGCGCTCGGCGGACACGTACCGCGAGTGGTACGGCGAGCACCCCCACCCGGAGCTGCTCGGCGAGGCCGTCTACGGCCTCACCGAGCTCCACCGCGAGCGCATCGCCGCCGCGCGCATCGTCGGCAACCCCGGCTGCTACCCGACGGCGGCGCTGCTCGCGCTCGCGCCGCTCGCCCGCGCGGGACTCGTCGCCGACGCCGTGATCGACGCGAAGCAGGGCATATCCGGCGCCGGCCGCGCGTTCGACGAGCGCACGCACCTCTCCTACGCCGGCGAGAACATCGTCCCGTACAGCGTCGGCGCGCACCGCCACGCCCCCGAGATCGAGGAGCAGCTCGCGGCGCTCGGCTACGACGGTGGCGTCCTCTTCCAGGCGCACCTGGTCCCGCTCGACCAGGGCGAGCTCGTCAGCTGCTACGTCGCGCCGACGCGCCCCATGACGGGAGGTGAGCTCGCCGAGCTCTATCTCGACGCCTACCGCGACGAGCCGTTCGTCGAGATCGCCGCGCAGGCGCCCGGCGTGCGCGAGGTCCGCGAGACGAACTTCTGCCGCCTGCACGCCGCCGTCGATCAGAGAAGCGGACGACTGATCATCTTCGCCGCGATCGACAACCTCTGGAAGGGCACGAGCTCGCAGGCGATCCAGAACCTCAACGTGATGTTCGGCCTCGGCGAGGAGCGGGGGCTCACGTGAGCGACGCGTTCTTCCGCTCGCGCTGGGTGCCGGCGCCCGCGCACGTCCGCGACCTGCAGGGCCACGGTGGACTGCCCGAGGGCTTCAGGGCCGCCGGCGTCGCCGCAGGCATCAAGGACTCCGCGCGGCCCGACGTCGGCCTGCTCGTCTGCGACGGCCCGCGCGCCGCGAGCGCGGCGCGCTTCACCGCGAGCTCGGCGCCCGCCGCGCCGGTGCTCCTGACCTCGCAGCGCTGCCGCCTGGACGCGCTGCGCGTGATCCTCGCCAACAGCGGCTGCGCCAACGCCGCGACGGGCAAACGGGGCCTGGAAGACGCCGCGAAGTGCCAGGGCGCGGCGGCCGCCGCAACCGGCGTGGACGCCGAGCTCGTCGCGCTCGCGTCGACCGGGGCGATCGCGCACGAGCTTCCCGTCGACGCGATCCTGCGCGGCGTGCTCGCGGCCCGCGCCGCGCTGCGCCGCGACGGCGACGCCGACCTGCAGCAGGCGATCCAGACGACCGACTCGGGCGAGAAGCGGGCGACCCTCGAGGTCGCGCTCTCCGCCGGCAGCGTCCGCCTCGCCGCGCAGTGCAAGGGAGCCGGGATGATCTCGCCCGACTTCGCGACGATGCTGTGCTTCGTGCAGAGCGACGCGGAGCTCGACGCCGACCACGCAGCGCTGCTGCTCGACGTGTGCGTCAAACGCTCGTTCGAGCGGATCACGGTCGACGGCCAGCTCTCCACGAACGACACGGTGATCCTGATGTGCTCGGGCGCGAGCGGCGTGCGCGTCGCGCCCGAAAGCGAGGACGAGCGCGCGTTCGGCGAGGCGCTCGACGCGCTGCTGCGCGAGCTCGCGCTGCGCATCGTCGCGGACGGCGAGGGCGCGGCCCGCGTCGGGCGCGTGGTCGTGTACGGCGGCGTCGGCGAGGACGTCGAGGCCGCGGCGCGCGCGGTCGGCAACTCGCCGCTCGTGAAGAGCGCGCTGCACGGCGCGGACCCCAACTGGGGCCGCATCGTGCAGGCCGTCGGCGGCGCGCTCGCGCACCGCGGCGCCGTGCCCGTCGACGTCACCGTCGAGGGCGTCGCGGTGTGCCGCGAGGGCGCGGCGGTGCGCTACGACGAGGACGCGCTGGCCGCCGCGGTCAGGCGCGCCGAGGTCGAGTACGAGGTCGGCCTGCCGGGCCAGGGCGCCGAATGCGAGCTCTTCTTCTCCGACCTCTCGCACGAGTACGTCACGGTCAACGCGGAGTACACGACATGAGCGCCGGCGAGAAGCCCACGCCGCCCGCGGTCGCGACGCTGCTCGAGGCGCTGCCGTACATCCGGCAGTTCCACGGCAAGACGATCGTCATCAAGTACGGCGGCGCCGCGATGGTCGACGAGGCGCTACGCGAGGAGTTCGCGCGCGACGTCGTGCTCCTCAAGTACGTCGGCATGAACCCGATCGTCGTGCACGGCGGGGGCCCCGAGATCACCGGCTACATGGAGCGGCTCGGCCTGCCGGTGCGCTTCGTCGAAGGCCTGCGCGTATCCGACGAGCAGACCGTCGAGGTCGCGAAGATGGTGCTCGTCGGCAAGGTCAACAAGGAGATCGTGCTGCGCATCTCGCGCCACGGCCAGCCCGCCGTCGGCCTCAGCGGCGACGACGGCGCGCTCTTCCGCGTCGGGCGGCGCAGCGCACCCGACGGCCAGGACATCGGCTTCGTCGGCACGATCGAGCGCGTCAACGCCGGCGTGATCGAACACGTCGCGCGCGACTACATCCCCGTCATCGCCTCCGTCGGCGCCGACCGCGACGGCAACTCCTACAACGTCAACGCCGACGAGGCGGCCGGCGCGGTCGCCGCGGCGCTCGGCGCGCACCGCGTCATCTTCCTCACCGACGTGGCCGGCTGGCTGCGCGACGCCGCCGACCCCGCGAGCCTGATCCACGCCGCCTCGGTGCAGGACGTCGAGGCCGCGCTCCCGCAGGGGGGGATGCGGCCCAAGCTCGAAGCGTGCGTCGACGCGATCGGCGGCGGCGTCGGCGCCGCGCACATCCTCGATGGGCGCACGCCGCACTCGCTGCTGCTCGAGCTCTTCACCGACGCCGGCGTCGGCACCAAGATCGAGGCCGCGCCGTGACGGTCGCCGAGCTGCGCGGGCTCGAGGGCGAGTTCGTCGTCGGCACCTACGCGCGCCAGCCCGTCGAGTTCGTGCGCGGCGCCGGCGCGCTGCTCTACGACGAGGAGGGCAACGAGTACCTCGACATGCTCTGCGGAATCTCCGTGACGAGCCTCGGCCACTGCCACCCCCGGGTCGTCGCCGCCGTCCGCGAGCAGGCCGGGGAGCTGATGCACGTGTCGAACCTCTTCTACACCGAGCCCGCGATGCTCCTCGCGCGCGCCCTCTCGCGCTCGAGCCTCGGCGGGAAGGTGTTCTTCTGCAACTCCGGCGCCGAGGCCAACGAGGCCGCGATCAAGCTCGCGCGCCGCGCCAAGGCGGGCGGTGAGATCGTCGTCCTGCACGGCGGCTTTCATGGCCGCACGTACGGCGCGCTCTCCGCCACCGTGCAGGAGACCAAGCAGGCGCCGTTCGCGCCGCTCGTCCCCGGCTTCGTCGCGGTACCCGCCGAAGCCGACGCCGTCGCGGGCGCCGTCGGCCCGCGGACCGCCGCCGTGCTGCTCGAGCCCATCCAGGGCGAGAGCGGCATCCACGTAATCACCGACGACGTGCTGCTCGCCGCCCGCGCGGCGTGCGACCGCCACGGCGCCGCGCTGATCTTCGACGAGGTCCAGACCGGCATGGGGCGCACCGGCCGCCTGTGGGCCTACCAGGCCACGCCCGTCGTGCCCGACGCGATCACGAGCGCCAAGGCGCTCGGCGGCGGGCTGCCGATCGGCGCGCTCATCACCGGCCCGCGCCTCGCCGACGTCCTGCAGCCCGGCGACCACGGCTCGACGTTCGCCGGCGGCCCGCTCGTGGCGCGCGCCGCGCTCGCGGCGCTCGCCGTCACCGACGACGAGGAGCTGCTCGCCGGCGTGCGCGCGGGCGGCGAGCTGCTCACGGCGCGCCTGTCCGAGCTCGAGGGCGTCACCGCGGTGCGCGGCCGCGGGCTGATGCTCGCCGCCGACGTGGACGTGCCCGCGCCGGCCCTGGCGCGCCGTGCGCTGCTCGAGGAGCGGCTCGTGATCAACGCGACGGGGCCCGCCACGATCCGCCTGCTGCCGCCGCTCACGGCGACCGCGGCGCAGCTCGAGGACGCCGCCGGCCGCCTCGCGCGCCTGCTCGCCGCGTGAGCGCGGCGGCGCGTCCGAGCCACTAGGGTTGCGCGCGTGAGCGAGCAGGCCGAGAGCCCCAAAACCGCGGCCTACGAGGCCGACCCCGAGCACGTCGGCCGGGTCCTCTTGCTCTACTCCGGCGGCCTGGACACGAGCGTCATGGTGAAGTGGATCCAGGAACGCTACGACGCGGAGGTCGTCTGCCTCACGGTCAACCTCGGCCAGGAGGGTGAGGACTGGGACGTCGTACGCGGCAAGGCCCTGGAGCTCGGCGCCGTCGAGTGCCACGTCGTGGACGCTCGCGAAGAGTTCGCCTACGACTTCATCGCTCCCGCGATCCACGCGAACGCCGTGTACGGGAACGGCTACCCGCTCTTCACCGCACTCGGCCGCCCGCTGATCGGCAAGCTCGCCGTCGAGCAGGCGCGCGCCAGCGGCTGCGACACGATCGCGCACGGCTGCACCGGCAAGGGCAACGACCAGGTACGCATCGACGGGACGGTGCAGACGCTCGCGCCGGAGCTGCGCGTCCTCGCGCCCGTCCGCCAGTGGAGCATGGGGCGCGACGAGGAGATCGCGTACGCCCGCGAGCACGGCATCCCGGTCAAGGGCGGCACCGAGACCGCGCCCTACTCGATCGACGAGAACCTGTGGGGCCGCTCCTCCGAGGGACGCTGGATCGAGGAGCTCGACCACGCACCCGACGAGGACGTCTTCCAGCTCGTCACGCCGCCGCGCCTGGCGCCCGACGAGCCGCAGACGATAAGGCTCGAGTTCGAGCGCGGCCTGCCGATAGCGCTCGACGGCGAACAGCTCGAGCTCGTCGCGCTCATCGAACGCGTCTCGGCGATCGCGGCGCGCCACGGCGTCGGCATCCTCGACCACATCGAGGACCGCATCGTCGGCCTGAAGGTGAGGGACATCTACGAGACACCCGCCGCGAGCGTGATCCTCGCCGCCCACCGCGAGCTCGAGCGCCTGGTCTGCACGATCCACCAGAACCAGATGAAGCCGGACCTCGACCGCCACTGGGCCTACCTCGTCTACGCGGGGCTCTGGTGGGAGCCGCTGCGCGACGACCTCGACGCGTTCATGACGCACGTCAACGAACGCGTCGCCGGCACGATAGGCCTCGAGCTCTACAAGGGGTCGGTGCGCGTCACGACACGCGAGTCGCCGCACGCCGTGTACGACCCGCAGCTCGCGACCTTCTCCGAGTCCGGCGGCCTCTTCAGCCAGAGCTCCTCGCCCGGCTTCATCGAACTGTTCACGCTGCAGTCGCGGCTGGCCTGGCAGCTGCACAACAGCATCCGCTGAGCGGACGCCTGTCCGGAAGCTGGCCTAGCCTTCGGCCATGACTCTGGCCGCCCCCGACGGCGAGGACTCGGGCGCCGGCCCGCCCTACGGAGGCGGCCTGGAACGTGACCTGCTCGCGCGGCGCCGCGCGATGCGCGCCGCCGGCGAGGGCGAGGACGCCCTCGCGCGGCGCACCGCCGCGGCGGAGGCGACCGTCGAGACCCTCGAACGGCACGTCGCGAGTCTCCAGCGCCGCCTGCGCGAACTCGAGGACGAGAACGAGCGCGCCGCAGAGCTGCTCGACGAGGAGCGGGCGCTCGCCGCCGAGCGCGAGCGCGAGCTGCGCCGCATCCGCCAGCGCGAGTACGCCGAGCAGCAGCTGCGCGCCGAGGCCGAGAGCCGCCTCGGCTTCACCGCGCCCGCGCCGCTCGCGCCAGACACGGGCTGGCTTGAGGCCCGCGTCCGTGCCGGCGAGGGCGCGGCGCGCGAGCTCCACGCCCAGCTGCAGAGCCTCGCCGCCCGGCTTCAGGCGCTCGAACGCTCGCGTCAGGCACCGCAGCCCGCCGACGCCGCGCTCGAGCGGCGCCTCGCGGAGCTCGAACGGCGCGCCGCGGCGCCCGTCGCGGCGGACGCCGCCCTCGAGCGGCGCGTCGCCGAGCTCGAACGCCGTGCCGCGGCGCCCGTGGCGGCGGACGCCGCGCTCGAGCGGCGCGTCGCGGAGCTCGAACGGCGCCCGGAGGCGGCGGCCGATGGCGCCCTGGAAAGGCGGCTCGCGGATCTCGAGCGGCGCAGCGCCGCCGCGGCGCAGGAGATCGCGAGCGAGCGCCGCGCGCGCGAACGACTCGAAGCGCTGATCCACCAGCTGCACGATGCGAGCGCCGGCGCCGTGCGGCTGATCGGCGAGCTGCGCGGCCTCGTCGTCCGCCTGCAGGAGCAGCTGCGCGGCGGCGCCGCCGCCACGGCAGCCGCGCCGGGCGACGGGCCGGAGATCTCCGCGGCGCTCGAGGCGGCCGCCGAGCGCCTGCGCGCCCGCGCCGCCGAGGCGCCCGCGGCCGACGCGCGTGCCGCCGACGCGGCCGCGGCCGACGCCGGAGAGACGGCGCCCGCGCCGCCACGGGTCCAGCACAAGCACGCGACGTCGCTCATCGGGCGCCTGCGGATGCGCCGCAAACAGCGCCCGGCCGCCTGATCCTCCGCCGCCGCCCGGCATACGATTCGCAGGCGTGAGCGGCTCTTCCTGCGTCCATCTGCACGTCCACTCCGAGTACTCGCTGCTCGACGGCGCGTGCAACATCGACGCCCTCGCCGAGCGCGCCGCGACCTTCGAACAGGGCGCGCTCGCGCTGACCGACCACGGCGTGATGAGCGGTTCCATCGAGCACTACAAGGCCTGCCGCCGCCACGGCATCAAGCCGATATTCGGCTGCGAGATCTACCTCTCCGGCGACGAGCTCATCCCCGGCAGCGGCAAGGTGGAGCACAACCACCTGACGCTGCTGGCCGAGAACGAGACCGGTTACCGCAACCTGATGGCGCTCTCCTCGGCCGGCTTCCTCGAGGGCCTGCAGCGCGGCAAGCCGACCGTCGACCTGGCACGGCTCGCCGACCACAGCGACGGCGTGATCGCGCTCACGGGGTGCCTTGCGTCGCGTTTCTGCAAGCGCCTGGCTGAAGAGCGACCCGACGACGCGCGCGCCCACGCCGACGACCTGCGCCAGATCTTCGGTGCCGGCAACGTCTACTTCGAGGTCCAGCGCAACGGCATCGAGCTGCAGGACCGCTGCAACGAGGGCATCGTCGCGATCGCGCGGGAGATGGGCGGCGCGCTCGTCGGCACCGGCGACGTTCACTACCTGCGCCGCGAGGACTACGACCGGCACGCGGCGCTGCTGTGCGTCCAGACGAAGACGACGCTCGACGACCCGCGGCGCCTGCGCTTCGACACCAACGAGTTCTACCTGCGCGACAGCGGCGAGATGGCCGGCGCGTTCGCGGCGTGGCCCGATGCGCTCGCGAACACCGTCGAGATCGCCGAGCGCTGCGAGGTCGAGCTCGCGCTCGGCGGACAGCTGATCCCGCGCTTCCCGACGCCCGGCGGCGTCGACGAGCGCGAGTACCTGCGCGCGCTCGTGCACGAAGGCATGCGCGAACGCTACGGCGACCCGGTCCCGGCCGAGGTCCGCGAACGCGCCGACATGGAGCTCGGCGTCATCGACAGGATGGGCTTCAACGCCTACTTCCTCATCGTCTGGGATTTCGTCAAGTTCGCGCGCGAGAACGAGATCGCCGTCGGACCGGGGCGCGGCTCGGCGGCCGGCTCGCTCGTCTCCTACTGCCTGCGCATCACCGACATCGAGCCGCTGCGCTACGAGCTCCTCTTCGAGCGCTTCCTGAACCCCGAGCGCGTGTCGATGCCAGACATCGACATCGACTTCTCGGTCCGCGGCCGCGAGCGCGTCATCCGCTACGTGACCGAGAAGTACGGCCGCGAGTGCGTCGCGCAGATCGGCACCTTCAACCGCATGGCGCCGCGCCAGGCCACGCGCGACGCCGCGCGCGTCCTCGGACTCGACTACGCCACCGGCGACCGCCTGGCGAAGCTGATCCCCGACCCCGTGATGGGGCGCGCGCCGTCCTTCGAGGAGTGCCTGAAAAATGGCCAGGAACTGCGCAAGGCCGTCGATGCGGATCCGCAGGCGCGCCGCATAGTCGAGCTCGCGCAGGGCATGGAGGGGATCGTGCGCAACAGCTCGATCCACGCCGCCGCCGTCGTGATCGCCGACCGGCCGCTCACCGAGGTCGTGCCGCTGCAGCTCGCGGACGCCGGTCCCGACGAGAACGGGCAGCGCCAGCAGAAGACCGTGACGCAGTTCGCGGGCACCCAGATCGAGGAGATCGGGCTTCTGAAGATGGACTTCCTCGGCCTGCGGAACCTCGACGTGATCGACAACGCGCTCGCGCTGATCGAGCGCAACACGGGCCGTCGCATCGACATGTCCAGCCTGCCGCTCGACGACGCCAAGACCTTCGAGATGCTCTCGCGCGGCGACTCCGTGGGCGTGTTCCAGTTCGAGTCCGAGGGCATGCGCGACGCGCTGAAGAAGGTCCGCCCCGACGAGTTCAACGACGTCATCGCGCTGAACGCGCTCTACCGGCCCGGCGCGATGGACCAGATCCCGACGTACGCTCGCGGCAAGCACAACCCCGAGTCGATCACCTACCACGACGAGCGCCTGCGGCCGATCCTCGAACCGACGATGGGCGTGATCCTCTACCAGGAGCAGGCGATGCAGATCGCCAAGGAGCTCGCGGGCTTCTCCGGCGCCAAGGCGGACGACCTGCGCAAGGCGATCGGCAAGAAGAAGCGCGACGCGATGGCGGCGCTGAAGCCCGAGTTCTTCGCCGGCTGCCGCGCCTCGGGAACGCGCGAGGAGGTCATCGAGTACCTCTGGGAGACGAACGAGCGCTCCGCCGACTACTCGTTCAACAAGAGCCATGCCGCGTGCTACGGGATGCTCTCCTACCGCACCGCGTACCTGAAGGCCAACTACCCCGCCGAGTACATGGCGGCGCTGATCTCCTCGGTGATGTCGACGAAGGACCGCGTCCCGTTCTTCGCGGCGCGCTGCGAGGAGATGGGCATCGAGATCCTCGCCCCCGACGTCAACAGCTCCGAGCACGAGTTCACCGTCGTCGACGGCAACATCCGCTTCGGCCTCGACGCCGTCAAGGGACTCGGCTTCCAGGCCGTCGAGGCGATCAAGCGCGCGCGCGACGAGGGCGGCGAGTTCAGCTCGCTGTGGGATTTCTGCGAACGCGTCGACGCGCGCGCCGTCAACCGCGCGGCGATCGAGGCGCTCATCAAGTGCGGCGCGTTCGGCTCCACCGGGGCGACGCGCAAGGGCATGCTCGCCGTGCTCGAGCAGGCCCAGTCCGCGGGCCAGAAGGCGCAGCAGGACGCGCAGATCGGCCAGGGCTCGATCTTCGACTTCGCCGAAGAGCAGTCCGCCGGGCAGCCCGCCGCCTTCGCCCGCCCCGCGCACCCCATGATCGACGGCGAGGAGTTCGAGCAGCCCGAGCTGCTCGCTGCCGAGAAGGAGGCGATCGGCCTGTTCATCTCCGCCCACCCGCTGAAGCCGCTGCGCGAGGCGATGCGCGCGAAGGTCGACAGGCCCGTCGCCGAGCTCGAGGCGAGGCCCGACGGCGAACAGGTGCTCGTCGGCGGCATCGTCAGCCAATACCGCCGCGTCAAGGCGCGCTCGGGGCAAAACATCGTCTTCGCGACGCTCGACGACCTCACGGGCACCGTCGAGCTGACGTTCTTCCCCGACCGGGCGCCCGAGGAGCAGCGTGCCGCGCTCGCGCTCGACGCCGTCGTGCTCGTGCGCGGGCGCCTCGAGCACCGCGAGGCCGACCGCCCCGCGGGGCGCGGCGAAGAAGGGCCGCGCAACCGCACGACGATCGTCGTGCAGTCCGTCGTGCCGTTCGCGCCGAGCGAGGAGGAGGTCGAGCGCGCCCGCGCCGCCGCCCGCGCCGCGGAGCGCGCCGCCGCGGCGGCGGCACAGACTGTGCACCTCACCGTCAGCGCCGACGAGCTCTCGGCGACGCGGATCGAGGACCTCAAGCAGACGATCGGCGACTTCGCGGGCCAGGCCGAGGTCGTGATCGACATCCGCACGAGCGGCGGCACGCGCCGCCTGCGCCTCGGCGACGCGTTCCGCGTGCTCAACACGCCCGCGCTGCGCGCCGAGCTCGCGCAGACGCTCGCGGCGCGCGCCCAGGCCGCCTGAAAGAGGCGGCTAACGCGCCGCGGCGCGTTCGGCGAGGCCGCGCTCGCGCAGCGACATCGCGAGCGACACTTCCTCCGGGCCGGCGCCCTTTCGCTCCTCGCCCGGCGTCTCCAGGACGCACGCGAGGTCCTCGAACTGAGGCGCGGACAGGAACGCCGCGCAGCCCGTGAGCCCGAGCTCGCCGTCGCCGAGGTTGGCGTGCCGGTCGCGCTGCGAGCCGAGCGGGTTCTGCGAGTCGTTCAGGTGCAGCGTGCCCAGGCGCCCCAGGCCGACCTTGCTCTCGACCTCCGCGACGACGGCGTCGACGCCCGCCGCCGTGCGCACGTCGTAACCGGATGCCAGCAGGTGGCAGGAGTCCAGGCACATGCCGAGCCGCTCGTCGCCGCCGGCCGCTTCGAAGAGCGCCGCGAGCTCGTCGATCGTGCGCCCCAGCGTGCCGCCGGCCCCGGCGGTGTTCTCCAGGTGCAGCGGGCAGCCCTCGCTCTCGGCGAGCGCGTGCGCGATCGTCTTGCCCGCACGCTTGATCGCCGCCGCGGGGTCGCCGCCCTTCGCCGAGCCGGGGTGCAGGACCACGCCGACGGCGCCGATGCGTGCCCCGACACGCAGCGAAGCCGCCAGCGACGTGAGCGACTTCGCGCGGATGTCCGCGTCCTCGCTCGCGCAGTTCAAGAGGTAGACGGCGTGGATCATGACGGCGCCTATCGGGCTCGCGTCCATCGCCGCGCGGAACTCCGCCACGGCGTCGTCGTCGTACTCCGTCGGCCGCCACATGCGCGGCGACTGGTTGAAGATCTGGATCGCGCGGCAGCCGCGCTCGACGCCGCGTTCGATCGCCTTCGGCAGGCCGCCGGCGGGCGACACGTGGGCCCCGATTAGCATTGCGGCCGATTATGAGGGTTCGTTTCGCGCCGTCGCCGACCGGCGCGCTGCACATCGGCGGCGCGCGCACCGCGCTTTTCAACTGGCTGCTCGCACGCCACGACGGCGGCGTGCTCGTGCTGCGCATCGAGGACACCGACCGCGAGCGCTCCACGCCCGAGAATGTCGCGCAGATCATCGACGCGCTCCGCTGGCTCGAACTCGACTGGGACGAGGGCCCGGTGATGCAGAGCGAGCGCGCGGAGCGCCACCGCGAGGCCCTCGCCGCGCTGCTCGACGCCGGCCACGCCTACCGTTCGCGCGCGACCGCCGATGACGTGCGCCGCTACAAGGAGGAGCACGGCAGCGAGCGCGGCTTCCGCGGCGCCGATGAAGGCGAGGGCGCCGTCCGCCTGCGCGTCGGCGACGAGGGAGAGACCGTCGTCCACGACGCGGTGCGCGGCCCGAACGTCTTTCGCCACGAGCACCTCGACGACCCCGTCATCGCGCGCGCCGACGATTCGGTCCTCTACAACTTCGCGGTCGCCGTCGACGACCTCGACGCCGACATCACGCACGTCGTCCGCGGCGAGGACCACGTCTCCAACACGCCGAAGCAGCTGCTCGTGCTGCAGGCGCTGCGCGCCGTCGGCTTCCACGACGCGCCCGACCCGCTCTACGCGCACCTGCCGCTGCTGCACGGCCCCGACGGCAAGAAGCTCTCCAAGCGCCACGGCGCCGCGTCCGTGCAGGAGCTGCGCGACGCCGGCTACCTGCCCGAGGCGGTGCGCAACTACCTCGCCCTGCTCGGCTGGGGCGCCGGCGACGACGAGACGGTGCTCTCCACCGGGGAGCTCGTGCGGCGCTTCACGCTCGAGCGCATCAGCCGCAACCCGGCGCGCTTCGACGAGGTGAAGCTCGGCTGGCTGAACGGCGTCTACATCCGCGCGATGGACCCGGCCGATCTGACGGCGCGCGCCGAAGCGTTCACCGGCCGCGAGGGGCTGGCCGGGATCGTGCGCATCAGCCAGGAGAAGATCCACACGCTCGCCGACCTGATGCCGCTCGCCGGCGCGCTGCTCGACGGCGCGCAGGTGGATGAGGCGGCGCGCGAGCGCTGGCTCACAGGCGAGGGGCTCGACGCTGTCGCGAAGGCGAGGGCGGCGCTCGCGCAGACCGAGCCGTTCGACGAGGAGCACGTCGAACGGGCGCTCGTGGCCCTCGTCGCAGAGCGCGGCGGCAAGCCCCGTGACCTCTACCAGCCGCTGCGCGTCGCGCTCACCGGAAGCACGGTCTCGCCCGGCATCTTCGAGAGCATCGCGCTGCTCGGCCGCGACGAGACTCTGCGGCGCCTGGACGAATCTCTGAGCGCCCGGCGCTAGCTCAACATCCGGCCACACGGTGCCGATAGGGGGTCTGTGAGGCGGCCGGACGGCCCGCCACGGACGGCAATACCCCTAGATGCGCACCGAAACGACCGAAACCACAGCCACGACCGACGAGATCAAGGCCCGCCGCACCGCTTCGTCTGAACGTGCCCCGACGCGCAAAGTCGCGACCGCCAAGGAGCGCGACGGCGGCGAGGGGCACGGCCGCCGCCTGACGAAGGCCTTCGACGCGATCGAGGCCTTCCCCGCGCTCGTCGAGTCGCGCGACCGGCTGCTCTCCCTCGTCGGCCAGGACCAGCCACCGATCGGCGACGTGGTCGCCGCGGTCGAGTCCGACGTCGCGCTGCTGATCCCGCTGCTGCGGCTCGCGAACCGCGCGCCGCACGCCGGGCCGCGCGTCGAGACGGTGCACGAGGCCGTCACCGTCCTCGGTCCGCACACGGTGCAGACGCTCGCCGTGCGCGTCCGCACCTTCGACTTCTTCGAGCGCTCGGGTATCTGGGAGACCGTGCCCGAGCGTTTCCGCCTGCACGCCCTCGCGACGCAGAAGGCGGCGGCGATGATCGCCTCCGAAATCGGCTACGAGGAGCGCGACCGCCTGACCGTCACGAGCCTCCTGCACGACGTCGGCAAGCTCATCCTGCTGCACGCCTACCCCGGTTACCCGGCGCAGGTCCACCGCGACGCCCGCACGCCCGAGGAACGGGTGCGCCGCGAGCGGCTGGAGCTCGGCGTCGACCACGCCGTCGTCGGCGGCGTGCTGATGCGCCGCTGGGCGCTGCCGAACTCGCTCGCGGCGCCCATCGAGCGCCACCACCACGACGACGCCGAAGGCGAAGCCGCCGTCATCCGCCTCGCCGACATGCTTGCCCACTACGCCCGCGGCGGCAGCGTGAACTCCTCCGCGATGATGAAGTGCGCGCGCACCGTCGGCCTCGACGCGACACAGCTGCGCGCCGTGCTCTACGAACTGCCGAGCGCCGGCGGAACGCGCCAGCGGCGCAGCGAACCGTGCCCCCTCTCCGCGCGCGAGCTCGCCGTCCTCAGGCCCCTCGCCGAAGGCAAGGTCTACAAGCAGATCGCGCACGAGCTCGGGCTCTCGACGAGCACGATCCGCACGCACCTGCACAACATCTACGGCAAGATCGGCGCCGTCGACCGCGCCCAGGCCGTGCTGACGGCAACCGAGCGCGGCTGGCTCTAAGAGCCGCCACTAGGATCGGGATCGCATGATCTCGATCACAACGAAGTCGCCGTACGCCGTCCAGGCCCTCGCCGAGCTCTGCTGCGCCGGCGACAGCGCGCCCGTGCCGCTCGGCGAGATCGCGCGCCGGCGCAACATTCCGCCGCAGTTCCTCGAGCAGCTCTTCGCGGTCCTGCGCCGCGCCGGCATCATCGCCTCGCAGCGCGGCGTCAAGGGCGGCTACACGTTCGCCCGCGACCCCGCCGACGTCACGGTGCTCGAGATCGTCGAGCTTCTCGACGGCCCCGTCGGGCAGGGCACCGAGGGCATCTTCGCCGACGCGGCGCAGGCCGCCCGCGCCGTGCTCGGCTCGATGAGCATCGCTGAGGTCCTTGACCGCGAGCGCCGCGACGCTGGCGGCGTGATGTACCACATCTGAACGCCGCGGCTCCCGGCCGCTCCTTTAGAGTCGCCCGCGTGGGCCGGATCGCCGACAACCTCGCGCAGCTCGTCGGTGACACGCCGGTCGTCGAGCTTGGCGAGCTGATCGCGGGCAGCGCCGCGGCGCGCGACGGCGTGCGGCTCTTCGCGAAGCTCGAGGCGTACAACCCAGGCGGCAGCGTCAAGGACCGCATCGGTATCGCGATGATCGAGGCCGCCGAGGCCGAAGGACGCATCGAGCCGGGCCGCACGACGATCGTCGAGGCGACGAGCGGCAACACCGGGATCGCGCTCGCGTTCGTCTGCGCCGCGAAGGGGTATGAGCTCGTGCTGACGCTGCCGCAGGGCATGAGCCGCGAGCGAGAGGCGCTGCTGCGCCTCTTCGGCGCGCGCGTCGAGGTCACCGAGTCGATGGGGGGGATGGACGAGGCGGTCGCGGCGGCACGCGCGCTTGCGTCCGGCGCCGACGCGTTCCTCCCCGACCAGTTCTCCAACCCCGCGAACCCGGCGGCGCACCGGCGCACCACCGGGCCGGAGATCGAGCGCGCCCTCGACGGCGACATCGACGTGCTCGTCGCGGGCGTCGGCACCGGCGGCACGATCACCGGCGCGGGCGAATACCTGCGCGAGCACTGCAACCCCGACCTGCGGATCGTCGCCGTCGAGCCCGCCGGCTCGCCCGTCCTCTCCGGGGGCGCGCCCGGCCCGCACCGCATCCAGGGGATCGGCGCGGGTTTCGTGCCGCCCGTCCTCAACCGCGCGCTGCTCGACGAGGTGATCGCCGTCAGCGACGACGACGCCATCCACGCCGCCTGGGCGTGCGCGCGCCGCGCCGGTCTGCTCGCCGGCATCTCGTGCGGCGCCGCGCTGCACGCCGCGCTGGCCGTCGCTGCGCGCCCCGAGAACGCCGGCCGGCGCATCCTCGTCGTGATGCCCGACTCGGGCGAGAGGTATGTCTCGCAGGCCTTCTTCGCCCCGTAGATCCGCCGCGGACCACCGCTACAGTTGACGAATGGCGCTCCTCGGCCCGTTCGCGGGGGTGACGAAGGAGGTGCGGCGCGACGTCGAGGCGGCGCGCGAGCGCGACCCCGCCGCGCGCGGCGTATCGCGCCTTGAGATCCTCCTCGCCTGGCCCGGCATCCACGCTCTGCTCTCGCACCGCGTCGCGCACCGCCTGCACCGCGCCGAAGTGCCGCTGCTGCCGCGCCTGATCGCGACGCTCACGCGCTCCCTCACCGGGATCGAGATCCACCCCGCCGCGCGGATCGGCGCGGGACTCTTCATCGACCACGGCACCGGCGTCGTGATCGGCGAGACAGCCGAGATCGGCGAAGACGTGACGCTCTACCAGGGGGTGACGCTCGGCGGCACCGGCTTCGCCGTCGGCAAGCGCCACCCGACGGTCCAGGACAACGTCACGATCGGCTCGGGCGCGAAGCTCCTCGGGCCGATCACGATCGGCCACGGGGCGAAGATCGGCGCGAACAGCGTCGTCATCACCGATGTCGAAGCGAACTGCACCGTCGTCGGCAACCCGGGTCACCCGGTCCGCGTCGACGGCCGGCGCCCGGAGGGCCCCGACGCCGACTGGATCCACCTCCCCGACCCGATCGCGGAGGCCCTGCAGGAGCTCTCACGCCGCATCGCCGCGCAGGAAGAACAGCTCGCCGAGCTGTCCGGCCGCGACCACCAGGAGGCCGAGGTGCGGCCCCTGCGGACCGTGCGCGGCCCCAATCCCGCCGGCGGATAGCGCGCTCGCGCCGCCCGGGCGCACATCTATCCTGAGTCTGGATGAGCGATCTGCGGTCAGTCGAGCCCGCCGAGGCGCTGCTCGAGGGGCTCAACGGCCCGCAGCGCGAGGCGGTCACGTGGGGCGAGGGCCCGTTGCTCGTGCTCGCCGGCGCGGGCTCGGGCAAGACGCGCGTGCTCACCCACCGCATCGCGCACCTCATCTACACGCGCCGGGCCCGCCCCGGCGAGATCCTCGCCATCACGTTCACGAACAAGGCGGCGGGCGAGATGCGCGAACGCGTCGAGCGCCTCCTCGGCCACAGCACACGCTCGATGTGGCTCTCGACGTTCCACTCGGCCTGCGCGCGGATCCTGCGCAGCGAGGCGGACCGCCTCGGCTACACGCGCGCCTTCACGATCTACGACCAGGCCGACTCGCGGCGTCTGGCGAAGCGCAGCGCCGAAGCCGTCGGTGTCGACATGACGCGCTACAAGCCCGCCGCGATCCAGGCCCGCATCTCCGACGCCAAGAACCGCCTGCTCGACGTCGACGCCTACCGCCGCGAGGCGCAGGACCCCTTCGACGAGATGATGGCCGACGTCTACGCCTCCTACCAGCGGCAGATACACGCGATGAACGCGATGGACTTCGACGACCTGCTGCTGCGCACCGTCGAACTGCTCGAACGGTACGACGACGTACGCGCCCGCTACCAGGCGAGCTTCCGCTACGTGCTCGTCGACGAGTACCAGGACACCAACCGCGCCCAGTACAGGCTGCTGCAGCTGCTCGTCGGCGACGGCAGCGACGGGCCGCGCAACATCACCGTCGTCGGCGACGACGCGCAATCGATCTACGGCTTCCGCGGCGCCGACGTGCGCAACATCCTGGACTTCGAGCGCGATTTCCCCGAGGCGCACGTCGTCAAGCTCGAGCAGAACTACCGCTCCACCGAGACGATCCTCGCCGTCGCGAACGCCGTCATCGCGAACAACCGCGGCGCGATCGCCAAGGAGCTGTGGAGCGACCTCGGCACCGGCGAGCAGGTTCAGCTGCGCGAACTCGACGACGAGCACGCCGAGGCGCGCATGATCGTCGGTGAGATCCGCCGCCTGCTCGACGAGGGCGCGGCCGCGGCCGACGTCAGCGTCCTTTACCGCACGAACGCGATGTCGCGCGCGATCGAGGACCAGCTCGTCCGCGGCGACATCGCCTACCAGGTCATCGGCGGCACGAAGTTCTACGAGCGGGCGGAGATCAAGGACGCGATCGCGTACCTGACGCTGCTGGCCAACCCCTACGACGTGGTCAGCTTCACGCGCATCGCGAACAGCCCGCGGCGCGGCCTCGGCCAGACCTCGCTGGCGCGGATCACGAGCCACGCGACGGCGACGGACGTGTCGGTGTGGGAGGCGGCGGCCTCGCCGCGCCAGGTGCCGGGGCTGGGCGCCGCCGCGGTCAAGGCGCTGGAGCGTTTCATGACGACGATGGCGGCGCTGCGCGCGATGACCGGCGCCGAGCCGCTGGGAGGAGAAGGAGATGAAGAGGATGAGGGCGTCGCGCCGCTGTTGAGCACGGCCGATCGCGCTGCGCAGGACGGCGAGCCGCGAGTTGCGTCGATCGCGGAGCTGATCGAGGCGGTGCTCACGCAGAGCGGCTACATCGAGGCGCTGGAGGCCGAGCACACGATCGAGGCGCAAGGGCGTATCGAGAACCTCGAGCAGCTGGTCGAGGTGGGCCGCGAGTTCGACGAGCGCGCCGACGAAGACGACGCGACGCTGGAGCGCTTCCTGCAGGAGATCGCGCTGGTCGCCGACGCCGACACGCGCAGCGACGACGAGGGCCTGGTGACGCTGATGACGCTGCACAACGCGAAGGGCACCGAGTACCCGACGGTCTTCATCACGGGTCTCGAGGACGGCGTGTTCCCGCACTCGCGCGCGATCGACGAGGGCGGCCTCGAGGAGGAGCGGCGGCTGTTCTACGTCGGCGTGACGCGCGCGATGCGGCGGCTGTACCTGACCTACGCGCGCCGGCGCGCGCTGTTCGGCGCGCAGAGCTACGGCCTGCCGAGCCGCTTTCTCACGGAGATCCCGGGCGAGCTGCTCGAGGAGGGAGGCGAGCTCGGCCTCGGCTTCGGCGCGGGTGCCACGCTGACGCCTTCGCTCGCGCGCGGGGTGACGAGTTGGGACTCGGCGCCGGGGCAGCGCAGAGCGGCGCGCGCAGCCGATCAGATCCAGGCGTTCCGCCTCGGCGAGGACGTCGTGCACGCCGCCTTCGGCGAGGGCGTCGTGACCGGCGTGGAGCCGGACGGCGTGATCGTGGTGCGGTTCGCGGGCGACGGCTCGGAACGCAAGCTGATGGCCGAGTACGCGCCCGTCACGAAGCGCTGAGGACGCATAGCATCTGCGTCGTGGCGGCGAAGCTGATCGACGGCAAGGCGATCGCGGCGAGTGTGCGCGCCGAGGTCGCGAAGGAAGTCACGGCGTTCGGCCTCGAGTACCGCCGCACGCCGGGCCTGGCGACGGTGCTGGTCGGCGACGATCCGGCCTCGGCGATCTACGTCGACGGCAAGCAGCGCGCGGGCGCCGAGGTGGGGATCACGCCGTTCGACCGGCGCCTGCCGGCCGACGCGAGCTACGACGACGTGGCGACAGAGCTCGAGGCGCTGAACGAGAACCCGGCGGTGAGCGGCATCCTGCTGCAGCTGCCGGTGCCGGCTCACCTCGATGGGCCGTCGCTGACGAACCTGATCGCTCCGCTCAAGGACGTCGACGGCCTGACGCCGGTCAACGCGGGGCTGCTGGCGCTCGGTGCGCCGGCGCTGGTGCCGGCGACGCCGTCGGGCGTGATGGTGCTGCTCGAGCAGAGCGGCGTGAAGCTCGAAGGCGCCGAGGCGGTCGTGGTCGGGCGCTCGAACCTGTTCGGCAAGCCGATCGCGCAGCTGCTGCTGAGCGCCAACGCGACCGTGACGGTGTGCCACTCGCGCACGCGCGATCTCGCCGCGGTGTGCGCCCGCGCCGACGTGCTGATCGCCGCGATCGGCCGTCCGCGCATGATCGGCGCCGGCTACGTCAAGCCTGGTGCGGTCGTGATCGACGTCGGCATCAACCGCATCAGCCCCGAGCAGGCGGGCAACCGCAGCGGCATCGTCGGCGACGTGGACCACGCCGCGGTCGAGGAGATCGCCGCGGCGATCACGCCGGTGCCGGGCGGCGTCGGGCCGATGACGATCGCGATGCTGCTGCGCAACACGGTGAGGGCCGCCAACACCCAGGCGGAGCTCGAGGCGGCCGCCCGGTGAGGCTGCGCAGCGGCGAGCTGACGGCCCTGGCGGGCGTCGGCTGCGTCGTCGCCGCGCTGCTGCTGCGGTGGTATCCGACGCCGTCGGGCAACCTCGACGTCTGGGACACCTTCGGCCCCGGCGCGGCGCTGATGCTCGCGGCACTCGCGGCGGCGCTGGCGATGGTCGTCTCTGCGCTGCTCGAGCGCGAGGGCCCGGCGGTGCCGATCGCCACGGCGGTGTGGGCGGTGGTGATCGGCCTCGCCGGCGCGATCGCGGCGCTGGTGCGCGTGCTCGAGCGCCCGCAGCACGCGACCGCCGTGTGCGGCGGCGCCTGGCTCGGCCTGGCCGGCACGCTCTTGATCGTGATCGGCGCGTGGCTGGCGATCCGTGACGAACGCACCTCGCGCTACCGCCCGGCGACGCCCGAGCCGCGGCCGCGACCGTAGCGCCCGGCTCGCCGGGGCCGCCGCGCGCCGGTGCGTAGACTGCCACCCGTGATCGACCGCGCCGAGGTCCTCCATGTCGCGCAGCTGGCGCGGCTGGCGCTGCGCGAGGACGAGATCGAGCCGATGGCGCGCGAGCTCTCGGCGGTCAGCGAATGGGTCGCGACGATCGGCGAGCTGGACCTCGGGGAGGTGCCGCCGACATCGCACGTCGTCGAGGTCACGGGTCGCCTGCGCGCCGACGTGCCGCGCCCGTCGTGGCCGCGCGAGCGGGTGCTGGCGGCGGCGCCGGAGACCGATGGTGGCGGCTTCGTGGTGCCGTCCCCGCAAGCATGAGGCTTCGCCTGTGCCCGCAGAGACTCGGAGCCGCTTACGCGGCTGGGAGTCTCTGCGGGCACAG
>DATJNQ010000003.1:0-44553 GCA_035507895.1 Solirubrobacteraceae bacterium | reverse complement strand
GGTCGAGCATGATCATGCCGGCACACGTTCCGAGGACCGGGGTCCCGGAACGGGCCAGCTCTCTGAGCGGCTCGGCGAGTCCCTCCCGCTCGATTCCGAGCGTCATCACGGTGGATTCGCCACCGGGGATGATGAGCGCGTCGAGACCCGCGAGGCCGGCCGGGGTTCGCACCTCGCGCACCTGCGCGCCGAGCCGCTCCAGCATCAGCTCGTGCGCCTCGAAGTCGCCTTGCAGCGCCAGCACGCCCACCAGCTGGTGGGCGTGGGTGTCGCGCTCGGGCGCTACCAACCCCGTTGCGCCAGGAGCTGGTCCTCCTCGAGCTTCGCGCTCTCGAGGCTCTCCATGGGGACGCCGAGGCCGCGCGAGGCGGCGGCGACGCGCTCAGGGTCCTGCCAGTTGGTGGTCGCGTCGACGATCGCCTGCGCGCGCGCGGGCGGGTTCTCGGACTTGAAGATGCCCGAGCCCACGAACACGCCTTCGGCGCCGAGCGCCATCATCAGCGCGGCGTCGGCAGGGGTCGCGATGCCGCCGGCGCAGAACAGCACCACCGGCAGGCGCCCCTCGCGGGCGACCGCGCGCACGATGTCGAGCGGCGCCGCGAGCTCCTTGGCGGCGGTCGCCAGCTCGTCGGAGCCGAGCATCGTCAGGCGGCGTATCTCGCCGGTGATCATGCGCATGTGGCGCACCGCCTCGACGATGTCGCCGGTGCCCGCCTCGCCCTTGGAGCGGATCATCGCGGCGCCCTCGCCGATGCGCCGCAGCGCCTCGCCGAGGTTCGTTGCGCCGCAGACGAACGGCACCTTGAAGGCCCACTTGTCGATGTGGTTGAGCTCGTCGGCGGGCGTCAGCACCTCGGACTCGTCGACGTAGTCGACCTCGAGCGCCTCGAGGATGCGCGCCTCCACGAAGTGGCCGATCCGCGCCTTCGCCATCACGGGGATCGTGACCGACTGCTGGATGCCTTTGATCATGTCCGGGTCGGACATGCGCGCGACGCCGCCGTCGCGGCGGATGTCGGCGGGAACGCGTTCGAGGGCCATCACCGCGCAGGCGCCGGCTTCCTCGGCGACGCGGGCCTGGTCGGGGTCGACGACGTCCATGATGACGCCGCCCTTGAGCATCTCGGCCAGCCCGGCCTTGACGGTGAACGTCGACTCTTCGCGCATGGCCCCTAGTTTGACAGGCGCGCGTCGGCGCGGCGGGCGCGCCTACTTCAGGCGGAAGGCCTTGATGCGGTCCTCATACTGGGCGCTGTCGCGCGCGTAGACGGCGAAGGCGAGGGCCTGCAGGATCGACAGCAAAGCGGTGTGCGAACGCGCGAACGCGGGGCTGTTGGAGGAGTAGTACACGCGGATCTGCGCGAGCTTGGCGACGTCGGAGAGCGTCGCGTCGGTGATCGCGGCGGTCGAGGCCTGGCGGTGGCGCGCGAGCTTCATCGCGCGCACGACGAGCGGGTGCGGCCGCCCCGCGGAGAGGCCGATCACGAGCGTCGTGGAGTCGATGCGCGAAAGGCGCGCGAGGGCCTCCTGCGACGCGCTGGAGGCGACCTCGACGCGCAGTTCGAGCAGCATCAGCAGGTGGCGCAGGTAGCTCGCGAAGAACGCCATCTGGTCGGTGCCCACGACGAGGATCCGCTCGGCGCCGACGATCGCCGCGACGAGGTCCTCGACGTCGGTGCGCGAGAGCTTGCGCGCCGTCTCCTCGATGTTCTGGTGGTCGGCGACGAGCGCCGACTCGAACTCGTTCTGGTCCAGCGCGAAGAGCGGCTGCGACGCGCCGAGCCCGTCCTGCCCGCCTTGCGCGTTGACGCGCCGGTATTCCTCGCGCGCGGCGGCCTGCAGCTCCGGGAAGCCCTCGAAGCCGAGCGCCTGCGAGAAACGGACGACCGTCGAGCTCGAGGTGTTCGCGCGGCGCGCGAGCTCCTCCGCCGTCTGGAACGCCGCCTCGTCGAGGTGGTCGACGATGTACTGCGCGACGTCCTTCTGCGAGCGCGAGCATTCGTCGAAGCGGGACTGGATGTACTTCGCGAGGCTCTGGTGGTCGCTGGAGCCGTCGACCGGCGGTGGCTGCGTGGGCGTGCTTGCTCGCTTCATCGGCGGCAACATTCGACGCGGCAGCCGCCGGTTCCTGCCGGCGCGTTACTGTCCGCGCGTGCGACGCACGATCTACGGGGATCTGCACGAGGATTTCCGCGCGAGTTTCCGGACGTTCCTGCAGCGCGAGGTGGTCGGCGACGAGAACCGTTACGGCGAATGGGAACGCGACGGGATCGTGCCGCGCGAGGTCTTCGCGAAGGCCGGAGCCGGCGGCTTTCTGGCGATGGAGGTGCCCGAGCGCTACGGCGGCGCGGGCGTGCAGGACTTCCGCCTGAACCTCGTGGTCGGCGAGGAGGCGCAGTACGCCGGTGTCGCGGGCTTCGGCCTCGGCGTGACGCTGCACAACGACATCTGCCTGCCGTACTTCATGCGCTACTGCAACGAGGAGCAGCGCGCGCGCTGGCTGCCGGGGATCGCGAGCGGCGAGCTGATCACCGCGCTCGCGATGACCGAGCCGGGGATCGGCAGCGACCTCGCGTCGATGTCCTCCACGGCGCGCCGCGACGGCGACGTCTACATCGTCGACGGCGCGAAGACGTTCATCACGAACGGCATCAACGCGGACCTCGTCATCACGGCGCTGAAGACGGACCCCGCGGAGCGCCACCGCGGCATCAGCCTGCTCGTCCTCGAGCGCGGCATGGAGGGCTTCGTCCGCGGCCGCAAGCTCGAGAAGGTCGGCCAGCACGCGCAGGACACCGCCGAGCTCTCGTTCGACGGCGTGCGCGTTCCCGCCGCGAACCTGCTTGGCAGCGAGGGCGAGGGCTTCCTCTACCTCGTCTCGAACCTGCCGCAGGAGCGCCTTTCGATCGCCGCGACGGCGGTCGCCGCGGCGGAGGCGGCGCTCGGCTGGACGCTCGACTACGTCCGCGAGCGCAGCGCGTTCGGGCAGCCGATCGGCAGCTTTCAGAACTCGCGTTTCGAGCTCGCCGAGATGCGCGGCGAAGTCGACGTCGCGCGGATCTACATCGACCGCTGCGTGCAGGCGCTCGCGGACGGCGAACTGACGGCGCAGGACGCCGCGAGCGCGAAGTGGTGGTGCACGGACCTGCAGGGGCGCGTCGTCGACCGCTGCGTGCAGCTGCACGGCGGCTACGGCTACATGCTCGAGTACCCGATCGCGCGCGCCTGGGCCGACGCGCGCGTGACGCGCATCTACGGCGGCGCGAACGAGATCATGAAGGAGATCGTGGGCCGCTCGCTCGGGCTCTAGCGAGCGCGACGAAGTAGTCGAGCGCGGCGGGGTCGGCGAGCGAGCCTGCGCTCGCGGCGCGCCCGGGCTCCATGCCCATCAGGATGCGCTTGACCGGCACCTCGAGCAGCTTGCCCGAGAGCGTGCGCGGGACCTGCTCGACCTGGAGGATCTCGTTGGGGACGTGGCGCGGCGAGCAGTGCGCGCGGATCGCGGCGCGGATCTGTTCTCGCAGCGCGTCGTCGAGCGCGGCGCCGTCGGCGAGCACGACGAAGAGGATCATCCAGAGCTCGCTGGCGTCGCCGTCCTTGGGGATGTCGACGACGAGCGCGTCGAGCACCGCGGGCACGGTCGCGGCGGCGCGGTAGATCTCGCTCGTCCCCATGCGCACGCCCTGGCGGTTGATCGTCGAGTCCGAGCGGCCGTAGATCACGGCGCCGCCGCGCGGCGTGACGCGGATCCAGTCGCCGTGGCGCCAGACGCCGGGGAACATGTCGAAGTAGCTTTCGCGCAGGCGCGAACCGTCCTCGTCGCCCCACATGAAGAGCGGCATCGACGGCATCGGCTCGGTGATCACGAGCTCGCCCACTTCGTCCTCGAGCGCGTGGCCGTCCTCGTCCCAGGCCTGCACGGCGCAGCCGAGCGCGCGGCACTGCAGTTCGCCGACGTAGACCGGGAGCAGCGGGCAGCCGCCGACGAACGCCGTGCAGACGTCGGTGCCGCCGCTCGTCGAGTAGAGCCAGATGTCCTCACCGACGTTGTCGTACACCCAGTGGAAGCTCTCGGGTGCGAGCGGCGAACCCGTCGAGCCGACGGCGCGCAGCGCCGAGAGGTCGCGTTCGCGCGGCACGACGCCCTCCTTCTCGCACGCCGCGATGAGGCCCGCGCTCGCGCCGAGGCACGTGATCGACGTGCGCTCCGCGAGGTCCCACAGGGCGCCGAGGTCGGGGTAGGCGGGGCTGCCGTCGTAGAGCACGATGGCGCCGTCGCCGAGCAGGCAGCCGACGAGGAAGTTCCACATCATCCAGCCGGTCGTCGTGAACCAGAACATGCGGTCCGCGGGCCTCAGATCCAGGTGCAGCGCCTTCTTGAGCTGCTCGACGAGGATGCCGCCGTGGCCGTGCACGATCGCCTTCGGCAGGCCAGTCGTGCCCGACGAGTAGAGCACCCAGAGGGGGTGGTCGAACGCGACCTGCTCGAAGTGCGCGCCGGCGCCGGCGCCCGCGGCGAGGAGCGCCTGCCAGCTGTTCGCGCCGGCGGGCGGCTCGGCCCCGGGGCTCAGGTAGTCCAGCACGACGACGTGCTCGACGGTCGGCAGCTCGCGGCGGAGCTCCTCGATCACCGCGCGGCGGTCGTGGTCCTTGCCGGCGTGGCGGTAGCCGTCGACCGCGAGCAGCACCTTCGGTTCGATCTGCGCGAAACGGTCGATGACGCTGCGCGCGCCGAACTCGGGCGCGGCGCTCGACCAGATCGCGCCGATGCTCGCGCAGGCGAGGAAGGCGACGAGCGTCTCGGCGATGTTCGGCATGTACGCGACCACGCGGTCTCCGCGCTCGACGCCGAGCTCGCGCAGCCCGGCGCCCGCGGCGGCGACGAGCGCGCGCAGCTCGCCGCGCGTCAGCTCGCCGTCGGCGCGCAGCTCGGAGGTGTGGATCACCGCGAGCTCGTCGGCGCCGCCGCGCGCCAGCAGGTTCTCGGCGTAGTTCAGCTCCGCGCCCTGAAACCAGCGCGCGCCGGGCATCTCGCGCGTGGCGAGGACGCGCTCGTAGGGGCGCGAGGCGACGACGCCGCCCTGATCCCAGATCTCCGCCCAGAAATCCTCGAGCTCGTCCGTCGACCAGCGCCAGAGCTCGTCGTAGGACGCGAATTCACGTCCGTGCCGCTCGCCCGCGCGGCGCATGAAGCGCGACATCGCGCTCGTCGCCGCGAGCGCCGCCGACGGGCGCCAGAGCGGCTCTTCGTTCTCTTCGGCCATGGCGTACCCGCAGACCCTCCGCAGGGGCTTCTTATAGCGCGCCGACCGGTGTTCGCGGCGCCGCGAGCGATAGGTTTGTCTTCCCCATGGACCCCAGCGACCTGCGCCGCCAGTTCCCGGTGCTCGCCGACGCCGCGTACCTGAACGCCGGCACCGACGGACCGCTCGCGGCGGACGCCGTGCGCGCCGCCGACGCCGAGCTCGCGCACCAGCTTCGCGCGGGCCGCACCGCCGAGCACTTCAAACGCACCGCCGAGCTGCGCGCACAGCTGCGCGAACGGTACGCGTCGCTGTTGCACTGCGCGCCCGAAGAGCTCTCGCTGTCGACGTGCACCACCGAAGGCATCGCCCAGGTCGTCGGCGGCCTCGGCCTCGCCGCGGGCGAGGAGATCCTCACGAGCGACGAGGAGCACCCGGGCCTGCAGGGAGCCCTCGTCGCGGCGAAGGAGCTGCGCGGCGTGACGGTCAGGGAGGTCCCGCTCGCGCGCATCGCGCAGGAGATCGGGCCCGCGACACGCCTCGTCGCGTGCTCCCACGTCGGCTGGATGAGCGGGACGCACGCCCCGGCCGAGCTCGCCGAGGTCGACGTGCCAGTGCTCTTCGACGGCGCGCAGGGCGCGGGAGCTGTGCCCGTCGACGTCGGCGCGCTCGGCTGCGACGCCTACGCCGCCGCGGGCCAGAAGTGGCTCTGCGGCCCCGACGGCACCGGCATGCTGTACCTCAGCGCGCGGCTGCGCGAGCGCGTCGCCGTCGACCGCAGGGGCTACGCGAACATGGAGAACCCCGGCGACGGGCTCGGCGCGCGCCTTCACGCCGACTCGCGGCGCCTCGACGCGCTCGGCCTGAACGGGCAGACGCTCGCCCTCGCCGTGAGCGCGTTCGACATCCTCGCGCGCGCCGGCTGGAACGAGATCCACGACCGCGCCGCCGACCTCGCCGAGCGCCTCGTCGGGATGTTGCAGGCGGCGGGCCGCGCGGTCGCGCCCCGCGGCCGCGGCACGCTCGTCGCGTTCGCGAGCGCGGACCCCGCCGGCGAGCGCGAGCGGCTCGCCGCCGCCGGCGTGATGCTGCGCGACATCCCCGGCCGGCCGTGGCTGCGCGCCTCGGTCGGGGCGTGGAACGATGACGCCGACCTCGAGCGCCTCATCGGCGCGCTCGACGCATGAGCGCCGCGACCGAAACGATCGAATTCCCCGCGCCCGCGATCCGGCACGAGACTCCGTCGTCGCGCGGCGCGCGGCTCGCGCGCCCCGCGGGGCTCGCGCTCGTGCTCGCGGTCTCCGCGGTCCTGAACACCGACAGCCTGCAGAAAAACGCGTACGCGAACACGTTCTACGCGGCCGCTGTCTCCTCGATGCTGCGCTCGCTGCACAACTTCCTCTTCGCGTCGTTCGACGTCGGGGGCCTTGAGAGCGTCGACAAGACGCCGCTCGCGCTGTGGCTGCAGACCGCGAGCGCGAAGCTCTTTGGCTTCGGCCCGCTGTCGCTGATCCTGCCGCAGGCCCTCATCGGCGTCGCGATCGTCGCCGCGGTCTATCTCGTCACGAGCCGTTACCTCGGCCCCGCGGCGGCGCTCGCGGCGGGCCTTGCCACCGCCGTCTTCCCGTCGCTCGTCGCGGTCTCGCGCGAGAACGGCGTCGACCCGCTGCTGATCGCGCTCATGACGCTCGCCGCCGGCGCCGGACTCGCGGCGACCCGCAGCGGCCGCTGGCGCTCGCTGATCGCCTGCGCGGTGCTCGTCGGCCTCGCGTTCAACACGAAGGCGCTCGCCGCGTACCTCGTCGTGCCGCCGATCGCCGTCGCCTACGCCGTGTGCGCGCCGGGCAGCGGACGCCGCCGCGCCGCGCGGCTCGCGGTCGCCGGCGCCGTGATGCTCGCCGTCTCGTTCGCGTGGATCGCGATGGTCGAACTCACGCCCGCCTCGCAGCGCCCCTACGTCGGTAGCTCGAAGGACAACAGCGAGGTCGAGCTCGCCCTCGGCTACAACGGCGTCGGCCGCGTCGACGGCCAGTTCGGCGGTCCCGACAGCGGCAGCGGCCGCGCCGTGAGCCAGGGCGCCGCGCGGCACGTCGAACGCCACGCCCCGCTCGCGCGCTGGGCGCACGCGCACGGCTACGAGACGACCTACCAGCTGCACGAGGCGGTGCTGCCCGACGGCCGCGGCACGAGCGTCATCCCGTTCGGCGGGCCGCCGGGCCCGGCGCGGCTCTTCGGCAAGGGCCTCGCGGACCAGGCGGCGTGGACGCTGCCGCTCGCGCTGTTCGGGCTCGTCGCGCTCGGCGCCCTGATCGCGCTGACGCGACGCGAGCGGCGCTGGCGCCTGCGGATGCCCAGCAGGCGCGACCCGCGCCTTGCTTTCATGCTCGTGTTCGGCGGCTGGCTGGTCGTCGAGTTCCTCGTCCTCAGCGAGGCCGGGGGCATCGTGCACCCGTACTACGCGTCGGCGCTCGCGCCGGGGGTCGGCGCGATGGCGGGCGCCGGCATCGTCGCCTGCGAGCGCCTGCTGCGCGGCAGGCGCCGCGCCGCCGGGGTCGTGCTCGCCGTCCTCGCGATCGGCACGACGGCGCTCCTCCAGGGCCACCTCATGCAGCACTACCTCTTCATGGCGGGCGTCGCGCCGGTCCTCGTGGGCGTCGCGGCGGTGCTCTGCGCGCTGATCGCCGCGGCACGGCGCCTCGCCGCGCCCGCGCTCGCGTCGGCGTTCGCGCTGCTGATGATCGTGCCCGCGGCGTACGCCGGGACGACGTGGGAAGCACCCGTGCAGGGGACGTTCCCGGCCGCCGGGCCGCGCAGCGCGCCCGGGTTCACGCCGTACGGCGTGCAGCGCGGGCCGCAGCGGACGCTGGAAGCCGTCGGCTTCTACGTTCGCAGCCACGGCGCGACACACCGCTGGGAAGTCCTCACCGACTCCTCGCTGCCCGCGTCGACGCTGATCCTGATGGGGTACCGCGCCGGTGCCCTCGCGGGCTACAGCGGCACCGACCCCGCGGTCAGCGCGCGCCAGTTCGCGGACCTCGTGCGCCGCCACCAGGCGCGCTACGTGCTGCTCGGCGGCGCCTACTGGAACCGCGGCGGCAACAGCGCGACGAGGTCCGTGCTGCGCGACTGCCTCGAGCTCTCCCCCGCGGTCTGGGGCGCCCCCTACCCCGACACGTACGGGCTGATGCTGTTCGACTGCCGCGGCGACGCCCGCGCGATCGAACGCGACCCCGGCTGAGCGCGCGGGCGCCGTCGCCCCCGTCGCACGTCCACGCGCGGGTACGGCCCCGTCGCGCTAGCCGGCGACGGCGAGCTCGCGGCCGAAGGCGCGGCGGAAGAGTCCCCCCTCGCGGCTTGCCGCCCAGCGCGGCACCGCCGTCTCGCCGCTCGCGACGAGGCGCAGGTCGACCGTTTCGCCGTCGTCGGCGAGTTCGACGGCACGGACGAGCTGGTCGCGCGAGCGCTCGAGGTCCTCGGCGAGGCGCAGCAGCAGCGCGCAGCGGTCGAGCTCGGCGAGCCGCGCGCCGTCGAAGAGCGCGCCGAGCGGCCCGGGCGACGGCAGCCCCTTGCGGTGGTAGCGCGCCGCCTGGGCGACGATCGCGGTCTCCTGTGGGGTGAAACCCGGCAGGCCGCCGTTGAGGATCAGGTAACGCGAGTGCTTGTGGTGGTCGTCGTAGTCGATCGACATGCCGATGTCGTGCAGCATGCACGCCGCCCACAGCAGTTCGCGCTCGCCGGGGTCGCCGGCGTGCAGGCCGAGGGCGGCCAGCTGGTCGAACATTTCGAGCGCGAGCGCCGCGACGTGCTCCGTGTGCTCGGAGCGCAGGTCGTACTGGTTGGCGAGGTTCATCACGCCCGCGCGGCGCACGTCCTCGACGAGGGGCGGGTCGCTCGGCGCGAGCAGGCGCTCGAGGAAGATGCCCTCGCGCAGCCCGGCTTCGGTCGCCTGGAGCGTGTCGAAGCCACCGTGGCGCATCACGCCGAGCACGACGAGCGCGCCGGCGAGGATCAGGTCGGCGCGAGCCGGCTTGATGCCGGGGATGCTCGCGCGCTCCTCCGCGGGCAGCGCCGCGAGGCGTGCGATGAGCTCCTCCAGGCACGGGCGCGAGATCTCGACGCCCTGCACGACGCCTGACGGCAGGCCGGCGGCGCGCTGGACGGCGGCGGCGAGGTTGCGCACCGTGCCGCCGACGCCGACCATGACGGCGCCGTCGCCGCCCGCGGCGTCGAGCCACTCGGCGCGTGCGAGCTCGGACGCGACGTGCTCGCCGAGCGCCTTCAGCTGGCGCGGCTTGGCGGCGCCGTTCGGCGGCACGAAGCGCTCGGTCATGCGTACGGTGCCGAGCGGCCAGGACGCCGTCTCGCGCTCCTCGCGCCCGGCGACGTGGACCACCTGCATCGAGCCGCCGCCGAGTTCGAGCACGAGCCCGTCCTGGATCGTGGTGGAGTTCGCGGCCGCGATGTAGCCGTAGCGCGCCTCGTCGTGGGCCGAGAGCACGCGGATCGGCTCGGCGAAGTGCCGGCCCGCCTGGGCGAGGAACTCGTCGCGGTTCACGGCTTCGCGGATCGCGCTCGTCGCGACAGTTTCGACCTGCGCACCCGACAGTCCCGCGGCGCGGCAGAAGTGCGCGAACACGTCGAGCGTCGCGAGCGCGCGCCGCGTCGGCTCGCTGCCGAGCTCGCCGCTCTCCCCCATGCCTTCGCCGATCCGCACGGGCTCATAGATCTCGTCCGTGCGGCGCCAGAAGCCGTCGCCGGCGGCGAAGACGACGAGACGGAAGGAGTTCGAGCCGAGGTCGATCACCGCGAGCCGCTCGCCTGCGCGCATGGCGCCAGCGTATTGAGCGCCCCGGAGCGCTCCGTGGCTAGGAGAGGACGCGGCGGCGGAAGTTGCGCAGGCCGAGCGAGAGGAACAGCACGAGGAAGAACGTCATCACCGGGTAGATGACGTACAGCGGCATGTGGCCGATTTCCGTGAGCCCCGCGCGCATGCCCTCCGCGAGATAGATCAGCGGGTTGACCAGCACGAGGATCTTCAGCCAGTGGATCCCCGCGACTTCGATCGGCGAAAGCCGCTGCCACTGGTAGTAGGTGCCGCCGAGGAACGTCAGCGGCAGCACGACGAAGCCGAACATCAGGCCGATGTTGCGCGGCTCGAAGAACGTGCCGAGGAGCAGGCCGAGCGAGGTCATCGCGACGCACGCGAGCGGGATCAGCGTGACGAGGATCCAGATGTGCACGTGCAGGTTCGGTTCGACGCCCTTGGCGTGGACGACCGCCGCGATCGGGAAGACGACGAGCGCGGCGATCGCTCCCTGCACGGCCCCGGAAAGCACCTTGGCGAGCGCGACGAGCCAGATCGGGCACGGCGCCTGCACGCGGTCCTCGATCTCGCGCGTGAAGCCGAACTCGGTGGCGAGCGGCAGCGCGACGGCCTGGATGCCCTGGAACATGATCGTGATCGCGACGACGCCGGGGATGAGCACGGTCGCGAAGTGCGACTGCGCGACGGGGTTGCGCCCGCCGACGCTCTGCCCGATCGTCGGGAAGACGTAGAGGAACACGAACACGAGCAGGAACGGCTGGATCAGCGTGCGCACGACGAATTCGCCGAAGTTCTTGCGCAGCACCACGAGGTCGCGCAGGATGAGCGCCTTCAGGGCGTCGCGGCTGGCCTGCGTCGCCGGGCGCGTGCGCGTGCTGATCGCCGCCGGCGCGCTCACTCGCGCAGCGCCTTTCCGGTGAGCTGGATGAAGACGTTCTCGAGGCTCGGCTCGCTCACGGCGACGTCGATGAGATCGAAGCCGCAGCGCTCGGCGCCGCCCACGACGCGCGGCAGCAGCCGGTCGCTGGCGGCGACGTGAAGCTCGAGCGCGTCGCCGTCGACGCGGCTGCGCGTGATCTCGGGGATCGTGGCGCGGAGCTGCGCCTCGAGCGCGCCGAGGTCGCCGTGGCCGCGGATCGTGACGATCGACTCGGCGCCGAGCGTGCGCTTCAGCTCCGTCGGGGTGTCGAGCGCGAGGATCCTGCCGTGGTCCATGATCGCGACGCGCCCGCAGAGGGTGTCTGCCTCCTCCATGTAGTGGGTCGTCAGCAGGATCGTCTGGCCTTCGCCGTTGAGCGTGCGCATCACGTCCCACAGCGCGAGGCGGCTCTGCGGGTCGAGGCCCGCGGTCGGCTCGTCGAGGAACAGCACCGCGGGACGGTGCAGGATCGCGCGGGCGACCATGAGCCGCTGCGCCATGCCGCCCGACAGCGCGTAGACGGACGCCTTGCCCCACTCGGCGAGCTGGAAACGCTCGAGCAGTTCGTCGGCGAGGCGGCGCGACTCGCCGGCGCCGATGCCGAACAGGCGGCCGTGGAAGTAGAGGTTCTCCCAGACGGTGAGCTGGCGGTCGAGCGTGTTCGTCTGCGAGACGGTGCCGAGGAGCTGCTTGGCGAGCGCGGGGTGCGCGATGACGTCGACGCCGCCGACGCTCGCGCTGCCGGAGGTGGGCACGACGCGCGTCGTCAGCATGCCCGCCGTGGTCGTCTTGCCGGCTCCGTTGGGGCCGAGCAGCCCGAAGATCTCGCCCTTCTGGACGCTGAGGTTCAGGTGGTCGACGGCGGCGAAGTCGGCGCCCGGATAAACCTTCGTCAGCTCGACGGTGCGGATGATCTCGCCGTCCGCGGCACCCTCTTTCAGCTCCGGGCCGGCGGTGGCTGTCGCCTGGGCGCTCACCTTCGCCACTGTATCCGCGGGCGCATGCCGCGCCGCGCGGCGCTCAGGCCGCGTCGAGGAAGAAGCCGCGGAAGGTGCGGTCGGTCCGCTCGCGGTAGCTGGTCCAGGACGGGTAGATCTCGAGCAGGCGCGGCCAGAGGCGCTCGACGTCCTGCTCGCTGGCCGGACGCGCGATCACCGCGCGGTGCTCGTCGTGCAGCTGGATCCAGGCGTGCGGGTCGGCGAGCAGGTTGGCGGACCACGCCGGGTGGTGCTCGCGGCCGAAGTTCGAGGCGATCACGAACAGCGCGCCGCTCTCCTCGTCGGTGATGTAGAGGACCGGCGTGGTGCGCGGCTGACCGCTGCGCCGCCCCGTCGTCGTCAAGAGCAGCGACGGCAACGCCTCCGAGCGCCCGAGGTGCAGCATCGACACGCGCCCGCCGCTGACGCGGTAGAGCGTGCGGTCGACCGGCACGAGCACGGCGGCCGTGAAGTCCGAGAACCATTTCTGCGAGCCGAGCCGCACGAGGGCATCGCGGTAGAAGGGCACGCCGCGATCCTAACCGCCGGCGCGGCTCAGGGTTCGGCGAGCAGCGAGCCGGCCGCGCCGAGGTTGCCGACCGACTGCAGCTCGTTGAGCGCCGTCTTGCTGCCGCGCAGGTAGGCGTCGAAGAACGCGACGGTGACGCGCTCGACGAGCGCGAGCTGCGTCGGGTCGCTCGTGTACGGCGCGAGCTGTTCGCCGCCGCCGATCCGCAGCAGGTACTTCGGTTTGGGCGCCGCGTCGAAATACAGGTAGGTGTCGTCCGGCGTGTTGATCGTGTCGTCCAGGCCCTGCGTGGCGAGCAGCGCGGGCCCGCTCGACGGGAACGTGAACTGGCCGAGCTGCGGGATCTCCGAGCCCGAGAGGATCGCCGCCGCGTCGATGCGCTGGTCGCGCATCGCCGGGTCGTAGGCGGTGGCGAGCGCGGCGTCACCGCCGTCGCCCTGCCCCGCGACGGCGATGTGGTTCGCTTCGATGAGGTGCGCGAGCGGCCCCGCGCCGCGTTCGGATTCTTCCAGCAGGTGGGTGATGACGAAGCTGAAGTCGGCGGGCTCGTTCGGCAGGTCGGCCTGTGTCGCGCCGCCGGGGGCGGCGGCGTTCTCGAGCGGGAACACGGGCGCCGCGACGACGTAACCGGCGCGCGTCCAGCGGTTCAACAGAGCGGCGTACGTCGACGGCGTCGCGTCGAAGCCGTGACCGAACACGATCAGCGGGTAGGGGCCCTTCGCGGTGGCGGGGGTCGCGCCTGGTGTTTCTTCGCCGCCGACGCCGCCGACCGCCGGGTAGCGCACGATCGTTTCCAGCGGCCGCGGTATGTCCCTCCCTTCGGGCAGCGTGATCGTGCGGCTCGTGTCGACGAGGTGCACGGTCGTCGTGCCGACCGCGAACGCGGGTGGCGCGCGGCGGCGGGATCGCCGTGCGACCCTGCGCTGCCGCGCCGTCCGCGCCGGCGCGTGCGAGGAGCCCGCGTACGCGTCGACGAAGATCGTGAGCACGGCGGCGAGGGCGAGGGCGAGCGCGCCGACGGCCAGCGCGCGCGTGCGGCCCGCGTCGCGTGCGCGCGCGCCAAGGCGGCTCTTGGGGCGTGGCGCTCGGGGCTCGCTCATCGCTTCGCGTCCGGGGGTCCGGGCGCTGAGCGTAGCGCGTGCTTCACAATGCCCGCTTGATGCGGATCGGACTCTTGACCGGCGGCGGCGACTGCCCCGGCCTGAACGGCGTGATCCGCGCGGTGGTCCGCGCGGCAGCCGCCGACGGCGGCGCCGAGTGCGTCGGCTACCGCCACGGCTGGGCCGGCGTCCTCGGCGACAACGCCGTCGAGCTCACGCTCGACTCGACGGCGGGCATCCTCCCGCGCGGCGGCACGATCCTCGGCACCTCGCGCACGAACCCCTACGCGGGCGGTGCGGACGGCACCGCGGCGGTGCGGACGGCTCTCGCGGAGCGCGGCGTCGAGGTGCTCGTGCCGATCGGCGGCGAGGACACGCTCGGCGTCGCGCTGCGCCTGCACCGCGACGGCGTCCCCGTCGTCGGCGTGCCGAAGACGATCGACAACGACCTCGGCGGCACGGACTTCACGTTCGGCTTCCAGACGGCGGTGCAGATCGTCTCCGACGCGATCGACCGGCTGCACACGACCGCCGAGTCCCACGACCGCGTGATGGTCGTCGAGGTGATGGGGCGCAACGCCGGCTGGATCGCGGCGTACGGCGGCATCGCCGGCGGCGCCGACGCGATTCTCGTGCCCGAGCGGCCGTTCGACGTCGGCGCGGTCGTCGCGCACGTGCAGAGCCGCCACCGCCGCGGCCGCACGTTCTCGATCGTCGTCGTCGCCGAGGGCGCCGAGCCGGCACAGGGCGCGATGGCCGCGCCGCCGCCGGCCGGCACCGACGCGTTCGGCCACCCGCGCCTCGGCGGGGTCGGCCAGACGCTCGGCGAGGAGATCGAGGCGCGCACCGGGTACGAGACGCGGGTGACGATCCTCGGGCACGTCCAGCGGGGCGGCACGCCCGTCGCGTTCGACCGTGTGCTCGCGACGCGCTTCGGCGTCGCGGCGGCGCGCGCCGCGAAAGAGGGCCGCTTCGGCGTGATGGTCGCGCTGCGTGGCGCGCACATCGTCGACGTCGCCCTCGAGGAGGCGCTCGGCGCGCCCAAGCTGCTAGACCCGTCGCTGTACGAGACTGCCGCCCTGTTCTTCGGATGAGCGAGATGAACGTAGATCCCACGCGCGAGGACATCGCCGCCTTCATGGCCGGCGACGACGGCGCGCCGGTCGTGATGCTCAACCTCTTGCGCTTCGACGGCGAGGCGGGCCGCGAGAGCTACCGCCGCTACGCCGCCGCGGCCGGCGAGTTCATGGACGGCGTCGGCGCCAGCGTCGTCTACGCGGGTGACTGCGCCGGACCCCTCGTCGCGCCCGAGGGTTACCTCTGGGATGCGATCCTTGTCGTCCGCTACCCGTCGCGGTCGGCGTTCATCGAAATGGTCAAAAACCCCGACTACCAGGCGATCACGCACCTGCGCAGCGAGGGCCTCTCCGCGGCGGTCCTGCAGCCGACGACGGCGTGGCGCGCGCCACGGCAGGACGCGTGAGCCGCACGGTCGCATACCGGGTCGAGGGCATGACGTGCGAGCACTGCGTGCGCGCCGTCACCGAGGCGCTCGCGGCGATGCCCGGCGTCGAGGATGTGGCGGTGGACCTGGACCGCGGGACCGCCGCCGTGGGCGGGACGGACGTCGCGGAGAGCGCCGTCGGCGCCGCCCTCGAGGAGGCGGGCTACACCCTCGCTTAGGCCGCGGCGGCGGCGCTCACGCAAGCGCCGCCGGCCGCAGCCTCACGCCGTCGAGAGCCGCCGCTCGGCCGCCTGCGCCGAGCGCTCCGTGCTCCTCTGCCGGCTCGGGCGCGCCGGCCAGAGCGTGAGCGCGAGCAGCACCAGCAACGGCCCGGTGTTCACGTCCGTCGCTTCGCCGGCCCAGAAGGGCCCGCCGAGCGCCTGCCCGAAATACCAGTAGGCGAGCGCCAGCACCATCGCGACGACGAGAGTCGGGACCCGCAGGCGCGTCCAGACGCCGGCCGCGATCAGGACGGAGAGCACGGCGAGGCCCGTCGCGACCGTCGTGCCGTGACCGGCCAGCGAGTGCGAAAGCGATTCGTCGTGCGTCGAGATCCAGTGCGGTGACGCTTCGGCCATGCCCTTCAGCTGTTCGCTGATCGCGTTCTTCGAGCGATCGACGTTCAGCAGCCAGAGCACCGCCGCCTCGAGCCAGATCACGGACCAGATCACGCGCGCGCCGACGTCGCCGAGCAGCCCCCCGTCCGCGGCGGAGCGTGTCCCTTCCCGCTTCGTCGGCCAGACCAACAGGCCGATCAGGCCGTAGACGAGCACGGCGCCGGGGGCCCCCATGAGAGGCGAGACCGGCGCGCCCGAGAACAGCGTCGCGAAGCCCTCGCCGAACCACCAAACGACGAACGCCCAGCCGTAGCTGAAGAGCAGCGCGACCTTGACGGACTTGCGGCTCACGATCAGCCCGAGCCCGATCGCCACCTGGATCTCCGCCGACAATGTGTTCCAGAGCGTCATGTCGTGGGCGTAGAAGTGGGCGAACGTCAGGATCGGTTCACGGATGAACCCCGGCTGACCTTCGGCGGTCGGTTCGACGATCACCGTCAGGAAACGGTGCGTGTACATGAAGCTCTGGAACTGCAGGATGCCGTCGAGCAGCCATATGCAGCCGAGCGCTATCTGAATGCCGCGCCGGGTCACGCGAAGGCGCGAAGCGACGCTGGCCGCCGGCGCCCGCGCCTCGGCGGGCGGCGGCTGTACGACCTCTGTTTGTGTTGACATCTCTCTCGCTCCCGTCGAGGGTCAGCGGCGCGACGGCATGCCGCCGCGCGGACGGGCGACCCGCAGCGTGGGACGCCCCCGGCCTGCCGAGCGGGCTATCTGTTCAGCTGCAGCCCGCGGCGAGCGGCGGAGCGCGGCCGGCGAGGGAGATCGTGACGAGACGCCCACCGCAGCGGACGTCGACGTTGCGCGGCGTGCGCGCAGCGAGTGGTGGCCTGCGGCGACGCGTCCGGCGGCGGCCGCTCAGCGCGACGAGCGTGCGGTGACCGGGGTAGCGCCCCAGGAGCATCACGGCCGCTAGCAGCGCCACCGGGAACAGGTAGAGCACGCCCGTTGTCAGCGCGACGCCGGAGTGCGTAGCGAGCAGCACTGCGGGAACCGCGACGCACGCCGCGATCGCCAGCAACCGGGTCGGCCTGAGCGCCCTGGCCGTGACCATCGCGGGCGAGCATACCGCTCGCGGCCGCGCCCCGCGCGCCCGCGCGCGGTGGTACGCTCGCGGCGGCAGAACGCGGGAGGGCACGATGGGCAACAGCATGAAGATGAACGGGATGTCGATGAGCTCTCACGGCGCCCATCACGCGATGGGCATGACGATGGGCGGGGTGCACATCTACTCATCCTCGTCGGGCACGAACATCCTCCCGAACTGGCTCGCGGTGATCTGGACGCTCGCGTTCATCGTGATCGTCGTGATCCACGCGCGCCACGTGATGGAGACCGACGGCCAGCGCCGTCTGTGGCACTCCGGCCACGTGCTGATGGCGGCCGGCATGATCTTCATGTTCGCGCCGGCGACGCTCAACCACATAGCCATCCCGTCCGGCTTCTGGCCGCTGCTCTTCGCCAACGCCGCCCTGATCATCATCGCGGGAGCGCTCGCGATGATGGTGAGCGGGCGCGCCATCAACATGCTCTGGGGGATCATGGCGATCGACATGGGCGCGATGGCGTACATGTGGTCCCCCTCGGGTTTCGTCGCGCCGATCACGTGGCTGCTCGTCGCCTACTTCGTCGTCGGCGCGGCGCTGTGGGCCACGAACCGCATGCGCGGCCTGGACCGGCACCGGCTCTTCGGCGGCGTGACGTTCGGCGCCGACGGGACCGCCGCCGTCGGCGCGACGGCTGTCGAGCCGCTCGTCTGCGAGCACGACCTGCGCGGGTCGATGGCCGTCATGGCCCTCGGCATGGCGTACATGCTCGCGGCGATGCAGCTGATGCTCTAGCGCGCCGCGCGGCGCCGTTCGCCACGCATCCCGCGCCCCCCGGCGCTCTCGCAGCGACGCCGGCCTCCGCTATGTTGAATTCTGGTCGGGAATGGGCACGCCTGAGACCAGAGAGCGTGAGACGCCCCGCCTTGACGCCGGGGACGAGCACCGGCTGGTCGAGTTCGACGTCTCCGGCATGACGTGCGGCTCGTGCGCCGCGCGCGTGCAGCGCGCCCTCGCGCGCCAGCCGGGCGTCGACGACGCGCGCGTGAACTACGCGACAGGCCGCGCAACCGTCGAATTCGACGACGGCGCCCTCGACGACGAACAGCTCGTCGAGGCGGTGCGCAGGGCCGGCTACGACGCGACCCCGGTCGCCTCGACGGCCGCTCAGCAGGCCGCCGTCTTCGACGAGCTCGAACGCGTCGAAGCGCGCGAGATGCGCAGCCTGAAGCGTCGCATCGCGCTCGCGGTCCCCCTCGCCGCCGCCATCACCGCGCTGACGTACGCGGCGCCGCACGACACGACCGCGCGCTGGCTTTGCGCGCTGATGGCCGTGCCGGTGCAGTTCTGGTGCGGCATGCCCTTCCTGCGCTCCGCGTGGAGCCGTGCGCGCGTGCGCGCGACGAACATGGACACCCTGATCGCGCTCTCGACGCTGACGAGCTTTGGCTACTCGACGTACATGCTCTTGAGCGCCGAGCCGGTTTACCTGCACGGCGTGGCGGTCGGCAAATTCAACATGCCGCTCGACTACGACATGGGCGCGATCATCATCGCCGCGCTGCTCATCGCGCGCTGGTGCGAAGCGCGGGCGCGCAGCAGCTCGGGTCGCGCCGTGCGCGAGCTCGCGCACCTCGGCGCGACCCAGGCGCGGCTCATCGAGTCGCCCGACCCCGCGGCGCCCGAGCGGGTCGTCCCCGTCGAGCAGGTCAGGCGCGGCGACCTCTTCCGCGTGAGGCCCGGCGACCGCGTGCCCGTCGACGGGATCGTCGTGGCGGGGGCCTCCGCCGTCAACGAGTCGATGCTGACCGGCGAGTCGCTCCCCGTGGAGAAGCGGGAGGGCGAGACGCTGACCGGGGCGACGGTCAACGAGGACGGCGTGCTCGAGGCGCGGGCGACCGCGGTCGGGTCGCAGACGGCCCTTTCGCAGCTGATCGCGCTCGTCGAGCGCGCGCAGGCCTCCAAGCCGAGGATCCAGCGGCTCGCCGACGAGATCGCCCGCTACTTCGTCCCGATCGTGCTCGGGCTCGCGGCCCTGACGCTGATCGCGTGGCTGCTCACCGGCCAGTCGCTCGAGGGCATGTTCCACCAGATGCACGTCGAGCGCGGGATCGACGCGACGATCGCCGTGCTGATCGTCGCCTGCCCGTGCGCGCTCGGCCTCGCGACGCCCGTCGCGATCCTCGTCGGCACCGGACGGGGCGCCCAGCTCGGCCTGCTCGTGCGCAGCGCCGACGTGCTCGAGCGAAGCCAGCAGGTCGACACGATCGTCCTCGACAAGACCGGCACCGTGACGACCGGCGAGCTATCAGTCGACGCGCTCTGGACCGCAGCCGGAAGCGACGAAGCCAGCGTTCTGGCGCTCGCCGCGGGCGCCGAGGCTCCCTCCGAGCACCCCGTCGCGATCGCGATCGTCGCGAGCGCCCGCGACCGGCACCTCGCGATTCCGGCGGCGCGCGAGTTTCGTTCCACGCCGGGCCAGGGGGTCCGGGCGCAGATCGCGGGCCAGACCGTGCGCGTGCGCCGCCCCGGCGAGGGCGACCGCGCCGGCGAGCTCGGCGCGAAGCTCGACGAATGGCAGGCGGCGGGCCGGACCGCAGTCGTCGTGGAGCGCGCGGACGAGGTCATCGGCACGATCGCGCTCGCCGACACCGTCAAGGAGGAGGCCGCGGCGGCGGTCGCGGGGCTGCGCCAGATGGGAATCGAAGTCGAGCTGCTCACCGGCGACAACGTCCGCGCCGCGAACGCCGTCGCCGCCGCGGTCGGCATCGGCCGCGTGCGCGCCGAAGTCAGCCCCGAGGACAAGCTCGCCGAGATCGCGCGACTGCAGCGCGAGGGGCACCGGGTCGCGATGGTCGGCGACGGCGTGAACGACGCCGCCGCGCTCGCCGCGGCGGACCTCGGGATCGCGATGGGCACCGGGGTCGGCGCCGCGATCGAGGCGGCCGACATCAGCGTCGTCTCCGGCGACCTGCGCGGCGTCGCGCGCTCGCTGCGACTCGCGCGCGAGACCTACATGGTCATCCTGCAGAACCTCGGCTGGGCCTTCGGCTACAACCTGATCGCGCTGCCGCTCGCGATGACGGGCCTGCTCAGCCCGGCGCTCGCCGCCGTGGCGATGGGCGTCTCGAGCATCACCGTGGTCTCCAACAGCCTGCGCCTTCGCCGCTTCGGCGTCGAGGGGCGCCGCACGCCGGTCCGCAGCCGCCGCGCGCGGATCGCGAGCATCGCCACGGCGGCCGTCATCCCGAGCGTCCTGCTCGGGGGCCTGCTCGTCGCCGACCCCAACTCCTTCGCGGTGCCGAACACGGCGTCGTTCAACCTCAGGGAGCCCGCGGGCGAGACGCTCGAGGTCTACGCGCTGCCGCTCCGTCCCGGCAACGTGAACCTGCACCTTTACCTCCTGACGGCCGCGGGCGCCCGGCCCGCCTACCGCTCGCTCTCGATCCGCGCGACGTCGCCGACGGGCACGCACGCCCCCGTCCGCCTCTACGTGGCGGGACGCGGCCACGACATCGGCGAAGTGCACCTCGGGCGAGGCGTGTGGAAGTTCCAGGTCGCCGGGCGCGACAGCGCCGGGCACCCGCTCGGCGGGGATTTCACCGTCCAGATCAACTAGCGCGGGCGCTCAGCGGCTGTAGACGGCGAGCCAGGCGAAGAGGCTCGCGGTCGAGGCCGGCGTGCGGAGCATGTTCGGTTTGGTTTCGCGCGTCTGGATCGGGCCGCCCCACCAGCTGCCCAGAAGGAGCCCCGAGCGCTTGAAGCCGTGTTCGTCGGCGGCGTCGCCGTTCAGTTCGGCGAGCTGCTGCCAGAACGTGACGTGCGTCGCGGCGCCGTAGGCGAGCATCCACTGCATGAAGACGGCGTCGTACTGCGGGCCCCAGCGGTACTCGTATTCCGGTTCGCCGAAGCGGTTGCGGTGCATGCCCGCCTCCGCGACCGTCGCCGCCGCGCGGCCGGCGCGTTCGCACAGGCCGGGCCCGTAGCCGTGGCTGCAGAGCAGGTACTCGGCGTAGATCAGCGGCGCCTCGATGTAGTCCTGCACGGTCTGGCGGCTGGGGCGTTCGAGCCACAGGTGCGAGCCGCGCGCGACGTCGCGCGTGTTGGCCCAGGCGACGAACTTCTCGACGTCGCGCAGCTGCCAGTCCCTGCCGTCCGCGAGGAAGAGAAGCGTGCCCAGCAGAGTGTCGGCGGCGAGCGCGGGGCCCGACCTGTAGGGGTGGGTCGTGTTCCACCAGATGCCGCCGCCGTCGCGCTTGGCCCAGCCGTGCGTCGCGATGAAGCGGAACGCGCGCTGGGCGAAGCCGAGCCAGCGCCGTTCGTGGTTCGCCTCGTAGGCCTCGTAGTAGGCGAGGCCCTCCCAGCCGTCGTCGTCGAAGAAGATCGGCCCGCCGGCTTCGGTGCCGCGCGAGCCTGGGTACGGCGCGTAGCCGCGCTCGCGGCGGTTCCAGAAACGCTCGTTCTTGACGGCGTAGAAGCGGACCGCGGCACGGTGCGCGCGGCTCGGCGAGGCGATCTGGATCGCGTCGACGGCCTCGAAGAGGTTCACGGCGCCCCACAGCGTCGCCATCGGGTAGGGGCCGTGCGCGCAGTGCAGGAATTCGCAGAACCAGCCGTCGTGACGCCAGCGGAACGTCCCGGCGACGCCGCGCTCGGCGTCGCGCAGGTAACGCGCCGGGGCCCTTTCGGGCAGTTCGAGCGTCGGGCGCAGCCACGAGGTGAACGGCAGGAAGCCGCCGAGGCCGAGTTCGCCGCCCACGTCCTGCGCCCTGGCGCCGGCTGCCGGTGCCGCTTCGGCGCCCGCACCGGCCGCGATGGCAGCCGCCGCGAGGGCTGCCAGGCAGCCTGCGAGAAGTCGCCGCGCCGTAATGGGAGCCCCCCGTCCCATCGCCTTTGAAACTAGCGAACGCTTCCCGCCCGCGCGCCGGCCGGCGCGCGGGCGTTGGTAGATTCGCGCCGGTGAGCGAAGCGCGCACCGTGAGGGCAGCGAGCGGAGAGGACGCAGCGGCCTGCGCCGCGATCTACGCGCCGTACGTGACCGGCACGGCCGTCACGTTCGAGCTCGCGCCGCCCGACACCGGCGAGATGGCGGCGCGCATCGCGCGCTCGCTCGACGCCCACGCCTGGCTGGTCGTCGAGGTCGACGGCGCCGTCGCGGGCTACGCCTACGGCGCCCGCTTCCAGCAGCGACCCTCCTACCGCTGGTCGTGCGAGGTCAGCATCTACCTGCGCGAGGGCATGCGCCGCACCGGCGCGGGCCGTGAACTCTACGGCGAGCTGCTGGGGCAGCTCGCCGGGCGCGGCTACCGCGTCGCCGTGGCGGGCATGACGCTGCCCAACGAGGCGAGCGAGGGGCTGCACGCCGCGCTCGGCTTCACGCCCGTCGGCGTGTACCGGCGCATCGGCTACAAGCTCGGCGCCTGGCACGACGTCGCGATGATGCAGCGCCGGCTCGCGCCCCAGGACGACGGACAGCCGCCGGAGCCGCACTAGGCGCGCGCGGCTGCGCGCCGGCCCGCCCGCGCCGGGCCGCGGGTCGAAAGGCGCGTGAGCGCCCTTTCCAGGCCTTCGAGCACCGCCGGGTCGAACGCTCCGCCCGCCTGCTCGCGCAGCGCGGCGAGCGCGGCGTCGCGCCGCCCGCCCGCGGCGCGCTCGGCGTCGTCGTAGGCGGCGCAGACGGCGAGGATGCGCGCCCCGAGGGGGATCGCGTCGCCGGCCAGGCCGTCCGGCAGTCCCGTGCCGTCGAACCTCTCGCTCGCGGCGCGCACGAGCCGCGCGGCGGGCGCGAGCGCGGGAGCGGCGGCGATCACGCGCTCGGCGACGCCGCCGCCGCGGGCTTCCTGGACGCCGGCGCGCTCGGCGACCGCGCCGATGGCGCTCAGTTCCGCGCCGCGCACCGTGTCCTCGCCCTCGTGCGCGGGCACCGCGAGCTCAGCGGCGGTGGCGCGCGCGAGGCGCGCGACGCGCTCGCCGCGGGCGCCGAGCGCCGGGTCGACCTCGTTCATCAGCTCGAGCAGCACGCTGCTCGCCTGCTCGCGCGGCTGCTCGCCGCGCCGGCGCTTCTCGTCGTAGAGACGGACGTCGGCGACGCGCAGCGCCTCGCCGACGGCGGTGGCGTCGGCGGGAACGCGCGCGATGCCGCTGGAGGAGCGGATGCAGTAGCCGGTCCCCTCCGACTCGAGCGAGGCGCGCGCCACGGCGACGACGCGCGCGACCTCGCGGTCGTCGCAGCTGAGGATCGTGCAGAACTCGTCGCCGCCCATGCGGTACGCGCCGCCGTAGGGCGCGACGGCGGCGGCGAGGCGCCCGCCGGCGTCCGCGAGCAGCACGTCGCCGGCGGGGTGGCCGAAGCGGTCGTTGTATTCCTTGAAGCCGTCGAGGTCGAACAGCACCACCTGGAAGGGCGCGGCCGGGTCGCGGCAGCGCTCGGCGAGCTCGGCGACGAGGCTGCGCCGGTTGCCGAGGCCGGTCAGCGGGTCCGTCAGCGCCTGCTCGCGCGTGTCGCCGAGCAGCTGCTGCTTTTCGCGGAACGTGATCGCGAGGCGCAGCAGCACCGCGATCAGCGATACGGCAGCGAGCGCGGCGGCGAGCTTGTCGATCGGTCTGAAGCAGCCGGCGACGAGCAGACCGAGCCCGAGCAGCGCGAAGCCCACCGGCACCGTGATCGTCTTCGCGCTTTCCGTGCGCGGGACCGCGCGCCGCTCGACCGGCTCCTGCCACGCCGCCAGCGCGAGCAGCACGAAGACGACCCAGCCGGCGGCGTCCAGCTGCCCGCCCTGGGAGTAGGAGCTTTCGGCGCTCGCGACGAGGTAGGCGGAGTCCCCGATCCAGAAGAGCAGCACCGCGGCGCCGAGGATCCACCAGCCGCGGTCCGGCCGCCAGCGCGCGACGGCGAAGCCCGCGACGACGACGCCCATCAAAAGCATGTCGCCCAAGGGATACGCGAGGTTCGTCGCGACGGAGGCGGTCTGGCCGCCGACGGCGTTGACGATCGCGTCGACGACGATCGCCGCGGCGTACGCGGCCATCACGAGCGCGGCGATGAGCCCGTCGATCCAGACGGTCGCGCCGGCTTTGCCCGTGCGTTCGCGCAGCAGCAGCACAAGGCCCGCGAAGGCGAACGGGTACACGCCGAGGTAGCCGATGTCCGCCGGCGACGGGACCGGCACGGTACGCGCGCCCCAGTACGCGACGGTTATGTAGAGGTCGCCGAGGGTCCAGGAGAGCATCGCACAGCTGATCAGCACCCAGGCGGTCCGCTCGCGGCGCTCGCGGACGGCACGCGCGGCGCAGCAACCGGTCGCCGCGAGCAGCAGCGCGGTATGCGCGAAACGGCCGAAGAGGATGCCGCCTGCGGGCAGCGCGAGGACGGCGTGCAGCTCGTAGGCGGCGAGCCACACGCCCATCAGCACTAGCGTCGTGCGGACGGCCTGCGGGCAGCGCGGGTTCATCTCTCACCGGACTTATCGGCGCGCGCCGGCGTGCGCTGTAATGCCGGTCCGAAGCCACCGGCCGCGGCGTTACCCGCCGCGCCGCGCGCTGCTACGCCGTCGCGGAGATCGACGTCATCGACCCGTCACGGTCGCCGGGTGCGTGGAGCACGCGACGCCGCTCGGCGAACGCGCCGGGGCTGCTAGCTCGCGCGCACGGCGCCGCCACCCGCGTCGCGGGCGAGGACGCCTGCGGGGCGGCGCGCGTCGGCCCGCGGGCGGACTAGCGCTCGGCCGACGGCTCGGCGCTCTCGACGCCGTCCTGCGCCGCGGTCGCGTCGGCGCGCCAGCGCTGCAGGGCCTCGATCGTGCCGTCGGCTATCCGGCCGATGAACTCCGCGCGATCGTTGATGTGCGGCAGCTCGACCTCGGGCACGGGCAGCTCGAGGAACGCGCAGAGCGGCTCCCAGCCTTCGCGTACGTCCCACACGAGCAGCCGCTCGGCGGGGATCGCCGCGCGTACCGACGCCTCGTGCGCGTACGCGGTCTCGATCAGCGCGTCCATGCTCTCGCGCGCGTCGGCGAAGGTGCCCGCGCCGCGCCAGAGCAGCGCGTCGATCATGCCGAGGAAGGCCGACCATTGCGGGTCGATCCGCGCGCGGGCGTCGGACAGCAGGCGGGTCAGCGAGTCGCCGTTGCGCACGGCCCAGACCGTCTCGTGCATGCTTTCGGCCCAGCGCTGCTTGTCGCGCACGCTGAGCACCACCTTGGCCTCGGGGTAGCGGTCGGCGAGCGCCTCGGTGAAGTAGCCGCCGGGCCAGTCGACGGTGGACTGGAAGCCGTCGAAGACCTCGTCCCAGACCGCCTCGCCGTCGAGGGCCCGGGCCCAAAGGTCGGCCTGCCCGAGGTCCGCGAGGACGTTGACCATGTGGTAGCAGGGGCCGAGCCCCAGCATTTCGAGGGCCATCTTCTGCGTCAGGGTGCCGGTGCGCGGCAGCCCCGCTCCTATGACCTTCATCGTTCCCCTTTCGGTCAGACGCGGCGATTGCTGAGCGCGCCACTCTACCCTACGGCCGTCGCGGCGGCCGGCAGGGCGCCGCTCGGTCAGGGCGTGAAGACCCGCACCGGGGCCCTGCAGGCGCGCCGTACGCGCCGCACCTGCAGGCGTCGCGCGAGTCCACGCCGTTCTGTCGCCAGCAGCACCCTGCGGAAGCTGTGCGGCGCGAGCCAGCGCATCAGCGCGCCGCCGTCGCGCTCGAACAGGAGCGCGTACCGGATGTCGTGCGCGCCCGCAAGCGCGCCGCGGGCGTTGCCGAGTTCGCGCTCGCCGTCCTCGCGGACGGCGGTGTTGTACTCGAAGGTCCCCGCGGCCCAGCAGCGGGCCGGGTCGGCCTGGGGTACCTCGACGAGAACGGTCACCGGATGGCCCTCGCCGGCGAGCGCGCGCAGGTCCGCGAGCGCCTTGCGTCCCGCGCGCCCTTCCCTGTAGATGCACAGCACGCCGTCGTCGCCGGGCGACGGCCGTTCGCTCTCGAGGCGTCCTGCGTTCTCCGCACGCGCCATGCGGCGAGGCTACCACCGCCCCCGCGCCCGCGTGGCAGCCGCGGGCGTCGGCGCCGCACGGGCGGTGCGTCGCTGTCATGCTTGCTGCCGACCGTGGCCTCGACCGTCGACAGTCCCGCCGGAACGCGCGTCGAGCAGCTCGATGTCGTGATCGTCGGTGCGGGCATTTCCGGCGTCGGCGCGGCGTGCTACCTGGCCAGCCGCCTGCCGCAGAAGAGTTTCGCGATCCTCGAGGAGCGCGAGTGCAGCGGCGGCACATGGGACCTCTTCCGCTACCCCGGCATCCGGTCGGACTCGGATCTGCACACGTACGCTTACGCGTTCAAGCCGTGGCTGCGCGACGAGGCGATCGCCGACGGCCCGGCGATCCTCGCGTATCTGCGCGAGGCGGCGCGGGAGAACGGCGTCGACGAGCATATCCGCTACCGCCAGCGTGTCCTCTCGGCGTCCTGGTCGAGCGAGAACGCCCGCTGGACGGTGAACGTGCAGCCCGCGGACGGCGAGGCCTTCATCGTCCAGTGCTCCTGGCTCTTCATCGCCGCGGGCTACTTCCGCTACGACCAGGGCTACCTGCCCCACTTCGAGGGCCTCGAGCAGTTCGCGGGCCCCGTGGTGCACCCCCAGCACTGGCCCGAGGACCTCGACTACGCCGGCCGGCGGGTCGTGATCATCGGCAGCGGCGCGACGGCCGTCACGCTTCTGCCCGCGATGGCCGAACGGGCGGCACACGTGACGATGCTCCAGCGATCACCGAGCTACATAATCTCGCTGCCGCGCCACGACCCGATCGCCGGCCTGCTCGCGCGCGTCCTTCCCGCACGGCGCGCGTACGAGCTCACGCGGCGCAAGAACGTCTGGCTGCAACGCAATCTGTACCGCCTCAGCCGCTCCAGACCGGGCCTCGTGCGCCGCCTGCTGCGGCGCGGCGTCGAACGCCGCCTCCCGCCCGACTTCGACGTCGACACGCACTTCACGCCGACGTACGATCCGTGGGACCAACGCCTCTGCGCCGTTCCCGACGGCGACATGTTCGCGGCGATCAGCGAAGGGCGCGCGTCCGTCGTCACGGACCACATCTCGCGCTTCACCGAGACGGGGATCCTGCTCGAGTCGGGCAACGAACTGCCGGCCGACATCGTCGTCACGGCGACGGGCCTTGACCTGCAGGCGCTCGGCGGCATCGACGTCGACGTCGACGGCGTCCCGGTCGACCTCGCCGACAGCCTCGTCTACAAGAGCGCGATGCTCAGCGACGTGCCGAACCTAGCGTTCGTCTTCGGCTACACGAACTCCTCCTGGACGCTCAAGGTCGACTTGGTCTGCGACTACGTCTGCCGCGTGATCGCGTTCATGGATGAGCGCCGCTACGACGCCTGCGTGCCAACGAACGGCGACCCGCAGATGCAGACGCGGCCGTTCCTTGACTTCAGCGCCGGGTACGTGCAGCGGGCACTCGACCGCTTCCCGCGGCAGGGCACCGGCCCCTGGGAGGTGCTGATGAGCTACCGCGACGACGTGCGCCGCCTGCGCGACGGGGCCGTCGACGACGGCGTGCTGCGCTTCTCGCGCGCCGCGGTGCCGGCCGACACGGTGCTCGCGGGCGACCCTAGCTAGCGCGGGCGCCGACCCCGGCGCTGTCGCCGCGCCGGATCTCCGCGGCCGCGACGGGGCGCCCCATGAGAAAGCCCTGCGCCATCGCGCAGCCCATCTCTTCGAGCGCCAAAAGCTGGCTCGGCTTTTCGACGCCCTCGGCGACGACATCGAGCGCGAGCGCCCTGCCGACACCGAGCACAGCGCTGAGCAGCTCGCTGCTCTGGCCGCCGTCGTTGAGCGCGGCCACGAAGCTGCGGTCGACCTTCAGGATGTCGACGGGAACGCGCTGCAGGTTCGAGAGCGACGCGTAGCCGGTCCCGAAATCGTCGATCGCGATCCGCACGCCCCGTGCGCGCAGCTCCTCGAGCTGCGCCGACGCCACCGAAGCGTCGCGCATGAGCACGGTCTCCGTGATCTCGAGCGTCAACGCCGACGCCGCGAGGCCCGTCGCCTCCAGCACCCGGCGAACGTCGTCGGCGAAGTTACGGCGATCGATCTGGTGCGCCGAGACGTTGACGGACACGCCGAGCGGTGTTCCGCGCGCCGCCCATTCGGCGGCCTGCGCGCACGCCGTCTGTATCACCCAGCGCCCGATCGCGACGATCAGGCCGCTCTCCTCGGCGAGCGGCACGAAGTCGTCGGGCATCACGATCCCGCGTTCGGGGTGGCGCCAGCGGATCAGCGCCTCGACCGCGACCACCTCCCGGTCCGGCAGGCTGAATATCGGCTGGTAGTCGAGGAAGAACTGTCCTTTGGGCAGCGCCGCCGCGAGGTCCGCCTGCAGCTCGCGTCGGCCTTCGACGCCGGACTGCATGCCGGGCTCGAAGAGCGCGTAGCGGTCCTTGCCGTCGGCCTTGGCGGCGTACAGGGCGAGGTCGGCGTCGCGCAGCAGCGCGTCCGGGGTCGCGTAACGCCCGATCGCGACGCCGATGCTCGCCGTGACGGACGAGATCTTGCGCCCGTCGTCGAGCTCGATCGGCTCGCGCAGCACCTCGGTGAGGCGGTCGGCGAGGGCGTTCAGGCCATCCTCGCCGGCCGACGCTTCGACGAGCACGACGAACTCGTCGCCGCCGAGACGACCGACGGTGTCGCCGTCGCGGACGGTGGCCTGCAGGCGTTCACCGATCGTCCGCAGGAGCTGGTCTCCCGCGCCGTGCCCGAGGTTGTCGTTGACGTGCTTGAAGCCGTCGATGTCGATGAAGAGCGCCCCCGCGAGCCGGCTGGGCTCGCGCGAGGTGCGCGCGATCAGCTGTTCGGCCCGGTCGATGACCAGCGCGCGGTTCGGCAGCCCCGTGAGCATGTCGTGCAGCGCCTGGTGGGAGAGTTCGCGGGTCTTCTCACTCACGAGCGATAGGGCGCGCCTGCGGCTCGTCGCGAGGACCATCGCCAGCAGGCCGAACATGAGGCACAGGAGCACCCCGCCGACCAGCAGCGTCAGCGCGTAGCCATCGTGGGAGATGCCCGCGCTGGCGCGCGGACCGAAGGTCTGCACGGTCCAGCCGTTGTGCAGATTGATCGACATCGTCTGCGCATCGTGCGGCGCCCTGCCGCTTTTGAGCGTGACTTTCTGGTGGTGGGCGTCGTAGCGGAAGGTGACGGCGACGTTGGGGTGGCCCTCCAGGGCGCGGCGCAGGACGATGCCGGGGACGAGCAGCTCGCCGAGCCAGCCGTCGAAGTCGCGGCGGCGCGCGGCGATCGTGCGCGGCACCAGACCGCCCCGGTACACGGGCGTCTCGACCGCCAGGTCCGTCGTGGCGCCGTCGCTGAAGGGAGCGAAGTTCGCCTGCCCCGAGGTCCTGCTGCTCTCCAGCGAGGGCGCGACCTCGCAGTAGTCGAGTCCCGCCGGGACGTAGCTGCTCTGGCTGCGGGCGAGCCCGGCCGACGCCAGGCAGTAGTAGGGGTGCCGGCCCGGTGGCACGATCCCGCTTTCGCGCGGGCCGACCGAGCCGCGGCCGAACGGGCGCAGCGGGTGGGCGCCCATCGCCGCCTGGAAGGCGGCGAGCGAGGCGGCGGGAACGAAGTTGACGAGACCGATGTTCTCGAGCTCCGGGTAGCGCTGGATCGCGTGCACCGATTCGACCCAGCGGTCGAACGCCGCGGGCGAGACGTGCGGGTGGCTTGCCACGAACGCACTCGCGGAGACGACAAGGTCTTCCTCGTGCTGGATCGCGAGCTGCAGCGTCGACGAGATCTGTTCCGAGCCGAAGCGGAACGCGAGCATTTCACGCTTGGCATCCGAGCGCGCGACCGCCCCGGAGCCCGAGATCGCCGCGAACGCGCCGACGACCATCAGGCACGCCGTGAGGGCGAAAAGCACGACGGTGCGGCCCTGCAGCTCGCGGGACAGACGACGTGCTGCCCTGAGGCGGAGCGCCTTGAGGCCGGGCGCCATCGGCGCGACAGCTGCGGCGGGGCTGTGAACGTCGCTTTCTTGCATCCGGTTTACCGCTCGTTCCGTGGCGGCTCGCACCTCAGCGGATCGGGCGATCCGCCACGCGGCTGTCGCGGGCGAAGCGGCGACTGGACGGATGGCCGAGCGGCGCTGCGAGCGCCGCTGCAGTCCTCACGCGCCGGCGTCGACGCGCCGACGCATCTGGCACCGCGCCGCCGCGCGTCGCAACAGGAAGATCCATGCGGCGAAACCGAAACGCCAAGAGAACGACAACCGCAGGCCGCTCCCGGGCCGGCGCCGCAACGCTTGCCGCGCTCGCGATCGGGCTCGCCGGCTGCGGCGGTTCCTCCTCTCCGCCGCGAACCGCGGCCAGCGCCCCGACGAGGTCGCAGTTCCTCGCGAAGGCGAACGCGATCTGCGCCAAGGGCGACCCGGCGCTCAGCGCGGCGACGTTCCGCCTCGCGACGGTGCACGGCGCGCAGCGCGCGGCGCTCGTGCGGACCCGGTACGTGCCGATGATCGAAGCGCAGATCAGCGCGATACGTTCCCTCGGCGCCCCGGCCGCTGAGCGTGCCGCGGTCGCGCAGATGCTCTCCGTCGTCCAGGCCGATCTCGCGCGGCTCGACCGTCACCCGGACCTTGACGCCGTCGACGTGTTCGCCGATTTCGCGCGCGTCGCCCACCCGTTCGGGCTCACGGCGTGCGCCCCGCTCAGCTGAGCGTCGCCGCGGCGCCGACGGGCGCGTAGCACCGAGAGACAGACGGGGCGCGCCGTTGGCGCGCCCCGTCCACTGCGGCAAACCTGCGGCGTCTAGCTTTCCGGCGCCGGGAAGATCGCGATAAGTCTGAATCGCGTGAGCTTGCGGTTCACGGAAAACGTGTAGTCGCTCGTGTAGACGCCGTCGTAATCGGAGTCCCAGCCGCTGGTGAAGCCACCGCTGCTGTTGGCGAAAGTAGTCTGGCCCGTGCCGGTCGTCATGTGCGAGAGTTTCCCTTCGGTCGAGGTGCACGTCTCGATGTCCTTGCCGCCCGGGAAGGCGGCGCTCACCACGTGCACGCCCGTGCACGAGACGCCTCCGTAGTATTCCGGCACGTCGTAGGTGGCGGTGAAGTGCGTCACCTGTTTCTTGACCTGGCTTCCGTGCTGGTGTGCGCCGCTGTTGTGGCCGACGGCGGCGGAGCTCGCGGGCGCTGTGGCGAGCATGCTCAGTACGGCTACGGCTGCGATTGGCGTGATGCGCATTCGGCGTCCTTTCCTGCGCTCCCCCCGAAGCCCGTGGCCCCGGCGCGGCGCTTACCTTTATCGGTCGGCGGAAGCTACCATCGCGCCGGCGCCCGCGGACCGTTTATAAGCGACTTATCGCGGAGTTATTCTGAGACTGCTTTCACCGGAAAGCGGCGCCTGCGCGCAGTGTCGCCGTTAACTCGGCGTCAGCAGCATGACCGGTATCACGCGCTCACCGGCACTCTGCGCGTACTCGGCGAACTGCGGGTAGCGAGCGGCGTTTTCGCTGAAGATCCGCTCGCGCTCCTCGCCCTGTGCCTCGCTCGCCACGACGTCGATCGTGTCCGTCCCGACCTCGATCTTCGCGTCGGGGTGCGCGACGAGGTTGTGGTACCAGGCGGGGTGAGTCGGCGCTCCGCCCTTGGACGCGAAGATGACATAGCGGTCGCCGTCGCGCCGGTAGACAAGCGGGTTGATCCGCTGCTGGCCGGACTTTGCCCCCGTGTGGTGCAGCAGCAGGAGGTCGGCGCCCTCGAACATGCCGCCCACGCGTCCTTCGTTGGCGTGGAACTCGTCGATGATTTTGGCGTTGAAGTCGGCCGGTGAGGTCGCCATCGCGCTTCACCTCTCCTCTCGCGTTGTGGATGCGTGTGGCGCAGCGGCGGTCAGCCGGGCCGCGCGCCTGGCTTGATCGTACGCCTGCCGCTCGGGACCGCGCCGTCCGCCGCGCGGGCGCTCACGCTAGCTGCGCGGCGAGCCACGCGTGGACCTCGGGTATCCGATCGGTCAGCAGCGTGAGGTGCCCGTCCGTCTCGCTGAAGCGCGCGTCGACGCCCGGTATCTGGGCGGCCAGCCAGCGCCCGTGCCCGATCGGCACGAAGCGGTCGTCGGCGCCGTGCAGCAGCAGCACGGGCACGGCGATCGCCGAAAGATCGAACCCCCACGGCTCCAGGTGCGCCTTGCCGTCCTCGACCCAGCCCTCCACGCCGGGCGCGAGGGCGTCCCTGCCGGATTGCACGAGGTACTCGGCCACCGGTCCTTCGAGCGCGGCGGCGTCGGCCGGGCCGACGAGCGTCGCGATCGCGGCGGCCACCTGGTCCGCGTCCAGCGCGAGCATCTCGAGGCGGTCCTCGGCGGCTTTCCGGCGCGCGGCGGCAGGGTCGGCGAGCTCGAGCTTGGTGTCTTCGACGTTTTCCTCGCCCATGCCGTCGAAGTAGTCCAGGCCCGCGGCGCCGTACGGTGCCACCGAGGCGAGCGACGCGACCGCGGCGACGAGGTCGCCGGCGAGCGCGGCGCACGCGAGGGCGTGGGGTCCGCCGCCGGAGATCCCCCACACGCCGAGCCGCTCGATCCCGAGCGAGGCGCAGATCGCGCGTACGTCCGCCACGCAGTCGGCGACGGTCCGCCCCGGCTGGGCTGTCGACCCGCCGTAGCCGGGGCGGTCGTAGCTCACGAGCCTGAGGCCGTGTGAGCGCGCGTCCTCGAGCGCGGGCGGGTACAAGAGGCGCCCGTTCGGCGTGCCGTTGTGGACCAGCACCCAGCTGCCGGGCGAGTCGTCCGCCTGGACGCTGAGCGTGCGGCCGTCGGCCGTCTGCACGCTGCGCTCAACGGTTCCCGGAGCCGGATTCATGCCCGCGACCGTACCCGAAAGGCGCCGTCGCGAAGCGGCGGCCGTCCGCGACGGCCTAGCATGCGGCGCTGTGAGCGCGTTGCCACGAGCCGCGGGACTCGCCTACCGTGAATCCGGCGGGCGCGAGTCGCCGCCGGTGCTCTTCCTGCACGGCTACCCCGAGTCGTCGTACATGTGGCGCGACGCGATCGCGGCGACGGCGGGCGCCGGGATGCGTGCGATCGCGCCGGACTTCGCGGGCTACGGCGACTCGCCCGCGGATCCGCCGGGCACGTGGGAGCACCACGTCGAAATGCTCGACGCGTTCGTGCGCGAGCTCGAGCTCGGACCCGTGGCGCTCGTCACACACGACTGGGGCGTGATGATCGGGCTGCGCTGGGCGTGCGACACGCCGGGCTCGGCCCGCGCGCTCGTCATCTCCGACGGCGGTTTCTTCGCCGACCGGCGCTGGCATGACCTCGCGAACACGCTGCGCACACCGGGCGACGGCGAGGCGCTCGTCGACTCGATGACGCGCGAGGCGTTCGGCGCCGCGCTCGCAGCGCTCGTGCCCGCCATCGAGCCGCAGGCGCTCGACGAGTACTTCCGCTGCTGCGCCGACGCCGAGCGTCGCCGCGGCCAGCTCGAGCTCTACCGCTCGGGCGATTTCGAGAAGCTCGCGCCGTACGAGGGGGCGCTCGCCGCACTCGGCGTGCCGACGCTCCTCTTGTGGGGCGAGCTCGACCCCTTCGCGCCGGTCGCGCTCGGCGAGCGATTCCGCGACGAGCTCCCCGGCTCGACGCTCAGCGTCATCGACGGCGCCGGCCACTTCATCTGGGACGAGGCGTCCGCGCAGGCGACGGCGCTGCTCGTGCCCTTCCTCGTCGCGACGGCAGGTGACTGACCCCGCCACCGGGGCTGAACCTCGCGTGAGGTCGCCGCGGTGACGTCGGTCGATGTCGAGCTCGGTCTCACCGCGCTCGCGGCGATGCTGTCCCCCACGACGCTCACGTTCACGGTCCTCGCGCTCGTCCTCGGCGAGCGTCCCGGCCGCACGGGGATCTGGTTCTTCGTCGGCGCGTTCGGCGTGACGCTCATCATCGGCGTCGCCGCGGCGTTCGTGCTCGGCGACGTCGCGGCGCCGGCGAGCGGGTCCCAGACGCCGCCAACGTGGGTATCCGTCGTCGACGTTTTCGCCGCGCTCGCGATCGTCGCGCTCGTCGTCCGTGCGCTGCGCCGGCCGCGCAACCCCGAGCGCGCCCGGGACATGGTCCGCAAAGCGAGCGGGCTTGCCTCCGCCCCCGCGATCGCGATCGTCGCCGCCGGCGCGACGCTCGCGAACCCCGGCGGCTTCATCCCGCTCGCGTTGAAGGAGATCTCGCAGCTGAACCCCGGCGCCCGCGAATACATCGTCCTCTGGGCCGCCTTCGCCCTCGTCAGCCTGCTGCCGCTGCTCGCCGCGCTGCTCTCGCTGGCCGTCGCGCGCGAGGCGACGCTCACCGTCCTGCGCCGCATGCGAGTGTGGCTCGAGCTTCACGCGCGCACCCTCGCCGCGGTGATCCTGCTGCTGCTCGCCGCGGCCCTTCTGCGCAACGGCATCGTCGGCCTCTCCGCCTGAGCACCGCACCTCGACGAGGCGCCGCGCGCTCAACGCTGCGGCACGCACGCACGGCACTCCGCAACCGCGCCGCTGGTACAGTCGCCGCGGAAGCCGCTACGCCATCGAGGGGAGCGCCGATGTCCACCTGCGCGAAGCTCGGTCTTGGTCTCGCAGCCGCGGCCCTGCTTCTCCTTGTAAGCGCCACAGCCGCGTTCGCCGGCGTCCCGTCGCTGTTCTGGAACGGCAACGGCGAGGTGAAGATCAAAGGCAATCACCTCGTCTCCTGCGTCGGCGAAGCGCCGTGCGAAGCGGCGCTCGTCGGTGTCTTCGTGCAGCCGCGGGCCTGCGAACCCTCGCTCGACGACTACACCTCGAGCACTTCGATTCCCGCGTTCGACCAGAGCGGGCTGAAAGTCGACAAGAACCACGGCAAAGAGGTGTCGGTCAGGCACGACGTCCCCGGTGTGAAAGCGGCGGCGCTCGAACGCGGCTGGGAAACGCTCTCCCTCTGCGTCTACCTCGTTCAGGTCGAAAACGGCGAAGTCGACGGCGAATCGGCCGGCGAGCTCTCGCGCAACGGGCTCACGGTCACGCGCTGACGATACCCGGCCACGCCGCCGCGAGAGCCACCGCGGCAGAGCAGGCCAGGCACCCGTTTTGACACCGACGATCGCGGGTAGCCCTGCGACGTTTCGTCGCGTCAGGCGCCGCAGCCGTCAGGTGCCGCCGCCGCGCCGCCGTCATAACGCAAGGAGGGACGATGAGGTACCGGGGAGCGTTTACCGCCCGCCGCAACCTGAATCACAGGAGCGTCGCCGCGGCGCTGCTCGCGACGCTGCTCGTGCTCGTGTCGGCGATCGCCGCCGCGCCCGCCCACGCGCTGCAGCCGCCGGCGGAAGACCCGTTCTACAAGTACGAAGGCACCAGATCGGCCCTCAAGCACATGGCACTCGGGGCGGTGATCAAGACGCGCACCCTGTCGGTTCACCTCGAGGGCATCGAACTGCCGATCACGGCCGTACAGCTGCTCTACAGGTCCACCTCAGAGCTCGGCAAGCCGACGGTCAACGTCACGTCGGTGCTCCTGCCGCCCGTGAAAGTCGGCGCCCCCACCGTCCTCTCCTACCAGTCCTTCTACGACAGCCTCACGACGGAAGACGATCCCTCGTACGCGATCGCGGGCGGCGTCGGCGTGGGCGGCGAAATACCGCAGGTCGAGACGGTGCTGATAAGCCCGGCCCTGCTCGCCGGCGAGACCGTCGTGGTCCCCGACACGGAGGGCGAGGAAGCGGACTTCGCCGCCGGGCCCGTCTACGGCTACAACACCCTCGATTCGCTTCGTGCGGCGCTCGACTCGCCCGCGACGGGGCTGTCAAAAACGACGAAGATCGCGCTCGCGGGCTACTCCGGCGGCGCGATAGCGACCGAGTGGGCCGCCCAGGAGGCACCCACTTACGCGCCCGAAATCAACGCCGACCTCGTGGGCGCATCGTTCGGCGGCGTCCTCGTCGACCCGGCCCACAACCTCAAGTACGTCGAAGGGAGCTCGAGTTGGGCTTCGATCGTGCCGATGGCGCTCGACGGCCTCGCGCGCGCGTTCCATCTCGACCTCGCGCCGTACCTCAGCGAATACGGCAAGCAACTGCTCGCGGGCGACGAAAGCGCCTCGATCACGAACCGCGAGGAAGCGGCCGGCCTCACGTGGGCGCAGCTAGCCAAGCCCGAATACGCGAGCCCCGAAAACATCAAGGTGTACGTCAAGACGGCTAACAAGCTGATCATGGGCCGCGAAGGAGCCCCGACGGTCCCGCTGCTCATCGGGCAGGGCAACGGCGGGGAAGAATTCGAAGGCACCCCAGGCGACAAGCCCGGGATCGGCCCGGGAGACGGCGTCATGATCGCCGGCGACGTACGCAGCCTGGCGCGCCAGTACTGCGCGGACGGCATCGCGGTCCACTACACCGAATACCAGCACCTCGGTCACGTCGGGGGCGCCGCGCCGTGGCTAGCCGAAAGCGTGCCGTGGCTAGCCGAACGCTTCGCGGGCTTGGCGGCGCCGCAGGACTGCTCGGAAATCGCGCCAGGCAATCCGCTGACGCCCGTCAAGTACACGAAGGGATGAAAAAGCGCCAGAAGCTCCTGGGCTTTTCGCTGTCCGTGCCATCGCCGCTCGACGGGCCGGCGGCGCTCAGCGCGAGCGGTGCCAGTCGCCACGCCCCAGTAAGCGGCGCTCGACCCAGTGTCCCCAGCCGCCCGGCGCCGCGGGATCCTCCGTGAACATCGGCGCGCCCCCTCCGGGCTGTGGCAAAGCCCGAGATTGCGTTGCGTCAATCCGCAGATCGACGCCGCGCTCATGCAGCGCTTCGATGTCGGCCGCCTCGACGAAACGCTTGCCGTGGCCCGGCGTGGCGATGACGATGCCGTGAAAGATGTCCTTTTCCGGGGCCGCGACGACGTGGTGCACCGTCCCGACCTGCTCGCCTCCGGACGCGAACACCCCGATCCCGCGCTCCAAGACCGTGTAGGCGACCGGTAGGCCCTCGTCCATGGATCCCACGATAGAACCGGACGTTAATGACTGACGGCACGGCGCTCCGCCTGAGCCGGCTCGGTCGAGCGTGTGCTGGGCCGGCGTGCTCGTGGTCCCGCCGGCCTGCGACGCCGCGCGGGCGCGGGCCGGGGCGGCGCTCGGCTAGGGCCAGAGTTCGAGGGTGTTCATCAGGTCGGTGTATTTTTCGACGGCCCGCGCTTCGAATTCACCGAACCGTTCTTCGAGCTGACGTGGTCGCTCGGCGATGCGGCGTACCGTCCGTTACGTAGTCGAGTGAGCGGCCCAGTGTCGCACTCCTGAGCAGGGCATGAGCGTGTGGCGAGCCTTGGTTGGGAGAGGCGGAAGCCCGTCGCGGGGCCGGCGGCGGCATCGTCACGACACACGGCGCAGAGCGCGAGCTTTTGCTTGCCGCGCATCTCAGGCCCCGGGCTGATGGCGAAACGCGCTGTGCTGGCGCCAACGCGCAGGCCGACGCCTGGCCGCGCGCGCTCTACTTGGGTGAATGCCCAGTTAGCCGGTCGCTACGCCGTGGCGTCTTGGAGTGCCGCTCGGAGCTTGGCGCGGAACGCTACGGGTTCGATGGCGGGGTAGCGGTACATCTCTGGTTCGATCTGCTCGTAAACGTCCTCGAGGCGGTTGGCGTTCACACCTCCACTGTCGAGCATGCTTTGGACGTCCGTGAGGTCCTGCCGGAAGCCGCGCTCAATCTTCGCTAGCGCTTGCGAGTAGAGGTCGAAGGTGCGAACCTCGAGGTTCGCGACCTCCAGCACGAGCGGGCTTCGCTCGCGCCATCCAGGCAGCTCGGGGATGAAGTCGGGTGGAGAGGTGACCTCGATGTTGATCGCGAGCTGCTCCTTGAGCTTCACGAGCTCTCGCATCAGCTCGTCGCTTTTTGGCTCGATGCGTAGGTCGACGTCGATGGTGGACTCGCGCCAACCCTCGAGGACGGCAGTCGCTCCGCCCGTCAGATAAACGACGGTGTGCACGGGGGCAGCTTCACCGAGACCTCGTGCGAGCTGCTCAATCCTTTGGCGGTCAACTGGGGGGCGCATGCTCCATCGCCGCGGCGAAGCTTACGACGCGCGCGAGGAGCGCGTTGTAGCGGCTATGGGCTCCACCCTCTGGGCGGGCGCTAAGCAGTTCGTAGAGCAGGTGCTCGGCCGGTGTTCGCGAGGACTCGGGCGCGTGGGGAACGTCGATCCCGAGGCGCCGCAGGCGCGGCGAAGCGATCCGAACAAGCAATGCCGCCTCGCTAACGCGTCCCGCTCGCAGGTCAGCAAGACCGTCCTCAACTAGATCTGCGCCCGGAAGTCCTCCATTTACCTCTGCCATGAACCGATCGTAGTCTGCGCCACACGGAAACCACCACGGGGCGTTCCCGAAAACAGGTTTCGGCAATTAGCCATCCCGCGAGGGGATCGTGGGCGGCCGCCAAAGTCGCTCCGTGCACCGCCCCCTTCAGGCAGCTTGGCCGCCGCTCGAAGCGCCCACCACGCCAAGCGCCATCAATGCAATCAGCGCGAACGTCAGCGTTTTGACATGTCTCACGAGCACTTGGGGCTTCATTCCTTAAGACGAGACAATAGACCTCGCGCGCGCCCATTGAGCCCGGGAGATCCGGCCAGGCGCCTGCTCGCCAAAACGCCTCTGCGCGCCCGCCGCGACGACCTCCGCGGCATCGCGACAGCGGCTGATGCGGCGCGCAGGGATGATGCCCGTCTCCGTGGGAGGCCGTCCTTCTCGCCCGCGGTCGGTCCTGGAACCACATCGCGCTGGCCCTCCGCGCGTCCCCACAAGCCGCACGGCAGCGTTTCGCCGACAAGGCAAAGGCCTAACCGGCTTTCGGACCTCAAGATCGACCGGCGACCTTTTGTTGCGCAAGCAAGACACCGAAAGTTGTGCGGGGTGCGCCATCCGCGAGGGCGCTGCACACGGCTGCGCACTTTTCCCGGCGCGGGTCGTTGCAGGCGCGCGTGGGCGGAGAGCGCCGAAGTCGCGGCGAGGCGTGGAGCGGGCGGGGTCGTCGGGGTCTGTTGACCCGACGACCCCGCCCCTGCGTTAGTTTGGGCTGGGCTCCGTGGTCAGGTTTTGAGCTCTAGTTCTTCGGTCTTGGCGGTGATTTCCAGTTCCTCGTCCGCGGGAGTACCGAAACCTTCCGTTTTCGGGTCGGCGCACAGCTGGCACGCCCACACCGTGAGCTGCTGGCTGGGGCCTTCTTCGAACTGCTCCCATTCCTGGACGCCGATGGCTTTCTGCCGGAAGGCAAAGACGGCTGCCTTGGTGAATTTGTTGACGGGCGTCACTTCCCCGATCACTGACCCGGTGACTGAGAAGTCATAGGGGCCGCATTCGAACACGGCGAGGTATTCGCCGGATTCCGGCGAGAACGCCGCTCCTACCTTCGGGTTCAGCGTTTCTTTACCGCTTAGGTATCCGTCCACCGCAACGAGCGGGTTGGTCACAATGATCCCCGTCGCGGCTCCGGCGGAGTTGCATTTCTTGCCGGAGTATTCGCAGTCAGCGAACGTGGCGGTCGCATCGCCGGTGGTCGGACTGGTAAAGCGGCCCGTGGCAGAGCTCTTTAGGCAATCGATGCCACCGACGCCTATTGCCTCGAGGTTGGCGCCTTTCCCCTTGGCCTTGAACGTTTTGCCCTTCCCGAAGCCTTCCTTGATTTCGTACTGCCCTTCGCCTTTAGTGTTTTCTTTGACGCAGCCCTTTTCGTATTTGCCTTCATATTTCTTCGCCGCGTTCTTCTTCAGCTTCGCGCATTCATACAGCGCCGGCAGTCCGCTCGCGCTGGCGCCCGCGCTCATCACGGCTCCAATCGACATCGTCGCCGTAAGACACACCACGATCATTAGGTACCGCTTCATTTGCTCTTCTTTAAACATATGTTGATTGCTTAGCGATCGGCCGGAGGCGCCCAACCCCACCCATGGAGGGCCAGACGCACGCCCGGTCGTGGCATTACGGCGTCGCTTTCAGCTCCAGTTCGGAGTTGTAGTGATTATTCGGTTCGCCATACAGCTCTTCCCAAGCCTGCCTCTCGTAGTACCCGATGTAGACGCCGGACGGGAAGTCCATGCTCGCTTCGATCGTGACCGGTTCCCATTCACCAGTGTTGACGAGCGCTTCTGTAGTCCCTCTGGACTGCGGTCGAAGAGTCGCCGTGAACGCGCGCGACATTGTGTTCACCGGCGTCATTTCTGAGACGATGCGTTCGCCGCCCTTATGGCCGCCTAGCTGAATCGACAGCGGCGGGTTGCGTTCGCCGCCTTCGCAGATGATCTGCTGGTAGAAGCGAGCCTTGCCGGGCTCCGTTTTATAAACGATGCCGACCGACGGCATCGAAGTCTTCTTGCCAGCCAGGAACTCCGTCCTCCCGCTCCACGTCGGCCCTTCGGCCGGCGTCTGTTCTCCGTCTCGGTACTCCCTACGGGTTGTGATTTCTTCTGCGAAGCCGTCGAAACTGTGGCAGAGCCCGGCTTCTTCGTATTCTTCCTCATAATTTTCAAGCAGCCGCACTGGTTCGACGCACTTCTTGAACGGCCATTCCGGCGCGTCAGTTACGACGCTCGAGCCGTCGATGGGCATCGACGCGTAGAGGCCGATACCTTGTGCGCACTGAATTTCTACGCCACTTGCGAACCTAAGTGTTGCGGGCTGCTGTTCGACTTCTTCTTCGTTGTACTGAAGTTCTGTCTGCTCGCCCCTGCTGATTTCTCCAACAGTGCGTTCCAGGCGATACCATTCGTATCCGCCCGCGTAGCTGCCGTAGACCTTTTTGACCTGCTGCGTACAGTTCGCGTTGGCGTACTTACCGCTGCTACCAGACGCCGTTTCACGGCACTGCCCCCATTCCGGAAGCTTTGCCCACGCGTTGCTCGCGTCGACCGCGCTCATTACGGCTCCCATCGACGTCATCGCAGTAAGACACGCTACGATCATTAGGTACCGCTTCATTTTCTCTCCTCTGAGAAATCTTGATTGCTTAGCGATCGGCCGGGGCGCCCAGCCCCACACATGCAGGGCCAGACGAACCCCGGCTATGGCGTTACGGAGTCGCTTTCAGCTCCAGGTCGTTGACGTAGCGGCCATTTGGTTCGCGGTATCCCTCTTCCCAAGCCTGCCTCTGTTCGGCTCCGATATATATTTCCGGAAAATACATGCTTGCTGCGATCGTGACCGGTTCCCATTCACCAGTGTTGACGAGCGCTTCGGTACCCCGCGACCGTACTGTTACGGTGTGCGCTTCAGACATGGTGTTCAGGGGCGTCACTTCGGAGACGATTCGTTCGTCGCCCTTATGGCCGCCTAGCTGAATCGACAGAGGCGAGGTGTCTTCACCGGCTTCGCAGAGTATCTGCTGGTAGAAGCGAGCCTTGCCGGGCTCCGTTTTATAAACGATGCCGACCGACGGCATCGAAGTCTTCTTGCCAGCCAGGAACTCCGTCCTCCCGCTCCACGTCGGCCCTTCCGCCGGCGTCTTCCATCCGTCCTTGTACTCCGTATGGGTCGTGATTTCTTCTTCGAAGCCATCGAAACTGCGGCACTCGCCGGCTTCTTCGTATTCTTCCTCGTAATTTTCGAGCAGCCGCACTGGTTCAACGCACTTCTTGAAGTCCCATTCCGGCGCGTCGGTTACGACACTCGAGCCGTCGATTGGCATGGCGGCGTAGAGGCCGATACCTCTGGCGCAGCGAATTTCTACGCCGCTTGCGAACGTAAATGTTGTGGGCTGCTGTTCGAGTTTTGTGTTGTACTCAAGGCTTGTCTGTTGGCCATCGCTGATATCTCCGGCAGTGCGTTCCAGCGGATACCATTCGTATGCGCCTGCGTAGCTGCCGTAGACCTTTTTGACCTGCTGCGTGCATCCGGCGTTCGCGTACTTGCCACCGCTTCCCGACGCCGTTTCGCGGCACTGCCCCCATTCGGGGAGCTTCGCTGACGCGCTGCTCGCAGCAACCGCCGCGAACACCATGACGCTGAGCACGCACAGCGAAAGTGTTCTCACATGTCTCACGTCTCTGCAAATTCGCCTCATTCCACGCCGCAATCTCGGCGTGCGGGACGCTTCGCGCCTTGGGTCGCGCCCGTCCGCGCAAGGCACGCCGATCCTTTCTCTCCCGGCGTTCGGGGCGGTTTGCGGTCAGGTGACCGTTGCCGGTCGGAGTCCTTGATGCCCGATCATGGTCGCAGCGGTGCGCTGCTTGCCGAGCGTGGTCAAACTTGGTGAAGCGGCACGGCGACGAGGCGCGCTCGCCGCGGACAGACGAGCGACGCTAGCCAGAAGTTCCGAGGAAAAGAACGGCGGTATTCGTGGAAGAGCCGCGGCTCCAACCGATTTGTTCGGGGCCCCATCCGAGACGCTCGGCGATCCCGGTGCCTGCCAGTATGGTCTCTCGCTAGTTGCGAAGCAGCAACCGGGAGCTCTGCGGTGCCATCACGACGGTCGACATGTTCATCTTCGTGTTGATCGCGGCGAGGCCGTCGTGCTTCGAGATGAAGAGGTTCGTGCCGGGAACAAGGTCACCGCGGTCGCGAGAAATCAGTGCGCCGTTGTCCTCGGTCGCTTTCGCGATCGGCGGCATGAAGTAGGCGTGAACGTCCCGCTCTCCGAGAAGGTCTGTACTGCGTCCGCCTGTACGGGCCTTGGTGTCGAGGACGTCGCTCATCGCTGTCTCGGCGCCGTAAACGACGTGCGAGACGTAGGGGCCGATCAGGCAGCAGGAGACGGGAACAAACTCGATCTTTGGTGGGCGGAAGTCCTGGATGCGCCGGCCCCGCAGATCGAGGAGTGTCACGCTCTCGAAGCATTGCGAAAGCGCCTCAAGTTCGCCCCCTGCGAGCACACGCGGCTTGAAGGCGGCGAAGTTCGCGTGGTACTCGCGCGCGATAAGCATCGCGTAGTAGTGGAACGTGACGAGTTCGATGAGCTTGAGGAACTGCTCCTCGACGTCGGGGTCGGCGGTGAGGATGATCGTCGGTTGGCCGCTCCGGAGCGCGTGCTCGATGGCGAGGTACACCAGCGTCTCGTCGGTGTACGTGGGGCTGATCGGCTTCTTGCACAGGAGCATGCCGCGCTCACCAAAGTCGCGCTGGATTCGCGCGACGATTCGGGCCCGCTCCTTCTCGTCGGGCTCGGAGCCGCTTTCGCGGGCGTGTCGATCCAACGCCACCTTCAAAACTTCACGGCGCCTGGCGAGAAGATTCAAGTAATACACGAAGGTCGTGAATCTCTCGCTGTCGCGGTCCGGCTCCGGGTGCAGCACGAACGCTGGGTTTTTTGCCTCGAGCGCCCTCAGGAGCGGATGGTCGCGTACGCTCCGAAAGTGCGGCAGCAGCTCGTCGAACACCCTCCCGATCAGAAAGAGTCGTTGCGGAACTCGCAAGAGCTCATCGAACAGCGGGTAGTCGATCTGGCGACCAACGACGCTCGAGTCCACGAACAACGCGTAGTCATCGGCCGCTCGCAAGGTGTCGATCAGGCGCGCCTCCTGTGCGGGCACGCGGACGGTGGGCTTGAAGCTAAGCCGCGGAACGAAGGTGTCCTGCTCAAACTCAGAGGCCGGGATCGGGAGCGGTAGCGGGTTTCGCTTCCACCTGGGCGAGAGCAAAGCTCTCGCCACGCGCGTTTGTTTGGGCGCCGGAGGGGCCACCGCTTCACAGTAGCGAGGGCCGCCGATGCGGAAGCGCGGGGCTGCTGCGCGGTCTCTGTAGCGCGCTTTGCGCTACACTGCTGGCTGTGAATCGCTCTCTGCATGTTCGCTTGGATGACAGTTCCGCGGCGGCCCTCGATCTCGTGCGCTCGAGCGGCATCAGCCGCTCTGAGGCAGTGCGTACAGCGCTTCGCGAGGCCGCAGAGCGCAGGCGTCAAGGCGCAGCAATTTATGAAGAGGTCCGTGCTCTCGCCGCCGACGAGGCGGATCGAGAACAGATGGCGTTGATCCGTAAGCAGATGGCAGATCTAGCCCCACAAGTGCCCGACTGAGGTGGTGCGCGGCGACATCTTCCAGCTGCCGGCGCCGAGGCGCACGCGGGGCCACGAGCAGCAACGTGCACGCTACGCCGTCGTCGTCCAAGCCGACGCGCTCCTTGCACTCAGCACGCTCCTCGTAGCGCCCACATCCGCCAGTGCGCATCCGGCGAGCTTTCGGCCGTACATTCAGATCGAAGGACGCGAGACGCGCGTCCTCGTCGAGCAGACCACTGTCGTAGACCCGCAACGTCTAGGGCGACACTGCGGGCAGCTCACACTTAGCGAGACGCGCGCACTGGATGACGCGCTCGCGCTGGTGCTCGGCCTCTGACATAAAAGCGGGGAGTTCGCAGACGAGCTGCCGCGGAACCGGTACCACCAGCTTTCGCGCAACAGGTGATTCGACAGCCCGACCCGTGGCCGTCCCGAACCCTGCTTGTCGCCCCGCGCTCCTTCGAGAACGCTGACCGCCCGGGGATCCGCTGACACAAGAAGTCGCGCGCCCGGCAAGAGGCCGGTCGTCACCTCGCTGCCGTTCTGAGCGCCTGCTTGGCCGCTGAGCCGGCCGCCGCCAAGGGACTGAGGTCAAGGCTCCACCGGTGGCGCGAGCGAAGGCGCGCATCCCGACAAATCCCACTTGCGTAAGGCACTCCGCGCCTCTCCGCTCACGCGTGAGACATGCAAGAACACTATCGCTGTGCCTGCTTAGCGCGCTGGTGGTGGCGGCGGTTGCTGCGAGCAGCGCGTCGGCAAAGCTCCCAGAATGGGGTCAGTGCCGTGAAACTGCGTCAGGTAGCGGCGGCAAGTTCGCGAACGCAGGGTGCACGCAGCCGGTCAAAAAGGTGTAC
>DATJNQ010000002.1:0-120151 GCA_035507895.1 Solirubrobacteraceae bacterium | reverse complement strand
CTTGCGGGGGGCATCAACTACGGCGGCCACGACGCTAGCACACGGGTCCGGCGGAACGCCCGACGCAACCCCGGCGACGAGCTCCTGGAGCTTGTGCAGCGCCGTGCGTTCCTTCCGGCGCTCCTCCCGCGTCATGCCGTCGGCGAGCGTCTGGTTCGCTTCGAGCTCGCGGAGCGCAGCCTCGATCCGCGGCCGACGCGACCGATGCCAGGCACCGCCGGTCACTGCCGCCGCCGCTCTGTCTGTGAAGCCACGCGTGGCGCCTTATAGGCCCGCGAAAAAAAAGGCCTGACTGGGCGGGTCATTCGCCTTCCCCGCTGAAGTACGACCCACGCCCCCCCGTCATCGGCGTGCACTGGATGCCCCCTGGCTGGCGCGCGTCTCGCGCCAGCGGTCGAGCTCGCTCGCGCGGAAGAACGATCGCTGGCCTTCCTTCGTGACGGGGAAGCCGCTGCTGCGGCGGGAGCAGAGGGTGTAGATCTGCGAGGTCGAGAGTGCGAGGTGGGCGGCCGCCTGCTCGACGGTGAGCCAGGGCTCGGTGGTCGTGTCGAGGCTGGCGAGCACTTCGGCGGCGATGTCGCGGCGGAGCTCGTCGAGCTGCTCGTCGGCGAGGGTAACGGTGAGCTTCATTCGCCGGGGTCCTCCGGCGGAGCGGTACCAGTACCCCTCCTTAAGGAGGGGGGTACTGGGGTACCGGTGTCCGCCACCGGTACCGGGAACCGGTCGGGTATCGATGGGGTACCGGTACCGCTGGCGCGGTAGGGCTCGATGCTCTTGTGCGTCGGGTAGCGCCCGTCGGGGTCGACGTGCACGAATCCGTCGCTGACGAGAAACGAGACCGCCTGGAGCGCGTGGGCTCGTTTGCCGCCGATGAGCTGAGCGATCTTCGTCGCGGTCAGTCCCGGCGTCTCCTCGATCGCTCGGCTGGCCTTTTCCATCAGCGTCGTCGGGCGCCAAGACTGCCTGTCCGCCGCTGTGAGCGACGTGAGCTCGAGCGTCGCCCTAGTGAAGAGCCACGCGTCGCCGCGCCGGAACGGAGCGCGTACCGGCCTGACCTTGTCGATCGTGAGCTTGAGTCCCTCGGGGTTGGATGCGTGCGCGGCGTGCACGGTGATGTCGGCGCGCGCGCCCTTCGCCGATGCGCCGCGTGCGCGGGTCCTGGCGTCGATCGCGTGGCCGATGTTGTCGAGCAGCACGACGCTCACGCCGGCGTTGACGAGCGGCTGCACGAGCCGGTCGTAGAACCGGTCGTAATCGGAGTTGGCGGTGTCGAAGTCCAGGCCGAGCGCCGAGGCGACGGCGGCGAGCGGGTCGAAGACGACCGTCACGAACTTGCGCGGGATCTGGTCTGCCCACTCGTCGGGCTTCCGGCTCGCCACGGTGACCGTGGACGCGAGGTCGAGGTAGCGCACAACGGCGAGCTGCCGGCGGAGCTCGTCGTCGAGCTTGTCGCCGCGCCGTCTTGCGATGTCGCGACCCCGAGCGTTGAACTCCTCGAGCTGAACCTCGCTGCCCAAGTAGGCGCTGTGAAGGCCGATCTTCGCGCCGTCGTAAAGGCCGACCTCGGCGAGCGTGCTCCGTCCGGCGCCCGTCGGCCCGCTGATCTGCGTGCACGCGCCGGCGAGAGCAAACGGGAATCCCGGGACGGCCGGGTCGCGCTCGGCGGGCGTCGCGAGCGGGTCCAACGGCTCGCCGTCGAACGCGGCCGGCTCGACGAGCTCCTCCTCCAGGTGCGCTGCGCTGACCGTCACCGCCGTGCTCGCTTCCGAATGGCTGCCGCGACGTCGGCCTCGCTGCAGCCGGAGTGGCACACGAGGTCCGCGCGTGCAGCGGTCCCTGCGAAGTGCACGGACAGGATGCCGTCGCACGCCGGGCACGCTCCGGCGCAGTTGTCCCGGTCGACGTACTCGAAGCGATCGAGGGCGTCGACGATCCTGCGGCGGAACGCGGTCGCCTCCGCGCTGAGCGGCGTCCATGTCATCCGTCGCTCTCGCCGGCTGCGGGCGCTGCGGCGACCGGCTCGGCGTCGCGCTCGCCGCGCTCGGCCGCGGACAGGCACGCGAAGACGTACGTCGCCGGGCGCTTGCGTGCCGCGTCGCTGGCGGCGCTGTTAGCCTTCGTCGCGGTCGCCATCACGACCTTCCGCAGCGCCCTGGTTCCCGCCGGGGCGCTGCTGTTCGTGGGAGGGGGTGTGCTCGCGCAGGGCTCGTTCGATCCGCGGGAGCACGGCGCTCGCGTGCGGGGCGAAACCGCACTCGAGCAGTCGGACGTACGCGATCGAGCAGCCGGCGGCGTGGGCGAGCTGCTGCTGCGTCATTCCTGCGGCGCGGCGTGCCTCCCTGAGACGTCCACGAGGGTCCGTAGCGTTAGCGCTCACGATGAGTGCACCATGCGCGAGACGCGCAGCGACCGCGACCCCCGTTAGTGGACCGTCGCTGTCCGAGGCCGAGGAGATCTCGCGGTTCGCCGCCGCGCCGCTCAGCGAGAAACTGGCGTCGGTCAGGGCCGCTCGGCGATCGCTACGCCGGCGCGGCAGCTTGAACTACACCGCGCGCGAAGCCGAGCTCGGCGCCCTCCTGGCTCACGCGGCACGGGCGTTCCTGCGGCATCCGGCGAGTCTCGAGCGCCTCGAGCGCGCCGCCGCGGGTGACGGCCGCGCGCTGGCTGACCTGGTCGCCGACAGCGACGGCCTCGTCACCGACTGTCACGTCAGGGACTCCGCGCTCGACGGGTGGCCAACTTCACGCGAGCGGCTCCTTGACGACCGCGAGGCCGCCCACCCGCTGCAGCAACGGCAGCGGATTCGCGAGGGGCGCGCGCGCATGATGAGCCTGGAACTCGTCGAGCTCGCCGCGACGTCACTCGCGCTGAGAGCCGTGGCGCGCGAGCAGCTCAATGCAGAGCGCGCCGCCGGCACGGGCCGCCACAGCCGACAGCGCGAGCACGCCGCAGACCGCCGCGATCGAGGCGTCGGACGCGCAGACGAGCTCGCCGCCGACGAGCTCAACGCTCGCAACGGATGGTCCGGAAGCTACGCGCGCAATGCCAAGCACGCCCAGAGGGCCCGCGAGGACCTCGCCGCGCTACGAAACGAATATCTCGGGGTAGGCGATCGTGCGTGACGAGGACACGATCGGCGTCGTGCACTGGGGCGCACTTGAAGTCGTCGGCGACGGCGAGAGCTTTGCGATCGCGATCCCGGCGTTCTTCCAAGTCATTCATGTGCCCTTCTTGGCGAGTCTCCTGTCCAGTCGCCTCACCGAGATCGACGACCGCCTCGGCGTTCGAGCTCCGCCCGGGCGAACTGCGCAGAGACGCACGGGGCTCGCGGTACGAGCCAGGCGTCATCACGGTGATCGGCGTCGCCGAGCCGTGGCCCGACGTTCAGCTGCTCCGAACGGCGCTCGAAACCGGGTTTGTTGACGCGGCTGCGCTCGAGCTCGCGCAGCGAGCTGCTGCGCGGGATCTTCGCCAGCGACTGCTCTCCACCGAGGAGATTCAGCGCGACGCTGACGGCAACCGGTAGGCCCTCGGAAAGTGCTGGCTCTTTGGGTTGACTCGATTTCGATCGGCGAGGCGCTGGTCGCCGGTGGGACAATCGCGCTCGCTGTCGGCACGGCCGCGCTCGCCTGGTTCACCTACGGGCTCGGAGCTGAGACCGTTGCGATAGATGCGCGCAACGCCGCACGAGCGCGCAAGCGCCGCGAGCGAGAAGTTCGCGGGGTCGCGCGCGTGGTCACGGGCGAGCTGGGCGTCGTCGAAATCACAGTCGTCGAGGCGCTCAAGGCCGGCAGCTGGGACAGGAGCTACCCGACGCCCCACGGCGCCTGGGACCGGGACGGCGCCGTTATCGCGGAGGCAGTCGCCGAGGACGACGCGCAGAGGATCATCACGTTCATCGCGCAACTCACAGCCTGGGAAAGCTACGTCGCGGGAGCAGCACGGCGCGACACATCGACGTTCGTCTTCAACGAGATGGAGAAGGAGGCTGTCGGCCAGCTGATCGCTTTTCTGAAGGATGCGCGCGCCGCTCTCAAGCCGGTCGCCTACCCCGACGCACGCGAGCTCGAGCCCGACCCGGACGCACTCCTGGCACGGCCGCGCGGGCGATGGCGGCCACGTCGACAGTGAGCACGCCGCGATCACGCTCGCATTCAGTCGAACGGCGCGAGTAGCAGCGGCAGCGCGTCGTCGAGACGTTTGACGAGTCCCGTCATCCCTTTTGGTTCGTCGAACGCGCGCTGCGCGTACCGGCTGAGGTCGCCGAGCTGCCCGTGGATCGCCGCGACGTCGGAGTCGTTGCCAGCAACGACCGCGAGCCGCAGCGGTCTCTTGCTGACCGCGTCAAGCAATTCGATCATGTGCAGCTCGGCCGCGCGCCAACCGCAGATGAGCACCCTCGTCACGTCGGGCAGCGCGTCCTTCAGAGCCGAAACGTGCGATGCCGGGCACTCGAACGCGTGCTTGCCGGCCACTGGAACGGCAAGGGCTGGGAACAGGACCGCGCCGCCGGGCGCGATGCCGCCGGCTGCTATCGGATCAGCTACGGACGCGTCGAGCGCGGACTCGTCGACGATCGGGAGATCGCCCTCGAGTTGGTCCGCCGCCTGCATTGCGCCCTCGAGATTCGAAACGCCGACCACGCTGCTCTCGGTGCCCTTCACGGTCAGCGGCCGCCGCCCGACGCGCGACCAATTGATCGAGCCGTGAAGCTTGAAAAGCCGCCAGTCTGTGCGCGCGACATAGTCGTCGGGCCCCCAGAGATGCCATTCGCCGACGAGGGCTTCGAGTGCACGCTCGATCAGCTCGTCGTAGTTGAAGGTCACGAGGGCGATGTCTTCCCCCGTTTCTTGCTGCCACGTCTTCAGTCGGCTGAGAAGCGTCAGGTAGCGGGTCAGGCCGCTGGTTTCGCGGTACCAGGTCTCCGTGACCTCGCGGATTGCCTTGCAGAGGTAGAAGCGGAATGCGACGAGCTGACGCCGACGATCGGGGTCTGCCGCAGCGAGTTCACCGAACTTCGCGAGCGCGAACTCGAGGGCGAGCTCGTGACGCTCCATCTGTCCCTCGACGTAGTCGATGACGGGCAGACACATTCGAAACTCCGCGGCGACGTCGTGGTAGCCCGTAAGGCCCTCTGCGAGCGGTGGCCGCTGAATGCCTGAAATCGGGGCGCCGCTGTCGTGCGAAGCGCCGGCGCCGAAGATGACGAGCAGCATCTCGCGCGGAGCCTACCCTTGGACCCCGAGTTCCGTAGCCTTCGAAACGTGTCAGATGAGGACGTGGACTCGACCGACGGCGGACCGGGCAACGACGGCCTCGAGATCTCGGGCGGCGACCGAGTCGTCATCCCGGCCGGAGCGCTGCGATTCAGCCTCGACCGCCAACGCGGCAGCGGACAGTTCACCTACCGCGGCATTTCGTGGTTCGTGAGGACGCTGATTGAGAACGACGCCGCAGACGACCAGGACCAAATCCGATACAGCTTGGGCCTATCTATCGAAAATGGCGAGGCCGTGCTGCAACAGTCGGCGCTGCTGTCGGATATCGACCTGGATGATGAGAGCCAGTTCGACGCAGTATTTGAGCGCCTCAGCGAGGATCAAGCGTCCCCGGAGTGGTTCGCCTTCCTCAAGGTGGCCTTCGCGCAGATCGCGCAGGACGCCATCGACTCTGGCGACGCCGCGCTTGCGGCATGGGCGGCCCAGCGAACCGCACTCGCCCACGCCGCGTTCATCTTTGAGCGTGACCTGAAGCCCCTGATCTGGCGCGGATACGGAAGCGTCGGCGCGGACCAACTCGGCGAGGCGCTTGATTTGTGGCAGGAGAACCGGCAAAACGGCGCCGAGGACTTCTGGCAGGAGCAGCTCACATTGCGGCCGTTTCTCCTAAGCCAGCTACTCGCTGCTGCCGTGGTCATCGAGGAAGGGAAGGCTTACGTCGGCGGTAAGGGCGTCTCGAACAAAGGCGGCAACGTCGTCGACTTCCTCCTAGCTCAGCCAGTGTTGGAAAACGTCGTCCTGCTCGAGATCAAGACGCCGGATGCACCCCTTTTGCGGACTACGGAATACCGCGGCGGCATCTACGGACCGTCCGCTGAGCTCGGTGGCGGCGTTGCCCAAGTCGCCAGCTACCGCGACTCGCTGCTCCGGGACTTCAACAGCCTTCGTAACGCCGGCACGTCGTACGAGGTCTTCAATCCCCGCTGTGTGCTCCTCATCGGGAACGCGGCGCAGCTGCACGGCGAGGCTCGACGGAGATCCTTCGAGCTCTTCCGGAACGGGCTGCGCGACATCGAGGTTGTGACGTACGACGAGCTCTTCGCCCGCGCCGAGCTGCTCCGCGAGGTCCTCGCCAAGGGGTCCGCGGCACCGACGACCGAATGAGATCCGCGCCCCTCGTGTGGCCCATTCCGTGGCCCACCAACGCGGCGCCGCCGGCGTGGAGTCCGTGTATTTGGCTCTGCTTTGCGATGCCGGAGGAGGGACTCGAACCCCCGACACGCGGATTATGATTCCGCTGCTCTAACCGACTGAGCTACTCCGGCGGGCGACGCGGAGTCTAGCCGCAAAGAATTCCCGCAACCGCGAGCTGCCGGCGGCGATAGCCTCGCCGCGTGGCGAGCTCTCTGCTAGCCGTTCCGAACGTCAGCACTGCGGAGCCCGCGACCGTCCGCGAGCTCGAAGCGGCCTGCGCCGGGGTCCGGCTGCTCGACGTACACAGCGACAGCGACCACGGGCGCTCCGTCTTCACGCTCGCCGGCGCCCCGGGGATGCTCGCCGACGCGCTGCTCGCGATGGCGGCGATATCGATCGAGCGCATCGACCTCGGCTCGGCTCGGGGACAGCATCCCCGCGTCGGCGCGATCGACGTCGTGCCGCTCGTCCATGTCGACGAGAATGCGCACGGGGCGGCCTGTGCCACGGCGCTCGTCGTCGCCGACCGCCTCGCCGTCGAGCTCGATTTGCCGGTGCTGCTCTACGGCGAGCTCGGCGACGGCCGCACCCGCGCGGAGCTGCGACGCGGGGGAGTTGAGGTCCTGCGATCGCGTCTCGCGGACGGCGAGCTAACGCCCGATTTCGGACCGCGCGCCGCACATCCGGCGGCCGGCGCTGCCCTCGTGGCCTCGCGACCGCCGCTCGTCGCGTTCAACGTCCGCCTTGCGCCGCCCGCGTCGTACGCCGACGCTAGTGCGGTCGCGGCGGCGCTGCGCGAGGGTGGGCGGCAGGGAATCGAGGGCCTGCGCGCCATCGCGGTCGAGCTCGCCGACGGCACGCCCCAGGTTTCGATGAACGTCGAGCGCCCGCGCGAGCTGCCGCTCGCGCGGGTCCTCGCGGCGGTCCGCGAACTCGCGGCCGTCGAGAGCGCCGAGATCGTGGGCCTCGTGCCGCGCGGCGCGCTCGACGGCTTCCCCACGGACGTACCGCTCGGCGCGTTCGATCCTGCGCGCCACGTGCTCGAGAACGCACTAGGCTCCAGCTGATGGCGCAGGTACGAAAGAAACGTCAGACCAAGCACCGCGGTAACGCCGCCGGCATCGTCGAGTCACGGGGGCGCACGGGGCGAAAGCCGACCGACGCCGAGAAGAAGGGGCCCGTGACGAAGGAGTCGCGCGCCAAGTCGCAGCCGGTCGACCGCCGCAACCAGCCGCCGAGCTGGAGACGGGCGTTCATCGCGGCGATGTTCGCCGCGATCCTGCTGCTCCTCGTGATGACGGTGCTTTTCAAAAAGCCGACGCAGGGCGTCGCGCTGTTCCCCTTCGTGCTGCTGCTCTACGTGCCGATCAGCTACTACACCGACAGCTTCTTCTACAAGCGCCGCGTGGCGGCGAAAGCCAGAGCCAAATCGCAGTGAAGCTCGACGTCCGCTCGTTCACGGTCGGTCCGGTGCAGGAGAACTGCTACATCGTGCGCGCCGACGCGGACGCGCCGAACGCCGTGATCGTCGACCCGGGTGACGAGCCCGAGCGGCTGCTCGAGGCGGCCGCCGCGCTCGACGTCAAGATCGACGCGATCCTTCTGACGCACTGCCACTTCGACCACATCGGTGCGGTCGCGCCGGTCGCGCGCGCCACCGGCGCCCCCGTGTACTGCCCGGTGATCGAGCGCGAGATGCTCGTCGACATCAACCGCTGGGTGCCGCCTCCGTTCGGTCCCTTCGAGAGCCACGAGCCCGAGCACACCCTCGCCGGCGGCGAGCGGCTCTCGCTCGCCGGCATCGACTTCGACGTGCTCTTCACGCCCGGGCACAGCCCCGGACACCTCACGTACGCCGCGCCGGGCGCCCTCTTCTCCGGTGACGTCCTCTTCCAGGGCTCCGTCGGGCGCGTCGACTTGCCGGGGGGAGACTGGCCCACCCTGCAGGCATCGATCGCGACGCTCATCGACGGCTACCCCGAGCAGACGGCCGTGTTCCCCGGGCACATGGGGATCACGACGCTGGGCCGCGAGCGCGACACGAACCCCTTCCTCGAAGAGATCCGCGAGCGCCGCCAACCCGCGCGCCCTTGAGCGGCGAGCGAGTCAAAGCGCCGCGCGGCACGTTCGACGTGCTCGGCGATGAAGCCGGCGCCCGCGCCCGCCTCGAGGCGACGGCCCGCGCGCTGCTCGAGGAGGCTGGCTACGAGCGCATCGAGACGCCCGTCTTCGAGGCCACCGAGCTCTTCGCGCGCGGCGTCGGCGCGTCGACGGACATCGTCCGCAAGGAGATGTTCACGTTCGAGGACCAGGGGGGAAGGTCGCTCACGCTGCGACCCGAGGGCACCGCCCCGATCTGCCGCGCGTTCGTCGAGCACGGCATGCACAAGCGACGCATGCCGGTGAAGCTGTGGTACCTCTCCTCGTTCTTCCGTCACGAGCGGGCGCAGGCCGGCCGCTACCGCGAGTTCTGGCAGGTCGGAGCCGAGGCGCTCGGCTCCGAGGACCCGGCCGTCGACGCCGAGTCGATCCTGCTCGCGGCGCGCCTGATCGAAGCGGTGGGTGCGCGCGAGACGCGACTGCGGCTCTCGAGCCTGGGGAGCTCCCAGACGCGCGGCGAGTACCGCGCCGAGCTGCAGGCGTACCTGCACGCCCACGAGGAGGAACTCTCCGACGAGGTACGCGCGCGCATCGACCTGAATCCGCTGCGCGCATTCGACTCCGACCACCCGGGGACGCAACAGGTGATGAAGGGCGCGCCGCGGCTGCTCGAACGGCTCGAGCGCGACGACGCCGAGCACTTCGCGGAGGTCCGGGCGCTGCTCGACGACGCCGGCATCGCCTACGAAATCGACCCGACGCTCGTCAGGGGCCTGGACTACTACACGCGAACCGTCTTCGAGTTCACATCCGACGCGCTCGGGGCGCAGAGCGGGGTCGGCGGCGGCGGCCGCTACGACGGCCTCGTCGAGGCGCTCGGTGGCCCCGCGACGCCCGGTATCGGATGGGCGAATGGCGTGGAGCGAATGCTCCTCGCCGCAGGGCCGCAGCCCGTGGCCCCGCCGCAGCTGGAACTCTTCATCGCGCTCGCCGACAGCGGCGGGGAGACGCGCCGCGCCGCGTTCTCGCTGCTGCAAGCCGCGCGGGCCGCGGGACTGCCGGCCCAGATGGAGCTCGCGGGGCGGGCACTGAAAGGCCAGCTCTCAACGGCAGCCTCGCTCGACGCGCGCTGGGTCGCGATCGTCGAACGCGACACGAGTCAGCTGAAGGACATGCAGGACGGCGGTCAGCGCACGCTCGACACCGACGCCGTCGTGCACGCCGTGCTGCGAGCGCAGAGCGCGCTCTGATCCACGAACGGCGCGCGCGGCGGCGCCTACACTCGCCGCATGGCAGCTGCAGCGACAGAACTCGCCGCGCACCTCGAAAGTCCCGCCGGCCGCGGGCACACGCCCGCGCGCGCCCTCACGGGCGCCGCCGGCGGCGCGACATGCGGCGACCTCGTGCGCGTGTCGCTCGCGGTCAACGAGGACGGAGCGATCCATGACGCCGGCTTCGACGCGAGCGGCTGCGCCACCGTGATCGCGGCGGGCAGCGCCACCGTCTCGCTCGTGACGGGAACCGACCTCCTCGCCGCGGCGCGCGTCGGCCCGCGAGAGATCGCAGCCGAGCTCGGCGGCCTCGGTGCCGCCGGCGCCCACGCCGCGGAGCTCGCCGCCGACGCCCTGCACCGCGCGCTCGGGTCGGCGGCGCGCGGCCGTGTGGGTCTCACGGCCACGCCCGGGCGAACGCTCGTCGCGATGAGCGGCGGCGTCGACAGCGCGACAGCCGCGCTGCTCGCGGCGCGCGAGGGAGAAGCGGTCGGTGTGACGCTCGAACTGTGGTCAGACGCCGAGAACGACGGCGCGCAGAGCTGCTGTTCCGCGCAGTCGGTGCGCGCCGCGCGCACGCTCGCCCACGAACTGGGGATGCCGCACCTGTCGATCGACCTGCGCGAGGAGTTCCGCGCCGGTGTCGTCGAGGAGTGGCTGTCCGACCATGCCGCAGGACTCACGCCGAACCCGTGCGTTCGCTGCAACGGAAGCGTCCGTCTCGACGCGATGCTCGAGCTCGCGAGCCGGCTCGGCGCCGCGACCCTCGCGACCGGCCACTACGCACGCGTCACCGACGGGCCGCTGCTGCGCGTCGCGGCGGACGGCGCGAAGGACCAGAGCTACGTCCTCTGTGCGCTCTCGCCGGCTTCCCTGTCGCGCCTGCGCTTCCCGCTCGGCGAGATGGAGAAGCCGGCGGTGCGCGACCTCGCCGAGCACCACGGAATCCCGGTCGCCCGCCGTCCGGACTCGCAGGACCTCTGCTTCCTCGCGGGCACCGGCCGCGAGCGCTTCCTTGAACGGCACGGCGGCCTCGGCGCGCGCGACGGGGACCTCGTGGATGAGACCGGGCGTCGCATCGGCACCCACACCGGAGCGCACCGCTTCACCGTCGGCCAGCGCCGCGGCCTCGGCGTGTCCGCGCCCGAGCCCTACTTCGTCCTTGCGACCGACGCCGTATCGAACACCGTCACCGTCGGACCCCGCGCGGCGCTCCTCGCGCACCGGTTCCCGCTCCGCGACGTGACGCTCCACGCGCACGGCCGCGAGGTCGACGGCGTGCGCGTCCGCGCGCACGGCCGCATGCGCAGCGCCGCCCTGAGCGAGGCTCTGCCGGTGGGGCGTCACGCCCGTGCGCAGCTCACGCTTGCCGAGCCGGCCGAGCGCACGGCGCCGGGTCAGATCGCGTGCCTATACCGCGGCGACGTCGTCGTCGGGCACGCGACGATCGCCGCGCGCTGAACGGCACGGCGCCGCATAACATCCCGTATCCGATGAGATCAGACGAGATCCGCGAGCGTTTCCAGGCCTTCTTCGAGGAGCGCGGCCACCTGCGCATCCCGTCCGCGTCGCTCGTGCCGTCCGCGCACGACCCGTCCGCGTTGCTGACGGTCGCCGGCATGCACCCGCTGAAGCCGTACTTCCTTGGCGAGGAGCGCCCGCCGGCGCCGCGTGTCACCGACTGCCAGAAGGTCTTTCGTACCGTCGACATCGACAACGTCGGCACGTCTCCGAGTCACCTCACGTTCTTCGAGATGCTCGGCAACTTCTCGTTCGGCGACTACTTCAAGGCCGACGCGATCGCGTACGCATGGCAGCTCTCGCGCGAGGTGTTCGGATTCGCCGACGAGGACATCTGGGTCACGGTGTTCGCCGGCGACGAGGGTCTCGGGCTCGGGCCCGACGAGGAAGCGATCGGCCTCTGGCTCGACGTCGGCGTCCCGCGCGAGCGGATCGTCGCGTGCCCGCGGTCCGAGAACTTCTGGGAAGCAGGGCCGACCGGGCCATGCGGGCCGTGCTCCGAGCTCTACTTCGACCGCGGCGTGGACTTCGGCTCGCCGGACGACCTGCCGGGCGGCGAGAACAAGCGCTTCCTGGAGTTCTGGAACCTGGTCTTCATGCAGTACGACCAGCGGCCGCCGGGTGAGCGCACGCCACTCGCGGACCTGCCGGCGCGCAACATCGACACCGGGATGGGCCTCGACCGCATGGCGGTGCTGCTGCAGGGCGTCGCGAGCGTGTTCGAGACCGACCTTTTCGCGCCGCTGATCGCACTCGGCGAGGAGCTCTCCGGTGCGCGCTACGGGACGGGCGCTGACGTCGACCGCGCGCTGCGGATCCTCGCAGACCACGCCCGCGCGATGACGTTCCTCACCGCCGACGGCGTCGTTCCGTCCAACGAGGAGCGCGGCTACGTGCTGCGGCGCGTCATGCGCCGCGCGATCCTGCAAGGACGCGCGCTCGAGCTCGCTCCCGGCTTTCTCGTGCGCTACGCCGAGCGCGTGCGCGAGATGATGGGCGGCGTCTACGGCGAACTGCGCGAACAGGCCGAAGTGACCGATACGTGGCTCGCCGCCGAGGAGGACGGTTTCGGCCGCACGCTCGAACACGGGATGGCCCTGCTGGGCCAGCTCGTCGAGCGGGCGCGGGCAGCGGGCCAGACGAGCGTCAGCGCCGCGGACGTCTTCCAGCTGCACGACACGTACGGCTTTCCGCGCGAGATGACCGAAGAGCTGCTCGCCGCGGACGGCTTCGGCGTCGACGGCGACGTCGACGCGCTGCTCGAGGAGCAACGGCGCCGCGGCCGCGCGACTGCGCGCGGCGAAGAGCGCGACACCACGGCGCTGCGCGCCGCCGCCGCCTCGCTGCTCGCCGACGCCCCGACGGCGTTCACGGGATATGAGACCGAGCGCCAGCAGACGAGCGTGCTTGCCGTCGGCGACAGCGAGGACGGCCTGCGCGTCATCAAGCTCGCCGAGTCGCCCTTCTACGCGCCCGGGGGCGGCCAGGTTGCCGACGTCGGCGAGGTCGAAGCGCTCGACGGTGCCTTCCGCGGGCGCGTCGTCGACGTGATGCGCCTCGGCGACGACCAGGCGCTCGCCGTGGAGCTCGAAGCCGGCGATCTGCACGGCGGCGAGGCCGTCGTCGCGCAGGTCGACGCTGCGACGCGACACGCGACCGAGGCGAACCACACCGCCACCCACCTGCTGCAGGCGGCGCTCCGCCGGGTGCTCGGCGACCACGTCCGCCAGGCCGGCTCGTACGTCGGCCCCGACAAGCTCCGCTTCGACTTCAGCCACGGCCAGGCGCTCAGCGCGAGTGAGCTCGCGGCGGTCGAGGACATGGTCAACGACTGGATCTCGCACAACGACCGCGTGCACGCGATCACGACGGGTCTCGCGGAGGCAAAGCGCCTCGGCGCGATGGCGCTGTTCGGCGAAAAGTACGGCGAGGTCGTCCGACTCGTCGAGGTGGGGGAGGGCGAGTACTCGCGCGAGCTGTGCGGCGGCACCCACGTCCGCAGCACCGCGGAGATCGGCCCGTTCGTGATCGTCGCGGAGACGTCGAGCGCCGCGAACGTGCGCCGCATCGAAGCGCTCACCGGCCCCGGTGCGGTCGCGCTGCTGCGCGAACGGGACAGGCTGCTCGGCGTCGTCGCGGGTGTGCTGCGCACGCGCCGCGAGGATGCACCCGGCGCGGTGGAGCGCCTCGCGGCCGAGCGGCGAGAGCTCGAGCGAAAGCTCCGCGCCGGGGGGGCGGCGCAGGAGCAGCTCGACCTCGACGCGGTGCTGCAGGCAGCCGAGGACATCGCGGGCGCGCCGGTCCTCGCGGCCAGCGTGGCCGCCGCCGACGCGGCGGAACTCATGGCGGTCCTTGACCGCGTCAAGGGGCGCCTCCCGGGCGCCGCGATCCTGCTCGGCGCGAGCGCCGACGGCCGCGTCCACCTCGCTGCGGCGGTGGCGCCGGAGCTCGTCGAGCGCGGGCTGCGCGCCGGCGAGCTCGTCAAGGTCGCGGCGGCCGAGGTCGGCGGTGGCGGCGGCGGCCGCGACACGATCGCCCAGGCCGGCGGCCGCGATGCCGCGCGACTGCCGCAGGCAATCGAAGCCGGGCGGGCCGCCATCGCGGCGGCACTCGCCGCCTGAGAGGGGGCGGGGGGCCGTGAGGGTGCTCGCGCTCGACTACGGGAGAGCCCGCTGCGGCTGCGCCGTGAGCGACCCTACGGGAACCATCGCCACGCCGCTCGATGTGATCGCCTCGCCTGCCACGCGCCGCGGCACGGCGGCGATCGCCGAGCTCGCCGCCACCGTCGGGGCGGAACGGATTCTCGTCGGCCTGCCGATCGGCCTCGACGGTCGCGACACCGACCAGACGCGCGAGACGCGCGAGTTCGCGACGCGCCTCGCGCGCCGCGTCGGGAGCGGGATCCCGGTGCAGTTGCACGACGAGCGCCTCACGACGAGGATGGCGCAGCGCTTCGGCGACGGCGCCACCACGGCAGAGGACTCACGCGCCGCAGCCCACCTGCTCGAGAGCTGGCTTGCCGTCGCCCGCTGACCAACACCGTCGCTAGGCTCCCCGCACTTGTCCGGAAGCGAACGCACGGCCGACGAGAGGGAGCGAGCCCGCGCCGAGCGCGCGCGGCGCCGCGCCGCACGCTCCGGGGACGCCGTTCCCGACGACGACGGCGAAGCGCAGCCGACGCCGCAGCCGGCCGCCGGCGACGAGCAGCTGCCGCCCGAGCAGGAGGCGCCGGCGGATGCGCCCGTCACGGCCGCACCACCGCCGGAGCCTGCGATCGAGCCCGCCGCTGCGGAGCCGCCGCCGCCCCCGTCAGCACCACCGCCGCCCGCGGCGCCGAGCGATGACGGCGGCAGCACCGACGGGGGCTCACGCGGGCGCCCGTTCCTCGCACGCGGCGCCGCCCTCTTCGCGCTGCTCGCGGTGATCGCCGCGGTGATCCTGCTCATCCGGCACATCGAAAAGCCCGCCGCCAAGGCACCCAAGGGACCGACGATCGAACACGTCACGGTCCCCGAAGGCAAAACCAGGATGCAGACCGCGCTGCTCGCGCGCGCCCACCGCCTGAAGGGCAGCTACCTGCGCGCCTCGGTGCGCTCGCCGCTCCTGGATCCCGCGACCTACGGCGCGCCCGCGACGACGCCGAACCTCGAAGGCTTCCTCTTCCCGGCGACGTACGACCTCTACGCTGGCTCGACGTCGACGCGCCTCGTCGAGGAGCAGCTCGAAGCCTTCAAGGAAAACTTCTCGGCCGAATACGCGCGGCGCGCCGCCGACCTTCACGAGACCCCCTACGAACTGCTGATCGTCGCCTCGCTCATCGAACGCGAGGCGGCGGCGCCGTCGGATCGCGCGAAGATCGCCGACGTGATCTACAACCGCCTGCACGAAGGGATCCCGATCGGGATCGACGCGTCGATCTACTACGCCATCGAGCTCGAAAAGCACGTCCCGACGTACACCGACGAACTGACCGAAGAACAACTTCACATCGACTCGCCGTACAACACGAGAACGCACAAAGGCCTCCCGCCGACGCCGATCTCGAACCCCGGGCTGGAAGCGATCCACGCCGCCGCGTACCCCGCGCGCGCCGGATACCTCTACTACGTGCTCGCGCCCAACGGCTGCCACAACGACTTCTTCTACACGCAGGCCGAATTCGAAGCCGGCGTCGCGCGCTACCAGGCCGCGGAGCAGGCGCACGGCGGCCACACCCCAAGCTGTCCGGGCCGGTGAAGCGGCTCGGCGTAGCCGGGTGGCCCGTGCGGCACAGCCGCTCGCCGGCGATGCAGAACGCCGCGCTCGCCGAGCTCGGACTGACGGACTGGCACTATCAGCTGCTGCCGCTGCCGCCCGACCTCTTCGCGCAGACGATCCGCGCGCTGCCCGAGCTCGGCTTCGTCGGCGTGAACGTAACCGTGCCGCACAAGCACGCTGCGCTCGCGCTCGCGGCCGACGCGTCGCCGGCGGCGCGCGCCATAGGCGCGGCGAACACGCTCACGTTTGAGGGCGGGCAGATCCGCGCCGACAACACCGACGCTCCCGGTCTCATCGACGCTCTCGGCGTCGATGCGCGCGGCCTGACGGCGCAGGTCCTCGGCGCGGGCGGCAGCGCGCGCGCCGCCGTCTGGGCGCTCGCCCGGGCCGGTGCAGCCGAGGTGTACGTCTGGAACCGGACGCCGTCGCGGGCGACCGAGCTGGCCGCCGCGCTCGGCGCGAGCGCGGTCCACGAGCCACGTCCCGCCGACGTGCTCGTGAACTGCACGAGCGTCGGTCTGGGCGCGACGCCGGACGCTGGACATCCGTCCAAAGGGACTAGGCAGCTGGCCGAGATGGGTCTTTCATTGGGAGTGCTCGGAAGCTACCGACATGTCATTGACCTCGTTTACAGCGACCCACCGACTGAACTCACTTCCGCCGCCCGGCAACTGGCCATCCACACGGTCGACGGCATCGATGTCCTCGCGGCGCAGGGCGCTCATAGCCTCGCGCTGTGGACTGGCCGCGAGCCGCCGCTCGCGCTCATGCGGAGGGCGGCTCGCGGCAACTCCTGAAGAAGGGCGAGCGCGGTGAACGAGCCCGCCCGCCCCCTGTACGCGGTAACCGAGCCGACCGTGCCCGCGGCGCCGATACCGGGCGCGCCCGGTATCCCGGGGGCCCCGGGCATACCCGGTCAGACCCCGCCGCCGCCCGAGCCAACGCTGCAGGTCGCCAAGCCGCGTCCGGCGCATCGCTTCCTGACCGACGTGATCGTCGACCTCAACCTCGCCTCGCGCGAGGTCGTCGACGAGGCGCTCGAGCGTTCCCGCGCCAGCGGGGTGCCGCCCGAGCGGATCCTGCTCGAGGATGGCGTCATCAACGGCGATGGGTTGGCCCGCGCGCGAGCCGAGCGCTACGGCCTGGACCACCTCGACCTGAACGTCTACAACGTCGACCCGGTCGCGGCGAACCTCCTCTCGCCCGACGTGGCGCGGCGCTACGAAGCGGTGCCGGTCGCCTCCGTCGACGACGGGACGCTGCTCGTCGCGATGGCGGACCCCGCGAACGTCCTCGCGGTCGACGACATAGCGATCATCACCGGGCGCGAGGTGAAGGTGGCGGTCGCGGCCGCCGACGACATCGTCGGCCTGATCGGACGCCTCGGCCGCCTCGACGAGGACATCTCGCAGGGCCCGATCGAGGAGGAGGAGGACGACCGCACGGAAGTCGTCGATCTTCGCGAGAGCCCCGACGACGCGCCGGTCGTCCGCCTCGTCAACCAGATCGTCGAGCAGGCGGTGGAACGCGGCGCATCGGACATACACCTCGCGCCGGAGGGCGGCGAACTGCGCGTGCGGATGCGCGTCGACGGCGTGCTGCAGGACATCACGACCGTCTCGCGCCGCATGTCGCCGGCCATCGTCTCGCGCGTCAAGATCATGGCCGAGCTCGACATCGCGGAGAAGCGCCTGCCGCAGGACGGCCGCGTCGGCCTGAACGTCCGCGACAAGCACATCGACCTGCGCGTCGTGACGCTGCCGAGCGTCGACGGCGAGGGTCTGGTCATGCGCGTCCTCGACAAGTCCTCGATCGTCGTCGACCTCGACCGGCTCGGCATGGGCGACGGCGACCGCGAGCGCTTCGAAGAGGCCCTGCGCCACACGCACGGCGCCGTCCTCGTGACGGGGCCCACCGGATCCGGAAAGTCGACGACGCTCTACGGCGCGCTGCAGAAGCTCAACACGCCCGAGAAGAACATCATCACGGTCGAGGACCCGGTCGAGTACGAAATGCCCGGCCTCACCCAGGTTCAGGTCTCCTCCCGGGTAGGGCTCACGTTCGCCGCCGGCCTGCGCGCGATGGTCCGCGCCGACCCCGACGTGATCATGGTCGGCGAGATCCGCGACCAAGAGACGGCGCGCATCGCGATCGAGTCGGCCCTCACCGGCCACCTCGTGCTTTCCACGCTGCACACCAACGACGCGCCGTCGGCGATCACGAGACTGATCGAGATGGGCGTCGAGCCGTTCCTCATCGCGTCGGCGCTCGAGTGCGTCGTCGGCCAGCGGCTCGTGCGGATGCTCTGCGCGAACTGCAAGCAGCGCACGATCATCCCGGCAGACGTGCTGCAGCAGGCCGGCTACCGGGCCCGTCTGGACGTCGAGGCGTACGGGCCCGTGGGCTGCTCGCGCTGTGGCGGCAGCGGCTACCGCGGGCGCATCGGCCTGTACGAGGTGATGCGCATGACGCCCGAGATCCAGGAACTAGCTCTCGAACGCAAGCCGGCCGAGCTGATGCGCGAGATCGCCGTGCGCCAAGGGATGACGCGGATGGCCGACGACGGGCTCACGAAGGTCTACCAGGGCCGCACCTCGATCGCCGAGGTCGCCCGCGTTCTCGGCGGCTGAGCTAGGACATCCGTCCATGCGGCCCGCGCGCGCGCCGACCGCGCCCCGCGGATGCCGATGCAAGAGCCGTGCCACTTGACTTTGCAGATCTCCTGCTCGAGGTCGTCGAGAGGGGAGCGTCCGACCTTCACCTGACCGCGGGCGCTCCACCGACGGTGCGCAAGACGGGCCGCCTGCGCCCGCTCGCCGACTACGGCAAGCTCTCGGAGGAAGAAACGCGGGAGATCATCTACTCGATCCTCTCCAGCGAGCAGCGACGTCGTCTTGAGGCCGAATGGCAGGTCGATCTCGCGTACGCCATCCCGGGCCTTGCACGCTTCCGCGTCAATGCGTTCTTCCAGCGCGGCGCGCTAGGTGCCGCGTTCCGCCTCATCCCCTTCGGCCTGGTGTCGATCGACGATCTCGGGCTGCCGCGGGCGGTGCACGACCTCACCGTCAAGCCGCGCGGCCTCGTCCTGGTCACCGGTCCGACGGGTTCGGGCAAGTCGACGTCGCTCGCGGCGATGGTCGACGAGATCAACTCGACGCGCGAGGACCACATCATCACGATCGAGGACCCGATCGAGTTCCTGCACGCCCACAAGCGCTGCCTCGTCAACCAGCGCGAGCTCGGCAGCGACGCGACCTCGTTCGCCGAGGCCCTGAAGGCCGCGCTCCGCCAGGACCCCGACGTCATCCTCGTCGGCGAGATGCGCGACCTCGAGACGATCGGCACCGCCCTGACGGCCGCCGAGACCGGCCACCTCGTCTTCGCGACGCTCCACACCCAGGACGCGCCGCAGACCGTCGACCGCATCATCGACGTCTTCCCCCCGCACCAGCAGTCACAGATCCGCGTCCAGCTCTCGGTCTGCCTGCAGGGCGTCGTCACGCAGCAGCTGCTGCCGACGGTCGACGGCTCGGCACGCGTCTGCGCGTGCGAGGTCCTGATCCCGACACCGGGCGTTCGCAACCTCATTCGCGAGGGTAAGACGCACCAGATCCCTTCGGCCATGCAGACCGGCGGCGCGATGGGGATGCAGACGATGGACGCCGCGCTCGTCAATCTCGTCCGCGCCGGCAAGATCAGCAAAGCCACCGCCCTCGGTGGTTCCTCGAGTCCGGACGAGCTGAGCCGCCTGATGGGCGAGACAATGCTCGCGGCCGCATAGCGATGGCGACCTACGTCTTCAAGGCCGTCACCGCGACCGGCGCCCACGCAGAGGGCGAGGTAGAGGCGGACTCGCGCACAGCCGTCAGCGAACAGCTCGCCGGGCGCGGGTTGATCGTCCTCGAAGTCGCCGCCAAGCACGCTTCGCGCGAGATCCAGCTTCGCTTCCTGAACCGCGTCAGCGCCGACGAACTGGCGATCTTCTCGCGCCAGCTCGCCACGATGATCACGTCCGGCATGAGCATCCTGCGCTGCCTCTACGTCCTGGAGGAACAGTCAGAAGGACAAATGCTCAAGGAAACGCTCGGGACCGTACGACGCGACGTCGAGGCCGGCCAGTCGTTCAGTAAGGCGCTCGCGCGCCATCCGCGCGTCTTCAACCCCCTCTTCATCGCGATGTCGGAGGCCGGCGAGGCCGGCGGCGTGCTCGACCTGTCGCTGCGTCGCGTTGCCGACCAGCTCCAGCGCGACGCGGCGCTTCGCCGCCAGGTCCGCTCGGCGATGGTGTACCCGGTCATGGTCATCACCTTCGCGATCGGCGTGATGATGGCGCTCGTCGCTTTCCTGGTGCCCGTCTTCGTCAACGTCTTCAAGCAGTTCGGCGGCGAATTGCCGTTCATGACCAAGATCTCGGTGATGCTCTCGCACGCGGTGATCGGCTATTGGTGGCTGATGATCGGCGGCACCGTCGTCATCGTGCTCACGATCCTGCGCGCCAAGCGCACCGTGAAGGGACGCCGCGCGATGGACCGCATGGCGCTGAAAGTGCCGATGAAGATCGGCGGGATCGTGCAGCAGATCGCGGTCGCGCGCTGGTCGCGCACCCTCGCCTCGCTCGTCGGGGCCGGCGTCCCCCTGCTCCTCGCCCTGGAGATCACCGGTCGCACGGCGGGGAACGCGGTCGTCAACGACGCGATGACCGACGTGATCAACTCCGTCAAGGCGGGAGGCACTCTCGCCGCTCCCCTCGCCCGCTGCACTGTCTTCCCGCCGATGGTCACACGCATGGTCGGCGTCGGCGAGGAAACCGGCGCGCTCGACACGATGCTCGACAGGATCGCCGAGTTCTACGAGGAACAGGTCGAGGCGTCGGTCAAGGCGCTCACCTCGATCCTCGAGCCGATCATGATCATCCTCATCGGCTCGATCGTCGGTTTCATCGTGATCTCGATGTACCTGCCGCTGTTCGAACTCTACAACCACGTCGAATAGCCGCTCCGTGGGCTCAGGGCGCGTCTTTGGCCGCGACGCGCGGGTCACTGTCGCCGTCTCGAGTCACAGAGAGGCTGATCGCTCCGGCGAGCAGCCTCAGTACCTCGTCGCCGACGAGCTCACGGCGCCAGCCACGCAAAGTGCGCACATCGCTCGCCTCGGCGCCGTCGCGCGCCGCCGCCACGATCGCCTGCAGATCGGTACGGGCGGCCAGCAGCTCGTAGGCGATTCCCGCGTCGAGGGCCCGGCTTCGCAGCAGCGACTCGCAGAGAGCGACGAGCGGTGCGTCCTGCGGCTGCCCGGCGAAGCCCGCCCGTCGTACCGGAGCGTCCTCGGGCTCCGCTTCGCGCCCACGCACGACGGCGGCGAGCAGTTCTCTGCCCCGACTTCCCTGCAGCGATCCGACGCCGCGGATGCGCTCGAGCTGCTCGATGCTGCGCGGCCGGCGTCGCGCGACCTCGACAAGGGCGGCGTCTCCGAGCACGCTCTGCACTGGGCGGTCGCGGCGCTCAGCGACCTCCTCACGCCAGCTCACAAGCGCCCGCGCGACGGCACGCGCGCTGGCCGGGAGCGCCGAGCTGCGGGGCAGGCGCTGCACTATCGCGTCGATGTCGCGCTCGTCGCTCGCGTGCGACAGCGCCTCGCACTCCTCGCGCGCCCAGTCAAGTCGACCCAGCGCCCGCAAGCGTTCCCGCAGCGCGGCGGCGAGGTCAAGCAGATGCAGCACGTCGCCACGCGCGTACGCCAGTTGCTCAGCGGTCAGCGGTCGTCGATCCCATCGCGTGAAGCTCGCGGTCTTCGGCACGCGCAAATCCAGCGCGCCCCGCAGCAGGGACTCGTACGAGCTCTGGGCACCCAAGCCCGCGAAGCCGGCCGCCACCTGGGTGTCGAAGACGCTCGTCACTTCGGAGCCGAATGCGCGCCGGAGCAGCGCGATGTCCTGGCGCCCGGCGTGCACGACAACCTCGACGGTCGGGTCGGCGAGGAGCTCGGGCAGCCGCGCGGGGTCGAATCCGTCCAGGAGGGGATCCAGCAGGACGATCTGCGGCTCCGCGCCCCCAGGCACGTCGGCGGCGAGCTGCACGAGGCAGAGAAGCGTCCTGTAGCGCCCCTCGCCCATGAACTCGGTGTCGAGCGCGATGCGCCCGCCCGCGCGCGCAGCACTCAGCAAAGCGTCGAGTCCGTTCGAGCTACTCATCTCGAGCAGCTGACTCCGCGCGCCGCGCGTAGCGCTACGCTCGTGCGGCCTTGACGGACGAGATTCGAGCAGACGATCAGCCAGACGATGCCCATCCGCCGCGGGAGTGTATGGCCTGCAGGGGCACCGGCACCGTGATCTCGCACGCCGATGATAAGAGCACCTCGTTGACATGCCCGTGGTGCGAAGGCCGCGGGACACGCATTCCGGGAATCGACGCGCAGCAACGCTGGCCCGAGAACGCGGCCGATTCCCCCGCCGTTTAGCGCCGCCCGCGTCAGCTTTTCGTCCGCAGAACCTATTGCTCTACTAAAGAGCAAGCCCGCGCACTCCGATGCAGGCCATGAAATCTGTCAGTGCGTGGACACGGGGCAGGCGCCGCTGGGCCATTCCGGTCCCTCAGGAGTTCGATCCCAACTGCCGCTGGCGCGAGTTCAAGTTAATCAGTCCAAGGAGGAAGTTCGAAATGCTGTATCGCCTGCGCCAGCGCTCGAAGCAGAATGAGGGCTTTACCCTTATCGAGCTCCTGGTCGTCATCCTGATCATCGGCATCCTTGCCGCGATCGCCATTCCGTCGTTCCTCGCCCAGAAGAGCAAGGCGTCCGACGCTTCCGCGAAGGAGCTTGCCCGCACGGCCGAGACGACCGCAGAGACGTACGCGACGGACCACAACGGTGAATACAAGGGTATTTCGCCGACGGTCCTGAACGAATACGAGAAAACCATTCAGATCTCCGAAGGTGGCGGCAACGCCTACCTCTCGGCTGCCGAAGAGTACCAAAACGAAGAAGGCCAGGGCTTCAAGGTGACCGCCACTTCAACGGACGGTCACACCTTCACGGTCGAACGCGAACCGAGCGGTGTCGTGAAACGAACGTGCACACCGCCTGAAAAGACAGGCTCAGCTGGCGGAGGCTGCCAGAACGGAACCTGGTAGGCAAGTACTGCCTCAACGGGGTACAACCTGTGAGGGCGGCCCTCGGGCCGCCCTCACTTTTGTGGTCAGGCCGCCTCGTATTCGAACCGATAATTTGGCCGCCTCGCTTGCGATCTATCAGGAATTCCTCGCGCGATCCGATACGACCACGATGAGTGCGCAAGTCACCCACCGCTCCGAGCGCCGGGGACGACCGCGGCAGCACGCCTTTGACGAGGGCTTCACGCTGATCGAGCTCCTCGTCGTCATCCTCATAATCGGCATTCTCGCCGCGGTCGCCATCCCGACCTTCCTGGCGCAGACGAGTAAGTCGACCGACGCCGCGGCCAAGGAAGTTGCACGCACGGCTGAGACGACCGCCGAGACGTACGCCATCGACCACGGCGGCACGTACAACGGGATCTCGCCCCCGGTGCTGAACGAATACGAGAAAAGCATCCAGATCAGTCCCGGCAACAACGCGGCGTGGCTCGTGTCGGCCGAAGCAACCGAAGGCGGCGAAGGGTACAAGGTGACCGCGAAAGCGACCGACGGTCACACCTTCACGGTGAACCGTCTATCGACCGGGGTAATTGAACGCACGTGCACGACCACGCCTGAAGACGCGACCGGGGCGGCCGGCGGCGGCTGCCAGAAAAACAGCTGGTGATGTGCGCCTGCGGCGCGGGCGTCTAGAACGTTCGTCTGCAGGGGTACTGTCAGCGCTCAACGAACGGCCGAGCCCGCTCGATACCTCAGCCGTGGCATTCGCAGCCTTCATCGGCCTGATCGGCACTGCCTTCGGTTCTTTCCTGAATGTCGTCGCCCACCGCGTGCCGCGGGGCGAATCGGTCATCGTGCCGCCATCGCATTGTCCGGCGTGCGCCGCGGCGATCCGCCCGCGCGACAACGTGCCTGTCCTTTCGTGGCTGTTGCTGCACGGTCGCTGCCGCACCTGTGCAGCTCCGATCTCGCCGCGCTACCCGCTTATCGAGGCGCTCACCGGCGCGCTTTGCCTGGGAGCCGTCCTCGCCGCGGGCGACACGGCCGAGGCCGCGCTCGGCATCGTCCTCGTCCTCGTCCTCGTCCCTTCAGCAGCGATCGACCTTGAGTACCGCATCATCCCGAACCAGATCACCGCGACCGGCGCGATCGTCGCCGTCGTCGTGGGTCTAGCGTTCGATCCCGGCGGGGAGGTCACGCGCCTGATCTGTGGCCTGGCGGCCGGGGGATTCCTGCTCGTCGCCGCGCTCGCCTATCCCGCGGGCATGGGCATGGGCGACGTGAAGCTCGCCGGCGTCATGGGGCTGTGTCTCGGGACCGCTGTGGCGCCGGCAATGCTCGTCGCCCTCGTCGCCGGCGTGGTGTACGGCGTGGCGATGATCGCGCGCGGCGCCGCGGGGCGTCGGACCGCCATTCCGTTCGGGCCGTTTCTCGCCCTCGGTGGAGTCGTCGGGATCTGCGCGGGACCCTCTCTCGTCCACCTCTACCTCGGCTCGATCGGCCGCTAGGAGCAAGCACATGTCCCTCAAATCCATCCTGACGTCCGACGTGCGTCTGCCCTCACGGGGGCGCAAGTCTGCCGACCAGGATCTGCCCGACGCCGCGAGCGAGGAGATCACCGCGGCCGCCATGCCGGTCGACGCGACGGCGCAGCCGAGCGCATCGCCGGACGCGAGTGCTCCCGCGGTCGTCGAGAATGCCGCGGCGCAACCCCAGCCGGCCACGCCCGACGGCTTCGCGGCGCCGGCGCCCGCCGATCTCCCGATCGCCGCGAGCGCCGAAGCTCCCGTGATTCCCGTTGAGGCGGCGCCTGCCGCGTCCAATCTCCCAGCAGCGGACGTTCCGGCCTCCCCGTCGTCACCCGAAGCCGCGACGAGCCCACGCGCGCCGCGCGAGGTCCCCGCCGGTCCCATTCCTCCGGCCGCCGCCGCGCCGCTCCCTGCGGACCCTGGGACAGAGCGCGCCACTGCCGCCGGGGCCGCTCCGGCGCCTGGGGGTCCCTCGCCCGTCGACGAAGATCTCGGGCCGGCTTGGAAACCGTCGCAGGCGCCCGCTGCGGAAGGCGGCGCCGCCGAGTCGCACATCGCCGAGCCCGCCCCAGCCGCAGCTCCCCTCGACGTTCCGGCTGCGTCCGAAACGGCGGGCGCAATTGCCCCGCTCGCCGGACCCGCGGACCTTGAGCCCGTCCCGCAGCCTACGGCGCCGCTTGACGCGCAGTCCACGCAAGGGCTGGACGCCCAGTCGACACGACCTGCGTCGCCCACGGCGGCCCCGGCCCCCGAGTGGAAGTCCTCGCCCCGCGCGGCCGAGACGAGCGCCCCGGCATCGCCGCAGCCCACGGCATCCGCGGAGCCGATGCCGGCATGGAAGCCGTCGCATCCCGCGCCCGACGCGGCAGCCGGGGACGGCGGAGGTGACGGTTTCGGCGCCGCCGGTGGATCGGAGACTGTGCCCGACGCGGCCGCTGCTGGGCCCGGCACAGGCCTCGAGGCGCCCGCGGTAACAGCCTGGGCGGCGCAAGCGCCACGCGCCGCGGAGCACGGATCGTTCGATGTCACGAGTGACGCGTCCGCGCCGCTCGGGACAGCGCGGCCCGGTGCGATTGCGCCGACGCCGCCGGTCGACCCCGCCGCCGACAGCGGCATCCCGGGCTCGGCCGCTCTTCCCGAGACGCCCGCCGCTCCCAGCGCGCCTGCCGCGGAGCACGCCGTACCAGAGACTTACGCGCAAGAGCCCGCGCCGGAGGTTCGCGTGGCGCGCAGCCCGGTGCCGCCGGTGCGAAAGATCGCACCTGAGCCGGCGGTCGCGACCGCACCCGGCGCGAGCACGAGTGAGACCGCCGCAGATCCCGTCGCGACAGCGCCAGCAATGCCCGCTGCCAAGCCGGCGAAGCGCGGCCTGGCCTCCCGCAACGTTCGCCTGCCGTCGCTAAGGAGACGGACGGACGACGGCCCCGCGGTACCCAAGGCCGACGCCGCAGCCGGCGAGCGTGCCGGCAAGCGCGCGGTGCGTCTCGGCGTGCCCGCATCCCTCGGTATCTACGGGCTACGGAAGCGAGACGAGAGCACCACAGAGACGCCGGACAGCGGCCGCTCTCCCGCGCGCAAATTCTCGGTACCCAGCGTCTCTTCGCTGCGTGGCATGCAACTCGGCCTACCGCACCGCGGCCGTGACGGCGGGGTCCTCGTCGGACTTGATATCCAGCCCGGCTCCGCGGTGGCCGTCCGCGTCGCGCGGAACGGCCGCCTTCACGTCGAGGAGGCGGTCGGCGTCGCTCTGCCGGCCGGCGTGGTCCGCGAGGGGGAGGTCATCGACAGCGAGGCGCTCGGCGCAGCCCTGCGAACGATGTTCGACGGCAGCAAGCTGCCGCGCCGCGTCAGGGTCGGAATAGCCGGCCAGCGCTGCGTTATGCGCACGCTCGAGGTGCCGCCGCTCAAGGACAAGAAGGAGCTGGCGCAGGCCGTCGCGTTCACGGCGTCGCAGGAGATGCCGATGCCGCTCGAGAGCGCACTCACCGACTTCCAGAGCCTCGGTCAGGTCGAGACCAAGACGGGGCCGCGGGAGCGAATCGTCTTTGTCGCGGCACACCAGGAGCCCGTCGGGAAGCTGCTCGACGCTCTGCGCCGCGCCGGCCTGACCGCCGGCGGACTTGACCTTTCGGCCTTCGCCTTGATCCGATCGCTGCACGAGCCCTCGGCAAACGGTGCCAGCGACGGTTGCAAGCTCTACGTCAACGTCGACGGGCTGACGAACATCGCGATCGCCGATGACACGACGTGCCTTTTCACGCGCGCCGCGACGGTCGGTGCCGAGAGCATGGCCGGCGAGCTCGCAGGCGCACGCTCGATCCCGCTCGAGCAGGCACGCGGGGAGCTCGTCACGACGAACCTGCTCGACCTCGAAAACGACCAGACAGTCGACGCGCGCACCGTGCTGCGCGACGGACTCCGCGACGTCGCGGCCGAGGTACGCGCCGCTCTCGACTTCCACAGCAGCCAAGAAGGTGAGCCCGTCACCGGGCTTGTTCTGAGCGGCGCCCTGGCCCAGGTGCGAGGCTTCGCGGACGAGCTCGGTCAGACGCTCGGATACGACGTGACGGTCCGCGAAGTGGACGCCGGCGACGGCGCCACGGTCACACCGTGCCGGCTGGCGGTCGCCGCCGGCCTGTCGGTCGCCGAGGTGGCGCAATGAGAGCCGTCAACCTGCTTCCCGCGCAGCGCCGCACGACAGTATCGCTGTCGTCGTGGAAGAGCATCAGACCCGGCCACATCATCGCGGTGGTCCTCGCCGCCCTCGCCGTCATGGCTGTGATGTACGGCACGGCCCGCAGCCGTGCACAGACTTCCGAAGCGGAAGCTGCCGCCGTGCAGGCCCAGGTCGCCGCCGCGAAGCGAGTTGTCACAGCGGACTCCGCGATCGCCGCCGCCATTCCGGCGAGCGAACAGGCCGTCAGCGCCGCCGCCAAGGTCGCCAACGCGAGGTTCGCGTGGACCCCTCTGCTGCATCAGCTCGCGACCCACGTTCCGGCCGGCGTTCAGTTCACCGCGATGACGGTGACGCTGAGTGCCTCCGGCTCGGGGAGCATCACGCGGGTCGAAAAACCCGAACCCGGGACCGCTGTCGGCGCGACGCTCGTGCTGAACGGCTGCTCGCACGGCCAGCGCCAGGTGGCAGCCCTGATGCGCGCGCTCCGTGCCGTCTCAAACGTGAGCGAAGTGACCCTGCAGTCATCGATTGAGCCCATAAAGGGATCGGCGGGCGGAGGCAGCACCGGCGGTTGCCCCAAAAGCGGGCCGGTTTTCGCCATGACGGCAACCCTCGTGCCCCCGAAGGCAAGCTCGGCGCCTCTGCCCACGCGTGCGGTGCTCGCATCCCACGCCAACCCGAACGCAAAGGGGACCAAGTGACGGCCCGAGACAGACTCGTTGTGCTCGTGATCGCGGCCGCGGTGATCCTCGGCGCGGCGTGGCTGGGCGTCGTCTCACCGGCTCGCAAGCACGCCAGCGAAGCCGCGGCGGCGGTCGAGTCCGGCCGCGCGGAACTCGTCGCCGCCCAGCAACAGGCCGCAAGCGTTCGAGACCTTGTCCCGAAGTACAAGCTGGCGAAGCGCAGTGATGCCGTACTGCGAGGAGCAGTACCCGCCCAGCCGGCGGTTCCGCAGCTCGTTGACGAAATCCAGCGCGCTTCCGAAAAGAAGGACGTCCAGTTCGCTTCGATCACTTCGTCGGGAGCGAAGCCCGGGGCGGGAGCCGGCGCCGCCGGCGCAGCAGCAGCGAAAAAGGAAAACGAAGTCGACGGCATGCAGGAGGTCCCGTTCTCGTTCATCTTCGCCGGGGGTTTCTTCGAATTCGAACGCCTCGTCGCTCGTCTCACCGCGCTCACGCGCTCGACGCGCCACGGCACGCTCGCCGTCGCCGGGCGCCTCCTGGTGTTCGACGGCGTGCACCTCGCGCCTGAAGCCACATCCAAAGAAATTGGGAAAAACCCCAAACTGACAGGCACGGTAACGGTCACCGCATTCGAGCAGAGTCCGACGAGCTCCGGCACGAGCAGCTCGACGACTCCGGCGAGCGGCACCGCTCCCACAGCCTCCGCGACCGCGGGAGGGAGCAACCCGTGAACGATCTCCTCAAACAACTGCGCGCGGATATGCGCGACCGCCAGACTTTGACGTTCATGCTCGTCGGCGCCGTCGCCTTGGTGGTCGCGGTGGCGTGGATTGCGCTCGGCTCGCACGCGGGAAGCTCCGCGACGCCGCCACCGCAGGTTGCCGCCGTGCCACCGGTCAACGTCGCGAACGGCACGGACGTGTCCGACAAGCACAAGCTCGCGCGACGCGAGGCCCGCAGGCGCCGCCTCCACCGGCACCACACGGCGCACACGCCGCAAGATCCGTTCACGCCGCTCGAAAAAGCGCCCGCCGAAAAGTCGACGTCGGGAACCACCGGCGAGACCAAGTTCGGCGCGAGCGCGCCTTCGGAATCCTCGACCAGCGGCGGTAAGGCGACGAAGAAAGAACCGGTCCAGCAGCCCGACTCGCACCCGACCGTGGTCTCGGTTCGCTACAACATCGCGATCGAATACAACGCGCAGTCGGAAGGCGCTCCGTTCCAGCTCGAACTCGGCAAAAAGCTTTCCCTGAAAGCCGCGACGCCGTCCAGCGCACCCGTGCTGTTCTGGCTGGACAAGGTCGACTCGGGCGGCGCGAGCGCCACGTTCAACCTGGGTAAGGGCGTCAAGCGGATCGCCGGCGGGGAGTGCCTGCCGAGCGTGAAGCGCTGCGAAATGGTGTTGCTGAAGCCAAAGCAGCTCGTGCAGCTCGAATGGGTTCGTAGCGGCGAAGCGCCCGTCGTCTTCCAGGTGCTCCTGAGGAGCATCTCGCGCAGCGGCGCCGCCGTCGCCAGCTACACGCCGCACCCAAGCAACACGCGCCTGCGCGATTCGCGCCTGAGCAAGCGACGCCGGAGCAAATAACCTTCCCCGCGTGGGAATCGACCTGATCACGGCCGGCGAGTCGCACGGCCCCGGCCTGACCTGCATCGTGGAGGGCCTCCCCGCGGGGCTCGAGCTGGACCGCGAGGCGATCGACCGCGACATGGCGCGGCGCCAGCTCGGCCACGGGCGCGGCGGGCGGATGAAGATTGAGCGCGACAGCGCCAAGGTCACGGGAGGCGTTCGTCACGGCCGCACGCTCGGCGGGCCGATCGCGCTGCAGGTCGAGAACCGCGACTACGCCAACTGGGAGGAGCGGATGAATCCCTGGCCGGTCGACGAGCATGTCGACGAGGTTCACCTGCCGCGCCCCGGGCACGCCGACCTCGTGGGGCTGGAGAAGTACAAGCTGACCGACGTGCGCAACGTCCTCGAGCGCGCCTCCGCGCGTGAGACGGCGGCGCGCGTCGCCGGCGGCGCCGTCTGCAAGGCGTTCCTGCGGCGCGTGGGCGTCGAGGTCCGCTCGCACGTGGTCCAGATAGCGTCCGTCGTCGCGCCGGCGCGCGAGACGGCACTGGAGCTCGACGACTTCGCGGCCGTCGACGAGTCGCCGGTGCGCTGCCTGGATGCCGACGCGGCGCGCGCGATGGTCGCCGAGATCGACATGCTGCGCAAGGCCAACGAGTCGGCCGGCGGCGCGTTCGAGGTGATCGCGTTCGGCGCCGTCCCGGGCCTCGGCTCGCACATCTCGTGGCGCGAGCGCCTCGACGGGCGCCTCGCGATGGCGCTCTGCTCGATCCAGGCGGTCAAGGGCGCATCGATCGGCGACGCCTTCCACATCGCCGGACTACCGGGCTCGCAGGCGCACGACGAGATCTTCTACTCGGAGGAGCGCGGCTACTTCCGCGAAACGAACCGCGCCGGCGGGCTCGAGGGGGGCATGACGAACGGCGAGCCGCTCGTCGTGCGCGGCGCGATGAAGCCGCTGCCGACGCTGACCAAGCCGCTCCGCTCCGTCGACACAGAGACGCACGCGCCGGCCCAGGCGCTGCGCGAGCGCACGGACTCGTGCACAGTGCCCGCCGCCGGCGTCGTCGGCGAGGCGATGGTCGCGCTGGTCCTCGCCGACGCGTACCGCGAGAAGTTCGGCGGCGACCACATCGACGACGTCATCGCCGCGATCGACGCCTACCGCGATCGGATCGGATGGCGTACGTCCTGATCGGCTTCATGGGGTCCGGCAAGTCGACCTTCGCCGGCGACCTCGCACGCGCGCTCGGATCAAACGCGCACGACAGCGACGCCCTGCTGGAGCGGCGCGTCGAGCGCTCGATCGCCGAGCACTTCGTGCTCGAGGGCGAGGAGGACTTCCGCGCCCAGGAGGAGCGCCTCGTGGTCGAAGTGCTCGCCGAAGCCGCGGAGCGGGACTGCGTCGCGCTCGGCGGGGGGTCCGTGACATCCGCGACGGTGCGCGCAGCCCTCGCGGCGCACACCGTGATCCTCATGGACGTGCCGGTCGCGCAGTGCTGGGACCGCGTCGGGGGCTCGAAGGCGCGGCCGCTCGCCGCGGACCATGCGATGTTCGCCGAGCTCTACGACGAAAGGTCAGATCTCTACGCGGAGCTCGCGGACGTCGTCATCGTCGCCCCGCGGCGCGAGCAGGCGCCCGAGTTCGCGCGCGAGCTCACGCGGCGTAGGGACGGCGTCGTGATGCTCTGGGCCGCCGCGGGCGGCTACCCCGTGCACGTCGGCGCGGGTGTCCTCGAGCACGCCTGCGACCTCTGGCCGGCGCGGCTCGAAGGCTCGCGCGCTTTCCTCGTCGCCGACCGGACCGTGCACGCCCTCTACGGGGGGCGGATCGAGGCTGCCGCGGGCGACTACGTGCTCGAGCCGGGCGAGGCCCACAAGACGCTCGCGGAGGCCGAGAGGGTGTGGCAGGCCCTCGCCGGCGCCGGCGTCACGCGCGCCGACCATCTCGCCGCGCTCGGCGGCGGCGTCACCGGCGACCTCGCCGGTTTCTGCGCGGCGACCTACCAGCGCGGCGTGCCCGTGGTGCAGCTGCCGACGACGCTCGTCGCCCAGGTCGACTCGGCGTACGGCGGGAAGACCGGCATCGACCTGCCGGCAGCGAAGAACTATGTCGGCTCCTACCACCAGCCGGCCGGTGTCCTCGCGGACGTCGCGACGCTCGACACGCTCCCCGACGCCGAGGTCGCGGCGGGCTGGGTCGAGGTCGCCAAGACCGCGCTCATCGCGGGCGGCGCGCTCTGGCAGCGCGTCCTCGACGGCGCCGTCCGCGACGAGCGCACGATCGTCGGCTGCGCGCGCACGAAGCTGCAGGTCGTCGCGCGCGATGAACGCGACGCCGGCGCGCGCCAGGTCCTCAATCTCGGGCACACCGTCGGACACGCGATCGAGACGGCGACCGGATACCGGCGCTACCGCCACGGCGAGGCCGTCGGCCTGGGCCTGCTCGCGGCGCTCCGCCTCTCGGACCGCCCGGACCTGCGGGAGCGCTTTGGCGAGATGATGACGGAGCACCACCTGCCGACGCAGCTCGAGGGCGCGGCGCCGGATGCCGTACTCGACGCGCTCGCGCTCGACAAGAAGCGCGACAGCGCCGGCGTGCCGTTCGTGCTCGTCGGGGAGCCCGGCGAAGTCACGTACGGCGAGCGCGTCCCGCAGGCCGCCGTCCGCGCCGCGGTGGAGGAGCTCTGCTCGTGAGCGAGCGCCGCATCGCCGTACTGCACGGCGTCAACCTCAACATGCTCGGCCTGCGCGACCCCGCGCACTACGGGACACTGACGCTCTCCGAGCTCGAGGCGGCGATCGCCGAAAGCGCGGCGGAGGTCGGCGTGAACACCGAATTCTTCCAGACCAACCACGAGGGCGCCTACGTCGAGCGCCTCCAGCTCGCGCGCGGCCGCGCCGACGGCCTCATCCTGAACCCCGGCGCATGGACCCACTACTCGTGGGCGATCCGCGACGCGCTCGAGCTCACGGAACTGCCGGCCGTCGAGGTCCATCTCTCCGACATCAACGCGCGCGAGGAGTTCCGCCGCACGTCGGTCATCGCCGACCTCTGCGTCGGCACGGTCGCAGGCCGCGGGGCCGAGGGCTACGCCGACGCGCTCGCGCTGCTCGCGCGCCACCTGCAGGAGACGGCCGCGTGACCGGGTCGTCCGGCGCGGGCGAACGGCGTGCCGCGCGACTGCGCGAGTGCCTCGCCGCGGCGGACCTCGACGCGCTGCTGGTCACGACGCTCGTCGACGCGCGCTACCTCACGGGCTTCACCGGGAGCTCCGCTGTCGTCGTCGCCGTGCCCGACGGCGGCGTGCTGCTGACCGACTTCCGCTACACGGAGCAGTCCGCGGCCCAGGTCCAGCCGCCCTACGAGCCGCGCATCGTCACCGGCGAGCCGCTCGAGAAAATCGGCGGCGTGCTCCCCGCCGGGGGACGCCTCGGTTTCGACGAGCGGGCGATCACGGTGCGCGAGCACGGAAAGCTCGGCGACGTCGTGGGGCCCGCGTGGGAGCTTGTGGCGGTCGAGAACCCCGTCGCGAAGCTGCGCGAGGTCAAGGAAGCCGACGAGGTGGCTGCGCTCCGCGCCGCCGCCGAGATAGCCGACGCCGCCATGAGCGAGGTCCTCGAAGCGGGACTGGTGGGGCGCAGCGAGCGCGACGTGGCAACGGCACTCGAGTTCGCGATGCGCCGTCGCGGCGCGACGAGCGCGAGCTTCCCGTCGATCGTCGCAGCCGGCGAGCACGGCTCGCGTCCCCACGCCGAAGTGACGGACGCGGCGATCGCGAGCGATGTCCTTGTCACTATCGACTGGGGCGCGCTCCACGCCGGGTACTGCTCGGACTGCACGCGCACCTTCGCCACGGGCGAGGGAGTCGGCGAGCTCGAGCGCGAGATCTATGACGTCACCCTGAAATCGCAGCTCGCGGGCTTGCAGTTCCTCGCGGCGGGGCGCACCGGCAGGGAAGTCGACGCTGCAGCCCGCGCGGTGATCGACGCGGCCGGTTACGGCGAGAATTTCGGGCACGGCCTCGGCCACGGGGTGGGCCTTGAAATCCACGAGCCGCCGCGCCTCGCAAAGCTCGGCGGCGACGCGCCGCTCGTCATCGGCAACGCCGTCACGGTCGAGCCGGGCATATACATTGCGGGAACAGGCGGCGTCCGGATCGAGGACCTCGTGGTCGTCGGCGACGGCGCCAACGAGATCCTCACCTCGCTTTCCAAGGACCTGACGTTCGTCGCCTGAAGTCCGGGCGAGCGCTGACGCGACGCGGCGGATCGGCTTTGTGAAACGCGATGGTCTCATTTGGATTTATGCGAAACGGGTAGGCCATTTCCTGTTGGGGTTGCGCCCGCGGGCTTGACGTCTGGCGCGCGCGAAAACCGGCATAAGTTGGGCGTTTCCGGCGCCTTGGCTTCGACCGCGACACTGGCAACTGCCTTGGGACGCCACCTCTTTCACGCCTGCGGTTTGGATAAGCGTGAGAACTCGTACATCTGTCCATCTTGCTGTGATAAGTTCATGCGATTTTGCTCTAGCGGAATCGGTACTGGCAACACGGACGGAGACATAATGCACGGACGTACCGTTGGAACGGCAGCGAAGCTAACGGCGGTGCTCGCCGCGTCAGGAATCCTGATGGCGGCGGGCGCGGCGACGGCAAGCGCAAAGTCCTCCCGGGAACACTTCGAATACAGCGGCCTGATCACCGGGCAGTTCTATGGCACGGTCGAGTGCCATGGCGTGTTCATCGTGAACAAAAACAACCCGGGTGGCAAGGAAATCGAACACTGCGAAAGCAAGAGCCCGAGCGGCACGCTGGAAGGCCTGAAGGCGGGCGAAGAAGGAAGCGGCGCGACGGGCGGCTTCCCGTACCCCGGCTACCCGCTCTGGGAATCGGACGACCCTGCGCACGTCGGCCTGGTGACGGGCGACTTCACGTACAAGGTCAACAAGAAGGACACCAAATTCAAGTTGGTGGCGATCTACTGACGCACGACGTGGTGCCGGCGTCGCCTGACGCCGCCACCACGTAGTCCTCTCTCGCAGTCGGTGAGCGGCGGCGGACGCGGCGCCGAGAGTGCGCGGCTCAAACGCGCAGCCGCGCGACACGTGCCGGCCGGTGGATCGGTCGGCCGTTTGCCGCCGCGTGCCGGCCAGGATCCGCTGACGCGCGTGCGGCCGGTGTGCCGCGCATCTGCTGGTACGTTGGGGCCGAACGTCCGGCGCTCGGAAACGGCGCCGCCGAGGCACCCATGGCCATAACGACGAACCAGTTCAAAAACGGCAATCACATAGAGGTCGACGGCGTCATCTTCAAGATCGTCGAGTTCCAGCACGTCAAGCCGGGCAAGGGCGGGGCGTTCGTGCGCACGAAGCTCCGCCGCGCGTCCGACGGGGCTGTCATCGACCGCACGTTCCGCGCCGGCGAGAAGTTCCGCGACGTGCGCGCCGAGGCGCGCCGCATGCAGTACCTGTACGCCGACGGCAACGACGCGCATCTCATGGACTCCGAGACGTTCGACCAGATCGCGCTGCCCGAGGTCGCCGTCGCCGACGAACTGCGCTGGGTCGCGCCGAGCAGCGAGGTCGACGTGCTCTTCATCGACGGCGACCCTGCCGAGATCCAGCTGCCCGCCTCCGTCGACCTCGCCGTCGCCGAGACCGAACCGGGCCTGCGCGGCGACACGGCGTCCGGCGGAGGCACCAAGCCCGCGACGCTCGAGACCGGCGCCGTGATCCAGGTGCCGCTCTTTGTTGAGCCTGGAACGCGCATCAAGGTCGACACGCGCTCCGGCGAATACATGGCACGCGCCTGATGCGGCGCGCCGACCAGCGCCGCGCAGCCGTCTTCGCGCTCTACCAGCACGACCTCACCGGTCGCCCGCTCTCCGACGTGCACGGCGCCGACGACTCGCGTTTCGCACGGGTCCTCGCGAACGAGGCTGCCGCGCGCTCCGGCGAACTGGACGCCGTCATCGACCGCCACGCGCGCGGCTGGGACGTCGAGCGGATCCAGCCGCTCGAGCGGTCGATCATGCGCATCGCGCTACTGGAGATGCTGCACGGCGACCTCGTCCCCGCCGACGAGCCGATACCGCCCGAGGGCGCGATCGAGGAGGCGGTCGAGAGCGCCAAGACCTTCTGCGGCGACCGCGCGCCCGCATTCGTCAACGGGGTGCTCGCCGCAGCCCTCCGCGAGGTGCGCGAGAATGCCGGGGCCGCATGAACGAGGAACTCGACGAGATGATCACGCGGCTCGTCCAGGCTGCCGCGCAGCTGCGCAGCGGCGAGCTCTCCGTCGACGCCGCGGCGACGCTCGTCGAGGAGTGCGCCGCGATCGCGACGCGCTCCTCCGCCGAGCTGGAACGCCAGGCCCGCGAGGACAGCACGCCGCCGCCGGGCCAGGGCACGCTCCTCTGACGATCCCGTGAACGCGACCGGCTACCCCGAGCACCTGCGCGGGGAGGTGGACGGCCACCTCGCCGCGCTGGAGTTCTCAGGCGACGAGCTCACCGACGGCCTGCAAGAAGCCATGCGCTACTCGCTGCTCGCCGGCGGCAAGCGCATCCGACCCGTGCTCGCGCTCGCGACGGCGCAGGCGGTCGGAGTCGAGCGCGCCGACGTGCTCCCGTTCGCCGCCGCCGTCGAGATGATCCACACCTACTCGCTGATCCACGACGACCTTCCCGCGATGGACGACGACGAGCTGCGGCGCGGACGCCCGACCTGCCACGTCGCCTTCGGCGAGGACGTCGCGATCCTCGCCGGCGACGGCCTCTACGCCGAGGCCTTCCGCCACCTGCTCTCGCGCTCGCCGCAGTCGCCCGAGCGCGTGCTCGCCGCCGCCGCCGAGCTCGCCGCGGCGACGGGCGTCGAGGGGATGGTGGGGGGGCAGTACATCGACGTCCGCGGCCGGCTGCCCGCCGGCGCCGCCGGTTTGCGCCGTCTGCACGAGCTCAAGACCGGACGCCTGATCGGCGCGAGCGTCGTCTGCGTACTACTGTTGTCGGGGACCGAAAACGAGGCGGAGCGCGAGCCGCTGCGCCGATTTGCGAGCGAACTCGGGCTGCTCTTCCAGATCGTTGACGACGTGCTTGACGTGACGGGGACCGACGAGGCGCTCGGAAAGCCACATGGCAGCGATGAAAGACACGGGAAGCGCACGTACGTGAGTGAATTCGGACTCGACGGGGCCCGCGACCTGGCGGCGCAGGCCCACAGCAACGCGCTTGCGGCCCTCGACCGCGCAGCCGAGCAATGGCAGGACGACGGCAGCGCCGAGCTGCGCGCCATCACCGACTACGTCTACACGAGAAGTTCGTGACGCTGCTCGAGACGATCGAAGGCCCGGCTGACCTCAAGGGCCTCAGCGACGAGCAGCTCACGATCCTCGCGCAGGAGGTCCGCGAGCACATCATCGCGACCGTCGGCGAGGTCGGCGGCCACTTCGGCGCGAACCTCGGCACCTGCGAGTTGGCCGTCGCGCTGCATTCGGTCCTGGACTCGCCGCGCGACAAGATCCTCTGGGACGTCGGCCACCAGGCCTACCCGCACAAGGTTCTCACCGGCAGGCGCGACGCGCTCGCGACGATCCGCAAGTACGGCGGCCTCGCGCCCTTCTGCTCGATCGCGGAGTCCGAGCACGACACCATGGGCGCCGGCCACGCCTCGACATCGATCGGCTACGCGGTCGGCCTGAAGGAAGGCATGCGCCACGTCGGCGTCAAGGACGGCCGCGTCGTCGCCGTGATCGGCGACGGTGCCATGACGGGCGGCGTCGCGTTCGAGGCGATCCACCAGGCGGGTGGTCTCGGCACCCCGCTCGTGGTCGTGCTCAACGACAACGGCATGTCGATCGCCCCGAACGTCGGCGCGCTCTCGCGCTACTTCAACCGCGTGCGACTGAACCCCACCCTGTGGCACGCGCGCTCGGGGGTCGAGGGCGGCCTGACGCGCCTGCCCGGCGGCATCGGCGCCGCCTTCGAGCGGCTCGGTCCCCATCTGAAGGAGTCGATCAAGGCCTTCTGGGCGCCCGGGCTCTGGTGGGAGGAGCTCGACTGGGTCTACACCGGCGTCATCGACGGCCACGACGTCCACGCGATGCGCGCAGCTCTGCGCAAGGCGGTCGCCGCGGAACGCCCCGTCGTCGTGCACGTCGCGACGGTGAAGGGCAAGGGCTTCGCGCCCGCCGAGGACGGGGGCCTGGAGGGCATGGAGGCGTGGCACGCCGCCAAGCCCAAATCGATTCACAACGGCGCCCCGGCGGCGCGCGCGCGCATCACGGGGACCCCGGCGCCGCCGCAATACACGCAGGTCTTCGGCGAAAGCCTCGTGCGCGAATGCCGCCGCGACGAGCGCGTCATCGGCATCACCGCCGCGATGAACTCCGGCACCGGCCTGAACATCCTCCAGCGCGAGTTGCCCGAGCGTTACTTCGACGTCGGCATTGCCGAGCAGCAGGCCGTCCTCTTCGCGGCCGGCCTCGCACTCGCAGGCGCCAAGCCGGTCGCCGCCATCTACTCGACGTTCCTGCAGCGCGCCTACGACCAGATCATCCACGACGTCTGCCTGCAGAACCTCAACGTCGTCTTCGCGATGGACCGCGCCGGGCTCGTCGGAGACGACGGGCCCACGCACCATGGCGCCTTCGACATCGCGTACCTGCGCTGCGTCCCCAACATCGTCCTGATGGCGCCGCGCGACGAGGCAATGCTCGTACACATGCTGCGCACGGCGATCGAGTTCGACGGGCCGATCGCGCTCCGCTACCCGCGCGGCGCGGGCGTCGGCGCCGCGCTTCCCTCAGACGGCGTGGCGATCCCCGTCGGCACGGGCGAGATACTCAGCGAGTCCCCCGCCGGCACGCAGCCCGGCCGCCGTGTCGCTCTCGTGGGGTACGGCACGGGGGTCGGCAAGGCCGCCGAGGCAGCGCGGTTGCTCGCCGAGCTCGAGATCGGCACGAGCGTTGTGGACGCGCGCTTCGCCAAGCCGATCGACGGTGCCCTGATGGCGCAGCTCGCCGCCGAGCACGACCTGCTCGTGACCGTCGAGGAGGGGGTGCTCGGGGGCGGATTCGGCTCCGCCGTCTGGGAGACCCTCAACGACATGGGGGTCACGCCGCGCATGCTTCGCGTCGGGCTACCGGACCGCTACGTCACCCACGGCAGCCCCGCGCTGCTGCACGAGGAGGTCGGCTTCACAGGCGAGCGGATCGCCGAACGCGTCGCGACCGCCATCGGCGGCCGCAGTTCAGCCGCGATCGACGCCTGAACGACCCCGGAAATGAAACGACCCGCCGGGGTAAGCGGGCCGCTTCGGGGAGGAGGGATTCAAGAGGCAAATCAAGATCTCTCGAACGAGAGAGATCATCGCCGCATACGTACAAATGTTCTGTGACATACGTCACACATATGTCCGGTAGGTATGTATAATGTCTGTATGGCGCTGATCCCAACAGCCGAGTACCTCCCCGAATGGGCCGCCACCGGCCTGTACATCGTCGGCGCCTCGATCATCCTGTTCGGCTGCTACCTCGTCGGGAAGCTGCTCCTTCGCGTAGGCCAACGCATGGAAGCGAGGCGTCGTGGCCGCTGAACGCGCACCCAGGGATCGCAACCACCCCGTTCGCCGCCGCTCCTCAGAAGCGGACTACTCGCTCATGGAGTTCATGCGGATGTACCCAGACGACGCGGCCTGCCTGGACGAGCTCTGGCGCGACCGGTACGCCCCAGACGGACACCACGCCCACTGCCCGAAGTGCGACCGCGAGCGCAAGTTCCACCGCACCAAAACCCGCGCGTCATACACCTGCGACTCCTGCGGCCTACACATCCACCCGCAGAAGGGCACGATCTTCGAGCGGTCCTCAACATCGCTGCACCTGTGGTTCTACGCGATGTATCTCATGGCTAGCACTCGCTGCGGGATCTCGGCGAAGCAGATGGAGCGCGAGATCGGCGTCACGTACAAGCAGGCGCACAAGATGATGAAGCGGATCAGGACCCTGATGGGCGACGACGGCGAGCCGCTGGAAGGCGACGTTGAGATCGACGAGACGTCGTGGGGCGGCAAGCCACGCAAACCACACGGCGAGACACGATTCCCCGCAGACCCCTCCAAGCGCCGTCAGGATGCCGCACGGTTCCGTGAGGCCAAGCCAACCGTTCTCGGCATGGTCGAGCGCGGAGGGCGCATCCGTGCCCGCGTGATCGCCTCACGGCACGGCGCGACGCTTAGTAGAGCCGTCCGCGCGAACGTGGACCCAACTTCGATCATCTTCACCGACGAGTGGGGCTCCTACAAGCCGCTGCGCCGCCACTACATCGACCACCAGGTCGTCAACCACTCAGCCGGCGAGCACGTCCGCGGGTCCGCTCGCACGAACACGATTGAGCGGTTCTTCGGGAACCTCAAGACCGGGATGCGCGGCACCTACAAGAAGGTGTCCGTCGAGTACCTACAGAACTACCTCGACGAGTACGCGTGGCGTCACAACGCGCAACGCGAGCGCGACACCGCGCTAGACGGCAAATGCGCGCCGTTGTTTGAGCGGCTGGTAGCTCGCGCAGCAAAAACAGCCTGAGTCCGCCCGGTTAGCGCGAGAACCTTCTACGGCGCCACGACGAGGGCGCCGAACCGCCAAGGCCCGTGGAAAGGAGGGGCGGTTCGGCACCGACGCCGCAGGAGGTGATGCCAATGGAGGAGGCCGCTGGCCCCATTCGCCTCATGTAGCTCAGCCCTCGGCGTAACGACACGCTGAGGGCTTGCTGCAAGTGCCCGCGCGGGTTGCCTGACAAGCGCGCCCGCGCGGGCACATCTTTCGACACAAAGCGACCCGATCCTCGCTACTGAGCACGGCTCTAATCCGTTGCCTTATTCCCGTTCAGTAGTCGCCGTGAATCGTCGATAAATAGTGCGTGACTCCGCACTTCCTGCTCGCCAACGCCGGGTGCCTCAAACAGCACGGCGAATGCGGTCCTGAATGGCTGAAATGGATCGTCGTCATCGGCATCCTGGTCGGGATCGTGATCTGCACAGCTGGATGGCTTTTGACGCGCTTCGGCTGCGGTCGTACCGCGCGCCTGCTCCGCCGAGTCCAGAACAAGCCGGAAAAGGCTCAGTCGACCGCTAGCCCGTTTGGCGAGTAGCGCCTAATCGTCGCGCGTCGGCGGTGTGTTCTCCGCGCGGTGCAGTAGCCGGTCCCATGTGCTGCGCCTCGGCACGGGGATCTCGACCGGCTCGTAGGGCTCGCCCGTCTTTGGGTCGATGCCCTGCGGCTGCGTTAGCTGCGCGCTGCCCGTAGGCTCCGCGTCGTGCTGATCGTCTGGCATCACGATCGAGCGTAGCGGCCCGTGCAGCCGCTACCACCGCCGGGGAGTTGCATCTTCAAATGCGGCAGCGAAGCTCCGTTGGACGAGGAGCACATCGTCGGAAAACAAGTCGCGGAAGCGATGGATCTCGAGTATCCCCTTCCGATGGTGTGGGCTTCCTCGACCAGCGCAACCTAGGTCGGCTGGAAGCCGGGAGTAGCACCGCCGACATCCGCCGCCCCGGAGCGTCCGTTCCGGTCAGCGGCATTTACGGCGTCGTCGACCGCGACGGAGTCGGGGTCGGGCGACAGATCACGTGCGAGGAAGGCGAGGTATTCCCGCCAACTGTGCACAGCAACGAGTATGGCTTCGTTCTGCTCCGCCAGACGGTCCACCAGCGCTAGCACTCGCCGCAGTATGGTCGCCGCCCGGACGTTCGCGGTCGGCGGCCCATGCGGGCGCGTCAAAGTGCGCTAAGAGCCACGTGTCGTCGAGAATGTCGGCCCGCACGCACCGCCCCGTCGCCTCAGCCATCCTGAGCAGCATCTCTGCGTTGGACGCGCGAACCTGCTCCACGACCGGGGCATCTGACTGCAGTTGCTCCCACAGTCTGCCGACCTCGACGCCCCTCACAAAATCCGATCCGGACGTATCGAACGCGAGCAAGAGAGAATGTCCGCCAGCGACCATTGACGCCCCTTTCGACGGCCTACCGTGCCATGCCTTCAGGAATGCGAGTACGTAGCCGCGCTGCCGATTTGAGCGACAGCGGGATCACGCCGATAATGTGGTGGTGATGAACGTCAGAAGCGAGCCACGCTCCGGTCGGTCCCGACACGGCACCGACGCCGCAGGCTTCGTGTTCGCCGTCGGCCTCGGGATCTGGATCGGGACCGGCCACGCGCCGCTGGTCGTGCGGATCATCTACGTCGCGGGCCTCGCGTGCCTCGTCGTCCACTATGGCATCACGTGGCTGCGGCGCCGTGCTGCGCACTCAAGCGCGCGGACAGAGCGACAAAATTAGTTGCGCTCGGCGGCCTTAGGGCGTGAGACCTTGCGGATCGCGGCACGCCACGTGCTGGCCTTCGGCACGGGAATCTCCACCGGCTCATAGGGCTTGCCCGTCTTCGGGTCGACGCCGTTCGGCTGCGTCGGTTGCGCAGGCGTGGGGTTGCGCTCCTCAGCCACTACCGCGAGTCGGAGCTTGCCGCCTGTGCCGCTGTGTCCGGCTGATCCCTTGTGCTCATGTCACGCAGGATACGGCGCTCGAGCACGGAAGCCGTTGGCCTGTCCCTACGCGCCGTAGTTGATCCTGGTTCGTGCTGGCTGCCTGCCGGAGAGCAGGTAGGCCTCGCCGTGGTCGCCAGGTAGCGGGTGAGCATTAACACCGGGGCAGTCGTGTTTGAGCTCGGCGAGGAACTTGCGGTCCGCGATCCTGTTTTCGGCGAAGATCTCGGCTCGTGTCTGGTAGTGGTCCGGACGTTGGATCGGGACGTGCACGAACCATCGCTTGCTCGCGTCCTGTTCGGCTTCGGCCTTGGTGAACGGGCCGTCGGAGGCCTGAGCGCCACCGAGGAGGATTTCGCTCGGGGGGCAGCTGGCGGCGGCTAACTCCTTGCCGCTGCCGCACGCGCTCATGCCGCAGGCAACGGCGATGCCGAGCGCGAGTGCTGCCACGCGTGCGGTGCGCCGGGGCATGCGCGGAGCGTAGACGCACGAGTGAAGGAGGGCTACATACCTTGAACCGACATGCTTGGCAGAAGCAACAACACGACGCGCGAGCTCCGGAAATAATGCGGCGGTGACCGCACGCCAGTACGTCGCGGCGCTGCTCGCGGCCGTTGCCGTGCTCGGCGGTTCCGCAGTGATCGGCTCATGCGGGGGCGCAACCAGCCGTTCGGCCGCAGAAATCAAACATCTCGAAGAACTCGGCAAGGGCCGCGAACGCGTTATCAAGAAACTTGAACATCATCGCGCGCCCAGACTGCCTGGCGTCTCCGGCGAACCAGCGGTAATCACAAGCAGCGTGCGCTGACCATTTGCAGAAGTGGCATCTGGAACAATCGCCGCTCCGTGAACAGCACGACCATCGGCATCTTCTCGGCCGTCTTTATTGCGCTCAGCGGATGCGGTGCAAGCGGAACGCATTCGACGACCGTTTCGCTGAGTCAGTTCCGTGAAGAGGTATTGAACGTCCGTGGCGCCGGCGCCGCCGTCACCCATCACTGTCAGCTCGGCGGTTCGCGCTACTGGCATTGCAGCGTGACGCGGCACGGCGAAACGATCGATCTCATCATCAAAGCCCCTCCAAGCCACGTGTTTCACGCGCTCGTTTCCTGCCCGCCACGCGGCAGGTGCATCAGCGGCTAGCTCCGTCACGCATTGGCCTTCTCCGCATGAGCACCGAGGGCGCGGCTCGCAGGAGGGCACGTCACTACCGCGAACACGAAGCTCGACGCCAGCAACGGCATCGTGTGTCCGCGGCGATCCGCGGGACGCCCAGTGCAGCGGCGCCCCTCCTGTAGGGTGCAGGCATCCTCGTTCTGCTTCTCATTCTCGGCGTCGTCGTGATCTTCACCGCGATCTCGATGTTTCGGCGCAACCGAAGCCGCTAGGCCGCGGGCACCGCTGCCGCCCCCGGGCGCTTGATCCGGTGCGTCGCGGGCCCGTTCGTCAGGTAGCGATGCCTACCGAGCGTGATGCTGGTACGCGTCAGGGAGCGGGTGCACGCAGCGCCCTGAGGTACCAGGCGTGGATGGTGTCGGCGACTTGCTCATCCACCTGCGGCTGCCCGGGGAGCCCCAGCGCGCCCGCTCTGGCGTCGGAAAGGAAGGCGGCGATCTCAACGCTCGAGCTTCCCTCGCGGAGCAGACCGGCAAGCCGGGTCGCGTACGGCTCGTACTCGTCCGCGGGGACCTCGGTTTCGCCGATGGGGTTCCAGTCCTCACGCAGGATGCGGTTCAGGTGAAGCTCGCCGTGCTCGCGCCACCAATCCCACCAGGCACGTTCGCGCACGGCGGGTGGGATCCGCTCGAGGAACGTCATCACGTCCTCTCCCGCATCGGGTTGCCAGTCTCCGGTCGCCATTGGACGCGAGCCTAGCGCGGGAGGGACGGGCCGGCTCCGTGGCTGCACAGCAGGCGCTCGTCGCCTGCGCTTGCCGTGGCGCCGTGGTCACTATGGTCGTGGCGGGTGCAGACCGTAGAGCCGCATAGGGGCCCGCCGCCACGCTGGAGGTTGCGTGCCGCCGCCGCCGTCGCGTTGCTTTCGCCGCTCGCAGCCCTAGCGCTCGGCGTCGTGGCGCTCGCCGGCCACGTCGCACTCGTGCTTTTAGGCGCGGCGCTCATCGTGGCGACGGTTGGCGTCGGATGGGTTGCCGTCACCTCGCGCGGGCTCGCGCGTGCCGTCGCAGGCACATTGACGCTGCTTTGCGCGGCGGGGCTGCTCGCGCTGCTCGTGACGAACTGGCGCGGGCTTGCCGTATTCGCCGGGCTCGTTGCGCTGCTCGCGCTGTTCGGGGCCTCTTCGGCGTACGCGCTGGGGCGGCTGCGGCCGCCGCCGACACGCCACGTTGCCGCCGCGGCGTCTCCCGTGCTGATAGTGAACGAGCGCTCCGGCGGCGGGAAGGCTGCGGTGTTCGACATTGCCCGCGAAGCCGAGCGGCGCGGCATCCGATCAGTGGTGCTCGCGCCCGGGGACGACCTGCACGGCCTTGCCGAGCGCGAACTGTCCGCGGGCGCCGACGTGATCGGGATGGCGGGGGGAGACGGGTCGCTGGCGCTCGTCGCCGGCGCAGCCGCGCGCGCCGGCGCGGCTTTCGTGTGTGTGCCTACGGGCACGCGCAACCACTTCGCGCTCGACCTCGGCCTCGACCGGGACCACCCCGTGGCGGCGCTCGACGCATTCGCGGACGGCGCGGAGCGGGTCATCGATCTCGCCGAAGTCAACGGACGCGTGTTCGTGAACAACGCCTCGCTCGGGCTCTACGCGAACGTCGTGCAGTCCGACGCGTACCGTGACGCGAAGCTCGAGACCTGGGCGCAGATGCTCCCGGACCTGCTCGGCCGCGGCGCCGGCGCGCCGGACCTCACGTTCACGGCGCCGGGCGCCGGCGAGATCGACGACGCTCCGCTGATCCTCGTTTCGAACAATCGGTACGAGCTCGCGAACCCCGCCGGCGCGGGGACCCGCCCGCGCCTCGACGGCGCCGAGCTCGGCATCCTCGCCACCCGCGTGCACACACCCGCAGACGCCTCCGCCCTGGCGGCGCTCGGGATGGTCGGCCAGCCCGCGCGCTTCCCGGGGCTCGTCTCGTGGACGGCGACCGAGTTCGTCGTCGACTCCAAAGAGCCCGTCGCCGTCGGCCTCGACGGCGAGGCGCTCGTGCTCGAGCCGCCGCTGCGCTTTCGCACGCTGCCCGCCGCGCTGCGCGTGCGCGTGCCCACAACCGCCGGACCTTCGCCGGCCGCCCGCTCCGTCGCGCTCAGCGGGCGCTCGCTGCGCGAACTCGCCTGCGTCGCGGTGGGACGATGACGGCGCCGGACCAACGCTTGCTCGCGCTCGCGCGACGCGGGCGCTCACCGAACATCGACTCCGCGCTCGTCACGCTGACGCGGGCGGCGAACTACTCGCGCCTGTGGCTCGGTGCGGCCGCCGTCATCGGCGCGACGGGGGGCCCGCGGGGACGCTTGGCGGCGCGACGCGGGCTGGCGGCCCTCGCGCTCGCCTCCGCTGTCGCCAACGGGCCGATCAAGCTCGCGGCGCGCCGGCGCCGGCCGCCCGTCGACGTCGCCCCGTCGCTGGTGCGGATGCCGCGCTCGACTTCGTTTCCGTCAGGTCACAGCGCGAGCGCGTTCGCGTTCGCGACGGGCGCCTCGCTTGAGCAGCCGGCGCTCGGCATCGTCCTCGTGCCGCTCGCCGGGGCCGTCGCCTACTCCCGCGTGCACGCCGGCGTGCACTACCCGAGCGATGTCGCCGCGGGCGCCGCGGTGGGCGTCGGCTGTGCGTTGCTCTTGCGCCGTTTCGCGCTGGCGAAACGGGGAGACCGTCCACCCGCGGCCCGGACGCCGGCGCACCGGTAGCCTGACCGCCAGGATGGTCCGCGGCCCTGCTTCGCCTGCAAGTCTCCTGCTCGCCTGCGCGCTCGCGGGCGCGCTGCTCTGCGGCTGCGGCTCATCGTCGGGCGGGGGTGGGTCGAAGAGCACTGCGCGTGCGGCTGTCGCCAACGCCTGCACCGGTATCCAGACGCGAGTGAACGAGACGGTCGCCCAGACGATCGGCATCTCCACCGTGTCGCCGCACAAGGTGTACGAGCGGCAATACCGCGCCGGGGTGCAGCAGGCCGCGGCGGCGCTCGAATCCGTGATCCACGAACTGGCGTCGAACCCGGGCGCACTCACGGACTCCGAACCGCTCGCGCGCGAGCTGACAGCTCTCGCGGCGAGCTTTCACCGCGTCGGAACGGAAAAGGCCAGCACTTCACTGCGCGAGAAGGCGAGCAAGGTGGGCGTCCTCTTGGACGAGGCCGAGAGCGACTGCACCGCGGCGCTGAAGCGCCTTTAACCCGCCCGACGCTCGCAAAGTGGGGACTTGACAACGACCCTGGTCAGTCCATTAGTCTGCTGGCCGCAGCGCGCGGCGACGGAACGCCGTTCCTGAACACGCCTGCTGCTTGCCGCGGCCCGCACGGAGGGGCGCCGGGCGGCGGCAAGCACGGGTGCGTTCACTGCGCCGGCGAGCGTGAAGCGAACAGGCGCCGCGTCGCGGCCCCACTGTTACGCTCGCGAACATGCGGGTGCGCCGACCGTCGCCAGCCCTCGTCGTCGCGCTCGTAGCTCTCTTCTTCGCGCTCGTCGGCACCGGGCTCGCCGCAACCCACTACGTGATCACGCGCGTCTCGCAGATCAAACCGAGCGTCCGCGCCGAGCTCCGCGGCGCCAAGGGACCCCGCGGCGAGCGCGGCCCGCGCGGTGTCGCCGGGAGCGACGACAGCAGCGTCATCATCGGCCCGGTGCGCGAAATACGCGGCGGCGAAACGAAGGCGATCGAAGAAAAGATCTGGTGTCCGAGCGGCGAGTTCGCGCTCAGCGGCGGGCTGCAGGCGATCGGGTTGAAGGACACCGAACCCCAGACCCAGGATCTCGGCTTCGGCCTCGGCGAAGCCGAGTACCTGTTCGCGCGCACGCTGCTGCGCGGCGCCGAAACGGAAGACCCGGCGGACGCCTACAACGGCAGCGACCCGACCGACCTCGGCTATCCCGCGGGGTGGAAGGTCAAGACGACGGTCGAAGCGGCCGCGACGCCCGCCCACCGCTGGGAGCTATACGTCGTGTGCGCCGCGACGGCCCCGAGCCCTTACCTGAACATCGAAGAAGAGGAACCATGACGTTGCCGGGGCGCGCCGCGCGCGGCGCCCGCGCCGCTGGATAATCGCCCGATGAGCGCAGCGAGCCGCCCCGCGGACGTGATCACGGTCCGCGGCCTTCGCAAGTCATACGGTGCGCATGAGGTTGTGCGTGGCATCGACCTGACGGTGTCACGCGGCGAGGTGTTCGCCTTCCTCGGCCCGAACGGCGCGGGCAAGACGACCACCGTCGAGATCCTCGAGGGTTACCGGGCGCGCAGCGCCGGCGAGGTGAGCGTGCTCGGCGAGGACCCCGCCGGCGCCGGCCGCGAGTGGCGCGGGAGAATCGGCCTGGTGCTCCAGTCGTGCACGATGCCGGCGGAGCTATCGGTCCGCGAGCTCGTCGCGCTGTACGCGGGCTTCTACCCTGCGCCCCGCGACATCGACGAGACGATCGACCTCGTCGGCCTCGGCGGGCAGGCGGACCAGCGGATCTCATCGCTCTCGGGCGGCCAGGTGCGGCGCATGGAAGTCGCGCTCGCGCTGATCGGCGACCCCGAGCTGATCTTCCTCGACGAGCCGACCACCGGCTTCGACCCGGCGGCGCGGCAGAACGCGTGGGAGGTGATCGCGAACCTGAAGGCGATCGGCAAGACCATCTTCCTGACGACCCACTACATGGACGAGGCCCAGCGCCTCGCCGACCGGGTCGCCGTCATCGCCGCCGGCGCCATCGTCGCCGAGGGCACTCCGGCGACGCTCGGCGGGCGCGACCAGGCGCGCTCGATCATCTCGTTCACACTGCCCGCCGGTGCCGAGACCGCGGCGCTCCCGGCGGCTCTCGCCAGCGACGCGCGCGTCGCCGACGGCCGCGTACGGCTCGAGACCGACGCGCCCGCCTCGACGCTGCACGAGCTCACCAGCTGGGCGCTCGCGCGGGGCGACGAGCTGACCGACCTCGCCGTGAGCCGGCCGACGCTCGAAGACGTGTACCTCGCGCTGACCGCCGAGGACGTGGGGGAGAGTTCGTGAGCGAGGCCGCGCTCTTCTCGCGCCAGTTCCGCGTCGACATGTTGCGCTTCTGGCGCAACACGCAGTCGCGCTACTTCACGATCCTCTTGCCGATCGTCTTCCTCGTCATCTTCGCGGCGATCTTCAAAGGCGTGACCGTCGTCGAGGGGCACGTGATGAAGCTGACGACGTTCTACGTGCCGGGGATCATGGCGATGGGACTCATCTCGGCGTCGTACGTGAACCTCACGCAGGCCGTCGTCACGCGCCGCGAGGGCGGCGAGCTCAAGCGCCTGCGCGGCACGCCGCTGCCGGCGGCGTACGTGATCTGCAGCCGCGCCGCCGTCGGCGTCGTGATCGCCGTGGTCATGGCCGTCATCCTGCTCGTGATCGGCAACGTCGCGTACGGCGTTCCCGTGCCGCACGCGCTCGGCGCGCTCCTCGTCGCGATCGTCGTCGGGGCCGCGGCCTTCGCGTGCGTCGGCTTCGCAGTCTCAACCGTGATCACGACGGTCGAGGCCGCCGCGCCGGCGACGAACCTCACCGTCCTGCCGCTGTACTTCATCTCCGGCGTATTCGTCCCCGAACGGCAGATACCGGCGTTCCTGCGCGACATCGCCGAGGTGTTCCCGATCTACCACCTCGCGCGTGCGCTGCGGGAACCGTTCATCGAAGCGCACGGCGGGCCGTTCGCGGCCGGCGACATCGCCGTTCTGATCCTCTGGGGGGTCGTGTCGCTGGCTGTCGCGGCGCGGCGCTTCCGCTGGACGCCGAGCGACGAGAGCTGAGCGCCTCAGCCGTTGTGCTGTTCTTCTTCGCCCGCGAAGAGGTGTTCGACTTCTTCCACCACGCCGTGTTCGCGCGACTGCGACGCTTCGAGTGCTTCGCGGCGTTTGGCTTCTTCGCTCGCGCGGCGCTTCGCGACTTCGGCTTCGTGCTGCGCGCGTTCTGCGCGCCGCGTCGCCGCCTCGGCGCGACGCTTCGCCGTTTCGGCTTCGAGCTGCGCGCGGTCGGCCGAGCGCTGGGCGTCTTCGATCGTGTCGCCGCACGCCGCCACGGCAGACGCGAGCGACAGCAAGACCAGCGCGCCTGCTGCGGCGCGCGTCAGGCGCGACTTACGCAAGGTAGACACGGCCGAGATTGTGGCAGGGCCGCACAAGCGCTTGCGCCGATTGCGCCGCCGCTACGATCGGCGCGTGGGCTCCGTCGTGCTCGTGATCGGTGCGCCGGGCGCCGGCAAGAGCTCGCTGCTTGAGGCGCTCGCCAACGAGCTCGAACGCGAGCGGAGCGCGTTCGGCGCATTCGAGAGCGAGCAGCTCGCATGGGGGTATCCGCTGCTCGCTGCCGCCGATTGGGTGACCCAGCTCGAGGGCGTCATCGCGGGCCAGCGCGCCGCCGGGCGGAAGCTTCTGCTGATCGCCGCGACGCCGGAAAGCCAGGCCGACCTCGACCTGCTGCGGCGCGCCGCCGGCCCCGGGGAGTGCCTGACGGTGTGTGTCCTCGCGCAGCCCGCGACCGTCGCCGAACGCCTCGCGCGGCGCGAGGACCCGGCGTGGGTGGGGCGCGGCGCGCTCATCGCACGCGCCCGCACGCTCGCCGCGCTGATCCCGGCGCTCACCGGCATCGACGTGCGCCTCGACAGCGAAGCGACTGCCGCGCGCGAGCTCGCGCGCGAGCTCCTCGCGCGCCCCGACGCGGGCCCTTTGACACGGCGCTCCCGCGCCGCATGAGCGCGGTGTGCAACGGTTTGGCCCTGATGCCGAAGCGGCGCCTTGACAGCGTGCTGGCCGACCGCGGCCTCTTCCCGTCGCGGACGCGCGCCGCGGCGTCGGTGATGGCCGGCGAGGTCTTCGTCGGTGCGGGCAAGCGGCGCGCCGCGAAGCCCGGCGAAATGGTGGGGGAGGATGAGCTCATCGCGCTCGCCGAGCGTCCCCGCTTCGCCTCGCGCGGCGGCGTGAAGCTCCGCAACGCGCTGGACTCGAGCGCGATCCCGGTCGCGGGACGCACGGCCCTCGACGTCGGCGCCTCGACGGGCGGCTTCACGGACTGCCTGCTGCAGGCCGGCGCAGGCGCCGTCGTCGCGATCGACGTCGGCTACGGCCTGCTCGACTACGCGCTGCGCTCGGACCCGCGCGTGCACGTGATGGAGCGGACGAACGCGCGTGAACTGACCCGCGAGCTGATCCCGGACGGGCTCGTCGCCGACCTCGCGGTCATCGACGTCTCCTTCATCTCGCTCACGAAGGTGCTCGCGCCCGTTCTCTCGTGCCTCGCCGGCGGCTACGACGTGCTCGCGCTCGTGAAGCCCCAGTTCGAGGTCGGGCGCGCGAACGTCGGCAAGGGGGGCGTCGTCCGCGACGCGGGCGACCGCCGCGCCGCGCTCGTGGCCGTGGGCGAGAGCGCGCTCGCGCTCGGCGCCGCCGTCACCGGCTACCACTCCTCGGGCCTGCCGGGTCCGAAGGGCAACCGCGAGACGTTCATCGCGCTCGCCGACCCGGCGCGCGGCGTGGGCACGCGCGACGCCCGGGACCTCGACGCGCTCGCGCGCGAGGTCGAGCCCTGATGCGCGCCGCCGTGCTCACGCATCGGCGCCCGGAGGAGACGACCGCCGCGCTCGCGGCGCTCCTCGCCGCCGCGCGGGAGGCGAACGTGGAGCTCGTCTTCGACGCCGAAGAGGCCGCAAAGCACGCGATCGAACCGGGTCCGGGCACCGTCGTCTCGCCCGACCGCGACGTCGACATCTGCATCGTCCTCGGCGGCGACGGCACGATCCTGCGCGCGCTGCAGCTCTATGCGCGCACCGAGACGCCCGTCATCGCCGTGAACTTCGGCGAGATCGGCTTCCTCGCGACGGTCGAGCGCAGCGACATGCGCCGCGGCTTCCAGCGTGCCTTCGCCGGCGACTACGAGCTGCTGAAGCTGCCCGCGCTGCTCGTCGACCTCGACCACGAGCAGCACGTCGCGATCAACGACCTCGCGATCCACCGCAAGGTCGGCGAGCGCGTCGCGGTCATCTCCTACTCGCTCGACGGCGAGGTCGCCGGCAGCGTCCGCTGCGACGGCCTCGTCCTCTCGACCCCCGCCGGGTCCACGGGCTACAACCTCGCGAACGGCGGCCCCGTCATGGCATGGGGGGTGGAGGGCTACGTCGTCTCGTTCATCGCGCCGCACTCGCTGAACGCGCGCGCGCTCGTCGTCGCGCCCGCCGACCCGATCGAGCTCACGAACGGCTCGGCGGACCCGCTCGACGTCGTCGTCGACGGACGCCTCGTCGGCGAGCTCGCGAGCGGCGCTTCGCTGCAGGCGCGCTTCGCCGACGCCGTCGCGACGCTCGCCCAGCCGCAGGGCTCGTCCTTCTACCGCCGGCTGCGCGAGAAGTTCGGGCGCCTGGCGAGCTGATCAGGCGGCCGAGCGCCGGGGCCGCTCGGCGCGCGACATCGAGTCGATGAACTCGTCCAGCTGCTCGCCGGAGAAGCGGCGCTGGCCGCCCGGCGTGCGGTAGCAGGCGATGTGGCCGGCGTCCGTCCAGCGGCGCACCGTCGCGAGGGAGACGCCGAGATAACGGGCGGCCTCGGAGCTCGTGAAGTTCAGCTGGCTCGGCTCGTGCCTGTCGGAAACGGTGGAAGGCATCTTGAGAGACCTATCGCCCCGAACGCCGCCCGCTTGAGCGACGCACAGCTTTTCGCACGAGTGTGCAGCCACGAGCGCCGGGGCCCGCGGGTGCACAGACCTACGCAAAAGTTGACGAAGCCGGACAAACCGTTAGGCTTGGTGCCGCCTGACAGGCAAGGCACGGTGTTGACGGGATGGAGACGACCCCCGAAGCGGCGTGCGACTGGGCCTACGGCCCGTGCGAAACAGGAGAATGAGAATGTTCTGGGGCAAGTAGCCAGCAGGATTTATGCACGGACCGCGCCGTGCCCGAAGGGTTGCAACCGGGCACGGCGCGGGCCCTACATCAGCGGGCTCGCGAGCTCGCGCACACGGCGGCCGAACGCGAGCTCCTCCTCGAAGCTCACGTCGTCGTTGTACGGCGCGTTGATGCGCCCGTCGCGCTGGATCATCTCGGTGAAGCTCTCGACCAGTTCGGCGTCGAGCTGGCGGCCGGCTACGCGCCGCAGCTCCGTTATCGCGTCCTGCGGGCTCATCGGCGAGCGGTAGGAGTCGCGCGCGGTCAGCGCGTCGAACGTCGAGCAGATCGCGATGATCCTCGACACGAGCGGGATCTCCGAGCCGATCAGGCCGGCGGGGTAGCCCTCGCCGTCGATGCGCTCGTGGTGGTAGAGGATCGCTTCGGCGACCTCGCCGTAGCCGTCGAGCCGCCCGACCAGCGTCGCCCCCTCCTGCGGGTGGCGGCGGATCATCGCCCAGTCGGCGTCGTCCAGGACGTCGGCCTGCAGGATGCGGTCGGGGAGCGCGAACTTGCCGATGTCGTGCAGCAGCCCGGCCGTGTGGGCGAGCTCCTGCGTTCGTTCGTCGAGGCCCGCGGCGGCGGCGAGTTCGCGCGCGTAACGCCCGACGGCCGCCGCGTGGCGCGCCGTCGAGCGGTCGCGCAGCGCGAGCGTCTCGACGAGCGTCGCGAGCACCCCGAACTGAAGCGAGGCGAGGTGGAGCGACCGCGCTTCGAGCTGGTCGGCGCGCTCCTCCGAGCGAAGCAGCGCGCGCATCAGCGAGTGGAAGATGCCGAGCACGACGACCGTGCCGATCGCGCCCCAAAGCGTGAACTTGGAGAACGCGACGGCGAGCAGCGCCGTCAGCGCGCCGGCCGCAACCTGCCCCGGGAGCAGCGGCACGAACGCCTCGGTGACCTGGTCGCGGACGCTGCGGCCCTCAAGGAACTGGTTGTCGAGCGCGATCACGAGGAAGTTCACGACGTTCGTGAAGAGGAAGACGACGAACATCGACAGCGCGAAGCGGACCGGCGCGATCGGCGCCGTCGACGCCTTGTACGCCTGGCCGACGAGCAGCGCGAGAAGGCCGGCGCCGGCGAGCACCGCGAGCGTCCGGCTCGTCGCGTTGGCAAGCCATTCCGCTGCGCGCGCGCGGCGCCGCGCGGACGAAAGCAGCGCCGAGAGCAGTGCCATGGTCACGGCGGGGGCGGGGCCGAGCAGGCCGATCGCGAGCACCACGGCCACGAAGCCGCCGGAGAGCGACTGCCCGCGCACCCGGACCTGCAGCGTGTCGCCGACGAGCGTCAATCCTCCAAGCAGTGCAACGAGAGCGGCCGGGTGCCATTCCTCAGGGCGCGAGAGGACCACTGCGCACGCGAGCGTTGCGACCAGCGCAAGGCTCTCGGCGACCACAAACGCGGCTGTCGTCCGGCGGCTCGGCATGGGTTCCGTCCACTTCACTTAACGGGCGGCCCACTGTCGTCCTTTTAGTGCTGAACGAAATCTTGCAGCGCTCAGGCCGTCGCCGAGCGAGCCGAAAGCGCGCCGTGACGAAGCCGGGCGAAGAGCAGCAGGCTGCCGATCGCGCCCAGTCCCGCCACCAGGAAACCCACCCGCGGGTTCGTGTGAACGGCGATCAGACCCGCCAGCGTGTACCCGACCGCGGGCGCGACGGAGCCAAGCACTTCCGCGGCGCCCATCATCTGCCCGTACAGCGCGCGCGGAGTCATGCGCTGCACCGAGCCGATCAGCGACGCCCACTGCATGCCGTTGCCGACGCCGCCGACGAAAGCCGACGGCGCGGCGACGGCGAGCGACGGCGCAGCCCAAAAGCCGACGTACGCAACGCCGACGGCGAGCGTGCCGAGCATCAGCAGCGAGAGCAGCGTGCGCTCTGAGGAGCGGGCGAAGAGCACGCTGCCGAAGGTGACGCCGACGCCCCACGTGGCGGCGAGCAGCCCGTAGCCCGCGTCGCCCGCGGCGAGCGTCGTTTTCGCGTACGCCACCTGCAGCGGTCCGCCGAACGTGAAGAAGGTGAGCGCCACGGCCTCGGCGACGAAGAGCAAGCGCAGGGCGGGCACCTCGTCGAGGTGCTGGCGCGCCGCACGGATACGCTCCCGCGCCCCCACGCGCGCCCCCGTCCGCGCCGTCGGCGTGAGGTGGAGCATCAGCGCCGCGCAGACGAGAAACGTCGCGACGTCGAACCAGAGCGCGGCCGACACGCCGAACGCCGGCACGGCGAGGCCGGCGAGAACGGGGCCGAGCGCGAAAGTCGCGGCGAAACCGAGGTTGAGGGTGCTGTTCGCTACGCGTTCCTCGCGCCAGGCGAGCCGATCGGCCTCTTTCGCGTCGGCGCCCGACTCGCGCGCGCTCTCCTCCGCCCACTCGCGTGCCGAACGCGCCGCCGCCGTCCTCAGGAGCGCGTTCGCGGTCAGCGCGGCGGTGCCGTCTATCGCGACGAGGATCAGCACGACCGGCAGCGAGAAGCCCACCGATGCGAGCACCGCGAGCAGACCCACGGCGAGGGCCTCGGTGCCGTAGAGGGCGCTCAGCCCGTGCGGTCTGCGGCGCGTCTCGACCCGCGCGATCAGCGCCGGGACGAGCAGGCCGGAGACGACCTCTCCCGCGATCAAGAGCGCCGCGACCGCCAGCTCGTTGTGCGTGCGGTCGTAGACGAAGATCGCGAGCGCGATGTTCCCGAACCACGTCCCGAAACGGTTGACCGTGTAGGCCAGGACGATTCGCCGCGTGAGCGGCGACCGGGGAAGGGGAAGCACGGCACAACGCTAGCCGCCGCAGCCGACCGGTTGTCGGGTCTGCGCGCTAGCTTTCGGCGCATGTCCGACGCCGCCGCGGACCGCCGACCGCACACGGTCGTGATCGCGGACGACCACACCGTCGTCCGCGACGGCATCCGCGCCGTTCTCGAGCGCGGCGACGGCGGCTTTCGCGTCGTAGGCGAAGCAGCCGACATCCCCGCGCTCGTGCGCGCCGTCGGCGAGCACCGGCCCGATCTGCTCACGCTCGACCTGTCGATGCCCGGCGGCTCGAGCCTCGGCGCGCTGCCGAGCTGCTTCATCGCGCACCCCGATCTCGCGGTCGCGGTCGTGACGATGCGCGAGGACCCCGAGTACGCGCGCCAGGCGATCCGCGCGGGGGTGCGCAGCTACGTGCTGAAGGAGGCCGACCCCGCGGAAATGCTGCGCGCGTTCAAGGTCGCCGTCGAAGGGGGCAGCTACGTGCACCCGCGGCTCGGCGCGGCGCTCGCGGGCGGCGAGGCGACCGACGTCGTGGAGCTCAGCGACCGCGAGCGCGCCGTCGTGCAGCTGATCGCCGAAGGCTTCACGAACGCCGAGATCGCCGCGCGGCTCGACGTCGCGGAACGGACCGTGAAGACGTACCGTGCGCGCGCGATCGAAAAGCTCGGCTTCTCCTCGCGCGCCGAGATCACGGCGTACGTGCGCCGCGAAGGAATCGCCGGCTAGGAGTCGGGGCGGTCGGCGAGCGGCACGACGAGCTCGACCGTCGTGCCGCCACCCGCCGCGGGCCGCACGGTCAGCTCGCCGCGCACGAGGTCCGCGCGCTCGCGCATCCCCGAGATGCCGAACCCGCCCTCCAGGACGTCGCCGGCCTCGCGTCTCTCGCCGGAGGCATCGATGCCGCGCCCGTCGTCCGTGACGCTCGCCGTGAGCACGCCGTCGTGGACGCGCACCGCGATCACCGCGTGCGAGGCGCCCGCGTGGCGGCCGACGTTCGTCAGCGCCTCCTGCAGGATCCGGTAGACGTTGCCCTCGAGCTCCGCGTCGAGCCGCGCCGATGAGCCGAGATCGATGTCGGTTCTCACATCCAGCCCGTCGCGCGCCTGTGCGCGCCGCGCGAGGGCCTCGAGCGCCGCGGCGAGCCCGAGGTCGTCGAGCGCGGCGGGGCGAAGCTCGGTGATCAGGTGGCGCAGGCCGTCGATCTCGTTGCCGAGGTCCTCGAGCGCACGGTCGACGGCCGTGCGCAGCGCGACGGGGTCGTCCAGGTCGCGCGCGTTCGCGAGCTGGAGCCTCAGCGCCCCGATGCCCTGGATGCTCTCGTCGTGCAGCTCGCGCGCCCAGCGGGCGCGCTCGCGCTCGCGGGCCTCGTTGCCGTAGCGCAGGCGTTCGATCTCCACGGAGCGCTCGGCGGCGAGCCGCTGGGCGACGCTCGCGGTGAAAGCGCGCAACGCCTCGCGGTCGGCGCGCTTGAAGGGGCTCTCGCTGCGCAGCGCCGCGACGACGCCGCCGGCGTGGCCTTCCAGCTCGAGCGGCTCGGTGAGCGCGGAGCGTGCCTCCAAGCCGAGTTCGACGAGCCACGCTCCCTCGCGGCCGCGGGGCCGTTCCAGCGCGAGCCCCTCGCGGTGCGCGTAGAGCTCGGCGAGGGCGCTGCCGTGCGCCGGCGCGATGCGCACGCGCGGCTGGTGTCCGCCCGCTGCCGCCGCGACGCGCAGCTCGCCCTCGTCCTCCAGGACGATGATCACACTGTCCGCGTCGAGCAGCGCCAGCCCCCTGTCGGCCATCAGACGCAGCAGCCAGAGCTCGGAGCCGACGATCACGCGCCGATTATGAGGCCCGCTCCGGGCGCCTAGAAACCGGCGCCGTCGGCCGCGGCGGCGTTCAGCTCGACGGCGCGTTCCGCGCCGGCGCGGTGCGCGACCGCCAGCGCGCGTTCGAGCAGCTCGTCCGCCGTCGAGTCGGTCGTCCACGTCGCGAAGCCGATCGAGACGCTGAGCGCCTTGCGCATGCCGGCGCTTTCGATCTTCACCGCGCGTACGCGCTCGAGCAGCCGGCGCCCGACTCGCTCGGCCTCGGGGTTGTCGGCGCCGGGGACGACGACGACGAGCTCGCCGTCGGGCCAGCGCGCGACGCGATCGAAGGCGCGCAGCTCGGCCGCGAGCGTGGCGGCGAGATACGAAGTCGTGCGCTCGCGCAGCGAGCCGTCCCGTTCGCGCGCCACCTCGTCGATGTTCTCAAGGACGATGGCGAGCACCGACAGGGGGGTGCCGTAACGCGCGGAGCGCGCCGACTCCTCACGCAGGCGCTCGAGGAACGTGTTCGCCGGCAGCCCGCCCGCGCCGCCGTCCTCGTCGGGATCGGCGTCGAGATCGCGGGCGTCGAACATGCAGGCGAGAGTAGCGCCGCGCCGAGCCGTCCGTCTCCGGGCGCTGGTACACCTGCCCGGTGCTGGACGAACTTCGGGTCGAGAACCTGCTGCTGATCGACCGCGCCGAGCTGCGGCTCGCACCCGGGCTGAACATCGTCACGGGGGAGACGGGCGCCGGCAAGTCGGTGCTCGCGCACGCCCTCGACCTGCTGCTCGGCGCCCGTGCGCGGCCGGGCATAGTGCGCCCGGGCGCCGGCGAGGCGTACGTCGAGGGAGTGTTCGGCCTGACCGCGGCTCTGCGGGAGAGCGCGGCGCGCTACCTGCCGCAGGACGCCGAGGAGCTCGTGCTCGCGCGGCGCGTCGGCGCCGACGGGCGCACGCGCGCCTTCATCGGCGGTCGTGCGGCGACGCTCGCCGAGCTACACGACATCGCCTCGCTCGCGCTCACGTTCCACGGACAGCACGAGCACCAGCGCCTGGCGAGCGCCGGCGAGCAGCTGGCCCTGCTCGACGGCTACCTCGGCGCCGAGCAGGCGACGCGCCTCGGCGCCTGCGCCGCGGCATACGCGACGTCGAGCGACGCGCGCCGGCGCGTCCGCGAACTCGAGGCACTCGCCGCGGAGCGGGACCGCGAGCTCGAACTGCTCGAACACGAACTCGCGGAGATCGACGAGCTCGCGCTCGAGGCGGGCGAGCACGATCAGCTCCTCGCGGCGCGCGAGCGGCTGCGCTCGATCGGCGAGCTGCGCGTCGCCGCCGCAGGCGCCGGACAGGCCCTCGACGGTGCCGACGAGGACGCCGGCGCCGCCGACGCGCTCGCGGGCGCGGCGGCCGCGCTCGCCCTGCCCGGGGGCGCCGACGGGGAGCTCGCGGGCCTCGCCGCTCGCGCGCAGGCGCTCGCCATCGAGTGCAGGGAGCTCGCGAGCGACGTGCGCGCCTTCGGCGAGTCGCTGGAGGCAGCGGTGCGCATCGATCGCGGCCCGCTCGCGGGGGGCGAGGCGACGCTCGACGGCGTCGAAGAGCGCCTCGCGGCGGTGGAGCGCCTCGCGCGCAAGCACGGCGGCAGCGACGCGCTCGCCGCCGCCCGCGAGGGCATCGCCGGCCGCGTCGGCGAGCTGCGCGGCGCCGCGAGCGCGCTCGCGGGAGCCGAAGAGGACGCCGCGCGTGCCGACGCGGCGCTCGCCGAGCGCGCCGCGGAGCTGCGCGCGGCGCGGCACAAGGGCGCACGGCGGCTCGGCGGCGACGTCCGCGAGCGCCTCGCGCAGCTCGCCATGGAGCAGGCGAGCTTCGCGGTCGAACTGTCCGAGGCCGCGCCGGGGCCGCGCGGCGCCGACAGCGTCGAGTTCATGCTCGCCGCGAACCCCGGCGTGCCGGCGGGACCGGTGCGCGACATCGCGTCGGGCGGCGAGCTCGCGCGCGTGATGCTCGCGGTCACCAGCGCGGCCGGCGCGAGCGCCGGCGGGACGCTCGTCTTCGACGAGGTCGATGCGGGAATCGGCGGCAAGACGGCGCGCGCCGTCGGTGAGCTGCTGCGCGACCTCGCGCGCCAGCGCCAGGTGATCTGCGTGACGCACCTCGCGCAGATCGCCTCGCTCGGCGAGCGCCACTTCGCGCTCGTGAAGGACACCGGCGAGCGGACAGCCGTCACGACCGTGAGCGAGCTGACGGGCGGCGACGTCGTCGGCGAGCTCGTGCGCATGCTCGGGGCCGACGAGGGCGACGCGGCGGCGCGCCGGCACGCTCGCGACCTTCTGCGCGCGGCGTAGGGCGCCGAACCCGCCGGCGGCGCTGTCCGCGAACGCGGATAGCCTCACGGAATGCTCCCGCGCCGACCGACTTCGCGCATTCAGCGCACAACGGCCCGGGGAGCCGACCGCCTGCGCGTAGACTCTGCTGGCAGCAGACCATGACGCCAGCGCCAGACGACCGCTCCGCCCAGGCACCACAGAAGACGCGCTTCATCTTCGTCACCGGCGGGGTCGTCTCCTCGCTCGGGAAGGGCATCGCGGCGGCGTCGATCGGCAGGCTGCTCGTCGCCCGCGGCCTCACCGTCGGCCTGCAGAAGTTCGACCCGTACATCAACGTCGACCCGGGAACGATGTCGCCGTACCAGCACGGTGAGGTGTTCGTGACGGAGGACGGGGCCGAGACCGACCTCGACCTCGGGCATTACGAGCGCTTCACCGACGCCAACACGAGCCGCGCGTCGAACGTCACCGCGGGCGGCATCTACGACACCGTCATCCGCCGCGAGCGCCGCGGCGACTACCTCGGTGGAACCGTCCAGGTCGTGCCGCACATCACCGACGAGATCAAGCAGCGCATCGCCCTGATAGCCGAGAGCAGCGACGTCGATTTCGTCATTACGGAGATCGGCGGCACCGTCGGCGACATCGAGTCGCTTCCCTTCCTCGAGGCGATCAGGCAGTTCCCGGTCGAGGTCGGCCGGCGACGCTGCATGTTCATCCACCTCACGCTCGTCCCGTTCATCTCGCACGCGGGCGAGCTGAAGACCAAGCCGACGCAGCACTCGGTGAACGAGCTGCGACGGATCGGTATCGCCCCGGACATGCTGATGTGCCGCTCGGAGAGCCCGCTTTCGGTCGACATCCGCCGCAAGATCGCGCTCTTCGCGAGCCTCCCGGTCGACGCGATCGTGTCCGCCAGCGACGTCGACGACATCTACAAGGTCCCGCTCACGTTCCGCGACCAGCAGGTCGACGACTTCGTCCTCGAGCACTTCGGCGTCGAGGCGCCGCCGCCGGAGCTGGCGGGCTGGACGGAGCCGATCGAACGCTCGGCGCGGGCTTCGCGTTCGGTGCGCATCGCCCTCGTTGGCAAGTACGTGCGCCTCGAGGACGCGTACCTGTCCGTGGCCGAGGCGCTCCGCCACGCCGGCTCGATGCAGGACAGCCGCGTCGAGATCGACTGGATCGACTCGGAGGCGCTCGAGGGCGCGCCGGAGGCGCGCCAGCGCGGGGAGGAGGACCCGCTCGACGTCCTCGCCGGCGCGGACGGCATCCTCATCCCCGGCGGCTTCGGGGGCCGCGGCATCGAGGGGATGATCGCCGCGGCGCGCTACGCGCGTGAAAACGAGGTTCCCTACCTGGGGATCTGCCTCGGCATGCAGGTAGCCGTCGCGGAGTTCGCTCGCAACGTCGCAGCGATGGAGGGCGCGAACTCGACGGAGTTCGACATCGAGACGCCGTTCCCGGTCATCGACCTCCTCCCCGAGCAGAAGGAGGTCGCCGACCTCGGCGGCACGATGCGGCTCGGTGCCGATCCGATCAAGCTGCACGATTCGACGCGCATCCGCCGGCTCTACGGCGAGGCCGTGATCTACGAGCGCCACCGCCACCGGTACGAGGTCAACAACCTGCTGCGCAAGCGGCTGCAGAGCGCGGGGCTCGGGATCGGCGGCACCTCGCCCGACGAGCGCCTCGTCGAGGCGATCGAGCTGGACCAGCACCCGTTCTTCGTCGCCTCGCAGTTCCACCCCGAGTTCAAGTCGCGCCCCGAGCGGCCGGCGCCGCTCTTCCGCGGTTTCGTGACCGCGGCGCTCGCGCACGAGGCGCGACGCGCCGGCGAGGAGGTCCGCGCGAAGGACGCCCGCCGCGCGTCGGACCGCCAAAGCGCCGCGCACTGAGCGCGATGGGCGAGCAGGCCCTCCAGCGACGGCGCGTCGGCACGCTGTTCGAGGAGCTCTGCCGCATCCCGAGCGTCTCGCGCAGCGAGCGCGCCTTGGCCGACCGCGTGAGCGCCGAGCTCCGCTCCCTCGGCCTGGAGGTCACTGAGGACGACGCCGGCACGCGCATCGGCGGCGACGCGGGCAACCTCCTCACGCGGATCCCCGCTGCGCGCGACGGCGCCCCCACCGTGCTGCTCTGCGCGCACATGGACACCGTGCCGCTCGCGGCGCCGCTGGAACCGGAGCTCCGCGACGGGGTCTGGGAAAACGCCGGCGAGGGTATCCTCGGCGCCGACAACAAGGCCGCCGTCGCGATGCTGCTCGTTCTCGCGCGCCACCTGCATGCGGAGGGCAGCCCGGTGGAGCTCGAGCTGCTCTTCACCGTCGGGGAGGAGATCTCGCTCGCAGGCTCGCGCGCCTTCGACGCGTCGGCGCTGCGCGCCCGCTTTGGCTACGTCTTCGACCACGCGAGCCCGATCGGCGAGGTGATCGTCGCCTCGCCGACCCACTATCGGCTGCAGGCCGAGTTCCTCGGCTGCGCCGCGCATGCCGGACTGGAGCCAGAGCGCGGGCGCAGCGCGATCGTCGCGGCGGCTCGCGCGATAACCGCGATGCCCCCGGGCCGCGTCGACGAGCAGAGCACGTTCAACATCGGCACCGTCGAGGGCGGCGGCGCGATCAACGTCGTCCCCGACCGCTGCACGATCGTCGGCGAGGCGCGCTCGCTCGACGCGGTCCGCGCCGGCGAGCTCGCCGCGGTTTTCGTCGACGCCTGTCAGGCCGCCGCGAACCTCCCCGATGTCGACGTCGACGTCGACGTCACAGCCGAGGTCACGTTCACCGGTTATCGCCACGACGAGCGCAACGCCGCGGTGCGCGCCGCCCTCGCCGCCCTCGAGCGCTGCGGGCACGACGCGCGGACCGTCGCGAGCGGCGGCGGCTCGGACGCCAACAACCTGATCCTGCAGGGGATCGACGTCGTGAACGTCGCCAACGGAACGGAGTTCGCGCACCGCCCCGACGAGCGCGTGAGCGCGCGCGCCCTCGACGAGATGTTCGACGTGGCGCTCGCGCTGCTCGAAGCCGCGGCGGGCTGACAGCGAAGCCCGCGCGCTGAGCGGGCGCTTGCAACGGCAGGACCCCGCAGCGCCGGGAGAGAAAGCAGTCCCGTGACCGCCGTCCAGGAGCACGAGATCGCGCCGGAGGTGGAGGCGCTCGGCGAGGACTTCCTCGCCTACCTCGAGCTCGAGCGGGGACTGTCCCGCAACACGGTCGGCGCCTACCGCCGCGACCTCGCGCAGTTCGGCGCGTTCCTGCAGGCGCGCGGCGTGCGTCCGGCCGACGCGCGCCACAGCGATCTCGCGGCATTCCTCGCCCTGCTATCCGCCGGCGGCGAGGACTCACGGCCGGCGGCGCCCGCGACGCTCGCGCGCAAGGTCGCGTGCCTGCGCTCCTTCTACCGTCACCTGCGGCGCGAGGAGCTCATCGACCACGACCCCGCCGCCGACCTGCGCGGTCCGCGCGCTTCACGGCGCCTACCCGCCGTGCTCACGCGCGACGAGGTCGCGCGGCTCATCGCCTCGCCACGCGGCGACGGCCCGCTCGCGCTGCGGGACCGCGCGATGCTCGAGCTGATGTACGCCTGCGGCCTGCGCGCCTCCGAGGCGCTCACGCTGACGCTGCACGACATCGACCTGCACGAGCGCATCGTGCGCGCGTTCGGCAAGGGCAGCAAGGAGCGCCTGATCCCCGTCGGCGCGGCCGCGAACGCGGCCGTCGCACTGTACGTGCGCGAGGGGCGCCCGCGGCTCGTCGGCGTGAACGTCCAGGCGCTCCTCTTCGTGAACCACCGCGGCGGCCCGCTGACGCGCCAGGGCCTCTACAAGATCATCCAGGGGCACGCACGTCGCGCGGGGCTCGCGGGGCGCATGAGCCCGCACACGCTGCGGCACACCTTCGCGACGCACCTGCTCGCCGGAGGCTGCGACCTGCGCTCGCTGCAGGAGATGCTCGGCCACGCCGACCTCGCCACCACGCAGCTGTACACGCAGCTCTCCGCGGAGCGCCTCAAGGACGTCTACTTCGAGGCGCATCCGCGCGCGAACGCCTAGCGCGGCGCGGTCCGCCGGGGCCGCTTAGATAGGCAGATGGCGACGCGGGAACGGCGGGCGTTCGTGCTCGTTATCGATGCCCTCGGCGTCGGAGCGCTGCCGGACGCCGACGCATACGGCGACGCCGGCGCCGACACGCTCGCGCACGTCGCACGGGCCGTCGGCGGGCTCGAGCTGCCGGCCCTGGAAGAGCTCGGCCTCGGCTCGATCGAGCCCGTGGCCGGTGTCGCCCCGGCCGACCGGCCGGCGATCCACGGCCGCCTCGGCGCCCTCGGGCCCGGCAAGGACTCGGTCGCGGGCCACTGGGAGCTCATGGGCGTCGTGCTCGACGAGGCGCTGCCGACGTTCCCGGCCGGGTTCCCGAGCGACCTCGTCGCCCGCCTCGCCGAAGCGACCGGGCATCGCTTCATCTGCAACCGCCCCGCGAACGGCATCGCCGCCATCGACGACTTCGGCGAGGAGCACCTGCGCAGCGGGGCTCTCATCCTCTACACCTCGCAGGACTCCGTGCTCCAGCTGGCCGCACACGTCGACCGCGTCAGCCCCGCGGACCTTTACGCGGCCTGCGCCGCGGCGCGCGCCACGCTGCGCGGCGAGGCCGCCGTGGGACGCGTGATCGCGCGCCCGTTCGCCGGAAGCCCGGGCGCCTTCGCGCGCACCGACGGAAGGCGCGACTGGGCGCTCGCGCCGCCCACGCGCAGCTACCTCGACGAGCTGCACGACGCCGGCGTGCCCGTCCACGGTGTCGGCAAGATCGCGGACCTCTTCGCCGGCCGTTCCGTCGACGAGAGCCACGCGGGCGCAACCAACGCGGCGGCGCTCGCGAGCGTCGCCGCGCTCGCCGACGAACTGGGGCGCGGCTTCGTCTTCGCCAACCTGATCGAGACGGACCAGGTGTACGGCCACCGCAAGGACTGCGCCGGCTTCGCGCGAGCGCTCGCGAAGATCGACATGGCTCTCTCCGCGCTCCTGCCGCGCCTCAGGCCCGCGGATCTGCTGGTCGTCACGGCCGATCACGGGGTGGACCCGGCGCACCCCGGCACCGACCACACGCGCGAGTACGCGCCGCTGCTCGCGACGACCGGCGCGATGGCCGCCGCAAAAGCGCGCGGCTGGCGCCACGACGGCGCGCTCTCCGACGTCGGCGCGAGCGTGCTCGCCCACCTCGCCGGCACCGCCGCGCCGCTTCCCGGCGTGAGCTTCCTGGAGACCGTACGTGCCTGAGCTCCCCGAGGTCGAGACCGTGCGCCGCCAGCTCGAGCCCGCGGTGGTGGGCCGGCGGATCGCTGCGGCGCGCGTACTCGACGAGCGCTGGCCGATGCCGCTCACGCCTGCCGCGGTGCAGGAGCAGATCACCGGCCGGCGGGTCCAGGCGCTCACGCGCCGCGGCAAGTACCTCGTCTGGTCACTCGACGGCGACCTTCACCTCGTGCAGCACCTCAGGATGACGGGCACGATCCTCGTCGAGCCGGCCGCGGACCAGAGACATGTCCGGGTGGAACTCGAGCTCGACAGCGAAGGCGGGCCCACGCGCGTAGCGTTCGTCGACCCGCGCCGCTTCGGCACTGGCGAGCTCGTCGCGGGCTCAGAAGCTCTCGCGCGGCTGTTCGACACGCGCCTTGGCCTTGAGCCGCTCGATGAGGGCTTCACCAACGAGCATCTAGCCGCGGTCCTGCGCGGGCGGCGCACCCCGATCAAGGCGCTGCTGCTCGACCAGCGCCGCATCGCCGGCGTCGGGAACATCTACGCCGACGAGGCACTGTACGCCGCGCGGGTCCACCCGCTGCGGCCGGCGGGGCGCCTCACGGGTGCCCAGACCCGGGCGCTGCGCGCCGGGATCGTCGAGGTGCTCGAAGCGGGCATCGACGCCCACGGAGCCTCGATCGACGACTTCCGTGGAGTCGACGGGGTGCAGGGGTCCTTCCAGGACCGCTTCCGCGTGCACATGCGCCGCGGAGAGCCGTGTGAGCGCTGCGGCACGCCGATCACGAAGATCACGGTCGCAGGACGCGGTACGTACGTCTGCGCGCGCTGCCAGACGCGGCCGCGCCGGCGGCACTGACTCAGGCTGACAGCAGGCTGTCCAGGCGGCCGTCGTCAGCGGCGCGCTGCAGCTCCTCGTAGCCGCCGACGAGCTGTCCGTCGACGAGGATCTGCGGGAAGGTCAGCATGCCGGTGCGCTGCGCGAGCTCGGCGCGGCCCTCGCCGTCGCGGGCGAGGTTCACTTCCTCGAACTCGACGCCGCGGCTCTTCAAAAGCCCCTTCGCCCGCGCGCAATAGGCGCACGGCTCGGTCGTGTAGATCGTTATCGCGGCCACGTAAGCGAGCATAGCCCCGCTCCACCAGGGCGCCCGGCGGCGCACCTAGACTCGTGGCGATGGGGGCAGCGGTCAAGACGGAGGCGGTCGTGCTGCGCTCGCTGCGCTACGGCGAGGCCGATCGCATCCTGCACCTCTACACGGCGACGCGCGGGCGCGTCGGCGCGATCGCGAAGGGCGTGCGGCGCTCGCGCAGCCGCTTCGGCGGGCGTCTGGAGCCGTTCTTCCGCCTTCACATCGAGCTGCACGAGGGACGCAGCGATTTGATGACGGTCACGGGCGCACAGACGATCGACGCGTACCCCGCGCTGCGCGCCGACGCGGCGGCGCTCGACGGGGCGTCGCGCTCGTGCGACGCGGTGGCGCGGCTCTTCGAGACGGAGGAGCCGCACGTCGAGGTCTACAACCTCCTCTGCAGGCGCCTCGCGCTGCTCGACGAGACGGCGCGCGCGGCGCAGCACGACATCCGCGCCGGCGAGGTCGCCTTCCGCCTGAAGCTGATGCACGCCGCCGGGCTCGCGCCGCAGCTCGCGGCCTGCGCGAGCTGCGGCGAGCGCGAGCACCTCGTCGGCTTCTCGGGCGCCGCCGGCGGCGTCGTCTGCGCCGCGTGCGAGGCGGGGTCGCTGCCGTTCGGCAGCGCCGCGTGCGAAATGATGGCGCGCGCACTCGGCGCACCGCTACGCGACGCGCCCGACGCCGACGCCGCGGTGCTCGGCCAGGTGGAACGCGCGATCGCCGCGACCCTCGAGCACCACGCCCACGTGCGTCTCACGGCCGCGTCGCCGCTATAGCGACGGGGCGCACGGCTATCTTGCAGGTATGGACGAGGGGAATCCCATCGCATACACGGTGCTCGTGCCCGGCGTCCCGGTCTACGCCGACGATGGCGAGCGCGTCGGCTCCGTCGAGCGCGTCCTCGCGGACACGAGCGAGGACATCTTCCACGGCATCGTCATCGCCACCGAGTACGGCGAGCGCCTCGTGCTGGCCGAACAAGTTCGCGCGCTGCACCAGCTCGGCGTGAACCTCGACCTCGCGGCGACGGCGATCGCCTCGCTGCCCTCGCCGGGCCCGCTCGGGACGAGCAGCCCCCCGGGCGGCTACGGCGGCGGCCCGACCGCGGCGTGAGCGGCGCGGCCGCCGGCGAGGTCGTCGCCGCCGGCTTCGAGCAGGGACAGCGCGAGCGCGAGGAGGCGACGCTGTCGCCGCTGGCGACGCGTTCGTATCCCGCGCGGCGCGAGTCCCCCGAGTACGACTGTGCGCTGCGCACTCCGTTCCAGCGCGACCGCGACAGGATCCTGCACTCCAAGTCCTTCCGGCGCCTCAGCCACAAGACGCAGGTCTTCGTCGCTCCGCTCGGGGACCACTACCGCACGCGGCTCACGCACACGCTCGAGGTGACGAGCATCTCGCGGACCGTCGCCCGCGCGCTCGCGCTCAACGAGGATCTCACCGAGGCGATCGGCCTCGGCCACGACCTCGGCCACACGCCGTTCGGGCACATCGGCGAGGAGGCGCTCGACGACTGCCTGAAAGAGCGCTTCGGCGTCGGCTTTCGCCACTACGAGCACTCGCTCCGGATCGTCGAGCGCCTCGAGCGCGACGGCCGCGGCCTGAACCTGACCGCCCAGGTCCGCGACGGCATCGCGACGCACTCGAGCCGCTCGGCGCTGCCGGCGACGCTCGAGGGCCGCATCGTGCGCATCATCGACCGCGTCGCGTACGTGAACCACGACATCGACGACGCGGTGCGCGCCGGGCTGCTCGACGAGCGCGAGCTGCCGGCAGAGGCAATCGCGGTGCTCGGCCACGGCGGCTCCGCCCGCATCGACCGTCTCGTGCACGACATGGTCGAGCAGTCGGCGGCCGCCGGCGACATCGTCCAAGGACCCGAGGCCGGACCCGCGATGGAAACGCTGCGCGCGTTCATGTTCGAGCGCGTCTACCTCGGCGAGGCCGTGCGCGCCGAGCACGTGCGGATCACGAACGTCATCCGCCGGCTCTTCGACCACTTCGTCGAGCACCCCGACCGGCTGCCGCCCGCCGTCGAGGGCGAGGAGGGCGCGACGCTCGCGAGCCGCGTCGCCGACTACATCGCCGGCATGACCGACCGTTACTGCATCCGCGTCTACACCGAGCTCCAGGTGCCGCGCGCGTTCGCCCGGTAGCTTCTGGCCGTGGCGCTGTACACGAGCGAGTCCCGCGACAGGGTGCGCGACGCCGTCGACTTCGTCGAGCTCGTGTCCGCGCGCACCGAGCTGCGGCGGGCCGGCCCGGGCCGCTGGGAGGGGCTCTGCCCGTTCCACGACGAGCGCACGCCCTCGTTCGGGATCGATCCGGTCCAGAAGGTCTACCACTGCTTCGGCTGCGGAGCCTCGGGCGACGTCTTCACGTTCGTGCAGGAGACGGAGGGAGTGGACTTCAAAGATGCACTCGAGCTCCTCGCGGACCGCTACCGCGTGCAGCTCGAGCGCGAGCAGGAGGACCCGCGCGAAGCCGAGCGCAGGCGGCGCCGCGAACGGCTGTACGCGCTGCTTGCCCGCACCGCCGGCTTCTACTCGCGCTACCTGTGGGACTCCGGCGAGGCGGCCGCGGCGCGCGAGTACCTCGCCGGCCGCGGCCTCTCCGAGCCGACGCTGCGCGAATTCTCCGTCGGCTTCGCGCCGGACAGCTGGGACCGGCTGCAGGGCGCGACCCGCGCCGGCGGCTTCACTGACGCCGAGCTGATCGACGCGGGCCTCGCGCAGCGCTCGCGCGAGCGCGACCGCACTTACGACCGCTTCCGCGGGCGCATCATGTTCCCGCTCAGCGACAGCCGCGGGCGCGTGCTCGGCTTCGGCGCGCGCGCGATGGGCGACGAGCAGCCCAAGTACCTGAACAGCCCCGACTGCGAGATGTACCACAAGGGCAAGCACCTGTACGGGGCTCACCTCGCGCGCGCGCACGCGGCCCGCGCCGGGCGCGTCATCCTCTGCGAGGGCTACACCGACGTGATCGCACTGCACCAGGCGGGGATCCGCGAGACCGTCGGCCTGATGGGCACCGCGCTCACCGCAGACCAGGTTGCGGAGCTCGCGCGCCTCGCGCCCGTCGTGATCCTTGCGCTCGACGCCGACAGCGCGGGGCAGGACGCGATGCTGAAGGCCGCCCGTCTCGCCGAGCCCGGGCGGCTCGAACTGCGGGTGGCGCGCCTGCCCGAGGGCACCGATCCGGCCGAGCTCGTTCTCGCCGGCGGCGCGGCCGGCGCCGGCGACGCGATCGAGCAGTCGGCGCCGTTCGTGCGTTTCCGCGTCGAACGCGCCCTCGCCGCCGGTGACACGCGCACGCCCGAGGGGCGCGACGGGACGCTCGCCGCGCTGCGGCCCGTCTTCGCGACGGTGCCGCAGAGCGCGATGCGTCTCGAGCTCACGGCCCTGGTCGCCTCACGGCTCGACCTGCCCGAGAGCGTCACCGCCGAGCTGCTCGCATCCAAGTCCTCCGCGGCCGTCCGGACCGGCGAGACCGCGCCGGCGCCGCGTGCCGCGCCAAGCCCCGGCGAGCCGACCGAGCGGGCGTTCCTCGCGCTCTGCATCGCCGCCGGCGACACCGGCCAGGCGGCGCTCGCCGAGCTAGACCTCGCCGAGCTGTTCGCCGGCGAGCTCACGCGACGCGCCGCCGAGCTGCTCCGGGACCACGGCGCCGACGGCGCCCGCGCGCGCGCCGACGCCGACCTCGAGCCTCTGCTCAGCGAGCTCTACGTGCAGGCGGCGGGCGAGATGGCCGACGGGACGCACCTCGAGCTGCAGCGCTACCAGCTGGAACTGGCCGCGCTCGACAGGCACATCCGGCGCTCGCGGGCCGGGGGAGAAGAGCGCGTGAGTGACCTCGCGCGCCGCCGCGACGAACTGAAGCGCCGTTTCGACCGCGCCTACACCACGGCGCTCGAAGCGCACGTCGACGCCTGACTCGGCGCGGGGCCGGCCGCACGAGAGCGCAAGGGCGCGGCAAACGCCCCTAGTAAAGTTCAGCGGGCCAGACGATCTGGGGTAGCTCAACTGGCAGAGCATTCGGCTGTTAACCGAAGGGTTATGGGTTCGAGTCCCATCCCCAGAGCTTCACGCGTGCCGCGCCGCGAGCTCCTCGACCAGCTCGGCGCCCACGGCGGCGGCGTCGTGCGCCGCGCTCCGCTCCGCGATCGCGCGCGCCCGCTCGCGGATCGCGGGTTCGCCTAGGGCGCGCATGACAGCCCAGCGGAGCGTCGCGGGGGACAAAAGCCGCCGCGGCAGCCGCACGCCCGCGCCGGCCCAGTCGACCCGCGCGGCGTTCTCCGCCATGTCGCCCGCCGCGGGGCACGCGACGATGGCGCAGCCCGACGCGAGCGCCCGCACGAGGGTGCCGTGGCCCGCGTGGCAGACGACGACATCGCACGAGGGCATCGTGCGCGCGTAGGAGACCCACTCGACGACGCTCACGTTGCGCGCGAGGGGGAGCGGCCGCGAGGGAAGGCGACGGTTGTATGTCGCGAGCACGCGCACGCCTGTCCCGCGCAGGCCCGCGACGGCGGCCCAGAGCAGGCGGTGCTCGCTGTCCTGCGCGGTCGAGGGCGCGACGAGCACGAGCGGCCCGTCGCCGGCGGGGAGCGCCACCTCCTCCGCGCCGGGCTCCCACAGGAGCGGGCCGATGACGTGGACGCGGTCCTCGCTCCGGCGCGGATATTCGAGCTCGGGCAGCGTGCTGACGAGCACGAGCTCCTCGCTCATGCCGCCGTGCGTGCGCTCCTGTGGCGCAAGGCCGAGGTTCGCCCGCACCGCGTTCAGCTCGAGGCGGCCGCGCTCCTCGCCGCGGGCGACGGGCGCGCGGAGCGCGCGCCACATGAGACGGCCCGCAGCGGTGCGCGGGTAGCGCGCACCGAGCGAGTAGACGGGGAAGCCATCTTCGCCGTAGGGGAGCACGTGCGGCACGAGCGTCGCGCGCGGCACGCCCCGCATCTCCGCCGCGAGCGCCGGCGCGAGAGTGAGGATGTCCGCGACCACGACCTCGGGTTCGATGTCGCGCACCAGCTCGAGCGTCTCCCGCGCGGCTCGTTCGGCCGCGCCGTAGAAGTCAAGCGGCGGGCCACCGGAGGGGAATACCTGGTACTCCGGCGCCGGCGCGAAGCGCATCCCCTCGCGCTCGACGTCGCCCCGCCAGCGCCGCCACGTCTCGAGCGTCACGTCGTGGCCGCGCGCGGCGAGCGCGCGGCCCAGGGCGATCATCGGGAAGGCGTGGCCGGGGTCGCCGAAGGCGCCGAGCAGCAGCCGGCGCGGCCGGACGCTCAGGCGGCGAGCTCCGCGATGAGCCGCAGCTGCGCGATCCGCTCGTCCTTCGTGAACGCCCACGGGGTGACGCCGAGTGTCCCGACGCCGGCGTCGCGGTACACGGCGAGGCGCTCGCGGACCGCGTCGGCGGGACCGCAGATCGAGACGAGGTCGATCAGCTCGTCCGGGATCGCGGCCATCGCCTCCTCGCGCTTGCCGTCGAGGTAGAGGTCCTGGATCGTTTTCGCGGCGTCGCCGAAGCCGTAGCGGGTCACGAGCTGGTTGTAGAAGTTCTGTTTGCGCGAACCCATGCCGCCGACGTACAGCGCGATGAACGGGCGCATGGCGTCCCGCGCGGCGACCATGTCGTCGGTGACGTAGACGTTCACGGTCGGCGCGACGTCAAAACCCTCGAGGCTGCGCCCGGCGCGGTCCGCGCCTTCCTGCAGCAGCGGCCGGACCTCGGCGACGTGCTCGGGGGAGAAGAGCGTCGGGAGCCAGCCGTCCGCGATCTCACCCGCGAGCGCGGTGTTCTTCGGCCCGATCGCCGCGAGGTAGATCGGGATGCGCTCCTGCACCGGGCCGATCGTCATCTTCAGCGCCTTGCCGGGGCCGTCCGGGAGCGGCAGCTCGAGCGTCTCGCCGTGGAATTCGACGCGCTCACGCGCGAGCGCCATCCGCACCACGCCTATGTACTCCCGCGTCCGCTGAAGCTGCTTGGCGAAGCGCTGGCCGTGCCAGCCCTCGGCGACCTGCGGCCCGGAGGAGCCGATGCCGAGCATCATGCGCCCGTTCGAGAGCTGGTCGATCGTCGCCGCCGTCATCGCGGTCATCGCCGCCGAACGCGCCGGCATCTGGAAGATCCCCGACGCCAGGCGGATCTTGGTCGTCTGTCCCGCGAGCCACGCGAGCACCGTCGCGGCGTCGGAGCCGTACGCCTCGGCCGTCCAGACCGAGTCGTAGCCGAGCCGCTCAGCCTCCTGGACGATCGCGAGCTGATCCTCAGAGGTCAAACCGAGACCCCAGTATCCGATGTGTACGCCGAGCTTCATCTCAGTCTCCTGTCCGTGCTCCGTGCGGCGCCAAACCCTACAGTGCGGTCAGTTCCGAGGAGCGCGCTCAGAGCCGGTCGCCCGGGCGGATGAACATGATCTCCGGCACGACGCAGGCGGGCGAGAGCCGCAGCAGGAAGCGGACCGACTCGGCGATGTCCTGCGGGCGGATCATGTCCTCAGCCGCGACCTCGCCCTTCACGAAGTCGGTCATCGGCGTGTCGACGAACGCCGGGCACAGCGCCGTCGACTTGATGCCATCGCCGGCGAGCTCCTTGTTCATCGCCTCGGTCCAGCCGACCACGGCATGCTTGGTCGCCGAGTACACCGACAGCCACGCCTCGCCGCTCTTGCCGGAGATCGACGACGTGTTGACGACGAGCGCGTTGCGGTGCTCGGCGCCGGCCGCGCGGAGCATGTCGACCGATTCGCGGTAGAAGAGGACAACCGAGCGCAGGTTCACGGCGATCTGCATGTCCATGCGCTTGGTCTCGATCTCGGCGACCGCCGCGCCGACGCCGACACCGGCGTTGTTGACGAGGACATCCAGGCGGCCGCAGCGCTCGCGGTGCGCCTCGACGACGTTCCGGATCTCCTCCTCGCCCGAGAGGTTCCCCGCGATGCCGGTCACGTCGAGGCCTTCGCCCTTGAGCTCCGCGACGGCTGCCTCGAGCTTCTCCGGCCGGCGCGCTGCCATCGTGACGCTGTACCCCTCCTGGCCGAGCACGCGCGCGATCTCAAGTCCGATCCCGCTCGAGGCTCCCGTGACGATCGCTGCTGGCTTGGCCATTCTCTCCTCCTCGCTGGTTTGAGCGCTCCGCGGCGCGCAGCATCCCACAACGCGCCGGCGCGGGCCACGCACCCGGCATAGAATCGCTGGCACTGAACACGACCCCGGAGGCGGAGATGAGCCCTGAGTCCAGTCCCACGAACCTGCCCGCGCTGGGAGCGCACGAGAGGGAAGAGGTCGGCTCGCAGCTACAGGCGACGCTCGTCGAGCTGATCGACCTGTCGCTGTTCGGCAAGCAGCTGCACTGGTCGGTTGTCGGGCGGGACTTTCGCTCGCTGCACCTGCAGCTCGACGAGCTCATCGATTTCTGGCGCGAAGCGAGCGACACGGTCGCCGAGCGCGCGGTCGCGATCGGCCACATCCCCAACGGCCAGGCCGCCGCCGTCGCGGACGACAGTCAGATCACGCCGATCGAGCCAGCGCCGACCGAGGACGCCGAAGTCGTGCGCATACTGACCCACCGCCTCGGCGAGGTCTGCGAGCGCGTGCGCGAGCGGATGGAGCGGCTCGCGGAGCTCGACGCCGCCTCGGAAGACGTCGTCGTGGAAGTGCTGCGCGAACTGGAGAAGCAGCTCTGGATGGTCAGGGCGCAGCTACCACACGGCGCCGCCTAGACGCTGCGGGCGCTCGCCGCCGCGCAGCCGGCTTCTCAGTCTCAGACGCTGTCTGACGCGAAGGCGGATCGCACGAGCCCCGTCGCGTCGTACGTTTCGTCGGCGGGCGGGGGCACGACGCGCGGCGTCGGCCCGAAGTCGAAGAGTTCGACCGTAGTCGTGGTGGTGAGGGGCCGGCCGGCGTCCAGTTCGAGGCTGATCTGCTCGCGCCGTATGAGCCCGCTGCCGTCCACCCACACCTGGATCGGCACCGAGTCGGCGTTCGTCAGTGTCCTCGAGACCGCGTTCCTGATCTGGTCGGGCATTGCTTTGAGCGAAGGTTCGAGCTCCGTTAGCAGGTCGAAGCTTCCGACGTAGTGCTTCGTGCTCACGCCGCGGATCGCCTGGGTGCCCGCGAGCGAGAAGCGCGCGCCGTGGGTCTGCAGGTACTGGAGATAGCTGGAAGGGTCGATGCCCGACTCCCCCGTCGACGCGGGGTCGACGCCGAGCACGCCGCGCAGCGACGCCACGTCAACCTTGATCCAGCGCGCATTGCCAGGCAGGGTGCTGCTGGCGAGAGGTGAGCGGACGTACACGGCGCCGCCCGTCTCGCGCTCGAACATTTCCACCGGTCCCCCGCCGGGCGGCTGCGTCGACGAAGGCAGGCCATCGAGTTGCATCGCGATCGCCGATTCGCCCCGCCGGAAGTTCACGGTGCCCGACCCGGTCATGCTGAGTGACTGCAAGCCGCTGAGCGTCGTCTGGATCGCGAGGTGCGCGCCCGTGACACGCGCGGTGCGATCGGCGACGGTGGTGAGCGAGTAGAGCGTACGCTGACCGCGCGTCAGCGTGAGCGCCGCGATGAGGGCTGCGGCTAGAGCGAGAACCGCGGTGAACTGACGTCGACGATCCCTCATGGCGGCATTGTGACAATCGGGGCCTAGCAGCCTGTCCATCCCGTTCGGCGCCGGATACGGACAGGTGTCGTAATAATCGGCGGCAAGCCGCACCGGGAGCCGACGTGGGCTCACCGCTTCCGCTGTTACGGTCGGGGCGCGCCTCGGCGCGGGCCCGTAGCTCAGTTGGTCAGAGCTGCCGACTCATAATCGGTAGGTCCCTGGTTCGAGTCCAGGCGGGCCCATTTACACCACTCGGGCGACCGTGGGCGACACGCCCCGCCATTACGGGACATTCGCTGCTTTCTCGGTAGGCTCGGACGAACTCAGTCGGACCCGGCGAGACAGGCCTTTTCGGGGCGACGGTCGCCGTGTCGGACGCAAATAGTCTCGGCGTGGGCCGCCCAGGTTCGCGGCTGTTGTCTCATCGCGCCTTACCGTGCGGCGTGCGGAGCTAGGGCGCCCGGCTGGCGTGTTCGGCGAACGGCGGCGGTGAGGCGTCCGATGACGTAGGCAAGCGCACTGCCAGTGCCGACAAAGAACCCGACGGGGTAGTTGGTTTCATAAGAGGCGGCGATGGCGATCCACACGATCACCAGCGCGATCAGGACCGAGAGGGCCATCGCGAGCGGCGGCCGGTCTGTGAACGATCGCGCGGCAGCCGGTGCGCCGATCATGAGGCTGAAGATCAGCAGCGTGCCGACGACGGGGACCGTCATCGCGGTCGCCAGCGCGAGCACCAGCAAGAAGGCGATCTCCATCCTGAAGGTGCTGATACCGCGAGCGCTTGCGACCTCCGGCAGGACGGATGAGAGCATGAGCGGCCGGTAGAGGACGACGATGGCGCATATGCAGAGGCCCGCGAGGATCGCAGTCGGCGCCAACTCGTTGGGGCTGATCCCAAGCACCTCGCCGAACAGCAGCGAGTAGACTGCGGACTCGTACTCTTGGCTGAGGCTGAGGAACAGCGCACCGAGCGCGAGCATCGCCACGAGCGCGAGCGCAGTGGCGACGTCGTGCCGACCGCGGCGGCCGAGCAGACCGATTGTCAGAGCACCGCCGGCCGCGAACACCCCGAGGCCGAGGAGCGTGCTGACGCCGATCAGACTGGCGCCGGCGGCGCCGGCGAAGGAGCCGTTGGGGATCGCGTGGGCGGCGAACGCCGAGCCGCGCAGGACCGTGAAGAACCCCACGACCCCCGCGACGACCGCGACGATGCTCGCGACCGTCCAGGCGTTGACCATGAAACCGGAGAACACGCGTGCGCCCGTTAGCTGTTGGTCGCGGGCTGCATGACGCCGGCGGCAGGCGCGGCGCGGGCTGCGTGGCGGCGGCGTCTTGCCTCGGGCAGCCCGGACAGGAGGTAGGTGAGGAACACGAGCATCACGACGAAGAAGCTCACGGGCCACCCCTGTCCGGCGGGCGGCCAGTGGTAGCTGTCGTAGGCGAGCACGATGCCTACCCACATCGCTGCGATCCCGATGGCCGCCGCGGTCAGCAGTGCGGTCAGTGGGCGCCTTGTTAGGCGCAGGGCGCTTGCCGCGGGACCCACGATCAGGGCCGTCGAGAGGATCGTGCCGATCGTGATCGCGGCGAGCGCCGCGGCGAGGGCGAGCGCGAGCAGGTAGAGGGCGCCGACGAGCCGCACGGGGATGCCGCGGGCGGAGGCGAGTTCGGCGTTGATGGAGCTGAGCAGCAGCGGCCGGTAGATCGTGAGCATGAGCGCGAGCACGATGCCGCTCAGGACCGCGATCAGCGGTAGCGTCGTGCTTGAGATCGCGAACGCCGAGCCGAACAGGATCGTGACGGTCGCTCCGGTGGTGGAGTGTTCCGTCGTGTAGAGGTAGAGGAACAGGGCAGCCAGGCCGAGCCCGGCGCCGAGCACGATCCCGGTGGCGACGTCGCGCCCGCGGACTCGCTGCACGCCGATGGCCTCCATCGCCCCGGCGGCGATCACGTTGCCGATCACGAATCCCCACAGCGTGCCGACGCCCACGAAGTACGCGCCCGCGCCGCCGGTGGTGCCGAGATCGCTGAAGGCCTCGCCCGCGAAGGACTGGCCACGGATGACCGTGAACACGCCTACCACGCCGGTGACGACCGCGACGAGCGCGCCGACGGCGAGCGCGATGTGCACGGCTTCGCTTTCGAAGAAGCCGGGCGCGAAGATCGGCGACAGGAAGTGGCTCACGTCAAGATCTCCGCTCCAGGAAAGGTGCCCTCGTGGCCTGCCAGGTCGGTGTTCTCGCCTGCTCCCGCCACGATCAGCACGCGGTCGTGAACGTGCACCACGTCGACGTGGTGGCCGTAGAGCTTGCTGAGCACGTCGGCACGGATCACCTCGTCGGTCGTTCCGCTCACGGCGCGTCCGTGGGCGAGGTAGACGATGCGATCCATGACGGGCAGCAGCGGGTTGATCTCATGCGCGGAGATCAACACAGCGATCTGCTGCTCCGCGGCGATCCGTGCGAGCAGCGCCACGACCTCGTGGGCGCTGCCGAGGTCGAGGTTCGCCAGCGGCTCGTCCAGCAACAGCAGCCGTGGCCGCGCGATCAGCGCGTGCGCGATCAGGATGCGCTGCTGCTCGCCACCCGAGAGTCGCCCCACGCGCGTGTCGGCGAAGCGGGCCGCATCGACGGCCTCCAGCATCTCCTCGACGAGCGCCCGTCGGCTCTCGGAGGGCCGAGGTACTCCGGGGCGCTGCGCGTCGATCCCGAGCGCCACGAGATCGCGGCCACGCAACGGCGCATCGGGGTCAAGCAGGAACTTCTGCGGCACGTAGCCGATCAGCGGGTTGCGAGCCGACCGCGGGCGCCCGGCGACGAGCACCCGCCCCGCGGTCGGTGGCTGTAGCCCCAGGATCACCCGGAAAAGCGTCGTCTTGCCGGCGCCGTTTGAGCCGATCAGCCCGGTGAACTCGCCCGCACGGATGCGGAAACTGACCTCGCGCAAGACCTCGCGCCCGGAGAGCCGCACGCTGATCCCCTCGACACCAAGGATCTCCTCGCCATCGAGCCCGGCGACGGAGATGCCCTCGCGTCCCATCGCGTTTGTCTCCGCGCCGCTCACGTTCACAGTTTCTGCGTGGAGACTTTTTCCTTGACGGCCTTTTCCAGCGCCTTGACCTCGGCGAGCATCCACTGCTGATAGTCGTATCCCGGCGTTGGCATCGTCTCGTACACACCGACGACCGGCACGCCGTACTTCGCCGCCAGTTTCAGGAACGATTCCGTGAGCGTGTCGGTGACCTGCTGGTTGTAGACGAACACCTTGACCTTGTGCTGTGCGAACAGGCTGTTCTGGAGCGTCACGTTCTGAGGGGCCGGGTCGGTGCCATTCATGATCGACGCCTGCAGCGTGAAGGGAGTCATGTTCCTCGTCCCGGCGGCTTCGAGCATGTAGTCACCGACCGGCTCGGTCGTTGCGACCGGCGTGTTCGGGTAGGCGGCCTTGAACTCTTCGATCGCTTCATGCCAGGGCTTCAGCGATTCTTCGAACTTCGTCGCGTTTTCCTGGAAGTAGGAGGCGTGCGCCGGGTCGAGTGCCGAGAGGTCGGTGACCAGGGCCTTGGCGACGGCGGGCATCGTTTCCGGCTTGTACCAGAGGTGCGGGTTCGGGGTCGAGTCGGGCAGACCGAGGAGATGCTGGACGTTGATGACCTTGCGTGAGGAACTGGGGGAGGCGGACTCGATCTTTTCCATGTAGGTGTCGTAGCCGACACCGTTTTCGACCAGCAGCTCGGCCTGGCTGACCGCCTCGGCGACGCTGGGGCTCGCCTCGAAGGTGTGCGGATCTGTGTTCGGGTTGCTCTCGATCGCCGTGACTTTCACGTACTTGCCGCCGATCTGTTCGATCACGTTGGCGTACTCGTTCTCCGCGCCCACCGCGTCGATCGGCGCGGAACTCTGGCCGCCCTGCGCGGTGTTGCTCGCGTTCGAGGAGGACCCGCCGCAGCCCGCCAAGCAAACCGCGCCCAGCAGACCAGCTAGCGACACCACCATCAGCACACGCACACGCAAAACAAGGTTCATCGGCACTCCTTCTACGTCGTCGGATCGAACGCCCAGCGTCCAGGCCCCCGGTAGGGTCCGGCGACGACTATACAACAGATAAGATTAGCTCTTGTTCTCGGTAGGCGGGAGGGCTCGCAGGCGGCTCTTCCGGCCCCATCCGCGGACAAAGGACCACTCGGCGCAGGCACCAGCGGCTCGGTCAGCGGTCGAGAGTCAGCGGTCGAGACGGTGCCGCGCGCGAATGGCCGGGCTTCGCCTGTCTAGGAAAGCGAGGCGGGAGCGTCCGTCAGTCGGCGCACGCCGAGCAGGCGCCGTGCAGTACGACCTCGTGCTCTGAGACCTGTAACGGCACGCGCTCTGAGAGTCGCTTGATGGCACGCTCCAAGCCCTCGTCTGCGAACGGCTCAAGCCGACCGCAAGTGTCGCACACCAGATGATGGTGGTGGCCGCGGCCGCGGCGCACCGGCTCATAGCGGGCCATGCCCTGTCCGACCGCTACACGCTGGACCAGTCCGGTCGCTTCGAGCTCCTCCAAGATGCGATAGATGCTTGCACGCGACACCCGTCGCTCACCGGCGGCCAAAGACTCCTCGATCTCGATGGCCGAAAGTGCGCACGTCTGCTCGCTCAGAAGCGCGAGCAGCGCTCTGCGGGCGCCACCACGGCGGTAGCCGGCATCGGCAAGCTCACCCATCGCACGCTCCACCCAACCATCCTCTACTCCATGCGCCATGGCAGAGATTATAGGGCGGCTTCTCATCTAGCGGCGAACGGGTCTGGCAGCTGGGTGGTCCAGCGCTCGTTGCCCTTGGCGAGCTCGGCGTCGTCCAACGTCAGAGTGACTTCGGGACCAGCGTCGGTGGACCGTATCGGAGGCAACCGGTGACTCCAAACATGGTGGCGAAATTGCCCGCTCATCTCCTTCAAGTAGGACGGCTCAGACATCCAGAAGGACCAGTCCTTCGAAGAAGGCTTCTCGCAAACGCTGCTCACCGGACTCAACCTCGTCGGCGGTGAACGGGAGTACCCAACCGCGTCGCCGGAGGAAGACACCGTCGTCAGCAAGGGCGAAGAACTCATTCTCAAAGCCTAAGCGCACGGACCAGAAGCAGGCCACTACTGCGGCGGCCGCGACGTCCGCCGCAGTCACGTCTATCGCCAGTCGTCACGCAAGACCTGAGCAAACGGGTAGCCTGAGTTGGTGACTAAGTCAGTCGGCGTGCACGAGGCAAAGAGGCACCTCTCGCGTCTTTTGGAGCGGGTTGCGTGCGGTGAGGAGGTCGTGATCACGCGCCGCGGCGTAGAGGTCGCACGGCTAGTGCCAGCAGCCCAGCCCTCCGAGCGGCGCTGGGGGATCGACGCAGGACGCCTCTCGGTCCCCGACGACTTCGATGCACCGCTGTCACCAGAGATGCTCGACTCCTTCCGGTCGTGAAGGGCCTGCTGGACACGGGCGGCTTGGTCTCGGCTCGATGCGTCTGCTGCGCTAACGTCTGCATCATGCGCACCACAATCGCGGTGGATGATCATCTACTCGAGTCGGCTCGGCGCCGTGCGCGCGAGCGTGGCCAGACGCTGGGTCAGGTCGTGGAGGACGCGTTGAGACGCGAGTTCGTGTCCCCAGAGGTTGCCGATCCTCCGGACGTCCCTGTCTTCCACGGTGGTGGCGGTCCAGTGCCGGGCATCGAGCTGTCCTCCAACCGCGCTCTGCGCGAAGCCCTCGACGTCGGCCGCGAGCTCGACACGCTTAGGTGAAGTTGCTCGATGTCAACGTGGTCCTCGCGGCTCACCGCGAGGACCACCCGCAGTTCGCCATCGCGCGGCCCTGGCTGACCGCTCTGCTTGCGAGCCGCGTGCCCTACGCGGTGATCGACGCGGTCGCCGTCGCGTTCCTTAGGCTGGCCACCAATCGCCGAGTCTTCACGATCCCTACGCCAGATATGAACGCCTTCTCGTACCTGGCCGCGCTTAGAGCCCAGCCGGGGCACGTCCTGGTAGCGCCCGGCCCCGAGCACCTCGCGGTGTTACAGACCGTCTGCGAAGACGCGGACGCCTCAGGCGATCTGATTGTGGGTGCCCAACTTGCCGCGCTCGCAGTCGAACACGCCTGCGAGCTCGTGTCGTTCGACCGCGACTTCGCCCGCTTCCCAAACCTACGCTGGACACGCCCGACCGTCCCGTCACCGGGCGCCTGACCGCTTCGCGCCATACCTGACGCGTCACGTGACGGCGCGCAGCTCAGAAGCCAGACCGAGCGCGGTAACAGTTCCCGTTCGCCTCGAACGACACTCCCAAGCCGCCGTGAGCGCGCCACAACCGCCGCCCCGAGCACCGCGACGACCACGCCCCACCCCCGATCACCGCCGCGTCCTCTCGCGCGCCGGAATCGGTGCCGCGCGCCGACCGAAGCAGACCGCAAATCGCCCGGGCCGGAGTGTGACTCCACCACTCGGCGCTCAACGAGAAGGGGTCGACACCCACGCTGTGCGGCGGAGTCAGCTAACCGGCGTGCTCTCAATTGAGGCGATCAACGTAGACACCTTCCGATACTCGCCGGCGGCGATGACGTCGATCGGCTTCTGCTCAGCTAGAGCCGAATTTGGCTTGCGCAGCCAAACCGGGACGTAATCCGCGTCCATCACCGTCGATAGCCGATCGACGACAGACGACAACTCGACCAGACGCTCAGCGCGAGCCCCGGTCGGCGCGCGCGTATCGCGCAGCCACGATCTCACGCTCGAGCGCTCCGCGCCGGTTGCCCTGGCGATATCCGCCACCGACAGATGACCGACCTCGCGGACGCGCACCGCCTCCCCTGCAAACCCCACGCTCATAACTGACTCCGATCGCTCGACTACGCAAGTGACTGTACCGATTGCGGCGCGAAAAAGCCCTTCTTCAGCATCGGCTGGGTAGCGCTTCTGCATCGCTGTTGCTGCTTCGGGCGCCGGCGCCGCAGTGCTTCCAGGTTCGGTCAAGCCACACTCGTGAACAATGATCTAAGGAAGCGACCGTCGCCTTCAAGCAAGAAGGCTCAGGGATCCAGATGTACTAGTCCCTCGAAGGAGGGATGGAAGAAGGCTCCTTGAGACTCACTACAACCTGGTCGGCGGCGGAACGGCTTGCGTGCTACGCTGTGCCACGCATGGATGTCTCGGTCCGAGAGCTTCGCAATCACACGGCGCGCGTTGTCGCCGCGGTGGAGAGCGGCGAGCCGGTTGTCCTCACGGTCCACGGACGCCCCGTCGCGGACATCGTTCCGCGCAGACAACGCTCAGAACGTCGCCCAACTGAGCTCATCCTCTCGGATCTTGACGCGATCTCGCGGCTGGCCGCCGAGCTCGGTGTCACCTCCGACGGTAAGGACTTCGACGTCGGCCTGACAACCGACGACACGGTGTCGTGACGCTCGGCTACCTAGCCGACACGAGCGTCTTCGTTGCGGCGGAGCAGAGCAGGCCGATAGGCGACGCTCCCGAAGGCGACGCCCGCGTCTCAGTAGCCACAGTGACCGAGCTCATGTTCGCGGTCCTCCGTGCCGCTCCAGGACCGCTCCGCGAGCTCCGCGAGGCAACCCTCGCACGGGCAAGCACGTTTGTCGCCATCCCGTACGACGAACGCGTCGCTCGCCCACTCGCCGAGCTACTCGCCGCCGCAAGAACGTCCGGTCGGCGGGTAGGAGCGATGGACGCGATCATCGCGGCGACAGCTGTCGCGCACGACCTCGCGGTCTGGACGCAAGACGACGACCTCGACGTGCTCGCTTCGCTTCTCCCCACGCTCCGGGTACACCGCACGTAATACCCCAAAAACACTGCCGCGCCACGAATCTCTGTGTGCGCACGGGGGGCGGTTGCTCAAACCCTCCCACCTGGTCGAGGGTTGAGGCTGCAGCAAGGTCGGTGCGCAAGTTGCTGGATCGAAAAGACCCGCAAAACCCGCCTTCTAGACCCATCCTACGCCTACCCATGGGTGCTGTGCAAGCCTCAGTGCTGGCGGTGCTGTCCCATGCAAGGAGCGACGGAATACGCCCGAAAGAGGTCCAAATCAGGGCTCAGGAGCGTGTGCTGCGAGACATCTCCTATGACACGGTCAGAAGCTTTCTTTCAGTGGCTGCAAAGGACGAGAGGTCGCCCGTTGTCAGAGTGGGCGAGGCACGGTACAGCCTAAAAGCAGAGCCACGGTCTAGGCGGAAGCGTTGGCCGGCCGAGCACGCGGGTCGTAGTGGAAGGAGATCTCCCCGTTTCGAACCGAGGTCGTGACCTCTTTCTGCCTACTCGTACATACAGCCCTCTAGGGGTCTTGATCGTCCACTTCCGGTTCGGGAGGTCGTCTAGCTCACGTTCAGTCAGGGGTTCGGTCATAGCCCTGCGACCCACCGAAGCCTCGTCGGCAATCCAAGCTTGAAAGGTAAACGGAGACACCGGCTAAAGTCCTCGTCCGGTACCGGGGATGTCTCGGGAGGAACAGAGTCGTCTAGTTCCCTCTGGCAAGCCGGGCACTTATTAAGTCGCTTTGGAGTCGAATACGCGACTCTGCAATTTGCGCTCCAGTTCCTGCTACTCTCTATACAAAGCATTAAGTGTGAAGTGTCAAGACGCGCTGGACCACAGAGAGCGAGAGACATCTGTGGCGCATTGGTTTGCCGATCGTCGAGCGTCGGGCGTCGATCTCGACGATTCAAAAGCCACGGCTCGGAGCCCTCGAGATCCAGGTGTCCAAGGTCGGGAGCAGCTCGGAGCTTGCCACGTCGAGCGCGGCAGCGAGATGTTCAGCCAACTGCGTATCTTGAGCGAGCCTCGTGCGAAGCGTCGGGTGCACCTGAGGTGCGGACCAGAATCGTATGACGTCAATCATGTCGCGGCCGGCGAGCGCTCCACACAGCCACAGGAAATCGCCGGCGCGTGACAGAAATCCGAGCGCGCTGTCAGTCGCGTCGCCAGCACGCAGGATCTCGCGGTAATGGGTGGCGAGCAGCGGAGAATCGGCAACGGCGAAGGCTGGATACCAGAGCTCGATTGCACGCGTGACGTGCGCCGACCGCGCGCGCAGCAGGGCTTCTCCAAGATCTGCGGCGCCGCCGAGTCGGGCGACGGGCAATGGTCGCTCCTCGTCGTACGAGGCGTGTTGGCTCCACATGGCGAGTAAAACCTCGAAACGCTCGAAGGCGACAGCGGTCGATCCGAGAATGAGCGTCACCAGCCAAACGGGCCAGCGTGGGCCGTCCAGCCATGCGGTGTAGGGGGAGCGGGTCGGAGTTGGGCGGCCCGCCAAGGCACTTAGTGAAGACAAATCCTCGCTCAACGTCGCGGGCTTGTAATCCACCAAGGGAAGTAGCGAGCCCAGTCGGCGATCGACGTGGGCCCATAGGGCGCGCTCGACTGGCTGCAGAGTCTTCGGGTCGGCCGAGGAGCCGAGGGTGTCCGCGGCCTCCTTCAGCGTCACCAGCGTCGAGTCTTCAAACGCTCTGCGCTCGAGGCGCAGAAGCTCACGCAAGCCGACCTCGTCGCCGGCGCTCAGCAGCTCAATGACGCGCTCACGAACGTCGAGTCCGGACACCTCGTGTGACGGCAACGCGGTACTCGGCGTCGGTTCGGACGCCGAGCCCTGCGGGTGATTAGGCGGGAGCGGTGCTCGTGATCGAAGTTGATCTTGGGCCTGCTCGCGGCGTAGACGTCTAGCGAGTCGGGTTGCGACATCGTCTACGCCGTCCGCCATGTTCAATGCGAACCGGTCGGCCATCATCGGAGCCTTCGAAAGCAGGAAGTCGGCGTCGATGTCGTGCCACAGCGTGAGTATCACCTCATCGCCATGGGCAGTCTCCCGCGCAAATAGCCCGTTCAGCTCGTGCTGTGGCCATTGCTTGCTAAAGAACGCGTGGCTTAGAACGACGACGCCGTACCGTGACGAAGCAAGCCCCGTCTCGATCGTTGTGCGTAGGCTGGCCCCGACCTCCATTTGCTGTTCGTCGAACCAGACGGAGAAGCCGAGCGACTGCAAGGCAAGTGCGAGCGGTCGGGCGACGGTCTCCTTGTCGTCGCTCGCGTGGCAAATGAATATGTCATACGTATGCTCGCCGCCTCCTGAAGGCTCGATTGGGTTCGCGCCTGGCGCCCCCCTTGTGTCGCCGCCGAGCCTTTGTCGCGCCACATAAGCTGCATACCCATCGGGGGTAATGCGCACGTTTTGCACTCGCTGAAGCGCCTGATAGTCAAACATCGACGGTGGCGGCTGGTCCGGCCTTGGATCGCCGCCATAGCCACTCCAGTCCCAAGCGAGCCAGCCGTCAAACTCAAGTTCGGACAGCAGCCGGGCCACTTCGTCGTAGCCCGCGCCGTCACCCTCCACGAGCGCATCGCGGGCGGCGAGAGCGGCGAGGTCCCGTCCAACTCTGAGCGCCGACGCGCGGTCAGGCGCAGCATCGAGCGCCTCAAGTGACACAAGCCAAGCGAAGAGACGTAGTCTGGTTGCCATTCCCGTGTCGCGCGGCTAGAGCAACCGCGACGAATTGCGAGATTGACACAGCTCCTCGCGCCCGGCGTCCAGATCGGGACGTCGACATCCTTGGCGCGATGGTTCGTCTACGATCATTCGCGCGGAAGGACGCACATGTTGCGCTTAAGCGTAAGGGGTCCGCCCGACGTTGGGAGTGCCGTCTCGCCCGAAAAACCCGGCGCGAGGACTACGCAAGGAGACGTATTAGAGGAGTTCCTCGGCTCGTGGCACTCTCGTACCCGGCCGGACGCAGAGACGCGGGACATCAGTTTGAATCATCCTGGGCCGCTGTGACAAGATGACGTGATGTCCACCGACGGTGAGAGCAGAGCATCTGTAGTGTGCCCGGCGTGCGGGCACAGGTTCAAACTGGACGAGCAGGTTGTCGATCACATGCGCGTGGCGATCGAGCGGTCCCTTCGGTCGAGCCTGAAGAAGGAGATCAGGCAAGAGATTGCACCCGAGGTTGAGAAGCGAGCGGCTCGAATGAGCGAGAAGGCGCTTTCGGATGCGAATGATGAGGTGCGAGATCGCGATAAGCAGATTTCGGCGCTGCGGCGTCAGGTCAACACGTTGTCGAAGAAGATGCCGTCGCCGCGTGCGCAGAGCTTGGGCGCACTGCGAGAGGACGCGCTAGCAGACCGACTTAGGATTCGGTGTCCGCACGACGATATTCTGGGCGTTGCGCACGGAACGCGTGGCGCGGACATCGTCCAGACTGTCCGCGATGCTTCCGGCGTAACTTGCGGCACTATTCTGTGGGAGTCGAAGCGCGCGGCGAGTTGGAGTAAGGGATGGGTGCGCAAGCTCAGGGAGGACCAGCGCAAGGGCAACCACACCGTCGCGGTGATCGTGTCTGACGCTCTCCCGCAACCAGATCAATCGCTCACCCAGGTTGACGGGGTGTGGGTAGTGGACCTAGACGTTGCAACGGACCTAGCGGTTCTGCTTCGTGACGGCATGATTCAAGTCGCATCAGCGCGAGGGACGCGTTCGCGGCGGGACGATCTCAAGGGTTTAGCCTACGATTATCTCGCCGGATCTCAATTTGCAGAGCACGTTGTCGCGATCATCGAAAACGCACGCGGCATGCGCGCGACGCTTGATCAGGAACGCCGAGCTCTTCAAGCTCGTTGGGCCGAACGCGAACAACAGATCGAGAGCGTCGTGGGGGAGCTCGCGGAGATCTACGGCGACCTCAAAGGTTTAGGAGCCTCCCTGCCGACGATTGAGACGCTCGAGCTGCCGCCTCCGACCACGACTTAGCGGCTCTGGCGCCTGGCACGTGTACGCCGAGCGCCGCAAGGCGAGCCTCTTACTTTCAGACGCTAAGCGTAGACTTCGCGCGGTGCACCGAGATCACGCAATATTCATCGCGGCAATTGCCGACCGGACAATGGTCGTTTTGCAATTCGTCAGCAAAGAGGACGCGGGCCGAATGCTCACTCGAACCTGCGCTCCGATGGACTTCGCCCCCGGCAGCCAAACTGCCGGCCCGTCATACCGCTATCACTTCTGGGACTACGAGAGCGACAGTCCCGGCGGTGCTCACACCCTGAGCCTGCGCACGGCACAAATCGCGTCGATCGAAGCGACCAGCGAGAGCTTTGACCCCGCCGGGTTCGTCTCGTGGCAGCCGCGCTGGCACCAGCCACGCGATTGGGGCGAGTTCAGCTAGCGGTTGCGAGCGGAGCTGGCGGCCATGAGAGTCGGGCTGTGCGCAAAAGTCGCGAGCGAGTTCGCGATCAGCAAGGTCAAGGACGTCCGCGTCTATGGCGAAGCTGCATGCATAGCCGGCGAGCCTGCTCGGTTCTTGCTCGAGGTGCCCGATGCCGCGCAACGTTCAGGCTGACGGATCGACCGAGCGCAACGACGTCACGGAGTGTCGCTGTGCTTGCCTCGAACGTCAAGCTGGGCTGTGCGGTCGCCGATACACCCTGCGATGTCGACGGACAAGAGTGCCGCAGTTCAATCTCGTGCCGGCCGTACCATCTCCACGGCCGACGATTTCTTGACGCTTCTCGTTGGGCGCCTGGGAATGCGTGCCGCACTGCTCCTCGCTGCCAGCTTGTATGCGGTCGTCGGCTTGGTCATTCCACTCAGTCTCGGTGTCAGCGACTTCATGCTCGTGAACCTCAACGTCATCGGAGCAGTCCTCGGCTGGACCGTCACCGTCGCTTGGTGTGGATCGCGCGTTCAGGCCGCGAACCGCCGCCATCTACTCGAGTGGACAACTAACCTTCGCCTGCTGAACTTCCAGGAGTTTGAGTGGATCGTCGGCGAGATGCTTCGCCGCGAGGGGTGGGACGTCACCGAGACCGGCTGTGAGGGTGCCGATGGGAACGTCGATCTCCGGGCGCGTCGCAACGAGCAGGTGTGCGTCGTGCAGTGCAAGCGCTGGCAGTCTCGGTCGGTCGGCGTAGATCAGATCCGCCGTTTCGCCGGGACCCTGATGCGTGAGCAGATCGATCCACACTCGGGCATGTTTGTGACCCTATCTCGCTTCACGGAAGCGGCCCGCTCCGAGGCTGAAGAGATTGGCTTTGAGCTCGTGGATGGCGATGATCTCGCAAGACGTATCGAACGCGTTCGCGCGAGCGAGCCGTGCCCAACCTGCGCGACGCCGATGCTCCTCGATAGATCCCGGCGAGGCTGGTGGCTGCGGTGCCCGCGCTGGGCACAAGGGTGCGCAGGTAAGCGGGACCTTGGCAGTGAGCCAGCGCGCGCACTTGAGCTGCTGATGTTGCGCTAGAGGAGGCGTGCTCGATGCCAGGTGGCGTCGGGGTGTCAGGGCTGTCACCACGCGGAGCGAGACTCTGCCCCAGGGCGCTCGCTCGTTCGCCGTGCCCGGGACGTTAGGTGAGGTCCAGTGCCGATGGTTCGGAGTCTGCCGCGGCGAGGACGTAACGCTCTACATTGTCCAGCACCGCGTCGGCACGTTGCGCGAGGATGTCATAGGGCACGACTTCAACGCGATGTAGTGACCTGTTCAGTTCGCGCAGGACGCGCTGCCGGTAATCCGGGAGCATCTCGGCCCTACCGATGACGATGATCGCCTGTGGGTCCCGGGTGTGTTCGAGCCCAAAGAGGCGTCTTGCGGCGTCAGAGTCAGTAGTCAGTATGTCTCGGTACACGTGCACCTGGGCCAGGGCACCGGCGAGGACCGGGCTCAACGCGTATTCGCTTGCCGGCGGCGGGACCTCTGGTACCTCTGGAGCGCTGATAATCGGGTCTTGCGGACTCTTCAGCTCAAGCAGATCGCGGAAGCCGTCGAATCGCTCGAGAAGAAAATCAACGATGCCGCGGGGAATTTGGCGACGGGGTCGGATGTGCGCATAGTCAAGCCCGAGAAGCCACGGGTTCTGCTCGATGAACCGCTGCAGGTCGGTCTCGCTGGAGTTGGGGTCTTTAACGAGCGTGCGGTAGTTGGCTGCCACGTTCCGAACATCTGCGATACGGTCGGCAGCCCGGTCGCCAAACACCGTGCCCGTGTCGTGTCTGCCGACGGGGTCGCCCGTCAACGAACGCAACAGGCGAAGCCGCGCAGGGCGGTCGGTTTCAGGGCTAATCACGCCCGCGATCGCATCGAGTATCTCAGGGTCGAGCGGCCCAAGCGCGCCGAGCGCCGCGATCACCGACGCCACGTCGATCGTCGACGCTTCGCTGGGCTCGACCGCCGCGATCTCACGTAGTTGTTCGATGCGCGCTGTGTTGTTTCCCGCCCACTCAGCGATGTGCTGGCCGTTGAGCTTGAGGTCGAAAAAGGCCCGTAGCTGGTCCCCTGTCCACGTGTTCGCTAGGTCAGCGACGTCGCCGAGTCGCGCGATCCCGGTCCCCACGGCGTTTGCAAGGTACGAGAGCGCCGCGTCGGCTTCGGCGACCTTGAGATAGCGCGGAAGATTGAGAATGAGTATGTAGTGTTCATCAGTCTCGACGGCCCGCTCTTTGATCTCGTCGCGGTCTGTTAGCAGCAACGCCGGCGTCTTGCCGGCTGGACAGTCGTCCTTGACGCGGTTTGCGAGGCATTGGCCGTTCCTGAACTGAGCTCGGTTGTCCGGGAAAACGTGCAGCCAGTCGAAGTCGTAGTAGACATCAATACCAGCGAGACGTATAGCGCCACCCTGCCGGCGACGTAGCGTGCGATCCCACTGAAGATCGAGCGGCACCGGCTGATGTCACTCGTTCGCGTTGCCGCGCATGAGGAAGTCGCGGCCGTCTGTCGCGCTCGTCACGTAAGTCTTATCAGACCGTCTGTGCCACCCGACCATGACAGCGTCAGCTACTGGAGCCGGCGCCTGGGCCCGCTAAGCTTCCCTGCGGTGCGGCGGGTTCTTCGCCAGCGCCGAACAGAAGCGTCGTGATCTTCTTGATGAGTTCGCGGAAGGCGTCGTCGGCGAAGCCGAGTATGAACGCCACGGCGTCGAATGTAACTGCATTGGGCGTGATCGAGCCCTTGGTGCCAAGCGAGACTGACACGTAGTAGAGCAGCGCGCCGATGCCGCCTACCACCGCACCGATGAGAGGTCTCGAGTAATGCCAGTAGTCGTACGCGGGGTCCCATTTGCGGTTGTGATAGTAGATGCCTCCGATGCCGGCCAAGACGGCGCCCGTGGCTCCGAACCAGACGACGCTGGCGGGGATCGGACCGAAGGTCGCGGGAAGTGCTTGACGGAGGCCGTGGCTGACCTCGTAGGCAACGAAGAATGCCATGAGCGCCAGGAGGTAAGAGATCTCAAACCAGAAGAATCGTTTCGGCATAAGATTGACCGTTTCGTCCACGGGTGCGTCTGAGTCTGGCTTTCGTGCGGATACCGGTGGCATTCACGTGCAGCTTGACCGAGTGGGCGGACGGACGGCCGACGAGACGTGGGCGACACCGCGGTCTAGCTCAACTCGCCGCCGTCTCTTTGACCGGGACGACGGCGACACGGAAGCCGAGCGCTTTCACGCGGTCGGTGGCGTTGATAAGGCTGATGACGCTCAAGAATGGCAGCGTGGGGTTTCGCGGTCGCTGCGCGTGATTACGGCGTAGACGATCTCGTGTTGCCCGGGGTCTGCTGAGTCCCTGCGCAAAGAGGTGGCTGAGGGTCGAGGATCTGCAGCGGCTCTTGACGTGAATGAGCCGCGCCCAGCAACTACTTTTCGATGACGGCTTTCGAGAAAGCTCATCCTGCGAGTCGGTCCGGATAAGACCGAGCTGTGCGACGTCCTGACGAGCGACGGTTGATCCCGAACTTCCTTGAGCGCCACGCGCTGACCAGGTCGACGGGATGCGCCCGGGTCGCACAAGCGGTAATCTGCGACTCTCCGCAATCTTCTCGAGCTATCAGGCGAGCCGGTCTTCGTTGCGGGTGCGCAGTCCCCACATCTCCGCGCCGTCCTTCCCGTCAAAGCAGACTGCGCCAGCGCGGATCAGAAGCCTACGCAGCTCATCATCCTCGAAGCCGCGTATACGGTGTGCGATCACCTGGAAGCTTCTGAGGCGCCAGTCATCGTGGAGCAGGAGGTCTCGGATTGCGGTCTCCGCCATGAACTCGGTGCGCAGTTCGTCGCGCAACCTACTTCTCTGCAACCGGAATGAACCAACAGCGGCGACGACAGACACAACGATGGAGACCCCGCCGGCGATCAGCGCAGCGACGACATTACTGCTCATGACGGAGATTCCACGTCGTGATTCTCGCACGAGACAGTGATCGGATACACGCCGACTAACCTACACTTCGCCGTCGCTCGGCGGGGATCGCGCCGCTACGTCGCACCACCGGCGACCAATGCGCGGTAGTGCAGCCGCCCCGCCAACTCGGGCGGTGCGTCACTGAGGGGCTGCTATTCGGCGAGGAACTTCGTCAACCCAACGGCGTGAGAGGCAGCCATTCCGGTGCTCTCGGGGGTCCATGCCCCGGATCGTAAACGGCTCGTGGAGCCGGGAAGGATGCGTCTCCGAGCGTCGTCGTAGACGCTTGCGGCCAGAGCCGGGAGCCGAGACCGAAAAGCAGCGGGACGCCGATGCGTCACTAGGATCGCGCGCGCAGCCATTGACTCGCGATTACCGTAGCGCTTTCGCTTATGTCGTCGTTACCGCAGCCAGGAGACAACACTGTCAGCACGGCGAGAATCTGCATCGAGGTGCGGATGGCTAGTCACTTTAAGCCACGCGTTCCGAATCAGGAAGGCACGAGAAGGCAAACTGTGCCCGAGCTCGATCAACAAAACGCTGGCTACCCTCGCCGGGATTCTCGATTTGGCCGTGGAGTACGAGCTCATCGCTCGCAATCCCGCGCGGGGTCGGCGCCGACGGCTCCGGACGCTGACGCCCTACCGATCCTGGCTCGACCGCGCAGACCACATCGCTGCGCTGCTCGACGCGGCGGGCGAGCTCGACCGCGAAGCGCGCGTTGGCCGACGCCAACGTCGCGCGATCCTCGCGACGCTCGTCTTCGCGGGCCTGCGAATCGGCGACGCGCTGTCACTCCAATGGTGCGATGTTGACCTTCCTCGCGGCACCATCACGATCCGCGCGTCGAAGACCCCGGCCGGAGTGCGCGACGTGAACCTACTCGGCGCGCTTCGCGACGAGCTCGCAGAGCAGTGGGCGCGCTTCGCCCCGGCGCGCGACGCGTTCGTGTTCGCAACATCGAACGGCACCAGACAGGACGAGAGCACAGTCCGACGGCGAGTGCTCGCGAGGGCAGTCGCGCGGGCGAACGCAAAGCTCAGGGGCGAGGGGACGGAGCCGTTGCCCGACCGCCTGACGCCGCACTCGCTCAGGCGAACCTTCGCATCGCTTCTATTCGCCCTCGACGAGCCGCCGCCGTACTTGATGGCGCAACTCGGCCACACGACGGCGAATCTGACCCTGACGATCTACGCCCGGCAAATGAACCGTCGTAACGGCGAGGCCGAAAGGCTCAGGGCGCTGGCTGGCTGCGAGCGCTCGACTGTTACGCCTTCGCGATCTGCTTTGCCGCCGCGTGGCCTCTCGAGCGCCCGACTCGAGTTCTGATAACGCCGACCACGTGGAATCGGTCCCGCGCGGCGAGATCCGACGGCGACCGGGTGGCTATTGAGGCCGACGGCTGCGTCGCTGTTGCCTTGCTGGCCGCAGCGGGAAAGTGCAGTCGGCTGCCGAACGAGGGGAGGGCCGCGAAGTTAGGGTGCGTTCCCGCTTCGGAGCCGAAGGTCAGAGGTTCGAGAGTTCGCCAGGGTTTTTCGGCGGTTCGCCTTCTACCGACCGGTTGCGGCTGTGTATCGCGGGCTACCACTGCAGCAGCATTAAGCCGACAGACACTCCGGGGCCGATCGTAACGACGAGACCGACCTCGCCAAGGCAGGGCTTGCGCTCGGAGATCGTAGCCTTGAGAACGTAGAAGATCGACGGCGTGCCGATGTTCCCGTGTTCTGCGAGGGCGCGCCAGCTAAGTTCGACGTCCTCGTCGCTGAGGTCGAGCGCGTCGCGGGCGCTTTCGACGATGCGTCTGCCGCCGGGGTGGATCAACCAGTGGTCGATCGCTGCTGTGCTCGTTCGCTGTTTGTGCAGAAAGCCGTCGACCAGCTGTCCGAGGTCTGCCGCGGCGAGGTCGGGCAACTCGCGCGCCAGGTGCAGGTGACTATCTTTCTCCGTGAGCGTGAGGCTCACGGCGCCGAGGGTGCCAGGGAGCTGGTGGACCGCCGAGGCGAGGATGAGGGGGCCGTGGGCCCGTTCGTCTCTAGAGATCACTGCCGCTGCGCAGCCGTCTCCGAAGATTGCGGAGCCCACGGTCTTTGCTCTGTGGTCGTGCGGTGTTGCCGGAGTCAGGATCGAGCTCATGCTCTCGGCCGCGACGACGAGCACATCGCTCTCGGGGCGTTGCTGGATTGCGCCGCCGGCGAGGCGAAAGAGCGGGACCGCGCTCGCGCATCCGACGCTCGTCACGTGGTACTTATCGGTCGATGGGCACATGTCGAGCTCGTCTATGAGCCGGTGCGCGAGCGACGGGCAGCCGAGCGAGTAGAGGCTCGACGTGATCACCGTTCCGATGCGATGTGGGTCGGGGTTCAGCGAGCGGACCGTGGCGATCGCCTGGCCCGCGAGGCGCTCCTCCACCTCGCCGCTGCGCCCATGAAGCGTCTGGGAGACGAACTCGTGGGAGATGTCCAGGTTCCGTCGCTCAACGCCGCATCGGGCGAAGACGCCCTCGGCGAACTCGTCACCGGCTAGTCCGAGCCGATCTAGCACGTCGCGCTGAGAGAGGGCGGCGCCTCGCTCACAGACGGCTAAAGCGGCTATACACGGGCCGGGGTTGCCGCCGAAGCCGCCCCAGCTGCGTCCGCGCGAGAGCGTTTCATGGCTCCGCGCGCGTACCTCGATCCACGTCAATGTAGAGATCTCCCGGGGGTAGGAGGGGCCTGAAGCGTCGACGGCAGGGGTACTCCAGCAACAACGATCGGCGGCGGACACCCTAGCTCAAACGATCTCCGCGCGGGCCTGCAGCCGCAGTGCAGTGTTCTCGATGATTGCCTCCGCGTTGGCGTCACCGACCTTGGCGGACGGGAAGGGCGCGGGGTGTCAGGCATTCTGTCCGTGCGCCGAGGGGTCGCGTCGTACGCGGTAGAGGCGGAGCGGCTCGCTCAGTCCACGAAGGCGCCGGCGACCGATGTAGGAGCACTGGTACCCGTCGGGGAGCTCGCGGCGGACTTTGCTTTCGACGAGAATGGTCCCCGGGTTCGCGGTCTGGGTGATGCGGCTCGCGACGTTGACTGGCGCGCCGAACCAGTCTCCGGCGCGGCTCAGCGCAGGTCCGGACGCCGCACCGAGGTGGAGCTGGGGCAGCGAGCTCTCGGCGTCCTCCACGACATCGAGAAGCTCCAGTGCGACATCTACGAGCGGGCTTGCTTCCGGGCACGTGAGCATTGCCGCGTCGCCGATCGTCTTGACGAGAGTCACCGGCGCGACGCATAGTTCGCTGACGAGCCTCTCAAGGCGCCGCGCGAGCCGCGAGAGCTCATGCGGCGAAAAGCGCTCGCCGAGGCGGGTGAAGCCCACCAGATCCGCGAAGCAGACCGTGACCTCACGTGAGCCCGGGAGCTGGCCGGTGGCGCGGTCCTCGCTCGTGATGGCCTCGCTGTCTGCGACATGGCGTAGGTAGACGGCGAGCAGGTTCGCGACGAGCGGGTTGGCTAGCGGGCCAAGGTCGCTCGCGACGCGTGCGTAGCGCTTCGCGAGCTCGTGTTCGCTGATCGCGGGTTCGATAGCCAGCTGCAGCGCGAGCGCGCGCATCGCCTGTGCCGAGCGCGCAAGACCCCGTCCGAGTGTGCGCATCAGCTCCAGCATTTCCTCGTCCGCGACGCCTGCGTCCCTGGCGAGGGTCGCGATTCGAAGCGCCTCGATGTCAGCCTTGGCATACGCGCGCTCATCGGGCGCGGGGATTGGCAGACCCAAAGCACGCCGGGCCGCGAGGAGAAAGCGCACGTCGGCGCCGGCGAGCTCTGCGACCTGCACGGCGTCGAAGCGCTCCCGTCCGGAGATAGCGAGGTCGGCGCTGGCGTATGCGAGCGTTCCGACTTCGGCGTGGCGCTGAAGCTCGGAGCGCGGGAGGCCGGCGTGGGGAGTTCAGATACGAGCGCGGCGCGATCGGCGCGTTCTGGTTCGGTGAGCCCATCCAGGAGCGCCTCGTCGTCGAGGCTCTTGACTATGTCCTCGTCGTCGCGCGGCCGCACGGCGAGCACTCGGTTAGCGCCGTCGGGCCCTTTAGGAGACTTGCTCACCACGGCTCCGCGCTCACCGGCTTTCCCGATGCGGGCGACGTCGTGGCGGCGGCGCTAAGCGTGCACGCCGGCGTTTACGTGGCTGCGCAAGGAAGCTGAAGCCGGGCGAAAGCACGCATCGGCTAGCATACCGCCAGCGTTTGGGAAGCCCACATGGCGGGAGCGAGTTGACCGGGAGAGGCCTGCCGTTCCGGCGAGCTCCAGGGCGGGTTTCGCGCGGGCGCCGGGACGGCGCCGAGCCGTCGGTGGGGCGTCTTGGCCCTTGTTGGGCGCGGACACAATGGAGACCGAGCAAGATGATCGAGAAATGGGCAGACTTCCTAATCACCGCAGTGAGGTTCAACAGCGCGGGGACGCACATCGTGTTCGTCGAGGCGCGTGCGGACAGGGGTGCCGTCGGCAAGGCGTGCCTGCTGTCGCGCACAGAAGTTATTGAGACGCTAGAAAGCGGCTACACGTATTGCACCGCTATCGAGTCGGGCGCTTCGAAATGGGAGATGGGCGCTGCGGTAGAGATCGTGACCGTGCACGACCAGCCGTTCATGAAGACGGCGCCAGATGAGATCGCGTGCGACAACCTAGGCGACGTTCCGAGGATCTGAGCACACTCGGCGCCCGGTGGGGCTACGCGTCGGCCGGGCTACCGTGACCCGTTTCGAGGCGGCCTCCTCAGCGGAGGTCGCGGCACCGGCGGTGGCGTGCTTCGAGCTCGTGTGCGACACGGTACGCACGCCGGAATGGCAGCGGGCGGTCGCGGCAACGTCAATCCTTGAGCGCGACGCCAAGGGGCGAACGTCGCTGGTGAGGACAAGCATCGATGCGATCGTGACCCAGATCGTGGTGGACCTTCGCCTGTCCTACGATGCGCCGCGCTCTGTGCACATGCAGCGGGAGTCAGGCGACCTGAGAGACTTGACCGTCATCTGGACGTTCGAGGACCTCATCTACCAACGCGCCCGGGCCGCATTCTCGATCGCGTTCGACCCGGGACGCATGCTCTCTCTGCTCGCCACGGGCCCCGTGGTACCAAGCTCGAGCCCCACCTCGCCGCCGAACCCCCCGAAGGGCTTAGGCGAGCCGTCGAAGCCTCGGACTGATGGCGAGAGGGCGTGCCGGGCCGCAGCCCGGATCCTCACGTCGATGAGCGCTCGTTCGGACCATAGGCATGCCAAGAGCTGACGTGGGCGCGTTGTGTCTTTCGAAGCTCTGAGAAATGACAAGGGGGTCTCTCCCTTCGCCCCGGAGGGAGAGACCCCGCCTGGCTTGTCGCACATGAATCGCGACGTTTATCGAGACCGGTCGAGGGAAAACACCGGGAGCTCTCCGAGCGCACCCAGGGAACACGCTGGGTCCGCTCGCACAGATACCGTAACCCCTTGGGACTGAACGATACCGGTCGCTTTACCAACTGCCTGTCCCATGCCCTCCTATCGTCACCCCTGCCCCCGTACTTGAGTCGCAATGGAACGCGGTGGCCGTGCGTCGCGTTCGCCGGGTCGCACCGCAGGACAATGAAACGGTATGCCAATGTCACGCGCCCCAGTAGGGGGTGTTATGCGCGCCCGCGGCCGGCCGCGCGTTGCTTCCCCGAGCGCGTCTTAGCGTCAGCAGGTGCGCTTGCCCGACACCGCGGCGGCGCCTTCGACGCCGTCGAGGAGCGTCCAGTTGCCGCGCAGCGCAGCTGATGCCCGGGCGAGCATGCGCTGGCCTTGCAGGTCGGCGTCGGGATTGCCAGACGTGAGGTTCACGATCAGTTCGGATGCGCTGTCAGCGTGCTCTCTGTCAAGCGTCTCGTGAACTTTGAAGTACGCGGTCGCCGACGCGTCTGCCTTGAAGCCATAGTGCGTCGTAAGACCGTCGAGCTTGGTCCTGGCGATCTCGGGCTGGCTCGCCTCGAGCACGTAGAGCACCGCGAGCTGCTCGGCAAAGTCGTCGCCGGCCGTCCAGGCCGCGACGCAGGCCTGCGTCTCGGGCAGCGGTTGCGTGTCCGCGCGGTCCTCGGCCCCCGCGGCGATCGCGAATCGCTCCCACAGCTCGACGTGTTCGCGCTCTTGCTCTGCGTGGCGCTCGAGCTCGCGCCGCGCGGTTGCCGGCGCATTTTCAGCGGCCGCTTGCGAGGTCAGTGCGAGCGCGATTACTGCGTTGCCGTACTCGCTTGCGTAGAGCGCCAGCTCGACTTCGCTTAGTTCACCGGCGCTCCAGCGCTGGTAGAACGGATGTGCGAGCACGTTGATCGAGTCGCGGGATCTGTCTAGGGCGGCAAGAATCTCCATCGTGCGTATTCCGTTCAGTCGTTCGAGTAACGCTGGCGAAGGCTATGTCATCAGCGTCGTGGCTTGCGCGTCGACGCTGATGATGCGGTTCGTCGCTGGCTCGACGTGCACGATGCGTGGCTCGTGGCGCTGTAGCTCGTCCTGCTCGTACTCGGCGTAGGAGATGACGATGATCCGGTCGCCGTCGTGCACCAGGCGAGCTGCGGCGCCATTCACGCGAACTGTCCCCGACCCCCATTCGGCGGCGATCACGTACGTCTCAAAGCGCGCACCGTTCTCTATGTCGACGACTTGCACCTGTTCGTGCTCGAGGATGTCCGCGGCGCTGAGGAGCTCCGCGTCGATCGTGATGGAGCCGACGTAGTGAAGGTCACTGTCGGTGACCGTTGCGCGGTGAATCTTTGACTTGAGCATCACGCGGCGCATAGTCCGAACTATCGATTGCCAGCTTCGTGGTCCGAGCGGCCGCGTCGCGCGGAGCACCCTCGGGGTGCGCGAAGAGCGCGCGCGGGCGTGTCAGACATCCGCCGCCGTGCGACGCCTAGCTGCGCCGGTGGTCGAGGATTGCTCTGGCGCCGTGGGCGGGAATCATCGTCACGTTGCGGTGCTGGGCGTGCTCGGGCTCAGGTCCATCCGCCCGGAGGTCAAGGCGCCGCGCCATGGTGTTGAGCACGATGCGCTGCTCCGCCATTGCGAGCGTCGCGCCAAGGCACCGGCGTGTGCCTCCGCCGAACGGGATCCACTCATAGGTGCCGGGGGTTCGGCCGTGCCAGCGGTCCGGTCGGAAGGAGAACGGTGCGGCGTAAAGGTCCTCGCGGTGGTGAAGCAGCAGGATGCTGACGGCGATTGCCGTTGAGGCGGGGAGAACGTAGTCGCCGAGCTGCCACGCAGTCGCGACCCGTCTGCCGACGATCGGTACGACGGGGCGGCAGCGCATCGTCTCGTAGATCGTCGCGTCGACGTGCTCGTCGGCGTCGTTGTCGTCGCGGACGGCTGAGATGAGCACGTCGTGTGCCTCGGGGGTGCGAAGGAGCCGCTCCCACGCCCACGCGAGGCTGTTTGCTGTGGTCTCAAACCCGGCGAGGAGTAGCGTGACGAGCTGGTCACGGATCTGGCGGTCGCCGAGCGGGCGTCCGTCCTCGTCGGTGACGGCGAGCAGCAGCGAAAGGATGTCGTCGCGGTCCTGCAGGTCCTCGGCGCACCGGCGTCCGTCGATGACCGCGAAGATCGCGCGGTCAAGCCCGCCAATCGCGATGCGGTTTAGCCCGACCGGCTCCGGGTGGTTGGTGTTCGCGATCTCCGCGATCTTCGCCCACCACGACGTCGAGGCGATCGTGAGGTACTTGATCGCGGAGGCGAGCCGATGTTCCGGGGTGCCTCGAGCCGGCGCGCCGTCGATCCCGAAGATCCCGGACATGATCACCTGCATGGTTATGGCTTGCATCCGGGGTGCAAGCGCGAAGGGAGTTCCGATCGGCCACGTGTCGATCTCGCGTTCGGTCGCGTCGCGGATTCGGTCTGTGTAGCGGTCGATCGCGTCGCCGTGGAAGGACGGCAGCAGCAGCCGGCGTTGACGAAGATGTGCCTCGCCGTTCGTGGTGAGCACCGAGTCGGGCCCAACGATTGGCCGCAGCGCGGACTCTCCGGTCAGCGAGGGGACGCTTCCGGGCTTCGCCGTGAACAGCGAGCGGGCGTGGTCGGGGTGGGATGTCACGACAACGCTTCCGCTTATGCCGGCGTTCATTTTGAACACTTCGCCAAGCTCGCGCCGAGCGCGAAACACGAACTCGATTTGCCGCTGGCTGAAGTGAATCAGCTGCAGCAGCCGGGGCATCGTCACAGCCGGCGGCTCGACGATGGGAACCCCGTCGTCGACGGGGCCTGCCGGCGATTCCGATGGGGTGGCCGGGTGCGGGCTCTCTGGAGCGGTAGCTGTTGTGGTCGTTGTCGCCAAGCTGATGAGATGATACCGACTTCGTTCACCTGATGCGCCGTCCACGGCGGAAACCCCAACGAGAGCGCGGACTGCGGCGTTTCGTGGATATCAGTCCACTCACTTTCACGCGCGCGAAAGGGCCGGTCTCGTCCGGAGGGGATCGAGCTTTGTCGCGGGGCAGCGTCGGTAACGCCATACCGCGCAATTACGGCAGACGGCCCTGCCTAACACGCTGCCACAGCCCCGGTCGTCGAAAAACCCTGAATTATCAGGACAATTCAGCGGACTTGACAAAGCGCGATTGGCTGCGATAAGATGACCGTTGCCGTTCAGACCTGGTCTCGGGCGTTTGTCGGGTGTTGTGCGGGCGTTCTCGTTTCCTTGTTCGAGGCCGCTCGAAGAGCCCCCGGCTGATCCCTCGGCCGGATTTGCATCTCGGGCGTGAGAGGTCCCCAAGCACGCCCATGGCCCCTCCCGTCACCTAATGGGGATTGGACGGCGGGAGGGGCCACCTCCTCCTGCCTTGCCAGGTGTCGTGAGCGAGCGAGGGGCGCCAGGCCCAGCGAGACTCTTTTGGGGCGGCGGGCAAGTCCGACCCTTGGGTTTCAGGTGCTGCGTTCAAGGTGTCGACCTCGCGACGAGAGCAGCACGTGCGGGCGAGTGTGCGGTGTGGTTTATCTCGGGTCGAGGAGCGCCGAAGTGTCGGCAGCGGTGCTCGCGGATCGATGGGCGCTCTTGACTGCGCACCCGCCGCGTGCTTAGATACCGGCCCCGTTCAGTTAGGTGCGTCCGAACAAGTCGGCGCACGTGCTCACGGTGTGGTCCGGAAGGAGCTGTCGGGGATGCGGCGCGACGGTAGAGCGATTGGATTGGGTCCCCGGTGCCGGCGGGCGAAGCGCCGCAATGATGTTTGCTGCGAGAGGGCCGATCAGGCGTGAGTGGCGGACCCACATCGGGGGAGAGGACCGCGGGAGGTGCGGCGCTGGAAGCCGCGATGGAGAGCGTTGCCGCGGCCGCCGACACTCCGCCGGTGTTCTCGCTGTCTTTGAGTGACGAGCAGCGCGAGATTCGCGACTGGGTTCACGGTTTTGCAGCCGACGTCATCCGGCCGGCGGCTCACGAGTGGGATGAGCGCGAGGAGACGCCTTGGCCGGTAATCGAGGAGGCGGCCCGTATCGGCCTTTATGGGCTTGAAGGGCTCGCTCAGTTCTTTGCGGACCCGAGTGGCCTGTTGATGCCGATCGTCAACGAGGAGCTGTTCTGGGGGGACGCTGGTATTGGGATGGCGATCATGGGCTCGGCGCTCGCTGCCGCGGCGATATTCGGCCAGGGAACTGGCGAGCAGATCGGTGAGTGGTTACCGCGGTGTTTCGGGAGCGCCGACGATGTAAAGGTTGCTGCCTTCTGCTCCTCTGAGCCGAACGCTGGTTCTGACGTTGGAGCGCTGCGCACCACGGCACGGTTCGACGGGGCGACGGACGAGTGGGTAATCAACGGCCAGAAGGCGTGGGCAACGAACGGCGGGATCGCCGACGTTCACGTCGTGATCGCGACCGTCGACCCCTCGCTTGGGGCGCGCGGTCACGCGGCATTCCTCGTGCCGATGAGCGAGGTGGACGGGATCTCGCAGGGCACGAAGGTCAAGAAGCATGGGTTGCGTGCATCGCACACGGCGGACGTGTTTCTCGATGAGTGCCGGATTCCGGTGGGTTGGGTTCTCGGGGGCAAGGAGCGGCTCGATGAGCGCCTAGCGCGCGTGAGGGAGGGCGCTCGTTCGAGCTCGCAGGCGGCGATGCAGACCTTCGAGGCGTCGCGTCCGACCGTGGGTGCGCAGGCGTTGGGCATCGCTCGCGCGGCGTACGAGTATGCGCTTCAGTACGCCAAGGAGCGAGTTCAGTTCGGCCGCCCCATCGTCGAGAATCAGGCGATCGCGTTCACGCTCGCACGCATGAAGACAGAGATTGATGCCGCTCGGCTGCTGGTCTGGCGGGCGTCGTGGATGGGCCGGACCGGCGTGCCGTTCACGAGCGCCGAGGGGTCGATGAGCAAGCTGAAGGCCGGGGAGGTAGCCGTCTGGGCGACCGAGCGCGCGATCCAGATCTTGGGCGGCAACGGATATAGCCGCGAGTTCCCGGTCGAGCGCTGGCACCGCGATGCCAAGATCTACGACATCTTCGAGGGGACGGCGGAGATTCAACAGCTCGTGATCGCTCGCGCCATCTCCAAAGCGCAGATTTCGTAGCGCGGCCGCGGCGTCCCGAAGGACAATGGGACGACACGCGTGGAGCGCGTGGCGACACACGGCTCCTGCCCCCTTGGTCGCCAAGCGTTCGAACGCTTTCGTTGTTCGCACTGAGCCCGCGTCCGTGAGGGCGGTGTCCGCGTCAGCACGACATGAGACTGGCTGAGCTCGAATCGTTGTGCCGGCGGTCGAGATTGGACCGATAGGAGCGCCGGATCGGTGGCGCACTCGGCGCGTCGGGTGGGCAAGTTGACGTGGGGCGGACGAAGCGGTCCTGCGGCAACACTGCCATACCGCAAGAGTACAACGCGTGCGCATCGCCCCAGGACTCGTTACGCCGACAGCCCGTAACAGAGCCAATTCCAGCCAAGAGCTTGACATCGACAAGGCTCGACGTTATGTTAACCGCTGACGTTCAGCCGGGGGTAGGACTGTCAGGCAGGGGCGGCACCGTTCGCCGCATCCGATGTTTGAGCTCAGCCCGGCCGGAACATCGTTCCCGGGCCTACAAGTCCAAGTAGGTTCCTGGGGCCCCTTCCGTCTGTAAATGGGAAAGGTGGGGCGGAAGGGGCCCCCTCCTCCGGTGCCGTGACGTCCGCGCCCTTGGCCACCCTGCAAGGCACCCGTTGCGGCGCCGCAGCTGCACAGTGAACCGCTACATGCCCGATTGGTCCGCGCCTACCCGATGCGGAGCCACCGGCATCCGATCGATTCCCCGGCCCTGGTTCGGAATGCGAGATCTTGAGGTCGCGTGGTGGGATTTCGAAATCCCAATGGCATACCAGGGCATTACGAAGACGCGAGGTTTCATGCGCGCGTGAGCATCTCGGCTCGCCACGAAACCGCCTTTTCGCCGCTAGCTGGCGCGTGGCCTTGACAATCAGTTGGCGCTCTGTCATATAGTGGCCGACAGCGTTCATTACTGATGCGCGCTGGTTTGGGCGAGCGAACCCGGCTGCGGCCGGGTGCGCTCGGAGGACTGGTCACCCCTCGACCGGCCTCGGCTGTGTCGCGCCTATCCCCGGAGCGGCAACGCCTCCGGCCCCTCCCGTCCCCCTCGGCGGGAGGGGCCATGTTTTTGCGGAGCGAGAATTTCCAGGGCAGCGATCGCGGGGACATGAGCGCGGGGCCCCGGCACGGTGTACGCGGGCGGTCGCACAGTTTTGCTGCGCTCACGGGTCGAGAGGTGGGCCTCAGGGACGAAGGATGTCGGCTGGGCGCGCAGACCCCGCGTGCCGCGACCTGAAATCGAACGGTCGTTGTTGCCATGTCTCCGCTATCGTTGTCCGGATCGAAGATGGCAACGAGTGCCAGCAAAGCCAAGGCGACGGGAAGCGGCCCTGCGGCGGCGGTGGGCAGCGGTGGTTCGCAGCGTCCGCGCGGCTCGCAGCGAGACAGATTGGTCGCCGCAATGACCGAGCTCTCCGCGCGTCACAGCTACCCGGCGGTGAGCGTCGCGGATGTGGCATCTCATGCGGGTGTGTCAAGCGCGACGTTCTATGAGCAGTTCACCGACAAGGAAGACTGCCTTGTAGCCGCTTACCGTCTTGTCGCCGACCGCCTGCTCGCCGGAATACCCGACGGAGACTCGGAGGCCGACTGGCGCGAGAAGCTGCGTCGCGTGCTTGCGCAACTGCTCAAGTCGTTTGAAGAGGAGCCTGATGCCGGCCGCCTGTTGCTAGTTGAGGCGCTTGCCGGTGGGCCGCGCGTCCGCGCCGAACGTGCTCGCGCGGTCGGTGATCTACGGAGCCGCGTACAGCGGATTCTGGACTCGGCCAAGCGCGATGGTCTGCAGGTCGACATTCCTGCGCCGCTCATCGTGGGCGCGGTGCGGAGCATCGCGTCGAGTCTGCTTCGCTCGCACAACGACGATCGGTTGTCGCGCCAGGTTGACGGTCTGATGGCATGGGCGTGTGCGTATGCAGTGCCAGTGGGGGAGAAGCGATGGAGTTCTGGAACTAACTCGACGGTGCCCGTACCGCTTGCCCGCGAGTGGACGCGCTCTGTCGCCGCGTTCATTCAGCCTCCTGAGCGGTTGCCGCGCGGGCGCCACAAGTTGCCGGCGGCGGCCGTCGTGCGAACGCAGCGCGCGCGCATCGCCTACGGGACCGCGAAGGTGATCGTTGAGAAGGGTTACGCGGCGGCGACTGTCACGGACATCGTCGCGGCGGCCGGGATCTCGCGCGACGTGTTTTACGCCCAGTTCTCGAACAAGCTCGAGGCGTACATGGCGGCCCAGCAGTTCGGTACAGATGAGCTGCTGACAGCTTGTGCTGCCGCTTACTTTGCCCCGCGGGCGTGGCCGGAGCGCGTTTGGTACGCGCTGCAGATGCTGCTCACGGCGATGGCCGCCAACCCTGAGCTGTCACACCTTCGGATCGTCGAGTGTTATGCCGCGGGTCCTGCTGCGATCGAGCAGACCGAGTCGTTGAAGCGAGCCGCTGCCATCTTTCTGCAAGAGGGTTATGTCCAGCGTGAGAGCGCGGCGTCGCTACCTCGTTTGTGTTCGCAGGCGATCATCGGCGCTGTCTTTGAGCTTCTTTACGACAGGCTGGCGAACGGGCAGGCGCTCGACATCCCGCGCCAACTGCCGATGCTGGCGCATGTTGCGATGACACCGTTCGTGGGGGCGCAGAAGGCTTCCGAAGCGCTAGGGGCGCTGCGGGAAACGGCGGTCGAGCGGGCTTCCTGACGTGCTCTGGGCGCTGGAGGAGCGGCGGCTTAGCAAGCGCGGCTCAAGTGCCTTGCGTGTCGGAGGCGGCGTTCACGAGCGATCGTCCCCGACGGTGCGCGCCTTTCGGTGGGCGCCGACAACCGCGTGCGCGTCCGTCACTCCGATGAATGGAGCGAGGATCGTAAAGCCGGCGGTGGGCATCAGGGACACGACGTCTCTCGCCCTGTCCTTTCGCACCATATCGACGGTCAATTCGACGATCGCGCCGACAACGGCTTCTGAGACCGTCCGCGGGAGCATGGTTGTTCCGTCCCGGTAGCGGTAGCCGTCTTCTAGGAAGATTGTGAAGCCCAGGAAGAGCTCGTCTATCTGGCGGGCAGTCGCTGTGCCGGGTGCATACGCGTCGACGAACGTGAGGTGTGCGAACGCGGGAGCGCCGGCGATCACGCCCGTGAGCGCCACGCCAGCTCGCCAGACGCGCTCTGGCCAGCGCTCGGGCGATGCGAAGTATGCGGCGGCGACGACCGCCATTACCTGTCCGAAGTAGTGCCGGGAAGCCTGGATTAGCGCGGCGTGCTTGTCGGCGAAGTGCTGGTAGAAGGCCTCGCGGGAGAGTCCGGCGGCGGCAACGATGTCAGCTACTGTTGACTGCTCGTAGCCTTTGGCGCTGATCGTCGAAGCTGTCGCGTGGATGATGCGCTCGCGTTGTACTCGCTTTACGACGTCGGGTGGCAGGCGGTGGCGGCCGCGGGGGAGTGGTTGCGGCGCAAGCTGAGCTATCGCCGTGACGTCGGCTGGCTGTTCGGCGTTGTTTGGCTTGGTGTCGCGGAGTGCTCGGCGCGCCTCGGGCGACGGTGCGTCGTATAGCGCGGCCCAGGCACTGAGCTCGGCTGCGAGCTGAGCTGTGAAGCTTTCTCCGCGGCGGATGCGGACGTTGAGCGTCCACACGCTCCCTGAGAGGAGCATCGCGACCGGCACAGCCGGCACGGGCCTGTCAGGTGGCGTCTCGGCTGTGGCCCGGCCCAGCAGCCGTTCGAGCTGCTCGAAGAGCGCGTCGCGCTGTGCGCCCGCGGCCGGGCCCGCAAGCATCGCATGATGCGTCAGGAAGGCGAACTTGTCAGGCTCACGGGCGGCGAAGGCGACGAGCGACCCGATCGCTGCGCTGACCGGTTGCGCAGCGTTCGCGTCTATGGCGCCCTGCACTTCGCGACGAAGTTGCGGTGCGTACTCGAGGTGAGCAGCGACGAAGCAGTCTTGCTTGTCGTTGAAAAGCTCGTAGAAGGTGGCGCGTGAGACGCCCGCTCGCTTGGCGATGTCGCCGACCCTGGCTTGACCGTAGCCGTTTGCTCCGACGGCCGCGACGATGGCGGCGATGAGGCGGTCACGTTGGTTGGTGCTTCCTCGGGGTTTGGCGGGTCGCGGCCTACGCTCGCGGCCTTGCCGCTGTGGGCGGTCTCCCCGGTCGGCCACTACGCGTGTTGGGCCTTGAGGTGTCTTGAGCATAGGTCCCTTACGAGCGAGATCGCCTGTTCGGGGCCGGTATAGGGGGCGAGGACAACGTACGTAAGGCGCGGCAATTGGCGCTGCAGCCGGTCATACCTTCCGCTCGCGACGTGGCGTTGGACGATCTCGTACAGGGCGCCGGTGATCGCTTGCGGGCAAAGCCGTGGTAGATAGGCGGCTCGCGAGCTGTATCGGTACCCCTCCTCGATGAACAGCGTGAACGATCGCGTGATGTCCTCGGCGCGGCGGATGGCTTCTGGCCCGGCTGCGTAGCACTCGACGAGGCGCAGGTGAGACAGCGCCGGGCTCTCTGCGATAAGTGCGAGAAGCGCTTGGATGTACCGCCAGACCCGGTCCGGCCACTCGTCGCCGGCGAAGTATGCGGTCGCGCACACGTCAAGGACGTAGTGCGTTGGATGCTGTTGCGCGGCAAGGAAGGCGTGCTCCTTGTCTTTGAAGTGCTCGTAGAAAACCGCTCGTGATACCCCCGCTGCAGTGACGATATCCGCGACCGTGGCGTTGGCGTAGCCCTTCGCGAGCATTACCTCGGCGGTGCCGTAGATGAGCCGCGTCCTCTGGCTGCGGGCGACGAAGGTATGCGGAAGGTGATGCCGGCCTCGGGGAAGCCGCGGGAGACGCTGTATCGGCGCGCCCGGGGGAACAGCGAGAACGCGCTGGCGGCCCGCAGGCAGCAGCGCGTGCTCGCTGCTGCTCCAGCGCGCGGTCGCCGCGATCGTTGCGTACGAGAGCGCCCAGCGAGCCAGATCCGCTGATATTGCCGGGAGCCGGTCCTCAGCGTGGTTGTGCAAGTGCCGTGAGACGGTGTTCCGAACTCCTCCTACGAGCGCGACCGTCGGTATGTCTAGGCGGGCACCTACTGTGCCTCCGGGGTGCCCGCCAATTACGGCACGCGTCCGTCGCGCGATCTCTTGGGCAACGGCGCTTCGTTCCGCGTCCAGTCGGCCTCCGGCGCTCAGCGCCTCGATGAACAGCAGACGAGCGGCGTTCGGCTGCTGCTGCACGGCGTCGAGGAGCTGCGAGAGCGCGGCCGTGACAACTTGCGGAAGCTCGCGGCTGGCCGCGAGTTCGGAGAGTGGCTCGAAGAACCGCAGTATCGCGGCGCGGTACGCGGCGATCATGCAGCTCTCCTTGTCCGGGAACAGCTCATAAAACGTTGCGCTGGAGACGCCTGCCGAGGACGCAACCTGGGCAACGCTTACGTTGTGATATCCGACGCGAGCGGCTTCGTCAGTCATCGCGGCGACGATGCGATCTCGCTGACTTGGGGGCATCGGCGCCGTGGTCGGGCGCGCTCGTTTCGGCGAACTCGGGCCGTTGGGGCGTTTGGTAGCGAAGCGCTGCACTGCAAATGAAGGCTAGAACTCAGACCATGGCATTTCAAGCGGACGCAAAGCAGACTATAGGAGTCGACACGGTGTGTCCAGCCACCCTCAGCGGCTCTCGGCTGCCGCCCAAGTGCCGGGCGATGTCGCCATAGATAACGTTGTCGTTCATCGGCTCTGATGCTGTTCGAGCCCAACGACCTGCTGTGACCGATCTGCGCGGCGACGGGGCACTGCGGGCCCGGCCTGGGACGGGCTCAGGTGCCTTTGCAACTGCTGATCGTGACCGGTGGTGCTGTTAGGCGCGGATCGTGAAGATCGTGGTGCCGGTGCGGCCGTCTGCCGTGAGTGTGGCGTGGAGCTTTAGCTTGCGGTGCTTGTGGGCGGCGGTGCGGCCTCGGCGTGTGTATGGGATGCGGAGCGTCTTGGTGCCGGCGCGAGCGTTGCGGACGGTGGTGCTCTTGAGCCCTCGACCGGTGATCCTGAGTGTTCCTGCGGTGGAGAGCTTCAGCTTTAGTTCGAGGTCGTGCGATCTTGGCCGTGTATGTAGGACGGTGATGGTGGGCTTGCAGTTTTCAATGTTGACGTGGGTGTCCTGTTCGACCACGGCGCCGTTTTGGCCCGTGATCTTGGTGGGGATGAAGAGGTTTTTGCCGCAGACATCGTGGGGCGTGGTGCCGAGCAGTGAGTAGCGCCCGGCGGGGAGTTCTGTTTCGAAGGTTGTGAACGGCGCGTCGGGCGTCGATTCAAATTTCGAGTAGGTGATGCCTTCCTTGATGTCGGTCTTACCGTCGAGGACGAGCGTTATTCCTTCCCCTTGCAGGACGAACTCCAGGTCGGGAAATTTCGCTCCGCGCGCCACAAGGTATGCAGGACCCGAGAGAGGGTTTTTCAGGATCGGTGTGCGCACCGTGGCATGGCCGACCAGCGAGTCCTTTGGGCATTCGGCGGGGTTCGCGGCAAAGATGGCGGGTAGGCAGGCCTTCTGGAGGGTTTCTAGTCGCGAGGGCAGCGATTCGGGGAGCTCCAAGTCGACCTTTGCGATATTCGCGACACCCAGCCCTCCAGAGGTGACCTTCACGTTGAGCCGTGTGCCGTTCGTGATGCTGCCTTCGCCGATTACCGACGCCGAGAACGACGGGTGAAACGGAAGGCTGGCGCAGTCTTCGGCTTTGAAGGGGTACCCGAGCGAGCTCGTGGCTCTTTCGCTGCCTTCCAAGGCGGCTGTCACTTCGAACGCATCGCAGCTCGTCGGGTTGAAGTCAAAGGCCGGGCGGTTCACAGCGACTTCGAGCGCTTTCAGCTGGACCGGGACGCCGTCGAGCATCGTCGGGATCGCTTCGTCTCGTGGCCCGGGGTCTGTTGTGACGGTCACCTGGGCGGTGGTGGGGTTGACGTTGATGCGCGAGCGGACGTTGACGTAGCCGAGGTTGAACGGGCCGGCCTTTGCGAGGGTGCGCACGAGCAGCCCGAATGGGGCACCGTCGTAGCCGCTCGTAAGGTACACTTGGCCGGTCAGTTGCACGGGTTCGGTGCCAAGGCCCGAGTACTCTCTGGCTTCTCCTATGTGGCTTTCTTCGCCGCACGCCCATTCCTGTCCGGACGGTGGTTCCGGGCATGGCGTCACGGACGCGAGGACGGCGGAGAAGCCGGGGGGCAGTGTCACGGTCAGGTTGTCGAGGGGCTGTTGACCATCGGGGCGGCCGATGTCGACGATGAGCGGGCTGAACGCGCCGCCCTTCGGGCTCCTGGGTCCGGCCTTAAACGATGGCGAGAACGCGAGGGGGGGTGTTGGGCATGGGCTGCCGCCAACTCCTGAGGCGTTGCGGAACGTCGATTCGGGGGTGGCGGGCGCGACTTGGGACGCCCACGGGATGAATTCGCTGGTGGTGGTCGCCGGTTCGCATGTCGGGGGGGTGGTGAGCGAAGCTCGTTCGCCGCCCAAGAAGTGCAGGTGCAGAGCCGTGAAAGGCAGCTGCGGGGTGTTGCGGAAGGTCGAGGTGAGCTGTCCGGTGACGGGGTTGGGTTCGACCGATCCTGCGAGCTTTATGCGTACCCCGTCCGCTGGGTCTTCGGCTAGTAGGTAGATCGCCAGCGGGGAGTGGAAGGGGTCTGTGTTTTGGCGTGCAAGGTAGACGGACCCGGTGAGTTCGTTTTCTAGCAGGGGGGTTTGGATCGTGACCGTTCCGACCTTGGACCCGTTGACGCAGGCGGACGCGCCGGATGGTGAGGTTTCGTTGCTGAGTTGCTCTTCTTCAGGAACGCCTTCTTCGCCGAAGGGGTGGCCGAACTGGTCGAGAAATTCAAATTCGTTAGGCGAGCAGTCTTGTAGCGCGTTTGCTGATGCGGGGTTCAGTAGCAGGCCTTGCGGTAGCACGACGGTGGTTTGCTTGAGCGCCGATTCAGCACGGCCTTCCGGTGCGGTTAGGCCGTGCTGGGGCATGCCTACGGTGACGTTGAGGCCCGTTGGGGTGCTTGCTGCCGTCGCTTCTGGGGCGACGGTGAGCGAGGGGTCGAATTCGAGCGAGCCGCAGCCGGTCATCTGGGGGAACGGCGTCGATGGGGTTAGACCGCTGATCGTCTGTTCGGGGAAGTCCGGTCCGCCCGCCCAGGATGAGCCGCTCATGTCAACTTCGGGCGCCTGTTCGCATGCGGTCGGGAGCGTCAGGAACGCGGTGGGTGACGGTTCGCTGTTAGGTTCGCAGTTGGCTTCAAGGCCTTCGGCGCGAAGTTCGGCACCATCGAGGCACTGCCATCCTCTCGAGCTCTGGTGGCGCGCGTCGCCCGGGGTGCCCCACAGCGTGACCTCGCTGGACAGGATCGACACCACCTGCGAGATGTCTTCGACAGTGACTTCCACGGCATATGTACCGCCGCTTGGAATGGCGGTCCTTAGAACGACGGGGACGCGTTCTGCGACAAAACCGAAGCGCGCCGGTTCTCCGGGAATCGTTTCGACGCTGAAAACTGGGACGGTCTTGTGGAGCAGTAGAAAGTCCCAGGGGTCAAACAGCACGACGTTTGCGACGCCGACAGCGCTGTCGGCGGGGCAGCGGTTAGTGGACACGTTTGAGAGGACTTTGAACTGGGAGGTTGTGCACTTGGCGACGGCGTCGGGGTCGCCAATCAGCCCGTCCGGGAGCTTGATGTGAAGGTCGCGCGGTAGCGCGGCGACCGACGGCCAGCCGCCTGGTTCGCCGGGTTTACGCCCGGCGCCGGGAGTTTCGTTGTCTTCATCGGCTTCCAGACGTTGGTTGAAGTCGATGGTAGTCGTCAGCTGAAACGGGTGCGAGCCCGCTTCGCTCTCGGCTTCCCCGGCTTCGTTTTCGGGGGTGAGTTCGAAATCTTCGACGCCGAACGGTGTTTTTTCGCCCGGGCTCGCTTGGAGTTTGAGATGCTGTACGTTCGGGGCCGGCCGTACCTTGCCTCCGCTTTCCTGTTCTCCGCCTTCGATGATCGACTGATTTTCGACCGTGTCTTGCATGGGTTCCTGCATTTCGACGACGATCACGAGCGTCATAAGCGCGGCGTACGGTGCGATTTTGCCGGTGGCGGTGCACGTGACCGTCTGCCCGACGATGGCGCAGCGCTTGTGTGATTCGGCGCGTTCTAGGCCCCCTTCACGAACCGCGTAGGTCACCGGCTTCATGCCTTCCGGCAGCGTGTCGGTCACCGTCACGGGGTTCGATTCGGTCGCGATCACCGTGCCGTCGCCGAGATTGGTTGGTGTGATCACGACTTGTGATTCGCCGGCTCGTGGAAGCACCGTTGGCGCGGCCGTTACGTTCAGATGCCACCATGCCATTTCGGCGCCCTGCGCGGTGCTCACAAACGCAGCGGCGAACAGGGTGACCGAAAGGATCGCCAGACAGAATGCCTTCACCGCTCGAGCGCTCATCGGTGCCTCGTGCGCCGTCGCCCGTAGCGTCTAAATGCTTGTCGCTCGCACGACGTTCGGTGCCGGCGGGACCGCCGATCGTGCGAGCGGCAGGTTCTCAGAGCTCTGATGAGCAGTTGCTTTCTGGTCGGACGCCTCGGCGGGCGTCTGCTACTGGTGTTCGTTGGGGCTTGGGTGGGCGCCGCGAGGTTGCCGGGGGCATTAGGCGGCGCGCTTTCGGGGTTGCCTAGCGTTTCGTATTCGGGCGTGTAGATGCGGCAGGCTTCGGTCGTTTCGCACGGCGGAGGCGGTTTCTCTTCACGCGGGACGACGCACGGCGAGGCGTTCGTGCATTCGTGCGCGTCGTAGAGGCTGAAGGTCGCTTCCGTCTCCTGCGGCGTGAGCGGCTGCGAGGTCACGAAGAAGACGCTCGAGCCGCCTTCTTGGAGCTCTTCATCGCCGGGGCCTTCGCCCCCAGTTTCAGAGGCGTCCAGGAATGCCGATTCCTGGCTTGCGGTGCCGGAGGACAGGAGGCCGATGCAACCTTGATTGCGTGGACTGTAGGTAGCGCTTTTCGCGGTGCACTGCTGCTTTCCGCGGGGCGTTCCGACGGGCTCGAACTCGTAGACGTCCTCTTTGCCGTTCGTGGCTTCCGGAACGAGATCTTCTGGGCTATCGAAGTAAAGACGGCCGGCACTCGACAGGTAGCGCGACTGGTAGAGGGCGTAAGGCGGCGTGAGCTGCCCGGCTCTGGTGTAGGTGGGTATGCTGCCAGCCAGCCAGTGCGCCGACCACGCGCGGGGGCGGTCCACGAGGAGCGATTCCTCGCCTCGTCCGGTTGCTCCATACGTCGGGTCAAACAGGCCCTTCGGGCGTGAGCCGGACGGGTCGCAGGACGCGCATATAAGGAGCCCCTGTTCACCTTGAGTCCGTTCAGTTTCGCTCGGCGCGCGGTACTCGTAAGTCTCCTCGGCTGGCAATGAGTCGGCATTGGGGTTGCTCGCGTTGTTGTCGTAGGCCTGTCCGTCGTAGCTTGTGAGCGGCATATCCGACATGAACGCTACGTACTGCCCGTTCGGGGAAACGCGCGCGGTCACTTCACCGAATTCGTCAAAGCCGCTGGCGCCCCGACCCGCTTCCCAGTCCACCGCGTCGGCTTCGGAGAGCGTCGCGATGAACGTCGTGCTCCATTCATGAAGTTTGCTGTTGTACGTCTCTAGGTAGAGGTTGCAGCTTGCTTCCCGCGGCCGGCGCCCTTCTTCGGTGGCGCTTAGCCAAGCGGTTGCGTCGCCACGCCGGCAGTTCCCTTGGATGGGGGTTTGATCTTCGCGGTTCGCGGTTTCCGTGAGCGCTGCGTCGGCAACGTAGTAGATGGCCGTCCCGTCTTCGCTTGCGCCTAGCAGCGCACCCTGTACTGCGGCGGGTTCTGGGTGTGCTTTCGAGATCGGGGGAGTGAGGTCGCTGAGGTTGCATTTCGCTTTGCCCGCCGATTCGGTGATTTCGCACTCGTAAAGGTCGGGGCGTCCGGTCGTCGCTGCAGCGTTTGCCGTCAGGGCCTGTTCGTCGGTGAAGAAGACCTTTGAGCCTTCGGTGTTCGCGTCTTGGAAGACCGCGTTGGCACGGCCTTCTCCAGTTCCTCCCTGGATGCGGTCGAGCTGGATCGTCTTGCCCGGGATGCTCGCGGTGCTTCGCATGTAAAGGTGCTGGCCTGTTCCGAGGTTGGAGTCCCAGAAGACCCGGCTGCCGTTAGCCGAGATTGCGCGGCGGCGGTCCTGGCTGTGGTCGCCGAGTTTCGGTTCAGGCGCCATTTCGGTGCACGGTTCCGTTTCGCACGGCAGCACGCTGACCGGCTGGATCGACCCGTGCGACCACTCGAAAAGCCCCGGGCTGCACCCGAACTCAGTCGCTTCGCAGTGGGTTGCGGCGAGGTGCGATTCGATGATGACGCTCGCGAGGTTCGGGGTCGCGTCGAGGAATTCGGTGGCGTTGGCGGCACCGAACTTTGCGCCTTCTACGACGTTCGCGTCGGTTATGAGCGCGAGGTAGCCCGGGTTTTTCATGATCGCTGCGTTGGCCTGGGCCTGTTCGTAGATTTCGGTCTGTGGTTCGCCTTCGGGCTTGACCGGCGCGTCGCTTCGCAGGTAGACGGTCTTTTCTTGGCCGTGTTCGCGTTCGGACGCTGTCGCAGCGGGTGTGAGTGGTGGTTCGGCGAGCGTTTTGAGTTCTGCGTGTTCGCCGAATTCGGGGGATCTCCACGGCTTTACGAGCGCAAGCGCGAGATCTTCGGCGAAGAACTGGTACTCCGACGAGGTGCTCGTGGGGCCGGTCCCGGCGCCGTGCTCGTTCGGCGTGACGATGTCGTGCGTCGCCCAGCCTTCTGCGCCGGGGTTGGCCGACGCACAGGGCGCTTCGCGTGTGGAGCAAGCAAGCAGTTGTGTTACTTCGTACGTCCGGCTTCCTTCGGCTTCTCCGAAGGGCGCGTTCGTGATGTACGTGATCGCGTTGCCGTTGGAGGATGCCTGGACCAGGCCGCCCGTTTCGCTGATCGGTTCGACGTCGGCGCCGCCCTTGTCTGCCGGAGAGACGAGTTCCCATACGCGTTCGTCGGCCATGAAGCGGCCGCTGGTAGGCGGGGTTGAAAAGCTCTGTTCGGCGCCTTCGGTTGTTCCCTTCGCGTTTTCCGCGATCGCTCGAAAGTGGTATGTCGTACCCGGCGCGATAGGCGTCGATGTCCCGGCCTTCAGCGTTGCGGCTGCGGCCTGTGCTGAGAACGCCGAGCCTGTCGTGGTCACGGCGGTTTCGACGCATGGCGAGGCGCACGGTTCACCAGCTCGAGGCACCGTGCCAGTGGAGTAGCGGAAAGCGACCTGAGTTTCTGCGCCTCGTGGGTCAACGGATGCGTTGAGATGAGCGGATTCAGCTTCAACTTCTAGCGCCGACTCGCTGTCGATAGTTGGAGCTGCCGGAGGTTCAAGCGTGAAGACGTCGATGGTGTTGGATGCGGCGTCCGGGACGTAGACCTGGCCGTCGGTCGAATTGATCGCGATGCCCGCTGCTTCCTGCAGCCCCGCAGCTGTGAAGCGCTGGATCAAGTGACCTTCGCTGTCAAACTGCGCGATCGAGCTTGTCTGTTTGCCCTGTTCGGTTTTGACGTTTGTGATGTATGCGTCGTTCTGTTCGTCGACTTCCTCGGCGGGGATGTCGAGCGTGTTGACGGCGACACCCGTCGTCTGCTCCGCGTCGAGCTCTTCGATGAGTTCTTCAAGTTCAGGTTCTTTAGGGGTTCCGCTCAGTTGTCTCTCGGACATCACGTCAAGGGGGCCCGTCGGGCCGGAGAGCGATTGCCCAATGTAGGTGAGCCCGTTTGCTGCTTCTGAGACTCCTCCGTTGACGCCCTCTTCGATTTCGCTGCTGACCGGCACGCTGATGGCTGGGCTGTCGTCCGGTTCGCTCAGGTGGCTTCGATTGAGCGGCCGAAGTTCTTCTTCGTAATACAGAAGGGGCGTTCCGTCCACGCCGACGCCGAGGCCGTGGCTCGCTGACGTTTCAAGTTCCAGTTCGCAGGCGAGCGGCCCGCCGTTGGCTTCGTTGCCGACGGTCTTGTATTTGCCTTCGAATTCGCAGGCTTCTTCGTTGTCAGCAAGCTCTTCGAGCCTCGCGCCATCGGGCGAGAGCTTGCTTATGGCAAGGTATTCGGAGAAGGCGTGTTCGCGAGCTTCGTGTTCGTCTTCGCTGAATTTGGTTTTCAGCGCTTTTTCTTCGGCCTTTATTTCTTCGTGTTTTTCGTGTTCCGCTTCTCTCAGTTCCGTCGCTTGTTCTTTGTCGGCGTATTCCTTCAGGACGTACACGTCGCCGACTGAAGGATCTTCTTTGCTGTTACACGGCGTACCGGATTGCGTGGTGCAGTTGTCAACTGCCACAGCGAGCGTGAAGTTGTTGAACTGGTAGTCGCCGCGTCCCGCGGTTCCGGCTTGGCAGTTGCTGGTGCAGACTTCATATTCCTTGCCTGAGCTGCCTTTGTTCACGCCCCAACCCCAGGTCGACAGGAATTCGCCGGAAGGCCCGTAGACGACGATGCGGGCTTCGCGTCGGTCGACGACGTAGACGTCGCCCGTCGAGTCGCTGACCGCGATCGCCCCAGGCTTGGACAGCGCTCCAGACCCAGATGCTTCGACGGTCCCGCTGGAGACATGGCCGCGCTGGGAAAGCGCAGCCGCCGACGGCGGCAGCATCATCGCAAGCGCAGCCGCCGCCGCAATCGCGAACATCGCGGTGCCAGCCCACGGCGCCTGCCCGCTGCGGCGCAAGCCGAGCATCTCGAGACGGCGCGTTGCTCGCGACTCCTCGCGGGCTGGCTCGGCGGGGTGCGTCAACCGGGCCGCCGCACAGGCGTCATTTTGTCGGCCCCAAGACCGCATGACCCCAAATCTCCGCACTTCGCCTTCGTCCCCTCCCCGCAGCACGACAACGTGAATAACAGCGGTATCTTTACGCCGCCTGCGGAGAGTGTCAAGCGGGTACCGTCGACAGCGACGCGGAGACCCCCACTGTCCTTCGGCTCGGATCGCCCAACTCCGCGCCGTAATCCGGCGCCGCAGAGCACCTGGCCGACTTAGCCCTGAACTCACATGGTCGCCGTTCGGCCTTCTCGAGCCGCGACGATGCGAGCGCGCGTTTTGAAGGCTTGGGCGCTGGCCAAGTCGTCTCGGCAGCGCTTAAGCCCCGAAGACTACTGGCCGCGCGCCGTGTTCCAGTCGGCCCCATTCTGGCTCCGGGAGTGTGGGGCCACATCGGATTTGGCCGGTACCACCTCGTTTCGCGGAGCACACACTTCTCCCAAGGATGTCACCTGCCGGCGCGCTACGAGCACGTGCACCGACCGCCCGGCCGCGTGCGATCCTTGCTCTCTCGGGCGTTCGAGGTGACAACCGCGAGATGTCCCTCACGTCAGCCGCGGTCGTTCGTGGCGAGGGCCGCCTAGCAGCCGAGTCGACTCTCGCGCGCCCACGCCCAAAAGCCCACGCGTGGTCGCGCAGGCGCGACCACGGGCACGGGCATGAGTTACCCACCGCCGCGTGAGGGCCTACGACTCAAACCGTTAAGACGTGAGACATGCAAGAACACTAACTCTGTGTCTACTCAGCGTGCTGGTGCTCGCGGCAGTTGCTGCGAGCAGTGCGTCGGCGAAGCTCCCGGAATGGGGGCAGTGCCGCGCAACCGGGTCTGGGAGCGGAGGGAAGTTCGCGAACGCCGGGTGCACCCAGCAGGTCAAAAAGGTGTACGGCAGTTACCCGGGAGCGTATGAATGGTTCCCGTTGGGGGTCTCGGCCGAAGAAGCCGACCACTACCGAACAACGACAGAGCTCGTTTACCGCGAAGGTGAACAGCCGGAAAGCGACAGGCTCGCGACTTTTAAGTTTGCGGGCGGCACTGAAATTCGCTGCGCCGGCGGGGTTCGTGAATCCTCTAAGATCCCGCTTGACGGCGCGAACCTGGTAACCGGCGCGCCGTTGATGGAAGTCACCGAATGCGAAGAACCGGTGCGGGTGCTTGAAAACCACGGGGAACTCGGCGCTGGCGGCAACTATCCCGGCACGTGTCATAGCTTCACCGCCGAATCAAACGGGGGTATCACGACTTGGGGGCCGTTCGAGGCCGGGAAGTTGACGCCGGAAGAACTCATGGAACTGGAAGAAAAGGGCGAACCGCGCCCGACGACATGGACCGGTACGGCAGAGTTTCTCGGTGGTAAGAAGTCATCGACGCCCTCTGTCGGGATCGTGTACAAAACCGATCCGGCTAAGGAACGCTTCTACGAATCGATCACCTGCGAAGGCGGTGAAAACTCCCAGCCGCTGGCGATTCAGATTGGTGGCCACAAGGGCGGCGAACGCATCGCCGCGGAAGTCACACCCGTCAACACAATGTCGGGCGCCTTCACCGCGACGCTGCGGTCGCAGACCGGCAAGCACGCACTGAATGCGCTGGTCAACACTGGAGCGTACGAACCGGTAGCAATCGAAGCAAGCATGTACCTACCGACCGTATACATCGGGTACGAACAACGGCAAGCCGGCTTCGAACAATACCCGAACGAACTGGAGCTCAAAGCAAGCCCGTAAGACGTGCCAGCGCGTGCGTCCAGTCGATGATGGCTGGGCGCACCCGGCATGCCAAACAATGAACTATTACTAAGGAGAGCTCATGAAGCGTTATGTGATGATCGCGGCGTGTCTTGCGGCGACGCTTACGACCGGAGCCGTCATGTCCGCGAGCGCGAGCGCCGGGAGCCTTCCGGCGTTGTATGAATGCGCGAAGGTGACGCCCAAGGGATCGGGTAAATACAACAAGGGCTGTAAAGTTGAAGGTAAACACGGCACCGGTGAAAACGACTACGAAATCAAGGAAGGGTTCGGCAAGGGCAAAACGTTCAAGGCCAAGGGCATCGGCGGCGCGGACCTGGAGGCCGAAGGTGTCGGCGGCATCGACTGCGAGAAAAGCTCCGCTACTGGGCGCTTCACTAGCCCGACGACCGGCGATTCAACCGCGACGTTCGGTGACTGCGAATTCAGCGGCCACAAATGCAACTCTCCCGGAGCCGCGTCAGGCACGATCGTGACCGACCCGCTTGTCGCGGTCGACGGGTATCTGAGCGGCAAAGGCACTTTGAGTCCGAAGGTTGGTGCCGCGTTCTCGCCGGAATCGGGCGAATTCCTCGCGACGTTTACGTGCGGCCCGTTCGACTTCGCGGTGACGGGTGTAGCGATCGGCGAAATCTCACCGGTCAACAAATTCAGCAAGGAAGCAGTCTTCACGTTCCGGCAGAGAGCCGTTGGCGTACAGGAATGGGAAAACTTCGAAGAAGGACCCAACCAGCACTTGGAAGTGCACGAGTGCGAAAACTGTGCCAACCCGAAGACCGAAGGGCTCGGCGTACGCGGCGACGAGGAGGTCGAAATCAAGGCTAAAGGCGAAGAACTCGAGCTCAAAGCCTGACCACGAAGAGTCGCGACCTACACCAAAGACGGGATCGGCGGGCAGCAATACGGTTGCTGCCCGCCGATCCCGAGATCTCTCGATCACGCTCCGCGGGTACTAGGTTGCCTTGAGGGGCTCCTTGCGCTCGCGATCGAGCAGAGACGAGACGATGACGTTCTGTTTGCACATCAGGCGGTAGCCGGTTCGATCCTCGCCTACGGCTCCAATTGAGCGGTTTAGGCGATGTCTGGGAAGCTCTGGGTCTGGTCCCTCAGGCGCCGGAAGGGTTACCGTGCGCCGCGTAGACCAGCGTCGTGACGGGAATGTTTGGCGTCCACCGGCTAGTTCTCTCCGAGAGACGCTCGAACGAGCAGCGAGAAGCCGAGGTAGAGATGGCAAATCCCGACTGCGGCATCGAGAAACTGCATTCGCAGATGCGCGCTTCTGAAGGGATCGTCCGCTACGGCCTCCAATTTGTCGCGGTGATGGCCCCAATGGATGAGGTCTCCGTATTGGTACGCGCTAATGAGGGTCTGTGGCGACATGTCGCCCTCACCCGGGATCCCGGCTGGCATACGTCCTTCGTCCCGTAGCTTTTGACCGACGCGCACCTTCAGATTCTCTTGGAGCAACTCTACGCGCGCCTTCTTCCAGGCTGCGAGTTGCCGAGCGCGCTCATCCACCTGGTCGTCCCCTGAGCGCCCGTTCGTCTGTCTGAGGATCTCGTGGACGCGGAGAAATCGGGCGGGATCGCTGTTCTCGGTCGAGTGCATCTGGCGAAGCAGGGTCGCGAAACCACGTGTGATCTCGTTCGTCACGAACTCCGTCTCAACGGTCTCAAACTCTCCTTCATCCCCGACATTGACGGTCATCCGATTCGTGCCGGACAGCAGGCTGCTTTCGGCCATCTCCTCAGCAGTGTGGATGAACCGATCTAGAACCTTGCGGTCGGCTTGTTTCGGAGCGTTCGAGAACGGAGGGAAGGCTTCCGGTGCGGGGAGGGCGAAAACGAACTCCAACATCTTCCACCAGAATTCGAAGCCGTCCGGCTCTGATGATCGATCCGAAAGCGGCGGGGGAAACCGAAGACCGGTGGTGGACGTCGCGCGCGACTCATAGCTCACCGCTTTGATTTCGATCTCGCTCGATGTTGCCATCGCCGAGAAAGTCTAGAAGTCGGGCGACAGCGTCGCAGCGTCGCTCGCGGACAGCCCGAGCTCGATGTCGAGTCGGCTAGTCCCTGTCGGGATTGACGAGTCCGGGGGCCGGCTGCTCGATCTCTGGCGCAAGCTTCAGCGGACGCCGTCGCCTCGACGGCGCGCTCCTCCTGCCGGCCCCACGGCGGGATCGAACCGGCTACTTCCTGACGCGCATCGCACGAACTACGGGGCGAGGCGGCACGCACGCGGTGACCCATGGATGGGGCTTGCACCCAGCTGTCAGGGATTGGATCCGGCAACCTCCAGACGCTACACACCTCATCAAAAAGTAAGGCTCAAGCGCACGGTCATTCAAGGCGTCGCAAACGGGAGGACCACCGACGATGCGAATCACAGGTTGCCGTCAAAATCGAGGGCCCCGGCCGCCGCTGGCGACCTGCCGACCGACCGGGGAGACGCGCTGGTGAGCCCTCGCGCCGCTTAGAGCGTTCGCAATGACAAGGGTGGTCGGCACGCGGCACGCCGACCACCCCTGTCGCACGAAGCGCATCGTTCTCGCGCGGCTAGGCTTTGAGCTCTAGTTCTTCGGTTTTCGCTTTGATTTCCAGTTCCTCGTCTGCCGCCGACACGATTCCTTCGGTTTTCGGGTCGGCACAGCTTTCGCACAGGTCCACGCTTAGATGCTGGTCGGGTCCTTCTTCGAACTGCTCCCATTCCTGGATGCCGATGGCCTTCTGGCGGAAGACGAACACTGCTTCCTTGCTGAATGTGTTGACCGGTCTCACTTCGCCGATCACCGAGCCGGTGACCGAGAAGTCGTACGGGCCGCAAGCGAACGCGGCGAGGTATTCCCCGGATTCCGGCGAGAATGCCGCTCCGACCTGAGGGCTTGGGGTTTCTTTGCCTTTCAGGTAGCCATCGACCGCGACGAGCGGATTGGTCACAATCGTACCGGATGCCGCTCCAGCGGAATTGCATTTGCGACCGCTGTATTCGCAGTCCCCGAACGTGGCGGTGGCATCACCGGTTGTCGGGCTCGTAAAGCGTCCCGTGGCGGAGCTTTTCTCGCAGTCGATGCCGCCGATTCCCGGTGCCTCGAGGTTGGCGCCCGCTCCCTTGGCCTTGAAGGTCTTGCCCTTGCCGAAGCCTTCCTTAATTTCGTAGTCGTTTTCACCGGTGCCGTGTTTGCCTTCAACTTTGCAGCCCTTGTTGTATTTGCCGGACCCCTTTACTTTGACTTTCGCGCATTCGTACAGCGCCGGCAGTGACCCGGCACTCGCGCTGGCGCTCGCCACAGCCCCGGTCGCAAGCGTCGCCGCAAGACACGCTGCGATCATCAGATACCGCTTCATTCTGTTCTCCTTTGCATAGCTTGAGTGGCTCAGCGGTCGAGACGGGCGCGCCCAGCCAACACCCTCGGCAGGGCGCGCCCAGTCGCGGACTACGGACTCGCTTTCAGCTCCAATTCGTTTTCGTAGTTGGTGCCGGGTTGTTCGAAGCCAGCGAGCCTCTGTTGGTACCCGATGTATATGGTCGGGAAGTACATGCTTGCTTCGATCGCCACCGGTTCGAACGCACCGGTGTTGACGAGCGCTTCCGTCGTATCGTCGGACTGTGGACGCAGCGTCACGGTGTGCGCCCGCGCCATCGCGTTCACCGGCGTCACTTCTGCGACAATCCGTTCGCTGCCCTTGTGTCCGCCGATCTGAATAGACAGCGGCTGAGAGGCCCCACCGCTTTCACAAAGGATCTGCTGATAGAAGCGTTCCTTCGCCGGATAGGCCCTGTAGACAACGCCGACCGATGGTGTCGACGACGTCTTACTACCAAGGAAGGCCGTCTTCCCGAACCACGTGTTACCGGTCGGCGGGGTCGAGAAGCCGTGGCGCCACTCCTTGCGCGTCGTGATTTCCCCTTCGAAGCCTTCGAAACTGTGGCAGCTGCCCGGGTAGCTTCCGCCTGGCCCCGGTTTACCGTGATTTTCAAGCGCCAGCACCGGTTCGGTGCATTCCCCGAACGTCCAGTCAGGCGCGTCGGTGACGGCATTTGAGCCGTCAAGCGACATTTCCGTTTCCTGCGCAAGGCCGCCACTGCATTGAATTTCTCGGCCGCTCGCGAACTTGTACGTCGCTAGCCTGTGGGGCTGTTCGACTTCGCCGCCGTTGTACTCAAGGCTTGTCTGTTCGTCTTCTTCGATTTCGGTGGCCGAGCGCTGCAGCGGAAACCATTCGTACCCGCCGGGATAGCTGCCGTACACCTTTTTGACCGGCTGCGTGCACCCTGCGTTCGCGAACTTGCCGCCGCTACCTGACGCAGTTTCACGGCACTGACCCCATTCTGGGAGCTTTGCCGACGCGCTGCTCGCAGCAACCGCCGCCACC
>DATJNQ010000001.1:0-24523 GCA_035507895.1 Solirubrobacteraceae bacterium | reverse complement strand
GCGAGGGTCCGCAGGCGTTTATCGAGAAGCGGCAGCCATGTTGGATCTGGGAGTGATAACGGCGCGCACGAGCGGGAGGGTAGCGACCTAATCGAGCCTCGGGGTCAACCGGCCCGTGTTCGGCGGACAGGATCATAAAGGCGCGGCGATGCCCGACCGACTGCACCGAGATCTCGATCCCGCCGTCGCGCTCGATGCGGTAAAGCGCTTCCTGGACCCACCGATGGGCACGGGCTGCCGGAGGGCGAGCGACTGGTCCAGGGACGTCAAAAGCTTTGCGCGTCGAACACAAATCCGGACGCTAGGAAAGCCAACGGCGCCGGTCAAGATGCGGGTGGGCCATCGCCTGCCGAGGTCTCCCCAGATATGTCCCGAACGCGGCAATTCTGACCCGCTCCAACTTTTAGTTCCGAAGGTCCTGGGTCCGATCCCCAGCGGCGGCACTTCTAGCCGGTGCTGAATCGGGGCGTTTGCGCCTCGGCGGTGTTCCGCGGAACACCCCCGTCTCCCCGATGTGTCCTGACGCGGGACGACCGATTTGCGCGTGAGCGTCGGTCGTCGTCCTACTCGTCATGTGCTCCGGATCGAGCGCGCGTCGCGGCCGGTCGGGTACGCGACGCCCCGGCTGCCTGATGTGCGGAAGGTCCAGAAGAAGATCGGGCCGGCGCGGAGTCACCGCGCCCGGCCGCCGGTCGGCTGGTTCACGAAGCGAACAGCCGAGGTACATTCCTCAGACGGTCATGCGAGTCGAGCGGAACACTCTGGCGAACATGCCGCAGTCACGGCGAGGACGACCTCGCCGGCCGTGTGGCGTCGCTGACGGATGACGAGTTGACGCGCATTGGAAGGCTCGGCGGGTACTACGCCTTCTCTGAAGACGCGCTGGCGCTCGTCGGCAACATGGGTGGAAGCAGAGCGCTGTCACTGGCCACGATCGACGCGCTCGAAGACACTGGGCGCGACCTGCGACGCCACCACACCGACGCTGAGCTCGCATGGGGATCGTCAGAGGAGCCGGACGCGAGCGAGGCTGCCCAGGATCGTGCGCTTCGACGTCATGCCGCGGAGAAACAGCAACTCGCCCCAGACGGCTGAGCGGGCAGCGAAGGGGAAGCGGTCGACCGTCCAGGCCGGGGGTCTACCCGGTCCATCTACGTGAGACGAAGTAGCCGCTGCTGGTTCCACGCGGCAGGGCAGACTCGAGTACCTGAGTCCTGGCCATCCAGACTTCCGCTTCTCGACAACTCCAGCCACGAGAACCGAGAAGCGTCTCGTGACCGCTTGCATGGGAGGCTGTCGCAAAAAGAATCGGGGTTGTGAGGTGGTCACAAGCGCGCCGCCGCGGGTGCCGACTCGGCGGGGGCAACCATGGAGGCGGCTCGAGAAAACGTCCTGATTCGTCGCTTTCTCGAGCCGGCTCCCGTCAGAACCGACACTCGGCATTCCAGCGCCGCCGCCGATTGTGAGCTCGCCACAACACCTCGCCGGCCGAGATCTTTTATGCGACGGCGTCCCGGGCCGGCCCGCCGGCCACCTTTCAGGGATGAGAATCGTGGCCGCGCAGCGCCGACCCCTCCCCGGGCCGTTGGCACTCCCGCGGAGGGGGCTCGCTCGGCATCGACCGCGACAGAAAGTGGGACCGATGCGGGGATTTTGACACCCGCGCGTCCACGTCGAACGGGGATTCACAGGACAGCCCTACGTAGAGAGATCCCAGTCCTCGCCGAGCGCGTTCCAGTGCACTGGCCAGGGTTCGGGGATCGCTCGCGTCGGCTTCGAGGGCAAGGGCTCCGGCGGTGCGAACGCGGTCGAGCGTTTTCTCGCTCCGAGCCACACCGGCCGCGTTCCAGCCGAGGGCAACGAAGTGATCGATGATCGCGCCGCCGAGCTTCCGGGCTCCTAACGCGACGACGGTTTCCGGCATTTCAGCCTGGTCCTTTCGATCCTGCGGGCTGCGCGGCTTCGCGTCGTGCCTTGGCTTACGCCTGTTCGAGCAAACCAAGCTCCTTCAGGAAGTCACGGTTCGACTGGCCGACCTCGATGAGGTGGCCGTCGGGATCGTGCAGGTAACAACGGAGCTCGACGCCGTGGTCGACTGGCGGTGTCAAGAACTGGGCTCCCCTGGCGCTCCAGTCGTCGTAGATTTCCTGGATGTTGGCGACACGGATATTCAGGAAGCTGCTGGTCGTGTTGGGATCGGGTGCAGTCAGCGTCATGGCTGGCTTGTCGTCGGTTGGGCCACCGCCTGTGTTGATGATGATCCAGCCGTTCGCGAGCGCGACGACCGCGGGGCTTTCGGAGACGATTTCACCGCCGAGGACATTGGCGTAGAAGTCTCGCGAGCGAGCGATGTCCTCCGACACGACAAAGTGGGTGAGTAGGATGCCCGTTTCGGGGGCAGGGAACGGCGCCATATCTGTTCTCCCTTACCGCTGAGGGAGGTGCCACGCAAACCGTATTGGAAGCGTGCCGACCTCAGCGATGAGTAGTTTCATTGGGTCTCTGGAACCAGTCGGTCAGGTGTTACGCGACGGTCTTTGAGGTGATGAAGCGGTGGATGGCCTCGTTGGCGTGGTCCTGAAACGTCGGGTTGGCCAGATCGGGGAAGATCTCTGCTTGGTTGACCACCGGACCCTTCATCTTGTCGGCCGCGCTGGCGTAGAACACGCCGCTTGACAGGGTCGGGTCGGTGACTCCGTCGACCAGTCGCTTCGCGCCCACGTCCAGTTTGTGTGAGATGCCCAAGTGAGGCATGATGTATTTGGCCGCCATACGGAACGGTAATGCGAGGTCATTGGGTGCATTGGTGCCGGTGGTGTTGCCGGGGCTCATGGTGATGAATCGGCGTTCGGGGTATTGGCGGGCCAGGTAGGCCATCCACAGGGCCCCGATCAACTTGGCCTGCCCATAGGCCAAATTGACGTCAGTTTTGCGGTCGGCGAAATAGCTTCCGTCGATGACCGTGGCGAGCTCGTCGGCGGACTGTGAGACAAACGACGGCCGTTTGAACCCCATCTTCGGAAGCCCCCGGGCCGCTTCACTTCCCGCCAAGACCGCCACCTCGCCAAGGCGGTCCTCGGCCAGGAGCGTCTCGAGCAGGACGACATGGCCGAGAACGTTCTGCGCGAACATGTAAGTGGCCCCGTCGGGCGTCAAGGCCATGGGCGTCTTGCCGCCCATTCCGCCGGCGTTCATGACCAGCGCGTCGATCGACCCGTCGACACCCGCCAAGCCGGCACGGACCGAGTCCGGATCGGATACGTCCATGAGAACGACGTCGAAGATGCGCCGACCAGTCTCCGCCTCGAGTTCGGCTCTTGCCGCTGCCGCGCGGTCTCGGCTCCGGCACGCCAGGTAGATGCGGGCCGTCTCGGGGCGCGTTGCCAGTTGCCGGGCGATCTCTTTGCCGATTCCGGCGTTGGCGCCGGTGATCAACACGGTCTTTTCTGCGGTGGTTTGCATTTGAGTGCTTGGCTCCCTAAGTACAGACGTGGACACTGGTGATCAGGGGTGCGATTTCCGTCACCGGCCTGCGACCCGGCGAACGTGTCCGGGCTTGCCGGCGCGCAGGATCGTGGGCGGTCGCCCGCGTGGCCGGCCTCATCTCCTGCCTTTCAGATCGCGCGACGGCCGCCGTCGACGGGGATGATCGCCCCGTTGATGTAGCCCGCCGCGGGGGTCGCGAGGAACGTGATGACGTCGGATAGCTCGTGCACGTCAGCGACGCGGCGGAGCGGAATCTGCTTGGCAAACTCCGTGGCCATCTCCAACCTCGGCTCCACTGCCGGGGTCAGCGTCGGACCGGGAGCGACCGCGTTGACCCGGATGTTCTGCGGCCCGTATTCGGCGGCCCACGCCTTCGTGAGCAGCTCGATCGCGGCGCGCGACGCGCCGTAGGCAGGCATGCCTGGCTGCCCGTAGCTCGCGACCATCGTCGAGACGTTGATGATCGATCCGCCGCCGCGGGCGGCGATCTTCGGGGCGAGCGCGGCGACGAGGAAGAAGGGCGCCTTGACGTTGATCTGGAACAGCCCGTCGAACGCCGTCTCGTCGGTGTCAGCCGTCGATGCGAGGGCGGCAAAGCCGGCGCAGTTGACCAGAACATCAATCTCGCCTGCTGCGTCGGCAACTCGCCCCACCTCGGACATCTGCGAGAGATCAGCGGCGATGAACTGCGCATCGTGACCACCCGCCCGGACCTTCTCCACGGTGCTCGCGCCGCGGGTCTCATCGCGACCGGTGATGATCACCGACGCGCCCTTCTCGGCCATCGCCAGTGCGGTGGCGGATCCGATCCCGGATGTGCCGCCGGTTACAAGGGCGGTTTTGCCTTTAAGTGACATGTATCGCGCTCTCCCCTTGAGTGGTTGTCGCGACCCGAGACTGGATCGTGCGTTCCACTCTAGCACGGATTGGATGGTGCGATCCATTCTGTTGGTAGAATCTGCGTTATGAGCACGACCAGCCCCTCGCCTCGTCCGTTGACGCGCAAGGGGCAGGAGACCCGCCAACGCATCGTCGACGCGGCTGCCGACTTGATCTTCCGGCAAGGCGTCGCCCACACGACGATCGAGGACGTACGCGCGGCTGCGGGCGTCTCGAGCTCGCAGCTCTACCACTACTTCGACGACAAGCCGGCCCTGGTCCGGGCGGTCGTTGACCACCAGGCCGACGTAATGGTCGGCGGCCAGGAGAACTTCGATTTCAGCACGCTGGATGGCCTCCGCGCCTGGCGCGACTTCGTGATCGCGGCGCAGCGCGAGCACGGCTGCAGCGGCGGCTGCCCAATCGGCTCTCTCGGCGGCCAGCTAGCAGAGACCGATCCAGACGCAAGAGCCCACGTCTCCGAAGGCTTCAAACGCTGGGAAGCCACGATCCAGAGCGGTCTACGAGAGATGCACGCGCGAGGCGAGCTCGCGCCCGGCACAGACCCCGACACCCTCGCCCTTGCGCTGCTCGCCGCCCTACAGGGCGGCCTCCTCCTCACTCAGGTCAAACGCGACACCGAGCCACTAGAGGCCGCACTCGACGCAATGATCGAACTAGTCGCGAGACTCACCGGCGGCAGCTGGTAGCGGGCTCGCGCGACACGCTCGAGGCCCCACCGGCGCCGCGCGCGCCCGCCCATCGAAGCGGCCGCCGAACTGCGCGGCTCGTCAGCGGACCGGGCGGGACGACGACGATGCGGGCCTGATGTGCGCGGAACTCCGCGGGGGAATAGGCTGCCCGCGACCGCGGCGAGGGGCCGCATCAACGGATTGACTGGGGGTTTGAAAATGACCGCAAGACTCAGGCTCGCCGGACTCGTCACCTTCGCGGCGCTGGTGGCGGCGGCGACGGCGGCGGGCAGCGCGGCGGCACACCGGGTCGTCGCTCTGCGCCACGCGCCGGGCGCGTCGCGCCCGAGCACTTCGCCGCCGAAGGCCGCTAAGACGGTGCTGGTACTGAAGGCCTTCGACGAAGGCAAGAAGCTGGGCGAAACGATCAAAGACGGCGCGACGGTCCGGGCCGGCTGGTTCATCGGCTTCGAACCCGGGCCCTACGAACACGTGCTCTGCCAGGTGCTGCCGCAGACCGAAGCCGAAGAAGGCTCGATGGTGCTGGACACGAACAGCACCACGAAGGACATCGCCAAAGGCAGCGTCGCACCCCCGCCATGCGGCGAAGTCGAAGAATACGAAGAACACGGCGAACGGCGTAACCGCCTGAAACCGGTCGAAGACGTCTCGCTGTCGGGCGGTTCGATGACCGAGCAGGAAATGACCACGAAGCACACGGGGACCGTCGACCTGTCCTCGGCGCTCGTTCTGCGCCTGGAATCGAAAGGCGTGAAGTGCGTCTACGACTCCAAGACGAAGATCAAGGGCACTTGGCCGCCAACCTACACGACCGAAGAACCCGAAAAAAAGAACGAGGAAGAAGCCTTCCCGTTCCTCGAAGACACAGCCAACATCGTCGCCGGTGTTTCGCTGAAGCTCGACTCCTCGCTCAGCGCCAAGACGGGCTGCGCGAAGTCGGAAGCGGTTGGGATGGAAGTCTGGCTCGGCCCGCTCGGCGCCGAACTGGAAGCGGAACTTCCCTGATCCGCCGACTCTGTCGCTCGGGTGCGGCCGCAGACGCGGCCGCACCCGAGCGCCGCAGGGCTCGCTAGGACTTCTTGGGGGTGCGCTTCGGGGTGCGACGAGCGCGCCAGTCCTCGACGGTGAGCGCCCAGCGCTCGTGATCGCGCCACTCGCCCGCGATGTTCAGGTAACGCGGCGAGAACCCCTCCTTGCTGAAGCCAGCGCGGCGGACGAGCGCGATCGAACGGTGGTTCGCAGGCTGGATGTTTGCCTCGGCGCGATGCAGCGACATCGCCCCGAAGATGTGGTCGAGTAGCAGCCCGAGCCCCTCGCTCATGTAGCCGCGCCCGTCCAGCCCGGCGACGCCGCCGTACGCGAGGTAGGCACTCTGCAGCGCGCCGCGCACTATCTCGCCGACGGTGAAGTAGCCGGCAATCGCACCGTCGGCGAGCTTGACGACGTGCGTCTCGTGACGGCCGTCAACGTCACGCGCGAGCAGCGCCGCGAACGCCACGTCGTTCGTCGGCGGGAAGAGCCACGGATGATGCAGTTCGTGGCTCGCGGTCATCGCCGCCACGAAGGCCTCGCGATCCGAAGCCGCCAGCGGACTGAGGGTCACGCGCGTCACGCGGCGACTCTACGCCCGGGCCGCGCGAGCACGGCGCGTCGCCGCGGAGGCAAGAGTGATCGTGAGTGGCTCGCCGGGCTCGGCATCGCCGGCCCAGTCCGCGGCCAGGCGCCCGCCGCGGCCCGGCGCGAGACCGCGGGCGCGCGCGGTCGCAATGACCCGTCCCGCCTGCTCGACCCGCACCTCTGCCCGGCGCGCCGCGACCGACGAGCGCAGCTTGAAGCGCGTGTCGCGTAACACGGGCAGCGCGTTGGGGACGATCCACGCGAGCGGCGGCGCAACCTCGATAGCCGCGCTCCGCGCCGGCCAGCCCGCGCCGCCGAGGTACTCGCCGATCGACCGCGCCACCGACCGGCCCTCGAGCGCGGCGACGTCGGCCGGTTCGGCGCCGTGCAGGATGTTGCCGGCCGCGAACAGCCCGACGCGGTCGGTGCGTCCCTCGCCGTCTACGCGCGGCCCACCGGTGCCGCGGTCGAGGGTCACGCCGGCGAGCTGGGCTACCTCGCGTTCGGGGATCCAGTCGCCTGTGAGGATCACCGTGTCGCACGCGACGCGTTGGGTGCCTCCACCGCCGAGGTCGAGCAGGTCGACCGCCTCGACGCGGCCGCGTCCGTGCACGGCCGCGATCGCGGTTCTCGTGAGCAGCGGCACGCGGAGCAGCAAGCGCGCGGCTGCGGCGACCGCGGCGAAGGTCTGCGCGCGGTCGAGCTCGGTGGTCATCACGGCGGCGCGCGCGCCGCCGTGTCTCAGCGTCTGGAGCGCGGAGTAGGAGACGTGCTCTGCGCCGACGATCACGGCGCGATGCCCGACAGGGCGCTCGCCGGCAGCGACGAGGCGCTGGAGCGTCCCGGTCGTGAAAACGCCCCGCGGACGCGAACCGGGGATCGCGCGCGCGGCGCGCGGACGCTCGCGGCAGCCCGTGGCCAGGAGTACGGCGCGTGCCGCGAGCGTCTGCGGGCCGCGGGCGCCGGCGAGGATCAGCGCACCGTCAGCTGACCAGCCGGTGACCTGCGTGCCGAGCATGATCTCGGCCCCCCCGGCCGCGGCGCGCTCGGCGCAGCGCGCAGCGTAATCCGGACCGGTGAGCGAGCGGCGCAGGTCCCGCAGGCCGAACCCCCCGTGCTCGCAGTGGCGCGGGATGCCGCCGGCTGCCTGCTCGCGCTCGATCACGCGCACATCGGCGCCCGCGCGCGCAAGCCCATCAGCGGCCGCGAGCCCCGCCGGCCCGGCGCCGACGATCACCACGTCGGCCGTCGCGCTCACGGCTGCCACCACGGCTCCGCCGGCGCCGTGCCGCGGGCAGCTGCGATCTCCGCCGCGACATCGGCCGCGCAGTAGAAACCCTGGCAGCGCCCCGTCAACGCGCGCGTGCGGCGGCGAACACCGTCGAGGTCGGCTGCGGGCAGCGGCCCCGCGCACGCGTCGCGGATCTCGCCGCGCGTGACCCGCTCGCAGAAGCAGACAATCTGCCCGTACTCGCGGCCGTGCTCGGTTGCGGAGCGGTCGCTGAACGGTCGCGGCGCGCCCTCGCCGATGTAGGGCATGCGCGGCGGCACGAGCGGCTCGCCGCGCGGGCGCAGCGGAAGGCCCGCTCGCGCGAGCTCGTCGCGGAGCCACTCCGCGATCGCCATCGCGGCCGTCAGGCCCGTCGAGCGGATGCCCGCCGCGCACGCGTATCGGCGCGCACCGTCAGCGAGGAGAAGGTAGTCGCCGAGCCCGCTCGCGGCACGCAGTCCCGCGTACGTCGCCGTCACCTCGTGCTCGAGCAGCTCCGGCAGGATGCGCCGGCCCTCGCCGCGCAGGTACGCCAGCCCGGCCGCCGTACACGAGGTGTCGGACTTGTCGGTGATGTCCTCGGCGGTCGGCCCGAGCAGGACGTTGCCGAAGACCGTCGGCGCGACGAGTACGCCCTTGGTCTCGGCGGTCGGAACGGGAAGCACGATGTGGCGCAGCAGAGGCCTCGCCAGTTTGTCGAACACGATCAGCTCGCCGCGGCGCGGCGTTATCGCGAGCCCGTCGTATCCCGCCATCGTGTGCAGGTCGTCGCTGTGCAGCCCGGCCGCGTTGACGATCCAGCGGGCGCGCACCTCGGCGGCGGTGGTATCGAGCCGCCAGGCCGACTCCTCACGGCCGAGGTTCCTCACGGCCGTGAATCGCATGAGCGCCGCGCCGCCCGACGCCGCCTCGGTCGCCCACGCGAGCGGCGCCGTCCACGGGCAGACGATCGACTCGCCCGGTATCAGGAGGCCGCCGAGCGCGCCGGCGCCGAGGCGAGGCTCGAGGTCGTACAGCTCGCCGGAGCTGAGCGGCGCGATCGACGCGTAGCCGTTTTCACGCGCCTTCGCCGCGATCGCCGGGAGCGCGTCGAGCTCCGCCTGGTTCCAGGCCGCGAGGACAGCACCGGTTGCCTCAAGCGGGATGCCGACCTCCCGGGCGTAGGCGCCGAGAAGTTCATGACCGCGCGCGACGAGGCGGGACTCGAGCGTCCCCGGGGTGGCGTCGAACCCGGTGTGCAGGATCGCCGTGTTCGCCTTGCTCGTTCCCGCGCCCACGTCGCAGCTGTCGATCAACACGAGCGAGAGGTCAAACGCGGCGAGCTCGCGCGCGATGGCAGCACCGACGTCGCCCGCGCCGATGATCGCAACGTCGAACGTCCCGCTCACCCGGCGGCGACCTCGGTCTGCGTGCCTACGCGGGCGAGGATTTCCTCGGCGCGGCCGCCGTCGAGCCGCGGCTCGTAGCGCAGAGCCGGGCTCCATGTCCCGATGGCCGCGCGCGCGTCGGTCTCCCCGCCGGCGCCGAGGCGGGCAAACGCGGCTACGCCGAGCGCCGTCGCGTCGGGCGACGGGTACACCTCGAGCGGCATCTGCGCGAGGTCGGCCTGCGCCTGCATCAGCGACCGCGAGCGAACAAGGCCCCCGTCGACGCGCAGCGCCGAGATCTCGCCAACGTCGTCGGCGAGCGCCCGCGCGAGCAGCGCGACGTGCGCGGCGATCCCCCACACCACCGCACGCACGAGGCTCGGGCGGTCGCTCGCGAGGGTGAGATCCGTCCAACTAGCCGTAGCGGCGGGCGCCCACCACGGAGCACCGAGACCGGCGAGCGCGGGCACGAAGCAGGGCTCGCGCGCGCTGGGCGCCTCTGTCCCGCAGAGTGCGTCGATGTCCGCGGCGCCGTCGATGAGCCCGATGCGCGCGAGCCAGTCCAGCGCGGCCCCGGCGGCATAGACCTGCCCGTCGACGCAGTAGCTCGTCGCACCGGCTGCCGACCAGGCGACCGATACGGAGAGCCCGTGGCTCGAGCGCGGAGGCTGGGAGCCGGCGTTGGCGAGCAGGAACGCTCCGGTGCCGTACGTGCACTTGCTCTCGCCCTCGTGCAGGCAGCCCTCGGCGAACAGGGCGGCCTGCTGGTCGACCGCGAGCCCGGTGACGGGCAGCCGCGGTCCGAACGCCTCCGTCTCTCCGACGCGCTCGGCGCATGTCGCGATGCGCGGCAGCGCACCGGGGTCGACGCCGAAGAGGTCGCACGCCTCGGGCGACCAGTCGCGGCTGTGCAGGTCGAGCAGGAGTGTCCGCGACGCCGTGGCGACGTCGGTCACGTACTGGCCTGTGAGCTGTTCGTTCAGCCACGCGTCGATCGGTCCGACGCGGCCCGGGCGCTCGGCGAGCAACGCCATCTTCGGCGCCGAGAAGTACGGGTCGAGGGGCAGTCCCGTGAGCTCCGTCAGCCGCGCCGCGTGGGGCGCAAGCGCCGCTGTGACCGACGCGGCGCGCCGGTCCTGCCATGAGAGCGCGGGGCCGGTCGGCTCGCCGCTCGCCGGGTCGAAGCTCACTACCGTCTCGCCCTGGTTCGCGATGCCCACGGCGTCGACGGGTTCCGCGCACTGGTCCAGCGCGGCGCGGCCGCTGCGGACGATGGAGTCGAGAAGCTCGCGCGCATCGCACTCGGCAGAGCCGCCGGGCGCGAGCGAGACGCTGACCGGGACGCTCGCCGAAGCGAGGATGTGCCCGCCGCCGCCGACGATGAGCGCCTTGGTCGCCGAGGTGCCCTGGTCGATCGCGAGGACGTTCACGATCTAGTTGCTCAGTTCTCCACTCGGGAAAGTCGAGTTAGCGCCGGAGCCGGGCCATGAGCACATCGGCCTGCTCGAGTGAGGCGAGCGGAATGTCAACGCGGAAGCCGCTCGCCCCGCGTGGCCGTACGCGGACCTCCATCCCCAGTGCGGCCGTCAGACGTTCGGCGATGCCGAGCGCCGCCTGCTCGTGGTCGGCGGCGGGGCGCCGGCTTGCCGTCGCTTGCTGCTCCGCGTTGCGCGCGAGTGCTTCCAGCGCGCGGACGGAGAGGTGGCGTTCGGCTGCGGCGCGCGCGAGTTCGCGGCGGCGAGCGTGATCGGCGGCCAGGAGCAGTGCGCGACCGTGGCCCTCCGTGAGCTCACCGCTCTCGATCAGGTCGATCACGTCGTCTGGGAGATCGAGAAGGCGGATCAGGTTGCTCACCGCCACGCGGCTCTTGCCGAGCCGGGCGCCGACCTCCTCGCGCGTCAGCCCGAGATCCTCGACGAGCGCCGCGCACGCGCGAGCCTGCTCGATCGGGTTGAGGTCCTCGCGGAGCATGTTCTCGACGAGCGCGATCTCGAGCGTCGACGCGTCGTCGTTGTCGCGCACGACGGCGGGGATGCGGGCGAGGCCCGCGACGCGGGCCGCGCGCCAGCGGCGCTCGCCGGCGATCAGCTCGTACCGACCGTCGGCGAGCGGGCGCACGAGCACCGGCTGCAGCACGCCGCGCTGCGCGAGCGAGTCGGCGAGCGCGCTGAGGGCGTCGGGGTCGAACGCGCGGCGCGGCTGCTCGGGGTTCGGCACGATGATCTCGAGCGGCAGCTCGCGCAGCCCGACCTCGTCGGCATCTGACTCCGGGGAGAGCGCGAGAATCGCGGTCAGGCCGCGTCCCATCCCGGGCTGTGTCCTAGCCACGCGCGGCCACCTCGCGCGCGAGCTCGAAGTACGCGCGCGCGCCCGTCGAAGCCGGGTCGTGATGCGTCACGGGCACGCCGTGGCTCGGCGCCTCGCCGATGCGCACATTGCGTGGGATGACCGTGTCGAAGACGAGCTCGGGGAAGTGCGCGCGCACCTCGCGCTCGACGTCCTGGCTGAGGCGCGTGCGGCTGTCGTGCATCGTCAGGATCATGCCGCTGATCGTCAGGGCGGGGTTGAGCTCGCGACGCACGAGCGCGAGCGTGTCGAGCAGGCCGGCGAGGCCCTCGAGCGCGAGGTACTCGCTCTGCACGGGGACAATCACGCGCTCGGCCGCCACGAGGGCGCAGATCGTGAGCGGTCCCAGCGACGGCGGGCAGTCGAGCAGGACGAACCGGTAGCCGTCCCGCGCGCCTGAGAGCGCGTCGCGCAAAGTGCCCTCGAATCCGGCCATACGGGGCAGCTCGAGGTTCGCGGCCGCGAGATCCGGCCCCGGGGGCAGCACCGAGAGCCGCTCGATCGGCGATTGGACGATCGCCTCCGCGATATTGCTTGCGCCAGCAAGTACCTCGTAGAGCCCAGGCTTGGTGGTGCGCGCAATCCCCAGCGCGACTGTCGCGTTCGCTTGGGGGTCGACGTCGACCAGGAGCGTGTCGTAACCGGCCTCGGCGATGCACGCCGCGACGTTCACGGCCGTCGCGGTCTTGCCGACGCCGCCCTTCTGGTTGGCGATCGCGAAGACCGTTGCCATCAGGGCCAAGGTACACGTGAGCGTGGACGCCCGCGGTCAGCCGAGCGGCCGCTTGCGCGCGACGCCCGCGCGCCGCGGAAATCGCTCGGGCGTCGGCGCGAGCTTCGTGAAGACATGTAGGTGGTGGTCGCGGGCGCCTGCAAAGGGAGCGACGCGTCGCACTTCGGCCGCGCCGAACCCGAGCTCGGCGGCCGCGGCTCCGGCTCGGCGCTCTTCGTCCGCGCGCCGCGCGCCGCGCCAGTCGACGAGCACGCCGCCAACACGAAGTAGCGGAGCGGCCCACTCGAGGACGACGGGCTGCGGCGCTAGCGCCCGCGCCGTGGCGGCGTCGGCTCGGCCGATGCCCGCGTGCCAGTCCTCGGCGCGCGCACACACCACGCGGGCCCGCTCCGCACCGCTCGCGGCGACTGCGCGCTCGAGGAAGTCGCAGCGACGGCGCTGTGACTCGAGCAGGACCATCTCGCACCACGGCAGCGCGACGGCGAGCGGGAGTCCCGGCAGCCCCGCGCCCGAACCGACATCGACGGCGCTTTCGGCGCTGCGCAGCGCGGCGACGTCGAGGCCGCTCAGCGAGTCCGCGAGGTGGACGTCGAGCGACTGCTCGACGTCCCGCACGGCCGTCGGCGCAAGCGGATCGGTCGCGAGCAGCTCGACAAACCGGCCGAGCGCGGCCACCTGCCCGTCGTTAAGTCCCCACGCCGCACCGAGCGCGGCCAGCCGGGGGCGCGTCATGTGCCGTGCGAAGCAAAGAAGTCGGCGTAGCGGGCCTTCATCTCGGCGACGCGCGCCGCGACGTGGTCGTCCACGCCTGCTGCGAGCGCTGGCTCGACGAGCGGAAGCACCTCGCTGACGAGCACGGTGCCGCGCGCCATCCACTGGTAGTAGTTGCGCCCGGAGTGGCTGTAGGGTCCGTAGAGCCGGCCGCCGGGGATGCGCTGCTGCAGCCAGCGGAAAAGCGACTCGTGGCGGACGTGCATGCGCAGCGTGATCTGCGGTTGGCGGCCGTCGCCGCCGAAATGCCCCTCGCCGATCAGGATGCCGGCGATCAGTCCCCGCTCGTTGTCGGTGAGCTGCGCCACGGCGGCGATTGTTTCACCGTAAGGAAAAACGTGAAACGCTCTAGCGCACGTCTCGTGCAGGCGAGATGACCAGGCGCCGGTTTGGCTCCTCGCCCTCGCTGTGCGTCTCGACGTCCGAGCGCTCGCGCAGGTGCTCGTGCACGACGCGCCGCTCGGCGGCGGGCATCGCTTCCAACTCCACGGGCCGGCCCGTTTCGATCGCCTCCTCGGCGGCATCGTCGGCCTCTTCGCGGAGGTCTTCCGCGCGGCGCTCGCGATATCCGTTGGCGTCGATCGAGACCCGCATCGAAGCCGCGACGTCGGGATAGACGATGCGCTGCGCAAGGTGCTGGAGTGCGTCGATCGTCTGCCCGCGCCGGCCGATCAGCAGGCCGAGGTCCTCGCCCTCGACGCGCGCCGCGAGCACGCCGTCGCTCGCCGCGATCTCGATCGTCCCGTCGAGATCGAGCGCGTCCAAGACCTCCTCGAGCAGCTCGCGCAGAGCTTCCTCGGGTGCCAGCTCCTCGTAGTCCTCGCCGTTGTCGCTCATCTTCGTCTACCGGATTTTTTCTTTTTTTTGCGTGGCGGGGGCGGCGGTGTAGGCGCTTCCGCCGCGGCCGGCGCCGGTTTTTGCGCACCGGTGTTGCCGACGGCGCTTTCAAGCGATTCGCGGAAGGACTTTTTCGGCTGACTCGGGTCGACCTGCGGTCGCACCGGTGGAGGCATTCGCCTGCGGATCACGAGCTGCTGGCAGACCGTCCAGATGTTCGTCGTTATCCAGTAGACGAGAAGGCCCGACGGGTACCGATACAGAATGATCACAAAGATGAGCGGCAAAAACAGCATTAGGCGGCGCTGGTTCGGATCGGCGCTCGCCGTGGCGATCAGCGTCGAGCCGACCTGGGAGGCGACGTAGACGATGATCAAAGCGATCAACGCCGCTCCCGTCGCCTTTTCTGTGATGTCAGGCAGGAAGAGGAAGTGGGCCGACCCCGGCGCGACGACGTTGCAGCCGACTTCCGACAGGCCCTTGACCATGTGCGACGCCGACTGCGTGATGCCGGAGACGTTCTGGGCCGTCGCGCTCGTGATCTTCGTCGCGTGTTCGGGGATGTCGCTGAACTGTTTGACGGGCTGCCCGAGCGCCTTTTCGTAGGAGGAGATCATCTGCGGGCCGCAGATCTGGTTCTTCAGATCGGTCCGCAGCATGTAGAAGAGGGAGATGAACACCGGGAGCTGGAGAAGCAGCGGCAGGCACGCGCCGAACGGGTTCACGCCGCGCTCGCGGTAGAGCTTCATCATCTCCTCTTGCTGGCGCTGTTTGTCGTCCTTGTACTTCTCTTTCAGCGCCTGCAGCTCGGGGGAGAGCCGCTGCATCTCCTGCATTGACTTCAGCTGCCGGTAGGTCAGCGGGACCAGCACGGCACGCACGACCATCGTCATCCCGACGATCGCCCAGCCCCAGTTCCCGACGATGCCGTGGATGAACACCAGCAGGTGTTCGAACACCGTGATCAGCGGCGAGAAGGCGTCCTGAATTACGTTCGCGAGTATTGGCATCTGACTTGGGAGGGGGCCCCGTCGCTAAGCGGCAGGCTGGGGCGCGCGCGTCTGGCCGCTCCGCTCAATGACCGACGGGGCCACGGGGGGCGAACAGCCGCTGCGCGTCGACGGGATCGTATCCGCCCGGGCTGAACGGATTGCATCTAAGCAGCCGCCACGCGGCGAGCACGCCGCCGCGCAGCGCCCCGTAGCGCCCGATCGCTTCGACCGCATAACGCGAGCATGTCGGCTCGTAGCGGCAGCGCCGCGGATAGGCCGGCGAGATGAAGTGCTGGTAGAAGACGATCGGCGCGAGCACGACCGCGCGGAGGGCGCGCGCTGGGGTCCAGCCGACACGGTCGGGCAATCTCAGCTCTCCGCCGCCGCGCCCTGCGAAGTCCCGACCCGCGCCGCCGCGAGGAGTTCCGCGAGCGAACCGGCGATCCCCCGCAGCCCGTCGCGCTCAGCGAGCTCCAGCGCGGCGGGGCGGGCGACGATGACGACGTCGTAGCCGTCCGCGAGTCGCTCCTCCTGCGCGGCGAACGCTTCGCGCAGCAGCCGCTTGACCAGGTTGCGCTCGGTTGCCCCGCCGACCTTCCGCGGGACGGACAGCCCGAGCCTTGCCCCGGGGGCCTCGGTGGGGAACGTGTAGAGCACGAGGTGGCGGTTTCCCGTCGAGCGCCCCTGGCGGTACACGCGATCGAACTCGGCGCTGCGCGTCAGACGCCCGCGGCTCGCACGCCGACCTTGCTGCGCGCCCTCGCCGGCCAACCGACCCTCAGGCCGAAAGGCGCTTGCGGCCCTTGTGGCGACGCCGCTTGAGCGTCAACCGACCGGCGCGCGTCGCCATGCGCGCACGGAATCCGTGGGTGCGCGCGCGCTTGCGCTTCTTGGGCTGGTAGGTGCGCTTCATCTCGTCGCTCCGAGCAGAGTCGGTCCGGCGATTATAGGCGACGCTCGTCGCCTTCAATTTTCCGCCAAATGCGGTACCACGCGCGAGCGGTCAGATCGGCGTTGGTTATAGTCGCCGCATCGGGTCGCCGGCGGTGCCGGACCCCCCTCTCGATAGGTAAACCGCGCCTTCCCCCGATGGGGGCGGCGGGCTTGTGCTGGCGTGAACGACTACAACGAAGCCACCTGGAAACGCGTCCAATCGCAGCTCGAAGGGGCAGTTGACGCCGAGACCTTCGCGCTCTGGCTCGGCCAGATCAAGCCGCTGCGGCTCGATGGGACGCGGCTGCAGATCACGGCGCCCCCGGCGTCGCGACAGTGGCTCCAGGAGCGTTTCGGCGCGCTGATCCGCGACTGCGCGAGGGCCGTGCTCGGTCCCGAGGCGGAGGTGCAGCTCGTCGACCCCGAAAGCGCGGACGCTGTCGAGATCGGAGCCGAGTACGAGGTGGCCGCGAACGCGAAGCTCACCTTCGAGCAGTTCGTGATCGGCGACGGCAACCGCCTGGCACATGCCGCGGCCCTGACCGTCGCCGAGCTCCCGAGCGACGCGTACAACCCGCTTTTCATCTGCGGCCCACCGGGGGTCGGCAAGACGCACCTGCTCAACGCGATCGCGACGTTCGCCAAGCGCCACAACCCCGACCTCGGCGTGCGCATGACTACCGGCGAGACGTTTACCAACGACTTCCTCGCCGCGCTCTCCAGCGGCAGCACCGACCGCTTCAAGTCGCGCTTCCGCGACATCGACATGCTGCTCCTCGACGACGTCCAGTTCCTCGAGCGAAAGGCCAAGACCGAGGAGGAGTTCTTCCACACGTTCAACGCCCTGCACGAGGTCGGGCGCCAGATCGTGCTCACCTCCGACCGCGCACCGGCCGATCTCGACGCCCTCGAGACGCGACTGCGCCAGCGTTTCCAGGGCGGCCTCGTCGCCGACATCGCGCCCCCAGACTTCGCGACGCGCCTGACGATCCTCGGCAAGCGAGCGGCGAGCGACGGTGTCGTGATCGACGACGAGCTCGTGCTCCCGGCGATCGCGCGTCGCGTCACCGACAACGTCCGCGACCTCGAGGGGGCCCTCATTCGTGTCGTCGCGTACGCATCGCTCACGGGCAGGTCCGTCACGCTCGAGCTCGCCGAGGAGGTCCTCGACGCCCTGCACCACACTTCACGCGCGCGCGAAGCCGTGACGCTTCCCGGGATCCAGTCCGCAACGTGCGCGCAGTTCGGCCTCACGACTGAGGAGCTGCTCTCGCAGACAAGGTCGCGCCGGGTCCTCTGGCCACGCCAGGTCGCGATGTACCTCTCACGCGAGCTGACCGGCGAGTCGCTGCCGACGATCGGCCGGGCTTTCGCGGGCCGCGACCATACAACCGTCCTCAACGCATGCAAGCGCACCGCACAGCTGGTCCGTGACGACGAGCCCTCACGTCTGGCTGTGGAGAAGCTGCGCGCAACTCTCGTCGGCGGCGACGGCGAGCAATGACCGGGGTCGTTGCGAGAATGCTCTCCCGTCAGCCCGACCTTGCCGGTGCGCTCCGCGCACACGCAGCTGGCGCGCGCAACCGGCCGAAAGACACGTTCTCCACATATCCACAGCACCTGCAGTTACTCGAAAGAAAGAGATTGTTGCCGTGAAGATCACAACGACGGCCGAGCAACTCCTCGGCGCGCTGCAAACAGCGTCCCGCGTCGCCTCGACGCGGAGCGTGCTCCAAGCGCTCTCGGGCATCAAGGTCCAGGCGCTCGCCGACGGCGCGGTCGAGCTGCAAGCCACCGACATGGAGCTCGGCATTCGCGTCCCGCTCGAGGCGACAGTCGACACTCCCGGTGACGCGGTGCTCCCGGCACGGCTCTTCACGGAGGTCGCGCGAGCGCTCCCTGGCGGCAGCGTGTCGCTTGAGCTGCGCAGCGCGACCGCCGACGTCGAGATCATCTCGGGCTCCTCGACTTTTCATCTGCGGACGCTGCGCACCGAGGACTTCCCGAACCTTCCCGAACCGCAGGAGAGCGGGCGCATCACGCTGCCTGCGGCGAGCTTCGCCGCGACAGTGGAGCGCGTCGAACGATCGGCGTCGCGGGACGAGACGCGCCCGGTCCTCAACGGGATCCTGATCTCGGCGTCAGGGAGGGAGCTGCGGATGGTCTCCACCGACTCGTATCGCCTGAGCGTGAAGACCACCGCGCTCGAGGAGGAGCTATCGACCGGATTCGAGGTGAACGTGCCGGCCCGGGCGATGGCCGAGCTTGTGAGGCTCGCCCAGGTCGCCCCGGACGATGCGCTGTCCGTCGGCGTCGGCCAGAGCCAGGTGGTCTTCGAGCTCGGCGGAGTCGTCCTCTCCTCGCGCCTCATCGACGGGCAGTTCCCGAACTACCGCCAGCTGATCCCTGACGAGGCCGAGCACTCGCTGCGTATCGCGCGAGGGGAGCTGCTCGACGTGGTGCGGCGCGTGAGCCTGCTCGCGCAGAAGAACACGCCCCTGCAGCTGTCGTTCAGCGAGGGTGCACTGCGGATCTCGGCCGAGACGCCCGACATCGGCGAGGCGAGCGAGACGCTCCCCGTCACGTTCCAGGGCGAGCCGTTCGACATCGGCTTCAACCCGGACTACCTGCGCGACGGCCTCGAGAGCGTCGACGGCGACGAGTTCGTCCTGAAGCTCATCACGCCCCTGCGCCCGGGACTGATCGAATCGACCGAGCCGGGACAGTTCGTTTACCTCATCATGCCCGTGCGGCTCAACCTCTAGCGCCGCGTGCGCGTCGACTCGCTGCGGCTGCGCGACTTCCGCAGCTACCACCGCGCTGAGGCGAGGCTGGGCGAGGGTCTCACCGTCGTGCACGGCCCGAACGGAGCGGGCAAGTCGAACCTCCTGGAGGCGCTCTACTTCGGCTGCACCGGTGCCTCGCCGCGGACGCGCAACGACCGCGAGCTCGTCGCCTTCGGTGCCGACGCGACGCGGGTCGAGGTCGACGTCGTCGACGGCGACGAACGTCACGAACTGACCGTCGCGTACGGCCCGGGTCCCGACGCCGGCCGCTCCGTCAAGCGGATGACCGCCGACGGCGCGCCGCTCGAGCGCCTCCTCGACAGCCCCCTCAGACCGCTCATCTCGGCGTTCTTCCCGGACCGCCTGGCCGTCGTCAAGGGCGCGCCTTCGGTGCGCCGCGCGCACCTCGACCACTTCGTCTCGGCCTGCTGGCCCGCTCGGTCGGTCACGGTCCGCGACTACGGGCGCATCCTCGCCCAGCGCAACGCGCTGCTCGCCGCGATCCGCGCCGGGCGCTCCTCACGCTCCTCACTGGAGACGTGGGACCAGGAGCTCGCGCGCGCGGCGGTCGCGTTGATGGCTGCGCGGCGCGAGGCGGCAGACGAGCTTGCCGGCCGTTTCGCGGCGCACGCCGACGAGCTCGGCCTCGGTGGATCCGCGAGCCTCGACTACCGCCCGCGCTCACGCGCCGCGACGAGCGCCGAGTTCCTCAGTGAGCTGCACGCCCACGAGTCGGAGGACATGCGCCGCGGCTTCAGCAGCCACGGACCCCACCGCGACGACCTCGCGCTGAAGCGCGACGGTCGCGAGCTGCGGACCTTCGGCTCGCAAGGCCAGCAGCGGCTCGCGCTGCTCGCTCTTCTGCTCGCCGAGCGCACGCTGCTCGCCGAACGTCGCGGGACGCCCCCGGTGATGCTGCTCGACGACGTCATGAGCGAGCTCGATGCCGAGCGGCGCGAGCGCCTGGTGCAGGGCCTCGCCGGGGCCGGGCAGAGCGTGATATCGACGACCGATCTCGACCATGTTCCCGCTGCAGCGGGGCACGGAACAACGCGACTTCTCGCGCGCGACGGCACCCTGGTGCAGGAGGCCGTGGCGGCGTGAGACGCACCGCCCCGAGGCCGATGGCGGACGCCCTGGGAGCGCTGACGGCGCGCCTTGCTCCCGCGAGCACGCTCGCCGCCGTACAGCAACTCTGGCCGCAAGCCGTCGGCGCCGCGATCGCAGCCGCCGCCCAGCCGACAGCGGAGGCCGGCGGAGTCCTGACCGTGCAGTGCGAATCGTCGGTCTGGGCGCAGGAGCTGGAACTGATGTCGGATGAGCTGATCGCACGCCTGAACAGCGGCTTGGCGGACAGCGAGATCCAGTCGCTGAGGTGCCGTGCCCGCTGAACGCGCGCCCGTGTGCCCGTGCGCTCCGCGCGCAAACGCGTGGGGCCCCGAAAAGTCGTGATTTTGCAGCCTTTCAGCGCCGCGCGGACCCCGGTTTCGACGCCCGCGCGTGGTACCCTAGTAGGTACAGAAAACCCGCCTCGGCCGTGGACGTTTGAGCCCCGGAATCCGGGGCTCTTGCACGCCATCGGAGGGTAATTGGCACCGGCCAAAAACAGCGGCGACAAAGGCAAATCCAAGACGCGCGCTCGCGGCGGCTCGACGAGCTACGACGCGAGCGACATCACGGTCCTCGAGGGACTGGAAGCAGTTCGCAAGCGCCCCGGAATGTACATCGGCTCGACTGGTGTGCTCGGCCTGCACCACCTCGTCTACGAGGTCGTCGACAACTCGGTCGACGAGGCGCTCGCGGGCTTCTGCAACGAGGTCAGCGTCACGATCCACCCCGACAACTCCATCACCGTCACCGACAACGGGCGCGGGATCCCGGTCGGCGTGATGAAGAAGGAGGGCAAGCCGGCCGTCGAAGTCGTGCTCACCGTCCTTCACTCCGGCGGCAAGTTCGGCGGCGAGGGCTACAAGGTCTCCGGCGGCCTGCACGGCGTCGGGCTTTCGGTCGTCAACGCGCTCTCCGAGCAACTCTCGATCGAGATCCACGTCGACGGCCACATCTGGACTCAGCAGTACGAACGTGGCGCGCCGCTCGCCAAGCTCGCGAAGGATGCCAAGCCCGGCGCCAGGGATCGCACCGGCACCACGGTCACGTTCCTGCCCGACGCCGAGATCTTCGAGACGCTCGAATTCGAATTCCACACGCTCGAGGAGCGCCTGCGCGAGACCGCGTTCCTGACGCGCGGACTGTCGATCACTCTCGTGGACGAGCGCGGCGCGGGCCAGCGCCGCACGTTCCATTACGACGGCGGTATCGAGGACTTCGTCCGCTACCTCAACGAAAACAAGGACACCGTCCACCGCAAGGTCGTCTACTTCGCCGGCGAGTCGGACGAGGGTTCCGCCGAGATCGCGATGCAGTGGAACAGCTCGTACCAGGAATCGGTCCACACCTTCGCCAACAACATCAACACCAGCGAGGGGGGCACCCACCTGTCCGGCTTCCGCTCGGCGCTCACACGCACGCTGAACCGGTACGCGCGCGACCACGGACTGCTGAAGGACAAAGACGGCAACCTCTCCGGCGAGGACGTCCGCGAGGGGCTGACCGCCGTCGTTTCAGTCAAGCTCCGCGAGCCGCAGTTCGAGGGCCAGACGAAGACCAAACTCGGCAACCCCGGTATGGCGGGCTTCGTCGAGTCGATCGTCAACTCCGGCCTCGGTGACTTCCTCGAGGAGAACCCGAGCGAGGCGCGCGCCGTGATCTCCAAGGCCGTCGACGCGCAGCGTGCACGCGAGGCGGCGCGCAAGGCGCGCGACCTCACACGCCGCAAGTCGGCGCTCGAGAACTCCACGCTGCCGGGCAAGCTCGCCGACTGCTCGGTGCGCGACCCGGCGCTGGCCGAGCTCTTCGTCGTCGAGGGCGACTCCGCCGGCGGCTCGGCCAAGCAGGGCCGCGACCGCAACACCCAGGCCGTGCTGCCGCTGCGCGGGAAGATCCTCAACGTCGAGAAGTCCCGCATCGACAAGGTCCTGCAGAACGTCGAGATCCAGGCGCTGATAACCGCGATCGGGACCGGCGTGCGCGACGAGTTCAACCTCGAGAACCTGCGCTACCACAAGATCGTGCTGATGACCGACGCCGACGTGGACGGCGCCCACATCCGCACGCTCGTCCTGACGCTGCTTTTCCGCGAGATGGAAGAGCTCATCAAGGGCGGCTTCGTCTACATCGCCAAGCCGCCGCTTTACAAGCTCAAACAGGGCTCGCGCGAGCGCTACGTCGAGAAGGACTCAGAACTCGAGGAGATCCTGCTCTCCGACAAGTGGGAGAAGATCGACGTCGCCGACCGCGCCGACAAGCGCTTCAAGCTCACCGAGCAACGCTGGCAGCGCTACAACCGCATGCTCAAGCAGTACGAAGGCTGGTCCTCGGCACTGCGGGCCGCCCACGGCGCCGACCTCGTCCAGTTCCTCGAACAGACCTCGCTGCTGAGCGCCGGCGTCAACACCGCCGCCGCGGCGCGCAAGATGCTCGGCGCCAAGGCGAAGAAGGGCGCGACGCACGACACCGAGCTGCTCGAGTCGGTCGACGGCGAGATCGCCGTGCGCACCGTGGAAGCGGCGACCGGCTTCGCGCGCGTGCACCGCCTCTCGGGGGACCTCTTCAAGAGCCACGAGTACGGCGAGCTGCTGCGCGTGCACGCCGCGCTCGCGGAGCTCGCCGGCGAGCCGCCCTTCACGGTTACGCTCGGCGACAACAGCGACGACGCCGAAACGTTCGCCGAACTTCCCGGCGCCGTGCTCGCGGTGGCACAGCACGGCGTCAAGCTCCAGCGCTTCAAGGGCCTCGGCGAGATGAACGCCGACCAGCTCGGCGAAACGACGATGGCCCCCGCGACGCGGACCCTCGCGCAGGTCACGCTCGAGGACGCGTCCGCCGCCGACCGGATCTTCTCGATGCTGATGGGGGACCAGGTCGAGCCGCGGCGCAACTTCATCGAAGAGAACGCGCGTGCCGTGGCGAACCTCGACGTGTGAGCAGGTGAACGATGTCCTCGGCTGACACCACCCTCGACGGCAACATCGAGCCCCGCGCCCTCGAGGCCGAGATGCAGACCGCGTATCTGGACTACGCGATGTCCGTCATCGTCGGTCGTGCGCTGCCCGACGTCCGCGACGGGCTCAAGCCAGTCCACCGCCGCGTGCTGTACGCGATGAGCGAGCTCGGGCTCGGGCCGACGCGCTCGTACGCGAAGAGCGCGACGATCGTCGGCGAGGTGATGGGCTACTACCACCCGCACGGCGACTCGGCGATCTACGACACGCTCGTGCGCATGGCCCAGGACTTCTCGATGCGCAACGAACTTGTCGACGGCCAGGGTAACTTCGGCTCGATCGACGACGACCCGCCCGCCGCGATGCGCTACACCGAGGCGCGGCTCGCGCGCATCGCCACCGAGATGCTGCGCGACCTCGACATGGACACGGTCGACTTCGCGCCCAACTACGACGGCCGCCGCCGCGAACCGCTGGTGCTGCCCTCGCGCTTCCCCAACCTGCTCGTCAACGGCTCCTCCGGGATCGCGGTGGGCATGGCCACCAACATCCCACCCCACAACCTGCGCGAGGTGATCGGCGCCACCATCGCCTACATCGACGACCCGTCGATCGGGGTGGACGGGCTGATGCGCCACATCAAGGGCCCGGACTTCCCCACGGGGGGAGTCATCCTCGGCCGCAGCGGCATCAAGGAGGCCTACGAGACCGGCCGCGGCCGCGTGCGCGTGCAGGCGCGCGCCCACGTGGAGCCGCTCAAGCAGGGCAAAGAGGCGATCGTCGTAACCGAGCTGCCGTTCATGGTCAAGAAGGGCGGCGACGGCGGGCTGATCCAGAAGATCGCCGACCTCGTCAAAGACGGCCGCATCACCGAGATCGCCAACATCGAGGACCACTCCGACAAGCGCGGCATGCGGCTGGTGATCGAGCTCAAGCGCGACGCGATCCCGAAGGTGGTGCTCAACAAGCTCTACAAGCACACGGCGATGCAGAGCACCTTCGGCGTGAACATGGTGGCGCTCGTCGACAACGTGCCGCGCACGCTCGACCTGCGCGCGGTGGTCCACAACTACGTCGCGCACCAGCGCGAGGTGATCGTCAGACGCACCAAGCACGAGCTGTCCGAGAAGGAAGCCCGCGCGCACATCCTCGAGGGCCTGCTCACCGCGCTCGAGCACCTCGACGCGATCATCGAGCTGATCCGCGCCTCGCGCGACCGCGAAGCAGCGCGCGAGCAGCTGATCGAGCGCTTCGAGCTCACCGCCATCCAGGCCAGCGCGATCCTCGACCTGCGCCTCTCCCAGCTGACCGCGCTCGAGGCCGACGCGATCAAACAGGAGCACGCCGACGTGACCGAGCGCATCGCCGAGCTGCGCGCGATCCTCGGCGACGAGGGCCGTGTGCTGGCGGTCATCAAGGAGGAGCTCACCGAGATCTCCGAGCGCTTCGGCGACGAGCGGCGCACGGAGATCAGCCACTCCGAGGACGAACTCGACATCGAGGACCTGATCGCCGACCAGCAGATGGTGATCACGATCACGCACTCGGGCTACGTCAAGTCGCTGCCGCTCGCCACCTACCGCCAGCAGCAGCGCGGCGGGCGCGGCGTCACCGGCATGGACATGAAGGACGGCGACTACATCGAGCACCTGTTCGTGTGCTCCTCGCACGACTACCTGCTGTTCTTCTCCAACCGCGGCAAGGTGTACCGCTCGAAGGTGTACGAGCTGCC